>JBPCJC010000046.1:0-178864 GCA_051005695.1 Chthoniobacterales bacterium | reverse complement strand
CGCCCTGTAACTCACTAGGCAAGGTCAGGAGATGCTCGATAAGATCGAGTGCCTTTTCAGATTCGCCCGTGCGCGCATAGACCAGCGCGAGCGCCGAGCTCAGCGCGTTTTTTTCAATACTACCAGGCGGACCTTCCATCACCTCGATTGCCTTTTCTGCTTCGCGGATGGCTTCTTCTTTACGTCCGAGCAGTGCGTGAATCAGCGCCAGGTCCTCGAAGGATTTCGGGGTCCCGGAGTCGCTTGTAGCCGTGTTGGGCGAAAGGATTTCCTGCTCCGCGGCTTGCAATGCCTGTTCTTGAAGTGATGGAGCGCTCTCGCTCGCCACCGCGAGAAGCGCTTCGTCAAATGCTTTGGTATGCGAGGGGATCCCAACGCGCTCAGCTTGCGCATAGGTCTCCGGCGCGATCTGCGAGAGATAGTGCGCGGCGTTGGCGTAATCTCTTTCGAACATCGCGGTCTGAAATCGCTCGAAGTCGAGCTGCGCCGCGGAGGCTTCTCCGCCGTTCGCCTCCTCCGCGATCGCCTTTTTCAACGCATCGATATTTCCGCTGAGCCGGAACTCGTCGCGGGCGCGGCTCCATCGTGAAGCAACCAAGTTCGCAGCGGTTGCACGAATCGTGAGCCGATCGAGCGCCTGAATCGCATTCCTCCAGTCACGCACGCATCGATAAGTCACTACCAGGAAGCTGCGCATTCGTGTGTTATCGGGATCCAGATCCTCGGCGCGGCGTAAGGCCTCAATGCGTTGCCGAAAGTTTTGTTTCCCCTTGTAAACGAAGGCGGCGTTAAGCTGCACCTCGGCAGAGTTCGGCGCCAATTCGGCGGCGCGGGTAACTGCCTTTAACGCACGCTCGTAATCGTGGTCGCCGTCTAGATGGCACCGAGCGATGGCGACGTGTGCTTCCGCGAGGTTCGGTGAAAGACGCAGCGCGTCCTCCGCCCCAATTCGCGCCTCCTCCATCAAGCGATGGTCAGAAGAAATGTGAGCCGACTCACTTGCGCAAATCGAGAACCGCGCCCGAGCTAAGGCGAAGATTGGATCGAGGGCGAAGGCTTGCCGGTAAAGCTCGACGGCGTCGCGGAATTTATCCGTTGTCTCTGCCTTCCGCCCGCGCAGAAAGAGAAGATAAGCCTCGGGATTGTCTGTCGTCCTTAGCGCATTGGTATTCTCAAGAGGAGAAGTAAGTGTCTTGCCCTGGGGTCCCGAGAGATAGAACGCCAGGACAACGGCGGCAACTAGCGTCGGAATAAGTGCCGCGATCGCAACCTTGCGGCTCCGTTTCGTTTTGCCGATGTCCGCCCCAGACAATTCCAACGCACGCATCAATTCCCCCGCGGAAGCGGGCCGCTGCACCGGATCGAATGCGAGGCACGAGTGCATTAACTCGATCAGAGGCTCCGGGACGCCGCGCAGCTTCAACTGCTCGTTAGGCAGAACGCCTTTCGCCTGCCGCGCGCGGATTTCCTCGATCGTAGTTCCAGCGAAGGGCAGGCGGCCCGTAAGCGCAAACCACATCGTGACCCCTAGTGCGTAGATGTCGGTGCGCGCATCGATCGCGCCGCCGGCAAACTGTTCCGGACTGGCGAACGCCGGCGTGCCGACAAAGCCGTTATGGGTTAGTTCCATGTCGCCGGCCGCGTTCGCGGCCTTAGCTAAGCCGAAATCGATCACTTTCACTTCTAAGGCTTGCTCGCCTTTGGCGAGCATGATGTTGCCCGGCTTTAAGTCTCGATGAACCAGACCACGTTCCGCCGCGGCGATGAGCGCGCGCGTCGCCTGCATCGCGATATCCAAAGTCACATCTGCCGGCAACGGTCCATCGCGCCTAACGAGTGCTTCGAGCGTTTCGCCTTCGACTAACTCCATCGCGCAGTAGCAGCGATGACCTTCCGGCGATGCTCCGAACTGAAAGACGCCGGCGATGTTCGGATGTCGTAAAGCGGCGGCGGCGCGCGCTTCGCGCAGAAAACGTTCACGCACTGGCGTGGCCTGCGGGGCCACGGGCGTTTCGATGACCTTTAAGGCGACGGTGCGCTTCAGGACCTTGTCGGCTGCGCGATAGGTCACACCCATGGCGCCGCGCCCGAGCTCCCATAAAGAACCGTCCTCGCGTCGCTCGATTTCGAAATCACCGAAGACCGTCGATTCGTCGCCCGCCTCCAGGCCTAGGCGCAAAAGACAGGCCGTGCAAAGCCCGTTTCTTCCTAACGATTCGCCACACACAGGGCAGGCTACCGTGACAATAGCCGTGTTAATCATCGCGCCGCGACCACTCTTAGGTGCTAGCAAGCACGCGCAGCAACTCGCGGAGCTCTGCATCCACCTCGGTTTCGCTGTTCACGGTCCGCCTTACTTCGGCACGCAAGGTTTCGCGAAATCGCGCGCGCAGACGCGTGACATGGCTTCGCAGGGTCGACTCTGTCATATCCATGCGTGCGCCCAGCTGGGCGTAAGTCGGCAAAGAGGCGGCGCCAATGGTTAGAAAGTCCTTCAATTGCTCAAAGAGCGATTCCTTTCCTTCCGTTCGGTAGCTTGCAGTAACTTGGTCCAGCGTGATCGCGACCAGCGTCTCGGCCCAGGTGCGTTCGTAGATGTGGTCCTGTGCAGGAACATCCTTGCCTGATGAGTCGTGGGTTTGGAAGAGCGCCTCAGCCGCCCCCGCCTTGTTTTCATCGAGTGGCAGGAACTCGCGCCCGCCGCCGCGCTTCAAGGTCTGGGCGCGGTCGCGCGCATCGGAAAGGAAGTTCTTGAAGGAGGCGAGGAGGAAAGAGCGGAACTTCCCTTTCTCGGGGGCCGCTCGCTGGTAGATCTTATGCTCGAGCAAATACGCGAAAAACCCCTGCGTCACGTCCTGTGCGTCGTGCACCGAGTAACCGCGTCCGCGCGCGCAGGCGTAGAGCGGTGGCCAGTAGGTCTGGCATAAGGTGGCCAGCGCTGCGCGCGAACTCTCCGGCTCCGCCTGCGTTTCGCCGGCTGCGAGAATGACGCTCCATTGGGTCGCGCCAAATGGATCCGCCTGGCCGTTGATGGTGGCGCTGGGCGTTTGCACGCGAGTGTTCTATCAGCCGGCGCAAAAAAATCCAAGCTGCGAAGATTTTCTGCAGCGCCGGGCTGCGGCCGCCTCTGTTAAAAGGGAATATCATGAAACCTCCATACTCCCTCTCTTTCGTCTCCAGGCTATCCGCGGCCGCGGCAACGCTGTTCCTCACCTGCGGATTGCTGCCTGCACAAGCTCCCCCAAATCCAACCATCACCCTGAACGAAACCGGGCAGGGCATGATTCAGTTGCCCAATGGCTTCGTCATTCCGCTCGCTGGCAGCCTGGCGCCCGACCCCGGCCCGGGCGGCTTGCCCGCCGCGCTCAGTTTCACATTTCGCCCGGCCGAAGGCGGTTTCGTGGTGGGCGATGTCTTGATGGTCGGTATGGCGGGTGTAGTCGGCGACGTGATCCGGTTCAATCCAGCGGTCCTCGTCAGTGGAGTGTTAACACAGCAGGTGTTTTTCTATTCCGCTGATATCGGAGGAGGTCTGCTCGGCGATACCGGTCTGCCCCTCGCCTTTTACGCTAATGCGGTGAGCATTGTCGAAAACACGTCCGGCTTTACCATCTACACGCCGACGGCGGGCCAGCCCGGGTTTAACCCTGGCAGCACCTTCCCGACGACATATCGATTCGCTTCCCCAGTGCCGGATAGTAGCTGGAGTTTCGGTCTGCTTGCGATGGCGCTTTGCGTCTTCCCGCTGCTGCGCGTCCGCGCCCGCAGCGCCGCTGCGCGCGGAGACTAAACTGCGAGCGGCGTCGACGCAGCGGCAC
The DNA here is from genome assembly GCA_051005695.1 of Chthoniobacterales bacterium. Lineage (GTDB taxonomy): Bacteria > Verrucomicrobiota > Verrucomicrobiia > Chthoniobacterales > UBA10450 > JACCTI01. The sequence continues at coordinate 175,046 of JBPCJC010000046.1, read as the reverse complement.
GGTGCGATGACGCTGTCGGTCCCGAAACCATTGCAGAAAGAGAATGGTATACGTGCCTCACGTATAGCGACGAACGGCTCCCTTAGCGTTTGCGGCGCACACTAAACCGCGATAGCCGGATGCGCTTAGAGCGCTAAGGGCATGCAATTCGATGATCGGCTAGTAAGTCCCGCTGTCCTTGTATCCGGCGGGCTATGGCGAGAATCCCAAATTGCCGCGGCCCTTGGTTGCGCTCGGCTCGCAGAAGTTCGGCATGGTGTTGCATTTCCTCTGCTTCTACGGTCATTCCACTCTTTCCGCCTGGTTCACCAGCGAATATCAGAAGAGCGGCAAGAAGCTCGATATGGGTAAAGGTTGCGTCCGCCTCAAATCGTTGGAGGACCTGGCTCTCGACGGTCGGCCGCACCGTTGCGCGCGTTTCCGCGGAGGGACACATGGCCAACTACCAGGCGGCTAGGCGGCGGAGAGGACCCGCAACAGCTCGCGCAGTTCTCCGTCCACTTCCGCGTCGGTCGTTACCGTCCGCCGCACTTCCTCGCGGAGCAAGGCCCGGTAACGCGCGCGCAACCGGCTCACCTGGCTGCGCACAGTCGATTCCGCAAGGCCGAGGCGCTCCGCCAGTTCCGTATAGGTAGGTAACGGGGTCGCGCTCACCGTCAGGAAATTCTTCAGTTGCTCAAAAAGCGTTTCCTTGGCTTCCGCCTTATAGGCCGTAGCGACCCGCTCCAAGGCGCTCGAGACCAGGGTCTCAGCCCAGCTCCGCTCGAAAAGCCGGTCTTGGTCGAGCGCGTCCGCGCCAGTCGGGTGGCGGCTGGCGAAAAGGGAGGTCGCCGTGGCGGCCTTCCTCTCATCAAACGGAACAAAATCCCGCGTGCCCCCGCGCTTCAGCGCTATCTCGCGGTCGTGCGCGTCGCAGAGGAAATTCTTGAAGGCCACGAGAAGAAACGACCGGAATTTCCCCCTCGGCCGCTCAGCTCGTTGGTAAATCTTGCGCTCGATCAGGTAGGCGAAGAAGCCTTGGGTTAGGTCTTGCGCGTCGTGCAGTGAATGGCCTTGCGCCAGCGCGTAAGTGTAAAGCGGCGGCCAATAGGTCTCGCAAAGCTGCGCCAACGCGCGGCGTGAGTTTTCCGGGTCGGCCGTGCTATCGCCGGCGGTCATAACCACGCTCCAATGGGTTGCGGCAAAAAAATCAGGCTGCCCCTCTGTCTTGCCCGCGGCGCTTTGCACGCGCCCGTTTTATCAGGCGAGCGGAAAATTCCAAGCGACAACGGATTGCCTGTTCCGCGAAAAAAAAATCGCTTCCCCATGCAGCAACTGCCGGGGAATTCCTTTGTAACTGGAGAACCCTATCCTCCAACACATGAAAACACCTCCAGTCGTTACCTTCGCCGCTAGCATCCTCCTGCTCCTTCCGCTTCGTGCCGGTGCGCAATGCACGGAACTCGCAACCGGGTTGCACGAGTCGCTCGGTACGACATTGACCGACCAGGGCAATCTCCTCGTCGCCGAGAGCGGCACGGAAACGCCGCGTTCGGGCCGCGTTTCTATCATCGACATGAACGGCAACCGCCGCACTCTGATCGATGGATTGCCGACCGGCACGAGCGACGTGGGCGGTCCCTCCGGTCCCAACGGGGTCTTCATGCGCGGGCGGACGCTTTACCTCGCCATCGGTGTCGGCGATGTCGGCCTCGCCGGGCCTTCGCCGGGCACGGATACTGCCAACCCCAATCCAGCCTCGCAGATTTTCAGTTCTGTCCTCGTGCTCCAGTTCAGCGCCTCGTTCGAGCAAACGACTACCGGTGTGACCTTGACCGCCGACCAAGAGCAGATGCTCGCGAGCGGCCAGACCGTCTACCTAACGAGTGATGGCGACGACTTCATGTCGGTGCGGGTGTTGGTGAACTTCCCCGATTACGTGGCGTTTCCGCTGCCGCAGTTTGCCGATAACGTGCAAATTTCGAATCCCTACGACCTCGTCGCGGTCGAGGACACACTCTATGTCACGGATGGCGGCCGGAATCGCCTCTGGCAGGTGGACCTACTGACCGGCGCCTTCTCGACCTTGGTGACGTTCCCCGACATCCCGAATCCACTTTTCGGCCATGGCCCCGGCGGGCCGTTCGAGCAGCCGGTGCCGACCGGCATCACCTTCTTTCGCGGACAGCTTTTTGTGACGCTCTTCCGTGGCGCGCCTTTCGCCACCGGCACTTCGACGGTGGTCGCGATCGACCGCGTCACCGGCAGCGCGAGTGATTTTATTACCGGACGCACCGGCGCGATCGATGTGCTGCCGGTCGCGGAACGCGGCCCGACCAGCTACTTCGTCCTGCAATTCGCCACCGAGGGACCATTCCTCCAGGGGCCGGGTCTCTTACTGCGCTTCAGTGCGCCGAGCGCGCCTCCGGTAGTGGTGGCTGATTGCCTCTCGGCCCCAACATCGATGACGCTCGATGCTAAGCGGGGTGCGCTCTACATTAGCGAGGAAGGCGGCCGGATCGTGCGGATCGCCGTGCCGGCGGACGCGGGCTTCACTCCGAGCTTGCGCAATGTCTCCGCGCGCGGTCGCGTCGCTATGGATGAAAACGTCCTGATCGGCGGTTTCATCATCGGCGAAGGAACCGGCGGAGGCCCAGCGAACGTGATTGTGCGTGCCATCGGTCCGAGCCTGAGCAATCACGGACTCTCCCAGACGCTGCCCGACCCCGTGCTGACGCTATACGACAGCAACGGCATGCAGATTGCGCGGAACGATAATTGGAAAGGCGACGCCGGACAGTCCTCGCAGCAGATGGAGATCGAGGCTACCGCTCTCGCACCGAGCGATGATCGCGAGTCGGCTATCCTCGCTTCACTCGCCCCTGGCAATTACACGGCGATCGTCGCGGGCAAGGGTGGGGACACCGGAGTAGCGCTGGTCGAGGTGTACAACCTTGATTAGCTCAAAAAGGCGGAGCCAATCAAACGATCGCGAAAGTCGGTGGCGAACGCCGTTCGCGGGAAGACCGAGTTACATTTTTTCGGGGACTTCGATGCCGAGCAAATCGAGCCCGCGCTGCAAAGTGCGTGCCGTTATTTTACATAGAGCCAGGCGAGAGCTGCGCATTGGTTCGTCCGATTTCAGAACCGGGCAGGCCTCGTAGAAGGCGTGGAAACTGTTCGCCAGTTCGAAGAGATAATTGGCGAGAATGTTTGGGCGGAAATCATTCAGGATCGCGGGCACAACGTCGGCGAATTGCGCGAGACGTTTTGCGAGAATGATTTCCGCCGGTTGGCCTAACGAGACTCTTGTAGCCACGGGCCTGTGGCCCGTGCTCGGCGCGTCCCGCAGGGTCGCGGCTACATCAGCCGCTTTGCGGAAGATGGATTGAATCCGCACATACGCGTTTTGCAGATAGGGCGCGGTGTTGCCGTGGAGCGCGAGCATCCGATCCCAGGAAAAAATGTAGTCGGTCATGCGGTATTGCGAGAGGTCGGCATACTTGACCGCGCCGATGCCGATGATGCGCGCGACTTCGGCGATTTCGGCTTCGGGCATGTCGGGATTTTTCTCAACAACCAGTTTGCGCGCGCGAAGGACGGCTTCGTCGAGGACGTCTTTGAGGGCGACGTTTTCGCCGGAGCGCGTCTTCATTAATTTGCGATCGTCGCCGAGAATGCTGCCGTGGGTGATGTGGCGAAAATCAGCTACGCGCCCTTCGCGACGCGCGATTTCGAAGATCTGGCGAAAATGCAATTGCTGGGGCGCGCCAGTGACAATCCAGACGGTGTCGCGGTGCAAATCGTCGAGCCGGTAATCAACCGTCGCGATGTCAGTGGTGGCGTAATTGAAACCGCCGTCGCTCTTGCGAATGATGCACGGTTTGTCCGCCAGCTCGGGGATATCGCGGAAGAAAACGCAGATCGCGCCCTCGCTTTTTTCGGCCAAGCCTTCGTCGCACAAGCGCTGGACGACGCCAGGCAGGCGATCGTTGTAAAAACCCTCGCCGCGCTGGATGTCGTAACGAATCCCAAGCAGCCGATAAGCGCGCGCGAATTCGCCTAACGAGAGGTTGACGCACTCCTGCCAGATGGCAAAATTTTCCGGCTCGCCGGCCTGCAGCCTAACGAGTTCCTGCTTGCACTGGGCGCGGATCGCCGGCTCCGCGGTCGCACGCGCGTTGGTTTCCTTGTAAATCCGGACGAGCTCGGCGATCGGATCACTCGTTAGGGCAGAACGCTCGAGCAGATTCTTCCAGCCCCAGATGACCATCCCAAACTGCGTCCCCCAATCGCCGATATGATTGTCGCGGATCACTTCGTGACCGAGAAATTCGGCGATCCGGGCGAGGGTGTCGCCAAGGACCGTGCTGCGAATGTGGCCGACGTGCATCGGCTTGGCCACGTTGGGCGAGCCGAAGTCGACCAGGATTTTTTTCGGATCACTCGTTAGGCCAAGTCCGAGGCGTTCGTCGCCGAGGAGGTGCGCGCACTTTTCTTCCAGGGCGCCGGGCAGGAGGGTGAAGTTAATGAAACCGGCACCGGCACTTTGCGGCGGCGCGCATAAGTCCGCGACTTCCAATCGATCGATAATTTGCTGGGCGAGCGTGCGCGGATTTTCGCCCCGTTGCTTGGCGAGGACGAGGGCGGCGTTGGTCTGGTAATCGCCGAAACGCGGATCGGTCGCGGGCGTGATCTCGCCGGCTTGCGGAAGGCCGGCGGCGACGAGGGCGTCGGCTAATTTGCGCGTGAGCTGCGCCTGGAAAGTTTCCATGCGACCGCGCGCTTACTTCTGCGGGCGGTCGCGGAAGATCGCGAGAATTTCCTCCGCGGAGCCGGCGGCGGCGAGGCTGTCACGCGTCGCGCGATCGTTCAGGAACTTAGCGATCGAAGCGAGAGTGCGGAGATGAGTTTGAAACTGGTTTTTCGGAACGACGAAGAGGACGACGAATTTCACCGGAGCGTTATCGAGCGCGTCGAATTCGATCCCAGCGGAGGAGCGGCCGAAGGCGGCGACGACGTCGTCGATCCGCTCGGAGGAAGCGTGGGGGATGGCAATGCCGAAGCCGATCCCGGTGCTCATGGTTTCCTCGCGCTGCTTGAGCGAAGCGAGGATGCTCTCGCGGTCTTCGCCTTTGATTTTATCCAGCCGAATGAGCAATTCGATCAACTCGACGATGGCGGGCCAGCGTTCAGTGGCCTTCATCTCCGGAATGATTTGCTCGGCGGATAATAGGCTAGCCAACGACATGCAGTTCCCGATTTGGGAGGGCAAGCTTACTGTGAGCCCCTCTGATGACAAGCGTGATTTGGGCCCCGAACAGGAGGGCTGCGTTGCGAAGACGAGGCCGTGCCAACGGCCCTGGCGAGAACCTAACAGGGCGCTAACTTCATCGCCGCATGAAATGGTTTCGATGGCCGATGTACGGGCTGTTCCTCTGGGTCACTTCATTGGCGCAGGCGCAGTTCACGTACAATGTAACAACAGCACGCAGCACGCGTTTGTCTTTACTACTTCATATGGCATGCAGGATCTCAATCACCTGATCGCGACCGGGAGCGGTTGGATTCTGATGGACGCGCGCGCGATCAATGATCGCGGCCAGATCACCGGAGTGGGCAAGTTCGGAGCGGAGACGCACGCATTTCTGCTTACCCCGATTTTGCCCCCTTTGCAGATTACCTCCATCACCGAATTGGAAAATGGGGAGATGCGGATCCGGGGTCTGGGCGCGCCCTCGCAGCGTTACACCGTCGAGGCCACAACCGATCTGCTAACCGGCTTTAGTCCAAGAGCGACTCTTACCGCCGCGAGTGACGGCAGTTTGCAATTCGCAGACCCGGACGCGGCAAGATTTTCGCGCCGGTTTTATCGCTTTAGTTACCCTTAATTCGCTTCCGATTCGGCGGCATTTCGATGGTCCGAAAAAGTCTGAATGCGGGTGAGATTCGCCGGCTCTTTCATTGGTATGGGGAAGTCCGAAATAATTATTTTCTATCGCACCCAAATTGTGTTGACGGCGCCGTGACGGGCATAGACGCTCTGCCGCCAATAAACGTAGCCACCGGAGAGTGCTCGGCGAGGATTGAGTTCTCGTGTTCGCGTGGATCACACTTCAGTTCATACTCAACTGTATATTTATGCGCACAAAACTACACCTGTGGTCTGCCACTTTCGTGGCCCTTGCCTTGACGGCTGCCGCCGCTCGGGGTCAAACCTATAACGAGACGGGCGATGCTGGTCAGACTTTAGGGACGGTACAAGCTACCGGGGCATCGAGCGGCAATCCCTTAAGCACTATTTCGGGCAATATCTCCGGGATCAACGATGCCGATCTCTACCTTTTCACGATCACGGCACCGACCACTTTCTCAGCTACGACCTTCGGCGGTTCTACCCTGGACACTGCGCTTTTCCTTTTCACTAACGGTGGAGTGCCGATTTCGACCAACGACGATGCCAGCGGAATGACCCTGCAATCAACTCTGCCGGCCGGCTCCAGCTTCACCGTCTCCTTGAGCGCTGGGACCTACATTCTCGGGATTAGCCTCTCCGGCAATGAACCGATGAACTTGAATGGCCAGCTGCTCTTCGCTCCGTATCCGGGCGGTGATTCCACAGCGGTGCGTGGACCAGCCGCCGGTCTCAATCCCAACACCCTCTCTGGGTTCAATAGCGCCGCCGGTTTTGGCGAGATGGGTGCCTACTCTATCTTCCTCAGTAGTTCGGCAACTGCCGCGGTCCCGGAACCTTCGACCACCGCTCTGGTGCTGCTTGTCCTCGCCGGTCGCTTCGCGAGCAAGCGCTGGATTTCTTCCCGCAATGAGGCCTAACCGGAAATCATTTCTACATCTATCCTGACATCTCTTAGCCGTTTTATGAATATCCCATTACGTTTTTCTATTGTCGCGGTCTCCTTCGGGATCGCGGCCGGTTCCCTTTATGCCAAGCCAGTGCCTGCAAATTTGGGCAACGGTCTCGATCGCCTGGTCCAGAGCCATCTCGATCTACAGGCAGCCTCCAAGCGAGCAAAAATCAATTCTGTCCGCGGTCAGGACGGGAAGAGCTATACCACGGAAGAGAATGCCATCTTGGCAAATCTCGCGCTGACGGATGCGCAAGATCGTCTCTTGGTACGCATTAATTTCGATGGTCAAATGACTGTTGATGACACGATCAGCGGGCTGAGCAAAGCGATTAGCACTTTGACGGTGACGGCCGTCGACAAGGCATATCGCGGCGTCGGTGTCGCGAACGCCTATGTCTCCATCGACGACGTCCCGGCGCTGGCGCAAATGAAAGGGGTCCGCTCGGTCATTTTGGAACTCCGTCCGCGCCACAATAAAGTCGACCAAAAGGCTGTCGAGACGTCCAAGTCACGCGGCCCGGTAGGCAGCGCCACCGTTGGTCAGATTTATCCGAATCTTGGGACATTCTTCGATCAAGGCGTTATCCAGCACCGGGTCGATGGGATCAACCGTTACTACAATGCTGGCGCGCCGGTCGATTTCGAGGGCGCAAACATGAGCATCGCTTGCCTCTCGAATAGCTTCGCGGCCAATACCGCTCACCCTGCTTCTCTCGACGTCTCCAACAACGACTTGCCGGGTAGCGGGAGCAATCCCGTCGGTAACAACACCCCGGTCTTTGTGCTTCAGGATGACCTGGCTAGCACGAGCAGCGACGACGAAGGGCGCGGCATGTGCCAGATCGTCTACCATATGGCGCCGAAGGCCAAAGTGGGCTACGCAACCGCTGATGGCGGCGAGGTTGGCTTTGCCAATAATATCCGTGGTCTTGCGGGCTTCGGGCCCGCGACGCTTCCGGGACAGACCTATGCCGCGGATGTGATCTGTGATGACGTGGGCTATTTCGATGAGCCTTTCTTTGAAGACGGCATCATCGGCGCGGGCGTCAATGACGTAGCGGCGGCCGGAGTGTCCTATTTCTCTTCAGCCGCTAACGATATCGGTATCAATGGCTACGATTCCGACACTCGCTGGGTAGCTAACGGCACGGGTTTATCCGCCGCGGCTGGGAACACCGCGTTAGCCGGGACCAACATTAACCTGGCGAACGTGCCTCCGGCCTTATATGCGGGCGGCTTCCATAATTTTAACCCGAACACTGGACAGCTAGACGTAGCGCAAACTGTCAACATTGCTTCGAATGCCAACGAACCTCCAACGGTCTTGCAGTGGAATAACCCTTACGATCAAAATACCTCGCCCACTTACACTGCGACTCTTTTCATGACTACCGACACCTATACGAATGCAGATAAGTCGTACGCGGTGCCGGGCACCATCACACAGGGGACTCTATATGAGGTTGCCGAAACCGCGACTGCCGGCAGCACCTTTGATGGCATCATTACGGTCTATAAGTCGGATGGCACTACAGTTATCGCTGGCCCGCAGGATACCGGCACCGATGAGGTTGTCCGGTTCTATGCGCCTGCAAACGATACCGGGTTCGTCGTCAAGGTGGGGCATTTCAGCACCACAACCGGGCAGTTTACCCTCTTGGTCCGATCGGCCTCTGGTTTTGCCAGTCCTATTCCTGACCGTTTGAGCTTGTTGGTCTTCAATTTGACCACCGGCGCCTATATCTCCACTAGCTCTCTTACGGCTGACACCACCGCCACCAACCAGCCGATTCAACTCGGTGCCACTTTGCGTCCGAGTGGCCAGACTCAGGTCCAATATGTGATCGCGCGGGCCGCGGGATCAGCCCCGACGTCTCCGACGCGCCTTCGCTACCAAATTCCGGGCAACGGAGTGTCGGGCATCGGGCCGGCGGAATATTTCACCTATAATACAGTGACCACGAGCGGCCACGCCATTGCTGTAGGTTGCAACGGTACGGCTGCCTACAGCCCGTTTCGTCCGAATATTCCCGAGAACTTTACTTCGCCGGGACCGGCGACGATCTTCTTCGACGCCAATCAAAACCCACTTGCGACTCCGGAGATTCGCCTGCAGCCGCGAGTGGCGGCCTGCGACGGAGCTAACATTTCCGTTAATGAAGGCGCGGCTGGTTTGGGTTCCGATAGCTCTTCGGACTACGACGCCGCCGCGAACTTCTTCGGCACGAGCGCGGCCGCACCGCACGCCGCAGCCTGTGCGTTGCTTGTCTTGGAAGCGCATGGTGGACGTTTCAGCGTTACGCCATCGCAGATGACCAAGATTCTGCAGACCACAGCCTACCCGCACGATCTCGATCCGAATTACTCCAGTGGCACAGCCCGTGCAATCCCTAGCGGCGGCAAAGTGACCCTGAGCTTTGGGAGCGACAACGAATCCAACAACAGCACCGGCGGAAACGACACCAATGCTTTGGCCGTCTCCTACGTCGGGCCAAGCTTTATCAGCAGTCTGGTCTTCAACCAGCCGGCGGACGCCGCGCATGCCGGTAACCCGACCGCGGGCAACAACGGGCTCGATCTGACCAACGCCTACACGAACAACTCCTTCCCTGGCCTCGTCTTTGCGAACGCCACGAAGGCGTTTACTGTCGGCACCGGCTCGGTGGGTCTCGTGCAGGCGGACGCGGTCGCGACCTTCAGCGGCACGCCACCGGCGCCCTCGACTACGCAGACGTGGACGATGTCACTTGCATTCCCCAACAACAACTTCACGGGCGGCAAAATCCTCAAATTCACCGTCGGTCGCGCGATTCAACACTCCTCGGTGGTTCCTTCAGGGACTAACTCCACGAACTACAGCGCCGACCTGTTTGGCGGCGGGGTGCTGATTCCGGAAGGCAACGTAATCAACAATGGCATGACCTTCAGCGGCACGCTTGGAGATGGATCGACTTTCACGGGCACGATCAATAACCGCATCGGCGCGGGTTACTCCAAGCTGGATGGCTTCGGCTTCATCAACGTGCAAGCCGCGGTGGCCGCTCCGCTTCCATAGGCATTCGCTAACCCGCTTTCTTTTTCCGCGGCCGCGTCGCTCATTATCAAATACGAATGCCATCGGAGACAGTCGTATTTCGGGCGACACTCGGGCGATGGAACGAGAGCAACAACGATGGCCGACTCGCCGGCTCCGAAGCGGAAGTGGTAGCCCCGATACCAGTCTCGAGACCAAATCACATAATTGCATAAACGTAATGTAAAAACCCTTGCTAGGTTGCGGCCTCGGTCGTTAAAAGATTCCGCGATCGCTCATAATTTAACGAAAATCCGCCGAGATCTATTTCCCGAATCTTTTAAAATGAATCCACGAAAGCTTTATCCAAATTCCTTCACGTCGCGCGTTCTGCCTACCCTGTTGGGCCTTGTTCTTTCCGGCAGTTTAGCATCGGCCATTCCTTGGGCGCCGCGCGATGCGGAGGGTGGCGACAACGATTTTCGCGAGTCTCCCGCGGAGAAATTAATCGAAAATTTTCCTGCATCCACCGAGTTGCCGCAGGCACCGCAACCGCGGAGCGTTCCTGCGATCTCCCAATCTCAAAAGCACGCCAAAGGGGATCGAGGAATTGTGACTGGTTGGACCTTCATTGGGCCCGCGCCGATCCCTAATGGGCAGACTCAAGGCCGAGTCGATCCGGTGAGCGGTCGTGTTACCTCAATCGCGATCGACCCGACCGATGCGAATATCGCCTACGTCGGTGCGGCGCAAGGTGGACTTTACCGGACGCTCGACGGCGGGGCTACCTGGACTCCCTTGATGGACAACGCCACCGCACCTTCAGTAGGCGGCGGAAATCCTCTCGCGATTGGCTCGGTGACGATTGATCCGACGGATCGCACCAGACTGTTTGTTGGCACCGGTGAGGGAAATCTTTCGGGGGACAGTTTCTTTGGATCCGGTTTCTACATCATCACCGCAGCCAACGGCGGCAGTCCAGTGGTTAGCGGCCCATTCAACGCCGCCTCGGGCAGCGACCCGGCTGGCGGCGTCCCTGCCGGCTCTGATATCTTCACGGGCCGCTCGATCGTTGCCATCGGGGTGGACTCAACGAATGCAAACAATGTCTTCGTTGCGACCTCGTCTGGTATTGGCGGAATTCGGAGCACGATTAATTCGATCACGCCGAGGCGCGGTCTTTACCGCTCGACGAACGCGACTTCGGGAAGCCCTACTTGGACGCGCCTACAAGTAGCTGGAACAAGTACGAACACGATTTGCACCTCGCTAGTTATCGAGCCGGGCACTCCCAACAACCTGGTCGCAGTTTTTTACAGCCAGGGCGCAACTGATCCTGCAGGTGTTTACCGATCTGCTAATGCGCTGGCGGCGACACCCACCTTCACGCAGAGCCTCGCCCTTCCGAATTTTATCAACTCGAAGCTCGCGATTCAGACGACCGGCGGCGCTACGCCTGTTGTGACTGTCTATGCGACGGCTGACCAATCATCCGGCACCTTATACAAATCCATTGACGGCGGCGCGAATTTTGTTCGTCTAACTGGCGCGGACGGCTTCGCGGGCGGCCAAGGCTTTTATGATCTCTCTGTGGGCGTAGATCCGAATAACGCGAACAACGTCAGCGTCGGTGGTCAAGCGGGCAATCGAATCTTCCGCCGGTCTACTGACGGAGGGACTACCTTTACTATCGATCCCAGTCCGCCCGCACCGCCTGCCATCACCGCCGGGCTGCACGCTGACGTCCATGCGATCATCTACGCGGCCACGCCTGCCGATGGGAGCGTTATCTATCATGGAAACGACGGCGGGATCTGGAGATCAGCCGACGGGGGAAACAATTGGGTGTCGCGAAACACCGCCGGGTTTAGTGCCACGCAGTTCGAAGGGATTGCTCTCCATCCGATCGATGGGAACTTTACCATTTCTGGTTCGCAAGATAATGGCACTGAGCAACAACGTCCAGATGGAAGCGACTTTCGGGTAGACTTCGGCGATGGCGGCTACACCCTTATTGATCAAAATGCGACGGACACGACCAACGTCGTCCAGTATCACACCTACTTTAATCAGACCAATAATCTTATCGGATCGGGGCGTGTTCTGAACAACCCGTGTGCTACCGAGGGAGAATGGTCGTTCCATGGCATCTACGGCGGAGCTCTCGATACCACAACCGTCTATTGCGACGGCACCCAGGATACCTTTAATGGCATCGCGCTGACGGATAACGTCCTATTCTACGCGCCCATGACTCTAGGGCCGGGCAATCCCAACACCTGGTATTTCGGCACCGACAAGCTGTATCGCTCCACCGATAGAGCTGACACCACAACCGCTGGCTCATTCCTCGGTGACTTCGTCACTGACATCGCCATCTCCCCGCAGGACGATAACGTCCGCATCCTAGGAACAACCAATAATGGATTTGTTTTCGCCACCACCACGGGCGGTGCTCTCGTGCAGATCGCCGGCCCTGGCGCCACGAATGGGCCGACTAATACTCCTACAGGTCCTGTAACCCGCGTCCTGATTGATCCGAATAACAAGAACATCGCCTACGTCGCCTATGGCGGCTTCGGCACGCCCGCGGCACCGAGGGCCCACGTATTTAAGACTGGTAACCTGGATCAGCTAACTGGTGGAGGTGCGGTCTCATTTAGCAGCGCTTCGAGCGGACTGCCAGACGTTCCGGTCGATTCGATCGCGATTGATCCGCAAAGTGGGTCTTCTTCCCGAGCTTCGACTGACATCTATGTCGGGACGGACATCGGAGTTTATAAGTCCAGCAACGGTGGCGCTACCTGGACTCAATATCTCTCAGGCATCCCGCGGGTCGCCGTTTTCGGTCTTGCGATTCAGAACCCGAGCCGCATCATCCGTGCGGCCACTCACGGGCGTGGGTGGTACGATGCTTCGGTGACCGCTTCCGGCGCCGCCGCCCCGACCGTGTTATCAGTCGCCTCGCGGAAGAGTCACGGCACAGCCGGCACCTTTGACGTGAACATGCCTCTCGCGGGCGGAGGCGTGGAGCCTCGCCGCGGAGCAGCTACCACCGGCGCGCCCGGTGACTTCGCCATTGTTGTCCGCTTCACAAACACCCTCGCAGCTAGTCAGGCCGGAGCTACCGTGACCTTCACTCCGGGTAGCGGCGGGACAGGTCCCGGAGGAGCGCCGGCCGGGCCGGGATCCGGCTCCGTCGGTTCATTTACCGCCAGCGGCACCGACCTGACGGTCCAGCTGACCAACGTCAGCGACGACCAGACTGGAACCCTGTCCATTTCCGGGGTCACGGATTCGAACGGCATGACGTTGGCCTCTACGTTCTCAGTGCCCCTCGGTTTTCTTACCGGAGATACGACCGGCAACAAGTCGGTCGACATCGGCGACATCGGCCAGGTGAAAAGCAGCTCAGGAAGCGCGGTTACGGCAGCGACCTTCCGCAGGGACCTGAACCTTGATGGCGCGATCAATATTGGTGACATCGTGATCGTCAAGTCCAGAAGCGGCTCGACAATTCCATAATCAATAGCCAAAAAAGAAAATCCTTATCGACAATATACCAATGAAAAAACTAATTCTAATTGCCGCGCTGGCCTTTCTCAGCGCCACCGCCACCACGCCGCGCGCCTCAGCTCAGAGCGCACAATTCGTATTCTCGCCGACCAACTTCCCGAGTGCTGCTCCGGGATCGACGATTACGTTCTCGATTAACTTAGTTTTCATGAGCGGAGGCACAATTAACGACATTATTGGGCTAACTTACTACCTTCAGCAGAACGGTGCCGCCCCTTTTGTCTTTTCCTTGACCAGTCGAGACCTTACAGGCAGCTCATTCACCGATCCTAACACAACAACGCTAACGGCAAATCAACCCTTGAATCCAGCAAATGCCCAGGATCTGGGGGCATCGGATGGCAGTGCCGGGTTGCCTTCGAGTACTTATTTCATAGCGAACGTTACTCTCTCTATCGCTGCGAATGCTCCGGCTGGGACCTATACCATTCAGAGTGGAACGACTGGTAGTAAGACCTCGCTGATAAGCAATTCCAATGGCGACACCTTCCCAATTCAAGCTAATTCCCTTACCGTGACAGTCGTTCCGGAGCCGAACACCTTTGCTCTGCTGGGACTGGCCGGAGTTGGCTTCGCGGTTTGGGCGATTCGTCGCCGTTCACTGGCCTAACAAGTTCGAGCACTATCGTCAAACGGCTCCAGCCTCCGGGTTGGAGCTGTTTTGCGTACGCAACGACTTGCTCTTGGAGCTTGCTATGCGGTTTGCTTTAGTGACCGACTCTCGGCGACATGAGTGTCGCCCCTTACTCCGTCCGCAGATTTAACGGGTGACAACCTCCAGGCTGTCACAACGTTCAACGGAGCACTGCTGTCCGAATGAAGATTAACTGCGGCCGTCTTCCCCTATTTTTCCAGATCGTTCGACTTCTGAGCGTCCCATCCGAGGTTGTTACCCGGATGGTTCAGTGCTCGCTCTGCTGGGGTGAAAGCGGGGCGTCCCCGCGCGATGGCAATGTAATTGTGAATCGCGGTGCGCGATGCCTGATTCGCCGCTCCGAAGGTCACGCTAAAGCCCTTCGGGAGTTCCTGGATCAAAATGGACTCACCTTCAGTCGCCTTCACTCGAGCGAACGCAGCGGCGGAATCATGGAAAAGGGCTCCGAGGCGGGAGGACTCGCCCTTGTCTAGCTCTCCTTTCAGGACCGTTGCGTAGGTGCGAAGCGCTTCTACAGTCTTCGTGTCGTCAGGTCGAATCGCCGTCAAAGAAATCCCCCCACCTACCGCGGATAGCTGAAATTCGGCGCCAATATCCTGGCTGCGCGCGTGGGGAATGGCGATACCGCCAATCCGATCAAGCGAAGCCCGCACCGGCGCCGGCGAGATCGATTGTCCCACGAGCGTAGCTACAGCGGCACCCAAGGCCGCGATGATTAGCAGTATCCTGTTCATTGGGCCAAAGGGAGTTTACTTTTTTCTCTCCTCCGCCGCACCGTACCGCGGTTATCTCGCAGCGCAAATCGCCCGCCGGTTGACGCCGCACCTCCTCGCCACCATATTCCGCGCTCCTCATTTCGAGGAGACGCTCCATGGAAAAGATTCGTAATATCGCCATCATTGCACATGTCGACCACGGGAAGACCACCCTGGTCGATCAGTTGCTTCGCCAATCCGGCACCTTTCGCTCTAACCAAAAGACGGAGGAACGGATGATGGACTCGATGGATCTCGAGCGCGAAAAAGGCATCACCATCCGCGCGAAGAACGCGGCCTTTCATTGGCACGATTACCGAGTCAACATCGTTGATACCCCGGGGCACGCGGACTTCGGCGGCGAAGTCGAGCGGATCATGAAAATGGTCGATGGCGTCCTCTTGGTGGTGGATGCGCACGATGGTCCGCAAGCGCAAACGCGTTTCGTCCTCCGCAAGGCGTTGGAAAATAACGCCAAGCCGATCGTGGTGATCAACAAGGTGGATCGCGAAAACGCCCGCCCGCACAAGGTGCTCGACATGATCTTCGATCTCTTTGTCGAGTTGAAGGCCAACGATGAGCAGCTCGATTTCCCGATCGTTTACGCCAGCGCCAAGAATGGTTTCGCGATGCGCGAGCTGCACGAGAACAGCGAGGACATGACCCCGTTGTTTCAGGCGATCATCGACCACGTCCCGCCGCCGACAGTTTCGTCGGCGCCTTATTTTCAGATGCTGGTTTCGAACCTCGACTACAGCGATTATCTCGGGCGGATTGCGCTAGGACGCATTGTTAGTGGACGAGTCGCAGTAGGGGAATCGATTGTCTGCATCAATCGCGAAGGGCGACGTGAGCGCGCCAACGTTACCGGTATCTTTACCTTCGCCGGCATGGGCCGCGTGGAGGTGCAGCATGCGAGCGCGGGCGATATTATCGGCCTGACTGCGTTCGAAGAAGTTTACATCGGCGAAACGCTGACGGATCGCGAGGAGCGCACGCCGCTTCAATTTGTCGACATCGATCCGCCGACGATTCGCATGCGCATCTTGGTGAACGACTCGCCGTTCGCGGGCCGCGAAGGCAAGTTCGTCACCGCACGACACGTGCGCGAGCGCTTGATTCGTGAGACGCGCGGCAATGTTTCGCTCCAGGTGAAAGACACCGAAGCGGCGGGCGCTTTCGAAATCAATGCGCGCGGCGAGATGCAGATCGCGATCCTGGTCGAGCAGATGCGGCGCGAAGGCTACGAAGTCATGGTCTCGCGTCCCGAGGTCATCTTTAAGCGCGGCGAAGACGGAAGCTTGCTTGAACCGATCGAGAATCTTTACGTGGAAGTGCCTAAGGAGAATTTGGGCGACGTTTTGCAATCGATGGCGGCTCGTAAAGGCGAAGTCGTTTCCATGGATCACCACACGACGCGCGTTTCCGTCGAGGCGATCATTCCCACCCGCGGCTTGATCGGGTTCGAGAGCGATCTGGTGAATCTGACGCGCGGCGAGGGAATCATGAGCCATCTCTTTCGTGAATACGCGCCCTTCAAGGGCGAACTCGAAGGCAGAAATCGTGGCGTGATGGTTTCGATGGAAGCGGGTACCAGCAAGGCTTACGCGCTTAATAACATTCAGGCGCGTGGCAAACTTTTCGTCGGACCGCAGGAGGAAATTTATGCGGGCATGATCATCGGCGAAAATGCGCGCCCGGAAGATCTCCCGGTCAATCCTTGCAAGGCGAAAAACCTGACGAACATGCGCAGTCAGGGCGACGGCAAAGGTATCCAACTGGAAGCGCCGTTGAAGATGACCTTGGAGCGCGCGATCGAGTACATCGGTTCCGACGAATACGTGGAAGCGACGCCGAAATCGCTGCGTTTGCGCAAGCGCATCCTCGACGCCAACGCCCGCAAACGTGCGGGCAACGCGGTCGCGGCGTAGCGATTCGGTCGGCCGTCAATTTGGCGGTGTCGCGAAAAGTTGCGTCGGAAGCTTTGACATTTCACCGTCGTTACGGTTGAATTCTCCCGTTCGTTTGTCTCCTCGATAGCATCTCTCCTCTCGAGGCGCGGTCGGTTCTGAATCTCCTTTGTCGAGCTGGGAACCTGTCGAACACCTGCCGGGAAACAGATTCAAGCCAATGTCGGGACACAGTAAGTGGTCCAAAGTGAAGCGCGCCAAGGGTGCGCTGGACGTGAAACGCGGCGCGCTCTTCAGCAAACTCGCGAAGGAAATTACCATCGCGGCGAAGATCGGCGGGGGCGATCCCTCCGGCAATGTCCGCCTGCGCAGCGCCGTTCTTTCCGCCCGCGGGCAGAGCATGCCTAACGACAACATCGAGCGCGCGATCAAGCGCGGAACCGGCGAAGGCCAGGAAGCGACGCATTACGAGGAAATCGTTTACGAAGGTTACGCACCGGGCGGCGTGGCCGTGATCGTCGATGCCGCGACCGACAACAAAAACCGCACCGCCGCCGAGCTCCGCCGGATTTTCACGAAGAATGATGGCAACCTCGCGACCAGCGGGAGTGTTTCTTACATGTTCCATAAAAAGGGACAGATCACGGTGCCGCGAGAAACGATTCCTGAGGAACGCGTCTTTGAATTGGCCCTCGAAGCTGGGGCGGAGGAGTTGACAACCGAGGAGGAGCGGTATGTTATCACCACTTCCCACGATCAGCTCTACGCTGTAGCTGAGGCGCTCAAACACGCGGGCGTTACCCCCGATGGGCAGAAGTTTACGTTCATCCCTGATACGACAGTTCCTGTCGTCGATGAGGCGACCGCGCTCCAAGTGTTGCGGTTGTGTGAGAGCCTCGAAGACGACGATGACGTCCAAAACGTCTATTCGAATTTAGATATTGCCGACGAAGTGCTGGCCCGATTGCCAGCGTAAGAAGTTCAGCCGCCACGGCGCTGTGTGTGACGCGTCGATGGCTCGCCCGTTTCCATTATGAGTGAAGAATCCGAGAATCAATCACCGTCATCGGTGCAGTCCGCCGCGCCCCGCCGTCGCCGGCCTTCCCGACGTGGACCACGTGCGCGGAAGAACGAATCGCACTCCCCAGCGGAGAGTCATCAACCGCGGAACGATGGGGATTCCGCCAACGAGAATCATCAGCGGCCGGACGAAATCCGAGAGAGTGCCCGAGTCGCGGTCGAGCCGATTTCAAATCGGCCTGCGGACTCCGAGAGTCGCGTGAGTCCTGACGATGCCGGTGCGGTCGCCGGTTCCGCGCTCACCGAAAAAATGCAGCTCGGAAATTCGGACGAAAATTCCGCGCCTTCCAGCGGCGATACTTCCGAAGCCACGCCGCCACACGAACGTCATTTCCGTGATCGGGACCGCGACCGTGATCGCCCGCAAGGCGGCTCCTATAACGGCGACCAAATGCGTGAGCCGGAATTTGGCGAAGGTGTCATCGAAATCTCCGGCAAGGGTTTTGGATTCTTGCGAGACGCGAAACGGAATTTCGTCCAGACGCCGCAGGACATTTTCGTCACCCCGGAGATCGTGCGTCGCTTTGGTTTGCGTGACGGCATGTGGATCCAGGGCGAAACGCGCCGGGGCAATCGCGGGCCGCAGTTAATGCGCCTGAACAAGATCAACGACGACGAGCCGACCAAGTATCAAGGACTGACGCCCTTCGAAGAACTGACCACGATCAATCCGAACAAGCGGATCAAACTCGAGACCGTTCCCGATCGTTACACCACGCGCGTGATGGATATGATGACGCCGCTCGGCATGGGCCAGCGCGGATTGATTGTCGCGCCGCCGCGCACTGGCAAAACGACTTTGCTGCATCACATCGCCGACGCGGTCACAAAAAATCATCCGGAGATGAAACTCATCATCCTGCTCGTCGATGAGCGCCCGGAGGAAGTGACTGATTTTCGCCGCTCCTGCCCAACCGCCGAAATCATGGCGAGCTCGAGCGACACCGACATCAAGGGCCATACTCGTATCGCGCAACTCGCGATCGAGCGCGCCAAGCGCATGGTCGAAGCCGGCAAGCACGTCTTCATCTTGTTAGACTCGATCACCCGCACGGCGCGCGCATTTAACAATGCGACCGGCGGTGGCGGCCGCACCATGAGTGGCGGTATCGATGCGCGGGCGATGGAAATTCCGCGAAAGATTTTCGCCGCTGCGCGCAATACCGAAGAAGCCGGCAGCTTGACGATTGTCGCGACCGCGCTGATCGAGACCGGTAGCCGGATGGACGAACTCATCTTCCCGGCATTCAAAGGCACCGGGAACATGGAGCTCGTGCTCGATCGCAAGATTAGCGACCAGCGCATTTATCCCGCGGTCGATATTTTCCTCTCCGGGACGCGCCGCGAAGAATTGCTTCTCGAGCCGTGGGAACTGGAAAAAATTAATCTCATCCGCCGCGGCCTCGCCGGGCATAAACCCGAGGAAGCGATTCAGCGCCTGCTCATGTTCGTGAAAAAATTCCCCACGAACACGCAGATGCTGAAAGAGATCCCGGGTTAAACTGCATTGCCTAACGAACACAAAGCCGGCGTCCAGGACGCGGAGTGGGAAGTGCTCCCGCCGGAGAGCAAGCGCGGGAGCGCCCAGCTTGAGCCGTTATTCCGCTGGATTGCGCTCCTGATGGACGATCTCCTGCGCATTCCCGGAACGAAGTTGCGTTTCGGGATCGACCCGTTGATCGGCCTGATTCCCGGATTGGGCGACACCGGTGCGGCGCTGGTTTCTGCGGTCGCGCTGATCCAGGCCGCACGTCACGGCTTACCCAAGATTATCCTCGCCCGGATGTCGCTCAACATTTTGGTTAACGAGTTAATCGGCATCATCCCGGGGATCGGCGACGCGTTTTCGTTTTGGTTCAAATCGAACGCGCGCAATCACCAGTTGCTCAAGGAACACATGGGCGCGCCGCGAAAATCCGACCGGAGCGATTGGATTTTCGTCATCGGCGTTTTGCTCGCGCTCTTCGTCATCGTCTGCGCCGGCATCGCCGTGAGTTTTTTTATGCTGCAGCAACTGCTTCGACTCTTCGCCAACCGCTGAGCTACTCGAAGTAGCGTTGGTAGATCGTGTGAATGGTCTCGCGCGCAGCGCGAAATTGTTCCGCGAAAGCGGCCAAGTCCCTTGCCCCGATGCGTCGCGCCAGTTTTATTTGTTCGCTTTCTTCCGGCGGCAAGGAAGCGACGCTTTTGTTTTCCCAGCGTCGCAAAATCGATTCGCAGCGGCGGAGGAAATTATAACTCGCTTGGATCGCGCCGGCGTCGTCTGCCGTTATCACCCGCAAGCGTTTCAAATCTTCGGCCGCGAAGGCAAACTGCGGGTTCCAGGTGCCGGTGCGCATCTGCAATCCTTGGACGAGAAACTCCGCTTCGATCATCCCGCCACGGCCGGTTTTGAAATCCAAAATCTCCGAGCCGGAACCGCGATCGCGCCGAATCCGTTCCCGCATCGCGTCGATCTGCGTCAAGAGATCTCCGCGCTGTCCAGCCTCGCGCCAGTAACGTTGCGCCAACTCTAAAAACTCCGCGCCTAACGAGCCACACAATGGCCGCGCGCGCGTTAGTGCCTGCAATTCCCAAAGCTGCACCCGGCCGAGATAATAATGTTCGTAAGCCGCGATCGATCCGGTCAACGGACCTTTCTCGCCGTCCGGCCGTAGGCGCGCGTCCACCGGCGAGATCGCGCCTTCGGCCGTCGCCTTCGCCATCTCGACCACGATCTCCTGCGCGGCGCGGGTGTTTTCTCCGACAAAAAGAATGTCCAGATCCGCGCCGTAACTGAGCTCGCGTCCGCCAAATTTTCCGAGAGCGACAATCGTCAGGTCGTCGCCTTTCGCAAGCTGGCTGTGGACGAAGACGAGACACGCTTCCGCGATTGCCGAATGTTCGCGCTGGAGTGCGGCGAGATCGACCAGACCGAGAACGTCGCGCAACAAAATCCGCAGCGATTGTGTCTGCCGATACGCGCGCACCGGATCGAGATTGCCCGCGCTCGCCCCGCTCGCGCGGAGCGCGGCCAGATGTCGTTCCACGCTGACGCTGCGATCGAGCATCCCCGGTCGGGTGACTTCTTCCAACAACTGCGGCCGGCGAATCAGGAGATCGGTAGCCGCGCGGCTGGCGTCGAAAGTTTTCACCACCAGCTCGAGCAAGCGCGGGTTCGCGACTAATAACTCGAAGAGCAAACTGCGCATACCGTAGGCTTCGACGAAGCGAACGAATTGCGTCAGCGCCGCATCCGGATTCGCGGTCGTGGCCAGTTGCTCGAGCAACATCGGCCGTAGTTTTCGAAAAACCTGACGCGTGCGCGGCGCGACGTGAAAACTTCCGCGCCCCTCCGCGAGTTGGTCGACAGCGCGCGCGGCCGCGGTTTGATCGTGAAAAAATTCCAGGCGCAGACCATTGGTTTCCTTGTCCTGCGGACGTTCGCCGATGACGCGGGTGAAGATCTCGCGCACCCGCGCGGTGTGCGCGTGCAGCGTAGCCGAGAATTGTTCGCCGGCAGAAAATCCAAGGCTGCGCGCGAGCCGGCCCAACGCTTCTGGTTCTTCCGGGACGGTGTGTGTTTGCTGTTCGGACTCGATTTGTAAACGGTGCTCGACGCGCCGGAGAAACCGGTAGGCGCGATCGAGATCAACCGCTTCTGCGCGCGGGAGGAGGTCGAGTTCGGCGAGCGCGGGCAAGGTTTTCAGCGTGCTCGTTTCCTGGAGAAAAGCGTGCCGCGCGCCGTGCAGAAGTTGCAGCGCCTGCGCGACGAATTCGATCTCGCGAATTCCGCCGGTGCCAAGCTTGACGTTTCGCTCGAGATTTTCGTGGCCGACAATGTCGCGCTCGATGCGCCGTTTGAGCGCGGCAATTTCATCGAGCAACTCCGTGGTCGCGCTCTTCGGATAAATGAAGGGCTGATGTTCGCGCAGAAAATCGTAAGCCAGCTCTTCACTCCCGGCGACGAAACGCGCCTTGATCAGCGCGAGCCGTTCCCAAGTCTCGCCAAAACCGCTGTAATAATTTTCCAGGCTGTGGAGCGAGCGCGCCACCGGTCCGGCCGAACCTTCCGAGCGCAGGCGCAAATCCATCCGGAAAAGCGGTCCCGCAGAATCCTGCGTGGCGAAGGTTTCGAAAACTTTTGTCGCCAGGCGATTGAACCATTGATGATTCGTTAGGCTGTTCGTCACCTGGCCTTCCTCGCTGTAGAGAAAAATGACGTCGATGTCCGAGCTGTGATTGAGCTCGCGGCCGCCGAGTTTACCGAGCGCGAGGACGGCGAACTGTGCTTCCGGAACTCCGAGGCGCGCGCAGAGTTCCGTCTCCCAATGTTCCAAGACTTTCTCGACGCAAATCTCCGCGAGTTGCGAAAGCTCGGCGGTGGTTTCTTCGAGTGAGGCCACTTCTGCGACTTCGCGAAGCGCAATCCGCAAAGTCTCGCGGCCTTTCCAGCGCCGCAGCTCGCGAAAATTTTGCAGGCCGATAGAGCGATCGGCCGTCACGCGTTGCAAGTCGGCCAACATTCGTCGCCGGCTGCGCGGGCTGTCGCTGACATCGGGGTGGCGCAGCCAGAGAAGAATTTGCGGATCCTGCGCCAGCCGGGCGGCGCAAATGCTGGAAACCGCGAGCAAGTGCAGAAGCGCTTTTTCGCCTAACGAGAAGTCTTGCACGACTTCGCCGAGCGCGAGCTCGCCGTCCGGCCACTGCTCGTGCAGGCGGGTGAGGGTGCGCTCGACCTGGCCGGGGTTCAGGGTGGTCGCCGCTTTTTGCCCGATCCAGGCCGGCGCGTCAGTCATTGTAAAAGTCTAAACGCGGCCGACGGGTGCGGAAGTGGCTTCGCGGCGGAAAGCGAAACGGCCGCGTGCTCAGGCGTTCTCCGCCAGCTTTTCGCGCCCGCGCGCGAGGGTGCGGCGTTCGCGGCGGGTCAGGCTGCGCATTCCCGAGCGGGAAATTTTCTCGAGCAGCGGATCGATTTCCTCGGCGATAAACTGCTCCGCATCCATCTGGCGAAGTCGCTCCGCGGTCACTTTGCGTTGATGCAGGGCGCGTTGCAAAAAGGATGGGCGACCGAAGCCGAGCAAATGCGCGTAGAGCCAACCGGCGGCGCATCCGCCGAGACACGCGCTGTGGGCGGCCGCGCCGTGGCGATCGAGAAACAAGAGGAGGACAGCGATGGCAATCGCGGCATTTGCGAGATGCTTGGCTTTGATCCGGAGCGGGACCGCGAAAAAGGTGGTCGCGCTCAATTCCATCTCCGGCAAAATGGTCGCGTAAGCCATCAGGACGGCGGCCACCCCTCCCGAAGCCGCGAACAAAACGGTCGCCGGCGGCATTAGAAATAGATGACCCATCTCACCGGCGGCGCTGCCCGCGAGGTAGAGAAAAAAGAAGTGTCGCTGTCCGAGAATGCATTCGACATCGCGGCCAAGGAGGTAGAGCGCGAGCGTGTTTCCGAGCAGATGCCATGGCCCGACGTGCAGAAAAATCGCGCTAAAAAATTGCCAGGCGTAAGCGTTTTCTACCCCGGCTGCGCTCAGCCCGACGAACTCTTTGACGAAACCCGGCTCGTAGGAATCGAGGAAGAGCTGGGCGATGTAGGCGGTTATGTTCGCGGCCACGAGGGCGAGCAAAACAACCCGCTGCCGCTGCGTCCATGGCCGGGTAAACGACGACGGTTTTCTCCCGGAGAGGCGCATGAAAACGAGAGTAACGCAGGCGAAAATTCTTGTCGATTCCATTTCCCCTGGCGCGAGATCCGGGCGAAAAATCCGGCCTAACGAGAAGAAGCGCGCGACAAAGTTGAGATTGCTCGCGGGTGGCCGCACTTGGCCAATTCCGCCGTCTTCTACACGGTCGACCTAACGACTGGTCGGCTGACACCGGTCGGAGCAATCGGAGGGAATTTGCAGCTGCTCGGCTTGAGCGCGGTGGTGGTGCCGGAGCCGGCGACCGTCATGCTGCTTTTGGTCTCGTTAGGCCTGTGGGTCCTGCAAGGCCACTTCAGGCCGGCACGCAGACGCGCAAGCCGCGGTTGAGAATTTTAAATTCCACCGGGCAATTGCCGATCAGCTCGCCGTCGACTTCCACCGGGACGTCGGTTTCGCTCGTCACCCGGAGCGCGCTGGTTTGAAAATATTCCACTTCCGGCGAGGTGATTTGGGAACTGAAGATTACGTCCTGCAGGTAGCGAATGATCTCGACGTAGTTCAGGCGTTTGAAGACGAGGACGTCGAGCAGGCCATCATCGAGCACCGCTTGTTTGAAAAACGGGAAACGTCCGCCGTAAAGCCGGCCGTTGCCGACGAGGACGAACGAGCCTTCTTCGGTGACCGCGTCGGCGGATTCGATCCGTAAACGCGGTGGTTGACGGGCGGCGATCTGTGCGGCCGACATGATATAACTGAGCGGGCCGAAACTGCGCTTGAGCGCGAGGCTGGTTTCTTTCACCACCTGCGCGTCGAAGCCGACGCCGGCGAGCTGGACGAAATGTTTTCCATTCGCGCTCGGGAGATCGACGCGGCGGGTTTGCGCGTTCTGGATGATTTCCCAGCAACGCCCGAGATCGTTGCCGGGCAGGCCGAGTTCGGTGGCGAAGACGTTCATCGTGCCGAGTGGCAGAAGGCCGAGCGCGGCATCGGTGCCGGCGATACCGTTTACGACTTCGTTGACGGTGCCGTCGCCGCCGGCCGCGACCACGTTATCGAATCCTTCCTCGACCGCGGCGCGCGCGAGCGATTCGGCTTCGCCCCAGGTAGAAGTTGAACGCAAAACCGCTCCGCTGGTGAGCGCTTCGACGCGCGCGCGCAAACGATAAGCGCGCTCGCCGCGAGCCGCGGGATTGAGGATGACGAGGGTGTTTTTCAAGCTCTCTGCGTGGGCCTTTATCTTTGCTTCAAACGGGCGCTGCGTAACCTTGCCGGGTGAAAAAGCTGTGGCGAATCGCCCTTATTTCTGCGGGCGCGCTCGTCGCGCTTCTGGCCATGGCTTTGCTGGCGGTGAATCTGTATGTGCAGTCGCACGGGACACAAGAGAGGATTCAGCAGGAACTCAGCCAGCGGCTCGGGACGACCCTGAAGATCCGCAGGATCAGCGTGACGCCGTGGTTCGGGCTCAAGCTCACAGGCATCACCATGCCTCAGGGGGATGAAGCGGCTGCGGGCGATTTTTTGCGCGCCGATACCTTTCGTTTGCGCGTTCGGTTGGGCTCGATTTTCTCCGGGCGTTTGATCATTAACGAGATCGCGCTGGTCAATCCGAACGTCGTTTGGGCGCAAAACAAGAATGGAAAATGGCGCCTGCCCTCAAGGCCGATTCCGGAAGAACCAGCAACGCCCGCGCAACCGCCGGTGAATCCACCCGCCGCGGCGGTGTCGGGGAATTCCGCCGCCGCCACTGCGCAAACCGGCGTCGCGCCGGCCGCGAATTCGAAGCCCGCCAACGCGGAGGAAAACGCGGCGAGCGGATTCACGCCCGAAGTTAAGCGCGTGAAATTGACCGGTGGGAATTTTCATTTCCTCGACATGACCGGCCGGCCGGTGGCGACTTTTGAGGGCGTTCATTTTCGCTCCAGTTTGCGAAATTCCAACGAGCTCCGAGGCGACGCCAGTATTGCCCGGATCTCTTTGCGCGATCGTTTTTTTCTCAACGAGCTCAAGTCGCCGGTGATCTACGACCCGGCGCAGCTCAGTTTTTCGAAGATCACCGCGCACGCGGGCGGCGGGCAAATTACCGGAGAATTTTCCGTTCGCCCGTCGGAAGCGGATTCGCCTTTCACCGCGAAAGTCGCGTTCCACGAATTGCAGGCCGACCGGGTCGTGACCGAAGCGGGCGGACCCCAAGGCATGGTGCAGGGCCGGATCGAAGGCCGGCTCGAAGCGACTGGCAAGACCGCGAACCCGAACGCACTCGCGGGCGCTGGGGAAATTTATTTACGCGACGGCGAAGTGCGGCAATTGAACCTCTTGGTGGCGCTCGGGCAATTACTGCAAATCGACGAACTCAACCAACTGCACCTCGATCAAGCCGAAATGAAATTTCACATCGAGCCGGACGTAATCATGGTCGATGAATTGTTGTTGGCTTCGCCGAACATCCGCTTGTCGGCGAACGGGACGATTGATTTTCGCGGGCGGATGAAACTCGAATCGCAACTGGCGATCAGCGAAAGAATTCGTGGCCAACTCTTCGGCGGCTTGCGCGAGCATTTTCGGCCAATCGCAGAGGCGGGTTTCGCCGCGGTTGGTTTCCAGGTTACCGGAACGCTGGAGCGACCGAAGACGAACCTGATGGCGAAACTGGTCGGCCACGATCTGAACGATCTTGGCGGCGTGATCAACAGCTTGTTAGGCGGCAGTCGCGAGCATCGTTTGCGCAAAAAGAAAATCCTGGAGGCGGCACCATTACCGGCTGCACCGACCAGTCCGCGGGCGCCGCCGGGCGAGTTGGAGACACCGGCCGAGCCGGCGCTTGCACCCGATTCCCCGGCCGCGCTGCCCACGCCATGAGAGTGATCGCCGGAAGCGCCGGCGGTCTTCGGCTCGATGTGCCCAAGTCCGATATCCGGCCGACGATGGATCGAGTGAAGGCGGCAATTTTTTCCAGCCTCGGTGATGAGGTCATCGGCGCGCGCGTGCTCGATCTCTTCGCCGGCACCGGTGCGCTCGGGATCGAAGCGCTCAGTCGCGGGGCGGCCTCCGCAGTTTTTGTGGAGGACAATCTTGCGGCCGCGGCAGCGATCGAGCGCAATTTTCGGCGGACAAAAGTGCGCGGGACAATTCGCCGCCAGGAAGTTTTTGCCTTTCTCGCGGCCGGCTCGCCTAACGAGAGGTTCGATCTTATTTTTGCCGATCCGCCGTATGAAAAATCCAAGAGTGGCGGGGTGTTCACCAGGATGCTGCTGGAAAATAAACGGCTGGCGGAGTTGCTCGAGCCTTCTGGAACTTTCGTGCTCGAAAAACGCCCCGGCGAGGGAGTCTTTGCCACCATCTGGCAGGTGGCACGCGCGAAAACCTATGGCGCGACGGAAGTGTTGTTCTTGGAGCACGCCGCGCCGCGGAATGATCGCATGACCGAAGCCGAATGATCCGGCTGCTCTACAATCTGCTCTTTCCGGTCGTGCTGCTTTTTTTCCTGCCCGACTATCTTTTGAAGATGCGGCGGCGCGGAAATTATCGGCGCAACTTCGGCCAGCGTTTCGCGATTTATCGACCAGAAGTGCGCCGAAGAATCGGAGCGCAAGCGCGCACCTGGATTCATGCGGTCAGCGTGGGTGAAGTGGCGATCGCGTTGAAGCTCGCGAAGGAATTACGCGCACTCGATCCGAGCTTTTATTGTGTCCTTACCACCACCACGACCACAGGTTTCGCCGTCGCGGAAAACGAGGCGATCAAGTGGATGGAAGTCTTGTACAACCCGCTAGATTTTTGGCCGATCGTGCACCGCGCGTTGCGTCTGATTCGCCCGCAGCGCATTATCCTCGTCGAAGCGGAAGTCTGGCCGAACATCGCCGCGGAAGCGCGCCATCGCCGCATCCCGATTGCGCTGGTGAATGCTCGATTATCCGCGCGATCGGAGCGGCGCTTTCGGCGCTTCCGCGCCATCGTCGCGCCCACATTTCGGTGTCTGGATTTGGTCTGCGCGCAGGAAGCTGTGGACCTCGAGCGTTGGGCGAATCTCGGTGTCGATCGAAACCGGATCGCACTCGTTGGCAGCATCAAATACGACCCGGTGGAAGAACCTGAAACGTCGGTCGTGCCCGCGGAGATCCTGCGCGGTTTTGGAATTGATTCGCGCCGGCCGGTTCTTTTCGGCGGCAGCACACATCCGGGCGAGGAAATAATTCTCGCGCGGGTTTTCCAGGAGTTGCGCGCGGAGTTCCCGGAGTTGGTTTTGATCATCGCCGCGCGTCACGCGGAGCGAACCGCGGAGATACGCGAGCAGCTGGAAACACTGGGCTTGAAGATCGCCTTGCGCAGCCACTCTCCGCAAGCGAGCGCGGCGTCGATTCCCGATTGCCTGCTGCTCGACACCACTGGCGAACTCCGGAATTGGTATAGCGTCGCGACCGCGGTTTTCATCGGCAAGAGTCTGAGCGCTCACGGCGGACAAAACCCGGTGGAACCGATTCTGTCCGGCAAGCCGGTTGTCTTCGGGCCGCACATGGAAAACTTTGCCACCCTCGCGTGGAGTCTCTTGGCGAACGGAGCCGCGCTGGAAATCCGCAATGCCGAAGAGCTTCGTGGACGTGTCGCGGAATTACTCCGCGAGCCGGCGTCGGCGGAACGCTTGGTGGCAAATGCGGAGCGTGTGCTGGCAGTCCATCGCGGCGCGACTGCGCGGACGGCAAAGTTGTTGCTTTCGTTAGGCGCGCAGCCGCGCGATGATCGCTGAAGCGGCGCCAAATAACTTGCAAGGCGCGATGGCGCTTCTGATATTGCCCGGCTTCCGACCCTATCGTCCAGTGGCCTAGGACACCGCCCTTTCACGGCGGTAACACGGGTTCGAATCCCGTTAGGGTCGCCATCATGTTTGGAAGTTCCGCTGCGTCGCGGGGATAGCGGTCGATGCCGGCGGCAGTGTTTTCGCACGCCTGAGAAATTTGGGATGACGCGGGACCGAGGACTGTATGGATAATATAGTCCGCACTGATATTATCAAAAAATGCTTGCCTTTTGTGGGTCGACTCAGATAAACCATAGCGCGTATGAAATTCCATATGAGCCATCTGGCACTCCTTGCTTCGCTCGTCGGTGCCGCCATCCCAGCGCAAGCCATCCTCGTCCAAGAAGTCGGGATTACTCCCTATCACGTCGTCAACATTTCCGTGACCGGCATCAATACGCCGAGTGGCACTTATACCGGCCCGGTGCTTGCGGGGATCAATCAATTGCTCGTCGACGGCCTGGCCACAAACGCATTCTGCATCGATCCCTTTCATTTCAGTCTGTCGAGTTCAACCGGTTATTCCTTTACGAGTCTCGCGCTCGCACCCAAGCCCCCGGGCACGATGGGCGCGGACAAGGCCCTCCTGATCAGCAGACTTTGGGGGATGGCTTACTCTCCAAGCATGACCGCGTCGCAAGCGGCAGGCTTCCAAATTGCGCTTTGGGAAATTGTCGGCGGCTCGAATTTTTCCCTCCTCGGATTCGATTACGGCGCCGGTGCGCTCCTCACTCAGGTGACGACTTACACGGGGCCGATGGCGATTTTGACCGCGCTGACGGGGCCGGGGCAGGATTACGTGATTCGCGATCCGAACCGTCAAGCCGCGGTGCCGGAGACCGGGAGCACGCTCGCTCTTCTCGCCTTCGGAACGACTGGTTTGGTCGTGGTTCGTGGTCGATTGAAGCGCGGGAACGCCTGAAGGTCTCGTTAGGCGAATCGTGTTCGTGCGGATAAGCGACGATTCGAACGCCGGCCGGCGCGTCTGTTTGTGGCGATTTTTAAAATCGCAGAAAGATGGCAGGTTAGGGCAGCAATGGCGTTGAGTTCGTCCCCACTTCCATCCAAACTCGTCCTGATGAACGGCGAGCCAATCCCCGAGCGCGAATCCGAATTCAACGCCGGACTTAGCCTGGGGGACTTCGTGGTGGGCGATAGTAAGGATCCACTGATCCCGCCGGCCGCCTTCACCGAATGGCGAAAAGGCGGCGCGTGGGAAGCCACACTCTATGAGCCCGAACTGCTCGACAGCGCCGACGCCCGCACCGCGCTCAACTACGACGGCAAATCGCGGTCGGTGGTCAATCTTTGCTCCTACAATTATCTTGGCCTGGCCAATCACCCGGAAGTGGTCGCCGCTGCCGCCGCCGCGCTCAACAAGTACGGCATGGGCGCGTGCGGTTCGCCGATGCTTTCCGGCATGACCGATCTCCATCGCAAACTCGAACGCGCGGTCGCAGATTTCCTCGGGCGCGAAGATGCGATGCTTTTCAATAGCGGCTTCGGCGGCGCGCTCGGGGTGATCTCGGGATTACTCCGCAAAAGCGACGTCGCCATCATGGATGATCGTTCCCATCTGAGCCTGCGCGACGGCGCGGTCCTGTCGCGCTCGCGGCTGGGGCGTTTCGAGCACAACGATCCCGCCTCGCTCGACGAAGCGTTGCGAAAGCGTAAGGGCAAACGGCAACTCGTGATCGTGGAAGGAATCTATTCGATGGACGGCGACTTCGCCGATCTCGAGCGTCTGCTTTCCGTGGCCGAAGCGCATGAGGCCAGCGTCTTCATCGATGAAGCGCACTCCATCCTCGCCTGTGGCGAACACGGACGTGGCGCGGCCGAGCATTGCGCAGTCGAAAATCGCATCCCGATGATTTACGGAACGTTCTCGAAGGCATTCGGCGCGCTCGGTGGTTTCGTCGCTGGGCCGAAGGAGACGCTCGATTACCTGCGTTATTACGCACACTCCTACACTTACTCCTGCGCGCTACCGACCGTGGTTGTCGGGGCAATTTTGAAGGCCCTCGAGATCGCGCAGCGCGAGCCGCAATTGCGCACGCGTCTGTGGGAAAACGCCGACTACTTTCGGATGCAACTGCACGGCCTCGGCATCGATACTGGCGCCTCATCCACCTACATCATGCCGCTGATCGTTGGTGATCGCGGACGGATGTACCGGCTCGGTCACGAATTACGGCAGCGCGGTTTGTTTGTCGCGCCGGTGGATTATCCCGCCGTCCCGCAGGACCGCATTTGCTTCCGCGCCTGCGTCACGGCCAATCATACACGCGCCGACTTGGACGAAGCTCTGAACATTCTCTCGGATACGTTCGTGCGCGAACAAAACTCCGCCCGCCTAACGAGTGTAGCCTAACGAGTCGTGGTTTCCCAGCTGGCGGTCTCGTAGGCGGCGCGCAGAATCGCGAGACAACGACCCGCTTCCTCGAAGGCGGCGCGCGCCTGGGCGGGTTCACGAAAACTGGCGAGCACGTCCGGTAGCATGGCGGCGAACCAATCCGGGTGATGCGAGCCGGCCGAGAGCGCGGGGACAAACTTGATTGATTCGTCTCCGAGTTCGAGCACGTCGTCATCGATCGTCATTCGCGCTTTTTCACCGACGAAACGAATCGCGTTTCGGCGGTGCGCTCCCGTCCAAGTCAGGAAAATTCGGGCTTCGCCATTTGGAAACCCGAGAGTTAGTCGGGCTTCGTTTTCGACGGTCGCAGGACTAGCGCGTCGCAGAATAGCGCTCACTTCCGTTGGCACATCGCCGAACCAATGCAGCGCGAGATAGATCGCGTGCCAGCCGTGATCCGTGAGAATCCCGCCCCCCGCGATCGCCGGGTCGCGCCGCCAATTCGGCCGCGCCGGGTCCGCCACCGCGCAATCTTCTGTGCGAATCGTTTCGATTTCGATCTGCCGTAGCTCGCCGATCGCGCCCGCTCGGAGCGCCGCGGTCGCGCGCCTAACGACTAGTGCGTACTTCCAATTGTGCACCGGCACGACCGCACGGCCGGACGTCGCTGCGGCCTCGCGCACCTGTTCCATTTCCGCCAAATCGAGCAGCAACGGTTTTTCGCAAAGCACGTCCCATCCGTGTTCCAAAGCCGTCAGGATGGCCTCGCCATGCATCGCCGGGGGCGTGCAAATATCCACGAAATCAATCAGCCGCGCGGACAACTCTGCGAGGGTGGAAACGGTCGCGACCCCTGGAATCAACTCCTGCGCACGGGCGCGGCGCGCTTCCGCGGGATCGACCACCGCGACGATCTGCACTTCCGATGTTTGCGCGTAGCCCGGCAGATGGCCGTGCTCCGCGACCTGCCCGAAACCGATAATCGCGCCGCGCACCACGCTGCTATTCCGCTTCCAACGCAGTCAAGACACGGCCCAGCGCGGACAGTGCAACCTCCACCTCAGCACTCGTTAGGATGAGCGGCGGATGCACGCGCACGCGTGGCGTGTAACCCATGAGAATTAAGCCCTCGGCCAGACAGCTCTTGAAAAAATCAACGCATCTGTTTTTCGGCAGCAGCCGCTTCGTTGCTTGATCCTCCACCAGATCGAAGCCGATGAGCAAACCTTCGCCGCGGATGTGGGCGAGCGAACGGTGTCCGCCCGCGAGTTTCTCCAGCCCGCGCCGGAAGGCGCTGCCGACGCTCGCAGAATTTTCCACTAAGCGATCGGCCACGATCGTTTCAATTGTGACCAGGGCCGCGGCTGAAGCGAGGGGATTTCCGCCGTAGCTGGAGGACGACGCACTCGGAAGCGAAAATGGTTTCGCCGAAACAATCTCGTCCGTGGAAACGAGCGCGCTCACCGGATAACCGGACGCCATCCCTTTACCCAGCGTCATGATGTCGGGGACCACACCGTCCGCGTTGCAGCCAAACATGCGCCCGGTGCGTCCGAACCCCGTGATCATTTCATCCGCGATCAAAAGCGCGCCATATTCCCGCGCCACCTCGTGGACATCACGCAGGAATCCCGGCGGGGGAACGATGTTGCCGGCCGTTCCTTGAATCGGCTCGATCAAGATCGCCGCGGGCCGCCCCGCAATTTCCTCTTCGATTACCTGGCGCAATTTCTCGATCGCCGCCTGCCGGCATTCTTCCGCGGAACCTTCGAAGCGTGTCGGATCCGCGTACGGCGAGAGGTGATGACCAGTCGGCAGCGGACCGACGAGCATTTTCCAATCGACTTCCGAGAGCGGCAAAACGCCGGCCGTCTTGCCGTGAAAGCCCCCGGTGAAACCGACGATGTCGGTGCGCTTCGTGTACGAGCGTGCCAGACGAATCGCCGCCTCCACTGCCTCTGCGCCGCCGCTGAAAAGCTGTGTGCGCTTCAGCTCGCCGGGGGCGAGTTCGGCAATCAGCCTAACGAGTGCAGCGCGCGCTTCCGTGGCGAAACTGCCGACGGAGACCGCCTGTAGTTGCCTGGTCAACGCCGCGATGTAGCGCGGATGCGCGTGGCCGAGACTCGCCACGGAAACCCCGGCATTCAAATCGAGATAGGTGCGGCCATCGAGATCGGTCAGCGTGCAACCGTCACCGCGCGCGATCGCCAGCTCCGAAAGCAGCGCAATCGTCTGCACGCCGGGCGCGATGAATTCTTGCTCGGCTTCGAACACAGCTTTAGTGCGGGAAGCGGTTTGCGGGCGCGGTTTAGTCAGCATGGAGACGAGCGATCAGGAGATCAGCTATCGCACGGGAGGCCGGCTCGCGACAGGGCGCGAATGATGGCCAATCGTTGAGATCGATCAAGGTCAGTTTGCCGTCGGGCGCGACGATGACATCGCCGCCAAAAATATCGAGACCGGCAGCCGCGGCAGCTTGGCCCGCGAACGCATGCAGCTCAGCGGGATCCGGCGGGTGCGCGCGATTCTCCTTCGAGTAAAACCAATGAAAAAAATCCGCGCCCACGCCGTAGAATTTAATTTCATCGCCGGCGCGATGTTCCTGCAGCACGGCGCGTTCAATTTGCCGGCGCGCGAAATCTTCCAAACCGTTTTGCAAGCGCGCGGGCGAATCGATCCATTGTACATCCGCGGGCACGGCCGCGTGCACGTCTCCCCGCTTCAGCCAAAGTCCGCCGTCCAGATCGTGTGCATGCTCCGCCGGCCCGCGCGTCGTGATCAACTCCGTGCGCGGAAACGCCAGCCCGGCCGCGCGCAGAATTTCCGGCAGCCGATCGCGATGCGTGTTCAAAGCCGCCTGCGGCCGATTGATGATCCGCGCGCCGTTCTTTTCCCATTCGAGCAACTTTTCGAGAGCCGGTTTCCCCTGGCACATCGAGACCACGAACGCGTGTTCGTGCCGACGCTTGCCGATTTCCGAGGGCGCGACGAGTTCGACCAAACAATCGCGTGCGCGCAAGCGCTCGGCGACCTGCTCGAGAATCAGGACGTCGTTGGACGCGTGGCGTCCGGGCGAAAATTGCTTTTCGCGATACAAACCGAGGAGACGTTTCACGAATGCGTGCTCCGCAGAAATGCTTCCGCCGTGGCGATGTCGGCGGGGTGATCGACATCGATCGATCGCGCGATCGGAATTCCGTCCAGGCGATACCCGCGCGTCAGCAGTCGGCCCAGAAAAATGCGCAAGGCGTCGACGCCCTCGTTCCGCGCGGCCTCGGCTTCGCGGAGAACCGATGCGCGCACCGCGTAAATACCCGCGGTCGCTAAGGCCGAAGGCGCCGCGTCGGGACCGAGCGCGACGATCCGTGAGTCTTCGTCGACTCGGACGAGCAAAGGTTTTTCGTCGTCGCCCGGTGAGGTGAGCGCCAGCGTCACATGCGCCGATTTGCGCGGCCAAGCTGCACTCGCAAAATGCGCGTAGGTCTGCGCGCCGGCGACTGTATCGACGGTGGAAAGCAGGAACGGTCCGGCATCGCCGTCAGCGGACAGGATTTCGACGAGACGCAAAAATGTATGCATCGAGGACGGTGTCGTTTCGACGACCCAGCGCAGCGCAAATGGCCAGGTCCGCGTCTCCACGTGGGCGCGCACCGCGCGCGAGTCTCCGTTGATTAGCACCACAACCTCGCTGGCCCCGGCTTCGCCTAACGAGTGCAAGACGTGCTCGATCAAAGTGCGACCGTGCACCGTGATCAATGGCTTGAGCGGATTTGCCGAGGTGCGCAGACGTTCGCCCCGGCCTGCCGCGAGGATGCCTGCTTTCATGGCAACGCGTCGGCTAAATCGGGAAGCCGGGTGAGCCGCAAGTCGACCAGCGCCGGATCGGAGCAACTGGTCGTCGCGTTGCCGGCCAGCCAGGCGGTTTGCATGCCGATCTTTTTGGCCGGCACAATGTCGCGCTCGAAAGAATCGCCGATCATCATGGTGACTTCGGGAGCGTGGCCCATTTTCTCGGCGGCATACTGAAAGATGGCGGGATCGGGTTTGAAAATACCCACGCGTCGCGAATCCACCACCAGGGAAAGAAAGGGCGCGTAACCGAAATCGTCGCAGAGTTTATCGACGTTACCGCAGCCGTTCGAGACCACGCCGAGCGCGAAACCGCGCGCCGCCAGCCGCGCGAGCAGATCGACGTTGGCGATGACCGCCTCGTTCACGGGACCGACGAAGCCGTCGACCAGGCGACGCGCGAGCGCTGCATTCGTTAGGCCAAGGCGGGTGAACTGCCATTGCACATGCAGCTCGATCATCTGCAAAAAATTCGCCGACGCGATCGTTTCATCCGTCGCCGAGCGGCGCTCGGCTTCGTCGAAGGCGTCCCGCAGAATCTCACGCGGCAGCTCCACGCCGAAGCGGCGATAGAGAGCGAGAAAGCGTTCCAGCCAATGCCCGCCGTCGCCATCGAGCGTCCCGCCCATGTCGAAAAGAAGCGCGCGGATCATGAGCGCAAAAATCTGCGATCGGCCTGGCGTTGCCAAAACCAGAGCGCAACCAGAGCCAGGTTCATCGGCACAACGATGAAAGAAAAAAACAAATCGAGCCGATGAATGAGCGCGAGCAGCCCGATGGCGTAGAAGCGCGTGTTATCGCCGAGCAAATTCCAGCCGCGCACCGGTCGGTAAAAACAGGCGCGATAGCGCGCCTGATCTGGGGCTGGCACGACACCGTCATGGGCGCGCGCGCCGATCCGTTTTTCCACTTCTCCGTGCAAGCCATTGAGTCCGCGCTGCAGAGCCAGATAACCTCGGTAAATCCACGCGATCAGAGGCGATGAAATTTTTGCCGGATCATCGCGCACGATAGTCCCGCGGACGACAATGCTGACGTAGTGGTGACGGTGGTAATCGTACATCTGCGCCTGCGCGATATTCGAAATCACCGCGAGCAACATCCAAACAACGATCGTGCCCGACGCGCCGCGGTGCAGCAATCCCGCGGTGAGCGCGAGGTAAAGCGCGGTGTAAACCACGTAGCCAATCACGCCGTCGAGCACCCGCCCGAGTTCCGTCACCTGGCCGGTGAGACGCGCCAGTTGGCCATCGGCCGAATCGAGAATGCTGTAAGCGATGAGGAGAACGAAAGCGGGCAGCCCGAGCCGCGGATCATAAAGCAGTGCGGCGCCAAGCACGCCGACCAACATGCTCGCGAACGTGATCTGCGTCGGCGTCAACCCGAGCGTCGCCGCGGGTCGAGCCACGAGAATGCCGAGCGGACGAAAAAAATACACGTCCGCGAGCTCCTCAATTTCGCGGGCTTGAAAGGCGAGCCCGCGCGCGGGGAGAGATGGGCCTGGGGGCGGCGTCACGAGGCCGTTGCTGTTACGCAGTTTGGCGGGGAGTGCAAAATCATTTCCGTCTTGCGCCCGCGTCGCGGCCCGCTGACATGAAGCGGAGGTGCCGGAGATCGAAATCACGCAGGTCGCTTCGAATGCGGAGCGCGATGCTTTCATCAAGTTCCCCTGGCGCATTTACGCGCACGATCCGGCGTGGGTGCCGCCGCTCATCCTCGAGCGCCGCGAGTTTCTCGATCGGGCGAAGCATCCGTTTTATCAACACGGCGACGCGGCGCTTTTTCTCGCCCGCCGCGGCGGCGAAATCGTCGGCCGGATCATGGCGAGCGACGATCCAAATTACAATCGCGAGCACGGCACCAACCTCGGTGCGTTTGGACTTTTTGAAACGATCGACGAGCAGGCGGTGGCGGACGCGCTCCTGCAAACCGCGGCGGACTGGCTGCGCCGTCGTGGGCGCGACGCGATCATGGGTCCGATCGATTACTCGACCAATTACGTTTGCGCCTTGCTCATCGACGGCTTCGAGCATCCGCCGATGTTGCTCACCTCGCACAACCCGCCATACTACGCGGGCCTGATCGAGCGCGCCGGTTTTGTGAAGGAGATGGATTGGTTCGCCTGGTGGTTCTCCGATCCGCACGAAGCGGCGGCGCGCCTGCGGCGGATCGCGGCGCGTTTTGGCGATCGAAGCGACGTGACCATCCGGCCGATTAACATGAAGCAGCTCAGCGACGAGAGCCGGCGGCTGCGCGCGATCTACAATCAGGCGTGGGAAAAAAACTGGGGCTTCGTGCCGTTTACCGAGAGCGAGTTCGATCATCTGGTGCACGAGCTGAAACCGCTGGCCGTGCCCGAGCTTGTCCTGGTCGCAGAAGTAAAAGGCGAGCCCGCCGGGTTTATTCTCGCCGTGCCCGATATCAACGCCGCCTTCAAACACATCAACGGCCGCCTAACGAGTTTCGGTTTGCCGATTGGGCTGGCGAAGTTGCTCTATTACAAGAGCCGCTTGAAACGCGGCCGCCTGGTCGCGCTCGGCGTGGTGAAAAAGTTTCGCCGTTTCGGCATCGCCGAGATGCTCGTCCTGCAGGTGATAGAGGAGAGCATGCTCAAACGCGGTTGGACGGGCGAGCTGAGCATGACCCTGGAAAACAATCGCCTGATCAATCGCTTCCTCGAAGCGATCGGCGCGCACCGCTACAAGACCTACCGGATTTATCGGCGCGCGCTTTGAGGCGAGGCCACGCCGGCAAAATGCGCGGCCGCGTACGCGTACATCTCCGGTGTATCCACGTCCTGCCACCAGGCGTCGCCGATGTCGAACGCGCGCACTTTTCCGTCCGCCGCCATGAGCCGGACGCCGTCGGCCAGGCTGCAATCGCCCGCGCGTTGCGCGCGGCGCAGGTAATCGAACAACTCGTTAGGGCAAAGAAAGAGGCCAGTGTCGATGGCATCGTAAGCTGCGAGCGTTTTGCCGATGCCGGTGACGCGTTCGGCGTGCGTTTGCACTTTCATCGCGTCGTCGAGATCGAAGATGGACGAGATCTTGCGGTCGATCGCCAGATTCAAATCCCGCGGATCC
Source organism: Chthoniobacterales bacterium (assembly GCA_051005695.1). GTDB lineage: Bacteria > Verrucomicrobiota > Verrucomicrobiia > Chthoniobacterales > UBA10450 > JACCTI01. The sequence continues at coordinate 137,502 of JBPCJC010000046.1, read as the reverse complement.
GCAGTGCGCAAAAGATTTTCGAAAATCGCCGCGTCGAAAAGATGATCGCCCATCGCGAGAAAAAAAGGCGCGCGCACGTGCGGCTCCGCGCAGAGCACGGAAACGCCGTTCTGTTTTTGCCAGGCCGGGTTCGTAATCGCGTGCAAGCTCATCGTCGCCGGCAGGAGCTCGGCGACAGTACTCGTTAGGCGGGCGCTTTGCTCGCCCATGATCGCGTGCACGGTGGTCACGCCGATGCGCGCCAGCGCCTCCAGCGTGTAGGAAATCAGCGGTCGGCCCGCGATCTGCACGAGTGGTTTGGCGATTGCCCCGTCCGCGTGGCCCAGGCGCGAGCCGGCGCCCGCCATCAGAATCACCGCCTCGGTGGTCATCAGATTTTGTAGTACTGGCGCAGGCCCCAAACGCGCAGGCGCGGCGGCAGGAGGGCGAAAATCATCGGGGCGATGATCGCCTGGAACTTGTCGCCTACGGTCACGCGCGGAGGCGGATTTTTTTCGTGAACCAGGCGAATGATGCGTCGCGCGACCAGCTCGGGTTTGGGCGCGTTTTTCATGTTGTGATCGATCACCTGCCACGCGCGCTGCATGCACTCGTTCAGTTGCGCATCGGGCGTTGGCGCGCGCACGACGCTGTCGTTGAACTCGGTACTGATGTCGGCGGCCTGCAGATCGACGATGCGAATCGGGGAATCCCCGAGCTCGAGTTGCATCGTCATGGTGAACGACGCCATCGCTGCTTTGGCGGCGTTGTAGGCGGCGGTGAATGGAACTGGCAACCGCGACGCGAGCGAGCTGAGGTTAATCAGCAGCCCGCGATTTTGCGCGCGCATCGCGGCGAGCGCGAGCTGGCTCAAATGGATCGAGCCGAAAACGAGCAACTCGAATTGCCCCAGCATCACCTCGCGTGACAGCAACTCGGCGGCGTGAAAATGCCCGGCGCCCGCATTGTTGATCACGACATCGAAGGTGCCAGCTTCGGCGAGCGCGCTCGTCCAGGCTTGGTCGATCGAAGCGCTCTGCGTGAGATCGAGCTTTACCGGATGGAAGCGCGCGAGCTGCGGCAAGCGCGTGGCATCGCGCGAGGTGCCCCAGACTTCATGCCCGTCGGCGAGGAGCGCTTTCGCCGTGGCCAAACCGATGCCGGAACTCGCGCCGGTGAGGAAAATTTTCTTCAAAAGCGGCGGTTTTCCTTTCGGCAAATTTTCGAGAAACGGGAGAGCGACGGCGCGATGATGGTCTAGACTTGTCCCTCTCGTTTTGAGCCACGGCAACTCGCAATCTCAACCCACGCAGGAGCGGTCCACGCTCGCGCCGGGCCGGTCGCTGCGGATCGCTTTTGACGCGCGTTACATTCGCGAGAAACCGAGCGGCATCGGGACTTATGTGGAAGCGCTGGTCGAGCGGCTGCCGAGCCTGGGCGCGACGGATGAATTTGTTTTTTGGGCGCACCGGCTTGCGGGACGTCACCTAACGAATGCAGCGAACGCGCGCGAACTTGTCGTTAGGCCAAATCCGAATTCGCCGCGGACGATTTTTTGGCCACGCTTGTTTGCTTCCTTCGACGGCATCGATGTTTTCCACACGCCGCAAAATATTCTGCCGCAAGGTGTGCCCTGCGCGAGCGTGGTCACGATGCACGACGTGATGTCGATCGAGCGGCCCGATCTGCACATGCAGGGCGCGGAACGCATTTTCACCAGCGGCTACTACCAGCGCGCGGTTTGGCGCGCGCTGCGCAAAGCGACGCGCCTGATCGCGGTCACGCAGGCGACCGCCGATCGCATGATCGCGCTCCTGCCGGAAGTGGCGCCGCGCGTGCGCGTGATTTGGGAAGCGGCGGACGCAGTTTTCCAACCAGCGGCTGATCGCGACGTCGCCCAAAAAAAAGCCAGCGAACTCACCGGCAGCGACGCGCCTTATCTTCTGTTGGTCGGCGCGAATGCTCCAACAAAACGACACGCGATGGCGTTGGCCGCCTTCGCCGCAAAAGTTCCGCGACCGTGGCGCCTGGTGTTGTTGCAGCGTTTGCGCAGCGGGAAAGGTTTGGCCGCACTGGCGAATAAACTCGGGATCGCCGATCGCCTTGTTTGGCTGAGCCGTGTGACGCAGGCAGATGTGGCGGTGTTAATGCAAGCCGCCGGAGCGCTGATTCAGCCTTCGATTTACGAGGGCGTGGGCTTGCCGGTGTTGGAAGCGATGGCTTGCGGCTGCCCGGTGGTGGCGAGCGACATTGCGCCCTTTCGCGAGATCACCGCGGGCGCAGCGCGGCTTTTTCCGATGGACGATCCGGCGGCTTTGGCCAACGCGTTGCGCGACGTGACAGCGTCGGCGGAACTGCAGCGCTCGTTAGGCGAAGCGGGCCTCGCGCGGTCGGGAGTTTTTTCCTGGGATCGCGCCGCGCGGGAAACGCTGGAGGTTTATCATGACGCCGCGGCCGCGCGAGCCTGAGAGCGTGCCGGACCATGGCTCGTTAGGCGCGACCCTCGCGCGCGGGGCCTTCGTGAACACGCTGGCGTTTCTGGCCTCGACGCTGCGCGGCATTTTCATGCTCTTGGTGGCGCGTTTGCTCGGGAGCGCGGCGCTGGGGATTTTCGGTCTCGCCTGGGCGGCGATGGATTTGTTGAGCAAGTTTGCCACGCTTGGCCTCGACTACACGACGATCGCGTTCGTCGCCAAAGCGGAAGCGGTGGGAGATCGTGCGAACAGTTGCCGAGTGATGCGGACCGCGGTCGCGCTTTGCCTCGTGAGTGGAACGGCGCTGGCGCTCGCGGGTTTTTTTGTGGTTTGGAATTTCGGCGCGCGTTGCGGTTTGCGGCCCGAGTTGGCGCGGGCCACGGCGGTGATGATGCTCGCGCTTCCGGGCGTGGCGCTCTACCGCGTGAGCAATGGCTTGTCGCGCGGGATGGCGGTGATGCACCACGACATTTTTTCGCGCGGTCTCACCGACACGTTGGGGACGGCGGCGGCGTTGCTGGTCGCGTTCGCCTTGGGCTTGCGCGAGTTGGCCCCGGAAATCGCCGCGCTCACCAGCGCGCTCGCTTCCGGCGTAGTCGCGCTTCTACTCGTTAGGCGCTTGTTTGTGACCACACCGCGGGCGCCGATCGTGCGCGAGAGCGACGATCTCACGCGCCGATTAGTGCACGCGTCGCTGCCCTTGGCGTTGTCCGATTTGCTCAATGTGGGCGTGATGCAAATCGACTTGATCATGCTCGGCTGGTTCGTCGGCCGGGCGCCGGGGGTGACGTTGATAACGCTCGGGATTTATGCGGCGGCCGTGGAGATCGCGAGCGGACTCCGCAAGGTGAGCCAGGCGTTCATGCCGATTTTCATGCCGATGGTGGCGCGGCAAATCGCCTCCGGTCAGATGCGGGCCGCCGAAGCGAGCTACGGTTATCTCGCGCGCTGGATGCTCGCGCTTCTTTTGCCCGCGCTGGCGGTGCTCGCTTTGAGCGGGGGCGCGCTCATGAGAATTTTCGGCGCCGAATTTGCGCGCGGTGGAGTGTGGCTGGCGATCGTCGGAGCGGCCTGCGGCTTGAATGCGTTCGTCGGTTTAGGCGAGACGATTCTGATGGTCGAGCGGCCACGAATGAATCTCGGCAACGCGCTCATCGCTTTCGTCGCTGCCATTGGCTGCAACCTCATTTTGATTCCCGCGCTCGGCCCCTTGGGCGCGGCGCTCGGAATGTTAATTCCGTACACTATCCAGGGCTTGCTGCGCGGCTGGCAGATTCCGCGCATGCTCGATTGGCATTGGCCATGGCGCGCATTGCTCAAGCCATGGCTGGCGGCTCTGCTCGCGACTCCACTCGCGCTCGCGGTGTGTTTCGTTTCCCGCGCGCCGCTTTGGCAGATCGCGGCTGGGGTGGTTTATCTCGCCGGGTATTTCGCGGCGTGGCGTTTCGTTGGTTTGGATCGCAGCGATCGCGAGGTGCTCGATCATCTCCTGCGGCGGAAGCAGGGCGCTCTAGCCGAGCCAAACCCAGTGTGAAAACGCGATCATGCAACCGAGTGCGATCCCGCCGGAAATGACCACGTAGGCGCGATGAAAAATCACGCTCCGTCCGAGCAGGGCGAGCGCGATCATGATCGGAAAAATCGCCACCGCGAAGCGCGGCATCGAGTTCAGAGACCGCCAGGAGAGGAGAAAGAGAAGGGTGATGCTGGCGTAGAAGGCGTAACTCAGGCGCAGTCGGAACAGGGAATAAGTCGTTAGGCCGAGGAGGCCGAGAGTCGCGAGCAAATCGAGATAGGAATCGTGGGTGCCCGCGCCAAGATGTGGCCGCTGAAAGAAGGTGCCCAGCGTGATCCAGGGGGGAGTGAATTTGCGCGACCAGTGGGCAACCGATTCCGCTTTCGAGAGAACGGACCAATCGCCGAAACGCCAGCGCAAAAACGCGAGATGCCCGAACAATGCCAGCGGCACAAGCGCCAGTGCGAGGCAATCCGCCCTGATCGCGCGCCAGCGAAATTTCTTCTGCGCGAAATATTCCAGCGCCAGGGCGACGCCGACCAACCCGCCCGGCGGCCGACCCAGCGTAGCCACGCCAGCGAGACAACCGGCGAGTATCCAGCGACTGCGCCGCGCATAATAAAAAGCGCTCACGGCGACGGCGAGGAAGAGTGACTCCGAGTAAAACGCGGAAAGAAAGAACGTCGTCGGAAAGAGACAGAGATAGAGCACCGCGCGCGTAGCCAGCGCTTCGTCATAATCGAGTCGAACCAGCCGATGCAGGTAGGCCAACGCCACGACGAGTGAGAGATTCGAAAGAAGAATGCCGACGCAGAGCCAGCCGGCGTCGCTCGCCCAAGGCATGACCGCGTGCAAGGCGCGGACCGCGATTGGATAGAGCGGAAAGAAAGCCACGTTCGAATCGCGACCCGGATTGAACGAGTAGCCGCGCTGCGCGACCGAGAGATACCACTCGCTGTCCCAGCGTGACCACATGTTGACGAAACGATGGCTGCCGGAAAATGCCCCGCCGTTGGTCGGCACGATCATGCCCGTGCGACCGATCTCCCATTTGTCGGGCTTCGCCGAGAACGGAAAAATTTGAAATCCGATCCACGCGACTGCGGCGAGGAGCAACCGGGTCACGGCGAAAGGCAAGAGCACATCGCGGGGGAACCAACGCGGCCAGCGACAGAATCGAAGTGCTGCGAACCGCGCCGCGCCCGCAGCCGCGCTCATGCGGCGCGCGCGTGCGTCGAGACGATGAGGCCGTCCTGCATCTCGTGAATCCAATCACAAACCTGAGCGATCGCGGGATTGTGGGTCACGAGGAGGAGCGCCTTGTTGCCCTCGCGGACGATTTTTTGCAGCAACTCGAAGGCGCGTTGGGAGTTGGCGCTGTCGAGATTCCCGGTCGGTTCGTCGGCGAGGATGACGCGCGGATCGTTCGCGAGCGCGCGCGCGATGGCGACGCGTTGTTGTTCGCCGCCGGATAAATGACGGCTGGGACGGGCGCGCTTTTCGCCCAGACCGACCGCGTCGAGTAATTCCGCCGCCCGCGCGGACATCTCCAGCTCGCTCAATTGCCCAAGCCGGCGCATCGGGATCATGACGTTCTCCGCCGCGGTGAAATCCTCGAGGAGGAAGTGGAATTGAAAGATGAAACCGAGGAGTTGATTGCGTTTGGCCGACAGTTCGTTGTCGGGTAATCCGGAAACGAGTTGGTGATCGATCGTGAGCGTGCCGGCGTCCGGACGATCGAGCAGGCCGAGCAGATAAAGGAGCGTGCTCTTGCCGCAACCGGACGGGCCGACGATGGCGTGGACGCTGCCGGGCTCGAGATCGAGCGAGACCCCGCGCAATGCATGCACGCGCGAATCTTCCTCGCCGAGATAGCGTTCGAGGTTGCGACAGCTCAACCAGATGTCGGAGGGCATGTCCACGATGGCCTAACGAGTGATCAAGCAACGCCCTGCGCGCGCCATTTGTCGAGCTGGCTGGCGGAACGCGAGCAGCCGATGGTGCAGGTGGGGTTGCACGATTTCGGGGTGTGGAATTGCTCGCGCAAATCGGCGCGGGTGTATTGCAGGAGCGGCTTCGACCAGACCTCGCGCGTCTGCGCGCACCAGTTCACGCGTCCGAATTCGTCGATGTAAAGATAGCGGCTGCCGGAGCGACATTTGAAAGGCGAAACGCCGTCGCGCACGAGGCGCTTGCGATAGCCGGAAAAATCCATCCAGCTTTTCGGTAGCTTCTTTACGATGCGTTCGTAGACCTGCAGTTCGCGCTCGCTCAACTTTGATTGTCCGTGCTCATCGTGGACCAGCAGAACGCGCGGCGTGAAGCCCATCTCGGTGGCGAACGCGACCACTTCCTCCGCCTCCTCCGGCGGACAGGCGCCGATGACGCCGCTGACGGTGACGTTGAACTTCGCGTGATCGCGTAGCCCGACGAGACGCTTGCGCAAATTATCCAGCACCTTCTGCGTGGTCTCGTTGCCTTTCACGCCGTCGATCGAGATTTGCATCTCCTGCAGCCCGGCCTCGTTCAATTGCTGGATGAGCTCGGGTTTCAAAAAGAAACCGTTCGTGATCATGCCGGTGCGGAAAAATTTCAGCTCGCGGCAGCGCCTAACGAGACGTGGCAAATCCGGATGCAATGTCGGTTCGCCGCCGGTGAGCGAGATGCCAAAGGTGCCGAGATTTTTCAGCTTCCGCAGTTGCGCGTCGAGGGTGGCGAACGGGACCGGCTCGCTCGTTTTGTCGAACTCGCTGCAATAGGCGCAGGCGAGATTGCAGCGGCGCACGATGACCATCTGTGCTAGCAACGGGCTGTATCGCAAACGAAACGATAATCCCGGGACGCGGTCTTCCGCGGTCGTCTCTGCGAGCGGGGGAGCAGTTAATTCGGCAACAGACATCGGCTGCGTAACATCGGAAGCTTCGAGGTAATTTCCACCGCTCTATGCAGGTTGTCATTTTGAACCGGGAACCGGGTGCGTCGGTCGAGCTGTGCGGGATCACGTTGCGCGAGCGGTTGTTGCGGACGCTCGCGCGGGTCGAGGCGACGCACGAGATCGCGCCGGAATCGTCGGAGTTGCATCTGACTTTGCCGGACGATGTCGTTTGGGACGCGCGGCTGTTGGAGTTGCTGCTCGCGCAAATGGAGCCGTGCGTCTTGTTAGACCACGGGCGGCTTACGGGCGCGTTTGTCTCGCATGGCGGCGAACCGGAAGCGGACGCGCGGGTGATCGAAATCGCCGAGCTGCCGACGTATTCGTTAAACATGCGGCGCCATTTGCCGATACTTTGCCTTCCAGCGCCGACGACAGCCGACGAATGCAAGAAAGCCGAGCGCCGCATTCTCGATGCCGCGCAGAAAGGCTCACAGGATTTGCCGGCAATCGTGCACGGGCCGATCGAGACGTTTTTCGTTAGCCATCTTTGCCGAACTTCGATCACGCCGAATCAACTCACGGCCGTCTGCAATGTCGTCGCCTGGGCCGCGGCTTTGTTTTTTGCCGCCGGTTATTTGGGGACGGGAACGCTCTGCGCTCTTGCCGTCGGCGTGCTCGACGGCCTCGATGGCAAACAAGCGCGCGTGAAAGTCGAGACCTCGGAAGCCGGAAAGCTCGAGCATTGGTTCGACACTTTCTACGAACTCGCCTGGGCGCTCGCACTGGCGTTTTCCCTCTGGCACACCGGACTGCTGCCGACCGCGTGGTGGTATTTGGTTTTGCTGCTCGTCGCAGAAGGTGTCGACGGGTTGGCGAAACTCAGCGTCATCCGACGCTACGGACGCTTGATCGACGAGCTGACACCGCTCGACGCAAAAATCCGTTTGTTAGGCGGTCGCAGCAATATCTACATCTGGATTTTCGCGATCGGGTTGCTGCTCGGCACGCCCGCGAGCGCTTTTGTCGTCATTGCGTGGTGGGAAGCGGCCACCGCGCTGGTGCATGTCGCGCGTGCGCTCTGGACGATCCAAATTCGTCCGCTCGATTTTACCCACTCGAGCCGCGCAGCGTAACGACCGGCGAGAGCAAACCCGCGCGCCGCGCCGGCACGTAGCTGGCGATGAAAACCGCGATGATCGCGAGCACGATGGCGAGGACGTAGTGCCGCCAATCCCAGCTCACGAGAAAATAATTCGCGTAGAGCAGGCCGCGCACTTTGATCGGAATGTGCGAGACGCCCAGGGTCATGAGCGCACCCACACCACAGCCAATGATCGCCCCCGCGACCGCGATCATCCCGCCTTGCCAAAGAAAAATTCCGCTGATGTCGCCGCGGCGGTAACCGATCGAGCGCAGGATCGCGATCTCCTTTAATTTCGAGAGCACGGTCATGGTGAGGACGTTAAAAATTCCAAAGCCCGCGAGCAGGATGATGAGCGACACCGTGACCGCGGCCGAGATGCGCAATGTCTGGAAAAGTTGCAGATTGCCTTGCTCGCGCGCCTGCCAGCTCTCGGCTTTGTAGTGGAAGAGCGTCTCGAAGCGCTGCGCCAGGGCCGGCGCGCGTTCCGGATTGCGCAATTTATAAATGATCATCGATGCGCTGTAAGGCTTGAGCAGAAGTCTCTGCGCAATTTTGCGATGGCTATAAATGCGGCTCGCGTCCTCCGAGCCGATCCCGCTGCGCGCGAGCGCCGCCACGCTGAAACGCTGATACTCGCCGCCGGGCGAGAGCAATTGCAGCGTGTCGCCGGCCTTCACGCCGAGCGCTTCCGCGAGTCGCGAACCGACAATGAGCGAGCGCGGATTGTTCCGGAAATCGTCGAAGCTCCCGTCGGAGATTTGTTGGCGCAGATTAGTCGTGAGCGCGTGCGTATCGGGATCGATTCCGAACAAACGCACGGTCGCGCTTTCGAACCCGGCGCGCGCGCTGAGCAACCCGCGCAGGACCGGCGTGCAAGCCGCGACATCGGCAAATTGCCGGCTCACGCGCATGATCCCGCTCGGATCGTCAATGCCTTCCAGGTAACGGCGATGCGATGCGCTGGTGTTGGAAATTCTCGGTGAAACCGGGAGTCCGGTGACGGGCGGCTGGATGCGCTCGCTCAGGATGAGGCCGCCGTTGCTCCCGAGATTTGAATCCACGAAATTTTTCTGGAACCCCGCGGTCTGCGCTTGCGTGCAGATGAAAATGGCGACGCCAAAAACGACGCCCGCAAGGCTGAGAAAAAACGCGCGCTTTCGGTGCAACAGAAAACGCACCGCGATGTAGAGCGGCGGCGTCACCGTTTCGCGGCGGGTGCGGCCGGCTCGAGGATGCGCTCGCGCACGAATTGGCCGGGCCGGAATTTATCCTGATCGGAAACGATGACGTGATCGCCTTCGTTCAAACCGCCGCGCACTTCGGAGAAATCGATCGTGCGATAGCCGACCTCGATCGTGCGCGCATGCACGATGTGACTGCGGACGATGAGCGCTTGATCGATCGTGAGCGCACGCGTCGGGATGAGGAGCGCGTTTCCGTGCTGGCCAATGATGATGTTCATCTCCCCGGTCATGCCCGCGAGCAGGTTCTCGGGCGGATTTTCCAGTTCGAGGACGACGGTGTAACGCTGCGTCTCGGGATCGGCCGCCGGCAAAATGGCGGTCACTTTGGCGACGAACTCGCGGTCGCGAAATGCGTAGACCTGCAGCTTCGCTTTCATCCCGATCTTCACTTCGCCGACGTCTTCTTCGTTCACTTCGCCGCGCACATAATTTTTGCGCGAGGACACGGTGAAGAGCTCGTTCGCTTCCGCGACCAGCTCTCCATCGATCGCTTTGATGTTGGTCAGCAAGCCATCCATCGGCGAACGGATCTCGGAATTTTTCATCTGCGCTTCGAGCTTTTTCGCGGCTTCGTCGAGCATCGCGAGATTGCGATCCCGCTCGATTCGTTCGGACTCGAGCGCGCCGCGCAGGCGGGTCACTTCGCTTTTCGCTTTTTCGTATTCAACTGCTGGGACGTTGCTCAATGAGGTCAGCTTCTCGAGCCGCTGCACATTATCTTCTGCCACTTTAGAGGGCTCCGACGACGGCAGCGGAAGTTCCGCGCGTTGCCGCGCCGCTTGCAGATCGGTGCGCGCCTGCTTCAACTGCCGCGCGGTCGCTTCATCTGCGATCGTTGCCAGCAGTTCGTCTTTCTGAAGCGCCTTGCCGATGGCCGCGCGCCCGAGGGAAAACGGGTCGGCCAGATGAATGAACCCGGCGTTCTGCGCGCGCACCGGGATGACGAGCGTCGGTTCGATTCGCACCGTTCCGTACACCGCCGCGATCGCGGTGCCGCGCCGGACTAACGAGACCTCAGCCACCGGCGCGAGCGCGTACCAAAGCAGCGCCGCGATTACGAGCAACCCGACGACCAGCGTTGCCAGCAACTTCTTCGAGAGAGAAAACTTCAACGCAGCCTCCTACCGCACGTTCGCGCCGGTGTCGCCGGCAAAGTGAAAGTAGCGCCCGGTGACGCGATCACGTTCGGCGAGGGCGAGATTTTGTTCGAAAGCCACCGTCAGCAGTCCGGCTTTCGTTTCTAAAAAACTGCTTTCGGCGGTGCGATACTCGAGCTGCGAGGAGCGGCCTTGCGCGAGATTGTTTTGCACATCGGCGACGGTTTGTTCCGCGACCACAGCGGCTTTGCTCAAGGCGGCATGGCGCGCATCGAGCGCGCGCAGGTTATTCTGGATGCGCTGGAGCTCGCGCGGAATTTCCGCTTCCAAACGCGCGAGCACGGTCTCGTTAATTGCACGCGCGGCTTTGGCGCGAAGGACTGCGCCGCCCGTTTTTCCGTTATCGATCACGCGCCAGCTGTAAGTCCCGCCGAAGCGCAGCTCGGACGAAATGATGTCGTCCGAACGCCGCGCGGAGCCACTGCTGCCGGTGCGAATGTCGGTCACCGGAATGTAATTACCGGAAATCTCCGCGTTAATCGCGGGGAGATAAGCGGCCTCGATGATCCGCTGGTCTTCCGCCGCCGCGCGCACCAGCAAACGCGCGAGCACCAGGTCCGGGCGCGCTTGCGAGGCCTCGCGGGACTCGTTCTCCACATCGATCAGCACCGGTGTGAACTCGAGCGCGCCGTCGACAGTTGGAAGCTGCGCGGACGCGTCGAGATTCTCGCCTTCGATTTCGGCGAGTTTGAGCAAGGCGCCGTTACTGGTGCGGCGGGATTCTTCCAGGCGCGGCGGTAATTCCTGCTCGAGCAAACGGGCAACCGTGACCGCGCCGCGCTGTGCTTCCCCAAGTTGATAGCGATCGCTTTGGGCGCGGACATTCTTTGTCAGGCGCGCGCGTTGTTCCTCGCCTAACGAGTGCAAGGATTGGTGATGCGCGGCGGTGTAGAAGGCAATCCGGGCGGCATGCAGTTGCTCGAGGACGGCGAGATTGAGCCGCTGTTTTGCGATCAGGACTTCGATGTTGCCGCGCCGATAAGCTGCCGGAATGCGCGCGTTAAAAACCGGTTGCCGCAGGTAACCCTGCGCGAAGGCGAACGGCTGGACAGTGTTCTCGCCGGCGCGTTTTCCGCCCTGCGCGCCCGCCGGAATGTCGATTTTTACATCCGGCAAACCGGTCGCGCGCAGGACGAGACGACGACCGGCAGCTTCTTCAAGCGCCAGCTTGGCTTCGTGGATTTGTGGATTGTGCGCCAGGGTTCGGGCGAGCGCGTCGTCGAGCGTGATCGCCTGCAGTCGAGCGAAATGGCCCAGCGCGAATGCGCAAACGAGCAGGCGTTTCATCGGTTGCTCAAGGCCTTCGGCGGTTGCGCCATCTGCAGCGCCCGCGTCTGTCGTTTGCTTTCAGTCTCGTTAGGCAATTTCGTCACCAAGCCGAGCGAATCGGGTTCACGCGCAGTCGCGCGACCGAGGCGGGCGAGGGCGACGTTGTGCAAATAAATTGCGCTCAGGCGGGTGCTCCGGCTGCGAGTGACATCGGACGTCGCCTGCAAAACTTCCAGTTGCGTCCCGAGCCCGGCGCCGAGATTTCCGCGCGCCAGCTCGAGCGATTCGCTCGCGGTTTCGACGTTCTGCGTTTCTGATTCGAGAACGCGATCGGATTGCTGCAAATCGAAAAACGCGCTGCGCACTTCCGCTTCGACCGTGCGCTGCATCGCCTGCAAACCGATCTCGGCGGCGGCGCGGCGCGCGTGCGTGGCCTGCAAACGTCCGCGGGTCGCGAAGCCATCGAAGATGTGCCAGCTGGCATTCAGGCCGACGACGTAGCCGTGATTAAGATCACTCCCGACCTGTGGGTCGCGTTCGTTGTAAACTTCGTAGCCGGAAAAAACTTCCACCCGCGGGCGCAGCTCGCTGCGGTCGACGATCGATTGTTGTTCCTCGATTTCGACATCGATCTGGCGGGCGCGCATTTCCGGCCGCGTGGCGGTGGCATGCGCGAGACATTCGTTGAGATCAGGATGGCGCGGGAGGTAACGCAGCTCGCCGCTGATTTCCAACTGCGGCGCGGTCGAATGAGTGCGCGCGTCGAGGCCGCAAAGCTCGTCCACGCGCAGATAGGAATTCTGCAGACGCGCCTGGGCATCGAATAATTCCGGCTGCTCGTTAGCCAGCGAGACTTCCGCGCGCCGAACGTTGAGTTCTCCGACGGTGCCGGCGGCGAGGCGTTCTCGCTGCGTTTTTAATTCCTCCTGCATCACGCGCACGGATTGTTCGCGGACGCCGATCTTCGCGCGGTTGAGCAGAAGTTCGTAATAGGCCACCCGCAAATCCATGGTCACGCGGTCGACGATCGCGGCCAACTCGAGCTCGCGTTTTTCTCGGAGCAAACGCGCGATCGCCAGGTTCCCGCGGACCGCTCCGCCGGTGTAAACATTCTGCACCACGCGGAGGGAGGCGTTGTAATCGTCCTGCCGCAGCCGCGATTGTTCCTGCTGTTCGCGTTGACGGAGCAATCCGCTCGAGACGACCGACGGCAAATAACCGGAGCGCGCTTCGATGACGCCGCCGCGCGCCGCTTCCACTTGCTTGCGCGCGATCACGATCTCGGGGTTTTGCCGCTTCGCGAGATCGATCGCTTCTTCGAGTGTGAGGCGGCGTTGCGCGAAGGCCTGGGAACTGAGCGCGCAGATCAGGACGAGGAATGCGAACTGGCCCAGGCGCATCCGGCTATTCTGCATTGTCGCTCCGTTTTTCAATCTAAATGCGTGGCGCGATCTCGTCCGGCGCCATCGCGGAGCGCATTTTTTCCGACGGCAGTTTCGCGAGACGCGCCCATTCCTTTTTCAATTCGGCCTGATCATCGGTCAGGAAATTTCCGGTGGCGGTGGAATAGAGACCGGCGGCCACCGCGAAACCGGTCAGCTCGCTGACGGCGTTCCAGTAGGCCGCGAGTTGCGGGCGATAACGCGTCCGCAATTTTTCCAAATCCTTGCGCGTGACGTGATTGGTTTTCCAATCGATGAGCAAACATTTCCGCGCCTCCGGATCGATCACGAGCAAATCAATCACGCCTTCAAGACAGGTGCGCTGATCGATGCGCCACAAAAATGGAAACTCGGTGTGCGCGACAATTCCGGGACGCCCGAGAAATTGCATGAATGCGGAATCCGCCGGCGTCTTCGCGAATAATTTCCATTCGCGCTCGGAACGAGCAGCATCAGGCGAGCTGGGTTGCAGCGCGTGGAAAGCGGTCTGCCATTGGGCGGCTCCGCTCGTCCAGGGGAAATGTTGAAAGAGTGTGTGCCACCAACTGCCGTAAAGCGTGGCCGGATTATCCGCGAGCGAACGCGCGGGGATCGTCGCCCCGGACGATTCGAGTTCCTCGCCGTAGCCGCTGGGATTTTGTTTGCGAATGAAATCGGACGCGTGCGCGCGGGCGCGCTCCCGCGTGGCGGAATCGAGCGGCGTGAGCGCGAGTTTCGGTTCCGCGACCGCGGCGCGTTTTTCTTCCCAGGAGGCTGAAGTTTGCGCGCAGGCCTCGGCATTTTTCGAAAGCGTTTCGAGCGCGGCGTAACTCGATTCATGGCGATCGCCCCGCAAAAACTTTAGCTGCGAATCATCTGCCAGCCGATCGCTGCGATGCGAAAAAAGTTCGCGATCGGCCACGAGCACGAGGGTGTGCCGCGCGCGTGTGAGCGCGACGTAAAGCAGGCGTTCCATTTCCTGACGACGCAATTTTTTGTAGGCCTCTTTGATTTCGCTTTCGCGATCTTCCTTGTGCAACGCGGCGATTACTTGATCGCCCCCGGGGACGCGAATGAGCGACGGATAACGCGGCCAGAAGCCGACGATGCGGCGACTGAGAAACGGCACGATGACCGCGTCCCATTCCGAACCTTTCGCTTTCTGCGCGGTGATTAGCTGGATGGCATTTTCATCCGAGAGACGCACTGGGCGCGGACGTTCCATCTCGGAACGCAAACGCTCCGCGAAATCGGCGAGCGTCCCGCCAGCCGCCGCGGATTCGGCGGCGAGCGTAAGCAAAGTGTCGAGATCAGCGAGCGGGTTCTTAAAATCTTCCTCGGGGAGCGAAGCGATGCGGGCGCGCAAGGCGGTGCGCGCGAGCAATTGCTCGATCGCGGCAAACAGCGGCAAGCTTTGGAGAGAAGCGCGCAGCTCCGCGAGCTCGGCGATTTGCGAAGAGATCACGCCGGCGGACGCGACGGCAGTTTCAATCTGAAAACGGCTCCCGTTGGCCTCCGAAAAAATCGCCAGGTCGTGGTCCGAGAGTCCGTAGATTTCGCGCAGGACGCCGACAATTTCGTAGTGATTCCGCGGCTCGACCATGATCGTGCAGAGCGCGGTCAACCAGGCGTAGGCGGGCGAGTCGGCTTGCAGATCACTTTCCGATTGCACTTCCACGGGCAATCCGACTTTGCGCAGCGCGATCGCCATCGTGCGCAACCAATCGCGTCGCGGACAAAGAATCGCGACCTCACGCCAGGTGTGCGCGCGCAATTTTTCGACGCCGGCGTTTTTTAACCAGCGGGCAAGTTCGTCCGCGGCGATGCGTGCGATCACCCGATCTTTCGGCTTTTCGTGGCCGGCGAGAAGTTGGCCGGGAAGAGAAAGACGAATGACCTGGCCGGGCAGAATCTGCGGACGTGGTTCCAGCCTAACGAATTCAACCTGGCCTTCACTGCCGTGCAAAATTTCGCCGAAAGTAACGTTAATAAAATCGAGCTGGCCCTGATCGAGCCGGAAGGTGACGGCGAAGACAAGCGCTTCGCCGGCTTCGGATTGCACGAGCGCTTCGTGCACGCGGAGGTAATGCGCAAGATCGGCGCGGTCGTGATAGATGGACTGCTGGCGGTCGCCGACCATGCAGAAGCGGCCTGGCCGCGGCGGATCGGTTCGCATTTCCAACCAGCGGCCGGTCGCATCCGGCGGGCGGGTGATTTCCAGGAGCACAGAAAATTGGGCGGGATCAGTGTCCTGTGCTTCGTCGAGAATCACGAGATGATCGAGCTGGCGGAGGCGGCGCGCGGCTTCGGGATGTTGCAAGAGTTCATCGGCAAGCGCGATCTGATCGGCATACGTGACCACGCCGCGCTCGAGCCGGAAGTTACGGTAATCGTGCTGCACTTCTGCAGCGACGCAGATGGCGGTTTGATTGACCCAGCGGCGCAAGGGGATGAAGGCGCGCTCCCAGATTTCGTCGATGCCTTTGGCGGTGGTGGAGCAACCAGGCCAACGAAGAAAACCGGAGCCATCGCGGAAATCATTTTCCCAGGCGTTGAGTTGCGCGATGGAGTTGTCGACCGTTTCACTCTTGCGCGCGCCCAAGGCCGCGCGGCGGATTTCCTGCAGATCTATTTCCGGAAAAGCGCAGGGCTCGTTAGGCCGGAGGAGCGCCGAGCCCGCTTGGCGCCCGAGTTCCATGATGTGGCGGAGCGAAGCGAGCCGGAGCAAGGCGGCGCGATTTGCCGGCGAGAGCGAACGTCCGACGTGCGTTTGTTGTTGGACGAATTCATTCCAGAGATCGTCGTCGTCCTGGATCAAGTCGAGCGGCGCGGGCAGGCCGAGGTAGTGGCCGTAATCATTCAGAAGCTTGAGGCAAAAGGAGTGAATGGTGCCGAACCACACGCGGTTAAACGCGGCCAGGATTTCCGGGGTTGGATTCGCTTCCAGAATTTGCGCGCGCGCGCGCTGCTGCATCTCATCGGCGGCGCGGTTGGCGAAAGTGAGCACGACCAGACGCGGGAGCGCGTTGACCGCGCCGGAAGAATTTGCCAGCGCCACAATCCGATCGGTGACCGCGCGGGTCTTGCCGGAACCGGCGGCGGCGATGACGGAAAAATTGCGATCGAGTTCGTGCGCGAAACGATCGCGTGCTGCTTGATCGCTCGGGGTCATCTTAATACGCCTCCTCGTCAATCGGCAGATCGGGGTGCGTTTTTTCCCAGCGTTCCTCGGTGATCTCGCGATCGATCGCGAGCGTGGCCAGCGGATAATCCCTGGTGAAACTGAAACGATCGCGCGGTGTGCCGTGCATCCCGAAAATGCCGGTGGCCTGCATGCGCGCGAGCTCGCGAAAAGCCGGCTCGCAAACGGAAAATTCTGCGCGCTGTAGTTGCGGCTCGGCGCGCGGGGTGAGCGGCGAAAGCAAACTGACCTGCACGTTTTCCGCGCCGAATTGTTCCGCGGCGAGGGCGTAGAGGCCGAGCTGCAAGGCGTCACGTTTCAGGACTTGCCGGAGCACGCGGCGCGCAGCCATTTCCGGGGTCTTGGCATTCTTAACCGAGAGAGATTTTTTGTTCCCGGTTTTGTAATCCACAATCCAAAGCGCCGGCACGCGCAGCGAAGTCGGCTTGATGTGCGACTGGACTAACAAGAGGTCGGCAAAACCGCGGAGGAGAAGATGGCGATCGTCGCCCACCGGAATCGCCTGCGCTTCCAGGCGCCATTCGGGCACGGCCCAATTCCAACCCTCGGCGGTCGCGAGAATACGGCCGAGAGTTTGCGCAAGGCAGAGCGCATTTTCCCAACCGGATTCCCACCAATCGGGCACGATCTTTCCGGTCTCGCGGCAAAGCTGTGCGACCTCGGCGCGTTTTCGTTCCGCGGCCGTGAGCAGACGTTGTGCGATCTCGTTAGCCGAAGGAAACGGGACAAAGCTCTCGCTCCGCCCGATGGCGTCGGCCAACCATTGGTGGGTCCATTTTCCGACGGTAGCATTCCATGCATAGGTTGAGTCTTCTTCGCCGGCGACGCCGAGATAACGTTCCAACCAGACGAGCGCGGGCGATTTCAAGAGGGCTTCGATCGCGCTCACGCTCATCGGCTTTGTCTCCTTAGGCCGAGTGCGCAGGGCAAAATCATACTCGCCGGAGACGGCCTCGGGATCGCGCCGCGCGGAGTAGGCGAGACGGGTTTGGCGAATCCCGCGCGCAGCGTTTTCGCTTTCATTTTGCGAAGGCGCGGCGGCTTCCTGCAACCAGGCGCGCGTGGCGTCGCGCAGACCACGCAAGGTCGTCTGCGAAACAGAGCGCCCATGCACCTGATGATATATGCGGCTGAAAAATTCGCTCGGATTGGAAACGCGTTCGGGAGTTGCTTCCTGGACGACGCTGGCGGTGAGGGCGAGGCCGCAGCGCGTGGATTCGACCAGGCTGTTGAACTGGGCGAGCGCGAGCTGGCGCTGTTGCGCAGTGCCGAGAAAAAGGGTGGCGCCCTCGCGCACCGCGACGTGCCCTTCGCCCTGACGACCGCGGCGGGTGGCCGCGCGGTTTATTTTTTGCACGGCCTGATTGAGGGAATCGATCTGCGCAGCCGGAAGAAAATCGCCGCGCGCACTCGCGGGCCAGGCGTTTTCGTTCAAGCCCGCGAGGATGAGATGCGACCACGATTGATCCTCAGCCTGCGCGGGCGTGAGAATTTGCACGCGCGCGTACGGATGCTGGCCGAGGAGGTCGCGAGTGAGGGTGAAACTAAGCGCGATTTCCTCGAGCCATTGGAGGTAAAGCGTGCGCGAGAAAGTCGAGGAGATGTCCGTTGCCCAACCGGTGCGCGATTGGATTTCGCGCTCGCTTTCATTCCAGTCGAGTTGCTGAAACGCGTCCGCGGTAACGCGGGAGAATTCCGCGAAAGTTGCGCGTTCCGGTAAGAAGAGAATCGAGCGCAGCGCCGCGGCGACGAGTTCGCCGTGTTCGTTGTGCGTGCGCGCGAAGGCGATGAGCAGAGGGAGTTCGTCGAGGGCGAGCTCGCCGTGCGCACGAGTCAGGGCGTCGGCGATTTTACGGCGCGAGATTTCGTTGAAGAAGGCGTGCTCGTTAGGCAAATGAGTCAGGAAACGCAGGAGAACATTGAGCCGCGGCGTGCGCTGCAGTTCCAGCCAGCTCCAAAAATCCGCGGACTCGAAAATGCCCGGCACCATCTGGCCCATGGCGTCGTAGTGCGGAAGACCACGGCGATGGCAGGCCGCGGCCACGAGACGTGCGAGCGCGCCGGCGGCCGGGACGATGATGCCGAGACGAGTGCAGGATTCGTCCGCGAGAAATTTTTCGGCCGCGGCGGTGATGGCTTCCGCTTGTTCGCGCGTATCCATTCCGGCGAGGAAAATTGTTTCACGCTCCGGTGCGGGCGTGTCGGTTTCGGACTCGATCGGTTTGGCTTCGCCGAACTTTTCTTCCCAGGTTCCGATCCAGGCCGCGTCGAGATCAGCAGCTTCGGCGCGCGGATATTGCAGGAAGACCGTGGCCGCGTCGGCGCTTTCGGTGGCGGCGTGCAAGAGATTCCAAAGCGGCCAGTGTGCGCCGTGAAACCCGCTAACGAGTAGTTCTTCAAGTGCGCGCGCGGATGAGCGCGCGTGCCCGAGCAATTTGCGATCGGCTTCTGGAGCGAGGTCGAGCCCGGCGGAGGCGAGTTGAGCGCGAAACTTTCGCACCACCGAACGAAAGGCGGGGAGATCGACCTGGTTAAAATCGGCACCCGCGGCGCTGAGTTGCTCGAGTAAACGAAGCAGATGATCGGGCGTGCGCCGGACGGAAATGGCGGCGAGACGTTCAGCTTCGGCGAGCGATGAATCGGCTAGCTGTTCCTCCGCGGCGAGCGCGAGGAGGAGGCGGAAGTGTTCGCGCTGCGGCGAAGAAATTTCGATGTCGCCCGCGAGCAAGATCCGCAGGTGTGGCGGAGTGACGAAATGAATGCCGAGCGCGGATTGGCCGTGTTCGAGCAGGCACGCTTTCAACGCCTGCGCCTGGCCGCGGGTCGGAACTACGATTGCGGCTGGGCGCTGTGTTTTCCAATTTTCCCGGGCGACTCGCGCGCACCAAGCCGCGATCGCGCCGTCCCAAGCCCCCCGCGCAGAAGCGGCGATGAGCAGGCTGACTCGGCGATTCGACTGAAGTTCCAATTCCAACTGCACTCCGCCGATTCTAGCAGAGTGGAGGGACAAATGCTGTCCCAGGCCGGAATTGCGGCGGCTAATTTTCTTGCGGCGGCGGCATGGCTATGACCAGGCCGGCGAGGATGAAAATGATTGCCGCGGAGGCGAGGCAATATTCGCAAAAAGTGTGGAGGACGAAGGCCTGTAAGTAAAGCAGCCAAAGGGTGGTCACAAACATAGCGCTCACGACCAGGGCAAGGGCGAGGCCGGCTTTTCGATAACCGGAGGCGGCCAAAGTCGCAGAACTGAAGACGACGAAGTAGGCGAGCGCACCGAGCGCGGCGAGGGGAATTCCGTGCACGCTGGAATAGATGCTTCCCAGAACTTGCGAACAATTTCCGGCGTTTCCGCAGACGACTTGGGCGCCGGCAAAATGCGAGGCGGTGAGGTAAGTGGTTTCGGCCAACCCAGCGAGAGCGAGGACGGCGGCAATCGTGAGGATGATCCGGCGCGCGCGTGCCCCCTGCTCGACCACGTTACGGGATCTCGATTTTTTCATTTCGTCGGCGAGGGCGAGGCGGGAGCTTTTCCACCAAGGGCGGCATCGATTACGGCGCGCAGACCTTTTTCGTTAAAGGCGCTGGGCGTGACACGATTGTGATTCAGATAAACGGTCGGGGTGCTGTCCACGCCTAACGAGTCCGCGCGCGCCTGGTCGGCTTCGATTCGTTCCTTGGCGGTCTTGGATGCTAGATCTGTTTTGAAGCGTTCGGGATCGAGCCCGAGGTTGCCGGCGTAACCATTCAACTCGGCGGTCGGGTCAGCCGCTTTGGTCCAGCTGGTCTGGTTGCGATATAGCAAATCGTGCATCTCCCAGAATTTATCCTGCATTCCGGCGGCCTCGGCGACGCGCGCGGCTTCCGCCGCGTGGGCATGCATTTGCAAGGGATATTGACGGAAGATAACGCGTAAACGCGCGCCGTAATCGTGCTCGAGTTTCGCAAGCACTGAAGAGAGGTTGCCGCAGGGTGGGCATTGAAAATCGCCGAATTCTTCGAGGGTAACCGGGGCCCTCGCATTTCCGCGAATGTGCGGTGGATTGGCGCCACGCTTACCGAACGAAGCTTCCTCGACCTGCGCGCGTTCGGCAGCGGCAAGCACAGTTTTTTGATGGCGCAAAATCATGACGCCCGCGGTGCAGGCGACGGCAGCGACCAGGAGAATGAGCGCGAACGGAAGGTAACGTTTCATTCAAAAGGCGCGCGCAATGCGAATAGCGGCGCGCGAGGCGGAAAGATGGCACAAGAACCGGCGCGCCGTCGATAGACGAAAAGAGCCGGTTATAGGGCGGGTGCTTCGGGTCCTCCCGTGGGCACCCGGAGCGGTCGGCCTACGATTCGCCAACACAAAAGATTTTTTAATGCTCTTAGCGCAGTTCGTGATTGACGGTTGGTGTCCCGATTGCCTTCCATCTGAGGTATGAGCCCCGTTTAGGAAGATTGCGGTTCGCGCCAAGTTCACCGTGCCCGTGGACGGGAGGGCCGAGAAAGGGCGCTTCGCGTCTGCCCTTGGGTGATCGAAACATCATTGCCATCGACCAGACCGGAAGTGTCCACGTCAGCCCGGAAGTTCGAACTATTAGGCGTTTCTCGAGTGTGACCTTGCACGTTGGAGACGTCGTTACCATCTACCACCCTGCTGGCATCCACGTCGCCGAGCAGGAGACCCATCGGCACTGACACATTCCCACTGTTCGTTCCGTCGCTCACGCCGCTTAAGCTAACCGCAATCGTTTGAGAGTTGGCTATGCCAGTGCAAGTAACCGTGACCTGGCTGCCGCTCGCGCTCCGGGTAGCCGGCAGCCCCCCGCAAGTGGCGGTGGCCGTAGTTACGTTTACTGGGACAGAGTACGTGAATACCACGGTGTGTTGACCTGCGACAGGACCAGTACGGCTTTCAATACCAGTAGAACCGGTGAATGGCAGGTCTATGTCGAAGTCCCCGGCAGTTCCGTGAGTCTTGCGGGAGACCGCGCCCACGGGGACCAAGGCGTTGGCTGAGCAAGAGTTATTGCCGGACACAGTGTAGGTCGCGGGAGGAAAGCTGTTATCGGTACCGCCCTTGACGAAAGTATGATCGATTAGAAGTGTCGAACGTTCCGCAGTGCCGGGAGAGTTAAACGTCCGTCCGTTCACCGCGCCAAGTAGATCGCCAAGCCCAGGAGAACCCACACCCGTTTTCGGCACGAAGATCGTGATGGTTCCGTCAGCATTGAAGTTGCTCGCGGCATCAGCTGTTCCCTTTGGATTTTCCGTCGGAACTCCGATGATAACTGCCGAAAGCGTAGAGACAGTTCCATATTCGAAGGTCACCACTGGCGGATTCGAACTACTGCTCGTCATGCCCACGTAAAATTGCTCGTCCGGATTCGGATTAGCGGCAGACCCGATGTAATCCCAGACCACGCGCCATCTGCTGTCGGGCGGGACGGTAGTGAGATTGCCCACCTTCATCTTGAACATGAACTGGCCTGGCTTACTGGGCGGCTCTCCTGCCGCGATGTAATCGATCAAAAGCTGTGGCAGTGGCGGTTGGCTCGCGCTGCCGCCTGTGCTTTCGGGATGGCTCGGAAGATTTCGGTGAATGATCAGGCCGGAACAAGTGTCTCCGATATACGGCGCGGCAATTTCATTCCTGGCCGGAGAATTTCCCGCGCTGTTCTTTGCCACCACCTGGTAGTAGTAAGTCTTGGTCGGGTCGGTGGCCGTCATGTCAGTGTAACTGGTTGTCGTGCCTGGGAGATTGTCGATCAGCAACGATTCACCACCACTGGTCGTCCCTCGCAGGATTTGGTATCCGGTAAGTGGCAGGTTGCCAGTGTCTGCTTCGTTCCAAGCGAGGCGGACGGTGTTCCCGATTCGCACTTCTGTGGCAAAAGGAATCCCGGGAACAGAGGTGGTGGAAGCAGGGTCGTTGGCCGCCAGGAGACGGCGACCGCTTGATTGGCGCGCGATGGAGGCGGTGGCGGAATAAGTATTTCCAACAACAGGGGTGGATCCGTCCCCCGCAATCGGCGCTTGAGAGCACGGCCCCCCTGAGCATCCGTTCACGTAGCCGACCACAACGCGCCCATCGCGGTCATACTGAATATCAAAGAAGTCGAGCAGATTGCGTTGAAGTGGGCCGCCACCGCCGCGCAAAAGTCCCATACGCTGCATCGGTAAATTCGGGGTTACATCGGTGGTGGTCCAACGAGCGCCGCCATCGAAAGTTTGCGATACATACAGATGCCAGACTCCGGTGAAGTTATTTGCGCTGGAATCACCGGTGCCGGTGACGGTGCCGTAGAACGCGACCGCGGCGCGGCCCGCATCTCCGGCGACTGCCGCTGGGAACGCGACGTTCTTAACTCCGAGAGCACTGCTTAGGTCATAAATATTCTTCCAGGTCGCACCTTGATCTGTGGAGACGGCGACGGCCGCCTGCGTCCCATTGAAGGAGAGAAGGGTATAAACTCTTCCGCTGGCATCGATTGCTGTAGCAGGATCGTCCGACGCCGGGGTAGCTGGGACCGATCCGTTCGTAATCGGGCGTACCGTCCAGCTAATCCCGTTATTGGTCGAGACCACGACTGCGCTGTTGCCGCCGCACGCCCGATTCGGAACGTAAACCGTCCCGTCCGGCGCCACCTTGACGTGCCCGTGCAACCCACCGCACTGATTAACTGTGTAGAGTGGCGTCTGGGTCCCGGTAAAGGCGGTCCCGCCATTATCGCTGCGGGTGCAGAAGGCAGCGGCGATATCCTGCGAGCAATAGTAAACCGCGTTCGGATACAACGGAGGAGGCGGAGCAAATAAAGGCGCATGGTAAGGTCCACCGCCGATCGTCTGGTGATCAACCGCGGAGGCCGGACCTTGTGCTTGTGGATCGAAGGTCCAGTTCACGCCGTCATCATCACTAAAAGAAATCTTCGAGGTATCCGGACTTAACAGAGTTAGCTCAGAAGCAAAGACGCGCCCGGTTTGATGATCGGTAAAACCAATCGGATCGGAATCGACCGCGGACGAGCTAGGTGCACGGCGATTCACCCAAGTCGCCTTGGGAGTAGTCGGTGAATTTGATTCATCGAACGAGATGAAAAGCGTCTCTAAGTCGGACTGGAAGTTAACCATTCCACCCGCAGAAGGTGACGTCGAAACCCAGTTTACACCGAGCGATGGCTCGCCTGCTCCGCGTCCCAGGTACTCGACCGTCGCACCACCAGAGCTAGTCACGACCACGGGAGTTATAACGCCGGGTGCTTCGAAGTTCTCATAACCAACCTTGCCAACAGTATCCAGCGGTGCGGGCACCGGGGTAGCTGTCGGTGTCCCACCCCCGCCTGTAGTAGAAACGACACTGGCCGTGCCATGATAAGGATCGGTCGCTGGGTTGAGAGCCGTCGCACGAGCGACGTGAATGCGAAAAACTCCAGTGCCGGCCGAGGCCGGATCGATGAAGGCGACCTGATTAGAGAGTCCAGGTCCTTGCATGGAGGAGGTAATGACAGCGTTTTGAGAGTTATGGATGTAGATGTCGTACTCGGTAACGTTACTATCCATCCAAGTAAGCTCGACCTTTACCTTCTTCCCCGCCCAATCGGATGGTTGACCGGTGAGAGTTAACATATAGTTCTCGCAATTATTCGCGGGCGGAACCGCGGGAGGTGCATCCACGCAGGCACTCTCCATCGCAGCTCCTACGCCTAGACTTGTGCCGTTCCATGCCTGGGGCGTAACATCGGTAGGGTTAATCACCCCGGAAGTCGGAACCTGCGCGCGCGCGGTTTTGATCAGCGGGATAGCGCAGAACAAGCCTATGCCTGCCAGCATGAGGAGGGCGGCGAGAGTGATCCGGGCAGAGTTT
This sequence comes from Chthoniobacterales bacterium, assembly GCA_051005695.1. Taxonomy (GTDB): domain Bacteria; phylum Verrucomicrobiota; class Verrucomicrobiia; order Chthoniobacterales; family UBA10450; genus JACCTI01. Next base: position 113,375 of record JBPCJC010000046.1, on the reverse strand, counting down.
GTGACTGGGACTTTTTTCATAGATTAACGCTTCGGTGGACGCGAAAAGGAGGCTACGAACATCTGAGTCCTCACGCGAGGGCTTTCCAATTACATTCTTGTAATGTCCGCAGCGGAGGCCCGCGGCAGGATCCACCTTATTCGTGCGTAGCGGCGGCGCGTATTCGCCCGGCCTTCGCCTAGAGCCGGCTTAGCGCTTTCGCGGCGAGCGCTCGGGACCGCGCGAGCTTGGCTTCGGGAGCACCCGGGCCACCCACACTGATTCGAAGGATGAGATCCTTCTTTAAAACGTAAAGCGCGCCGCCGAAGCGATTAACTGCCCAGTATGCTTCTTCGCCCAGGTTACCGATCTTTTGCGGAGGGTGGCCTTGCTCGTTCTCTTCGCCGGCTTCGCCTTCTCTTTCCTTTTCCCCCGCATTCCCGTCCTTTAGCTGGCCGAAGTTCCGTTTCCAAAAATTGCCTACCTCGTTCTTGACCGCGCGCGAGCCATTCTGCGTCAGAGCAAAGCTGACCGATTTGCTCGATTCGGCTGCACTATAATAGCACTGTGAAACCAGCAGCTTATCATCAGCGTTCTCGGAGCTTTTGGTATCGGTGACCTCACTTCCCTGAATTTCCGCAACCTCCGCGGCGGTAACTAGGGCGCAGGCTTCAATCCTGGCCCGCGCTACTTCCTTTGGGGCCTGCGGGGGCAAAGCAACGACATCGTCCCTCTTCTTGCAAGAAGCAGGAAGGAGGAAGCAAAGAAAGAGAAGAGAACAGAGCCGCATAAGTGAATCGATAGACCGCGACAACGATTAGTAAGACCTATCGGCCCGAGCTCCTCTGGCCGACCGTAGTGGGGAGGCAACCATCCGCTTTCTTTCGAGGGGATCCCTGATCATGGGGAGTGGTGGCGATCCGGAGTGGAGACGGGTGCGTTCCGGCGCGGACTAATTCGACGTTGGGTGGGAAGTGAGCCGCGGGTGTGGGTTTGGGTTAGTGATACATCATTACCGTCGATTAGCCCCGTCAAGTCGACATCCATTCTGAAGTTAGTCTGATCGAGATCCTGACGCGTCTTCCCCTGCACGGCCGACACATCGTTCCCATCGACGAGTTGGGTGGCGTCGACATCTCCTAGCAGGATATTTATCGGAATAACGAGGTCCGTCGGTGTGCCACCGGCAGCGGAAACTCCTTGCAAGGTTACGTTTACGATCTGGTTGTCGCTGACGTTCGTGAGATTAATCGTGATTTCATTGGTCGCGGCGTTCAGCGTTGGTGAGCCATCCAAACCAGCAGTTTTTCCCGGGGCAGGTGTGACGAGGACACCGCCATAACTGGGCGCCGCACCGAAGCTCACGACGACGTGATGCTTGTTACCAGTGGTGCCGTCGCCGATCCGGCATTCGATGCCAGGAGGACCATCCAGGGGAAGAGGAACATCGAATGATATATTCGGAGCGTGGGTTTTTCGCGATACCGCCTTTACCGAAACGAGCCCGCAGGTAGAACTACCCAAGGCAGGCATCGGCGCATTGCGACTCGCGGTTGTTACCTGCTTACCAGTTCCCGGCGTGGTGTAGCTGATGGTTGGAATGTTGTTTCCATTGAGCACGATGTAGAGGAAGTCGAGCCGCACATCACCAATCTCATCTACCAACTCCGTGTCCCAAGTCGGGTTGGCCGTGTCGACGCGCGTGCCGCGCAGATAAAAGATGCGCTCATTACCGTTGCCGGCGTCCTCCTGTAGTCCGATGTGGATGGTGCCGCAATTGACCACGAAGTATTGATCTGAACCCGGGTCTGATTTCCGCGCGCTGCCGTAGCGCGGCAAGGTGTGCGTGAAGGCGAACGTTCTCCCTTGATTGAAGCTGACCTAGAGCTTGTTGCCGTGCAGGACATAGAGCGTGCCGTTGTTATCGAAGGCGCTGTGCGTCACGACAAAGTCTGATCCGGGGCCGGGCGAGAGCGCATGCTTGTTGCCTGTCCAATTCACTCCGAAGTCATTTGTCTGGCAGGTGTAGAGCGTGTTCCCCCCCGCGGTTTCGGACCAATAGAATTTGCCATCCGTACCCCAGGCGCCATACCGCCCGGCCTTTTGATTTGCAAAAAGCTGATTCGCGATCCGCGTGTCGCCGGGATCGGGATTCGGAGGATCGACTGCGTTCTGACGACAGACGACGTGGTCCGGTCCACTGCCGTCATTTCCGACCAGCACTGACTGAAAACTAAAGGTGCGTCCGCCATCGAAACTAAAATTGAGGGAGGTGCCGATGCGCATCCAACCGGCCATCACATAAGGCTCATCGAGTGGTAGCGCGCCACCTGGTCGCATGTTGCCGAAAGGCCCGAGATAGGCCCACGCCTGGTCGTTGCCGGCGGAGGCGATCGGATTCTGGACCGTCGTCCACGTCTCGCCCTTGTCATCACTATGTGCGACGACCGCGTCAGCGAGTTCGGTCCCGAAGAAAATCGCGTCGTCACCGAAGGCCTGCATGTCACCTTCAATTCCAAACGGGAAGGAAATAGGCGCCGGCGGATAGGTTTGTCTCCAGGTCTTCCCGCCATCGCTGCTCTTCTTGATCTTGTTGCCCTGGACCAAGACAGGCAGAAGCAAGTAAGTATTTTCGCCGGCTGCGGCGAGGTTTCCTTCGCAGCATTCGCCATGATAGTTGATCGTCCAGTTTTTCGATTTCGTGACTGGCACAGGCGTCGGTGTTGGACCTCCCGCCGTTGTCGCTACGCTGGCGGTGCCATGATATTGGTCGCCCGCTGCCGCCGCGGAATAGACAACATGCGCGGTGAAGACTGTGCTGCCGCTCGCATCAAGATCTGCGGGTTGAATTGCGACCATTTCATTCGTTCCGGGAGCGCTGCCGGTTGACTTGCCAATGAGCGGACCAGCGTTGCTGCCTTTGTGCACGTAAAGGTCGTAATCGCTGGCCAGAACAACCCACGAGATTGTCACATTGATCTGCTTTCCGGCCCAATCCGCCGCCGTGCCGATCACGGTAAGGGTGTAGGTATCGCAATTCACCTGCACACCCATCTGCTCGACACAAGTCATCTCGCCCGTCGCAGAGGCGCCGGCCGCGGCTGTTCCGTCCCACGCGACGGGCGTCGAAGACGTTGTGATGGTGCCGGAAGTAGGATTGGCGGCGAATGTCATCAAAGCCAGATAAGTTCCGGTGACGCCTAGCATGAGGCCGACGATCATGCGAACACTGAAGAAGCCAGACAGAACAGCGGGTTTTCTCATGATTTCTTCCTAGGTGAAGTTGCAAGCGGCGATTTTCTCTTAGTAAGAATGAATCGGATTGAGGAGGGGTTTCAGCCGTTTAAGGCCGGCACCAAAGAAAAGACGCGCCCTGTTTCCAGAGCGAGTTTGTTCCAGGTCACGATTGGAACAAACCGGAACATCTATTGGATACTCTTTTCGGCCATCGCGGCCTTTTTTGCGCGGGAAGAGCCTTTCGCGTCCGAGACTTCTGCGTCTGAGTTGGAGGGATCGAGGTTCGTGTCTGGCCTTGGACGGGTAAAACATCGTTGCCATCGATCAGGCCGGTTACATTCACGTCGAGCTTGAAGTGGCCATCATTAACGGGCTGGCGTGTCTTGCCCTGAACGAGTGAGACATCATGCGATTGTGTCCCTTGATCATTGTTTTTGGGGGTTACGCTTTAAATGAGACTGAACAACGGGACGATGGGCCCGTGGCTTGAGCGGCGCTTATCTGTCCTCTCCAGAGCCGGGGCATGTTCTCCGTTATTTGTTTGGTGCTGGAAGGGAGGTTCTGGTTTGACCCTGGGTCACTGCGACATCGTTCCCATCGATTAAGCCGGTCAAGTTCACGTCATTCCGGAAGTTACTTTCGTCGACAGGTTGACGCGTTTGACTTTGCACGGTCGAAACATCGTTGCCATCAACGAGTTTAGTGCCATTGACGTCTCCCAAGAGGACCGCCAGGGGAATTGTGACATCCGCCGTGGAACCGCCGGCCTGCACACCAGTAAGAGTTACCATGGTGGTTTGTGCGTTTGGAACGTTCGTTAGGTCGATCGTTATGGCGCTCGTCGCTGGTCCGCCGGGAGGAGGAGTGGTAGTCGCACTAGCGCCGTTCGTGGCGCTGGCCCCGGTAAAGGTCGCAGGGGCGGTGAACGTGACCACCACCTGATATCCGCCGTTCGCTCCCGCCTGGCGGCATTCCACCCCACCGCCGCTATCAGGCGGAAGAAGTTGAATGTCGAAGGCCGGGCCTGTGCCGTGGGTCTTGCGGGAGACGGCAGTTGCAATCTGCGGCGCAACTGCGCACGCACTGTTGCCGACAAGCGTATAACTACCATCCGCGGTCGAATCGATCGCGGAGGTCTTGGTAATGGTACCGTCGCCATTGCCAGCGAAGTTTCTGCCGCTGAGGAGCGTGAATGTGGCGCCCGCGCCCGGGTTGCCTACCTTGTCGTTAGCGATCGCGATCTGGATTACGCCCGAGGGATCGACTGAACCCGCGTCGGGCGTGCCCTGCATAATCGGCACGTTGCCACTCGATGTAACTACCCCGTACTCGTAGGTGACCGAGGAGGCACCGCCGGTGTTTGTATTCATCCCGACGTAATAACGGTCGGTCCCCGCCATGGCCGGCGGAGTAGGCGGCGTCCAGACGATGCGATACTGCCGGTTCGCAGGAATCGTGCTGAGATCCGCGACCTTCATGGTGAAGACAAGGCGGTTGATGTTGTCGCTTTGCGCGGGCTCAGCGATCAAGACCGCTTGGATATCGAGATCACTGTTCATCGGCGCGAGCGTCTGATCGCCTGTCGGGTCCGCATCAACGAGGAATCCTGTCCCGACGCAGGGGTTAGTGGGAGGCGGAGCGGTGATCGGAAATTCGAGGCAGTTTACGCTTTCGCCGATCATATTAATGGCCGTCACCTTATAGAAGTAGGATGTGGTCGGATCGGTCGTCGCGTCGTCGTAGTTAGTGGTTCCTGCGGGAACGGTGGCCAGCGGTGCGCCATACGTTCCGGGGTTTGTGCGGCGGAAAACGTTATAGCTCGCGATCGGTGAGCCGCCGTTATCCGGCGCCGACCAGGTGACGTGAACGATCCCGGTGCCGTCCTTAACCACGCCATCCACTCGCGGCGGAGCCGGAGCGACCGGCTCGGACGGGTTCGGATCGTTTGCGACAAAGAGACGTTTGCCTCCCGATTGGCGCGCGATCGAAGCGAGCGCGGTGTAGGAGTTAACCGTCCCATTCACGCAAGGTCCGACACAGCCATCGGGATAGCCCACCAGCGTCCGTCCTACGGCATCAACCGTCGCGTCCATAAAGTCGAGCAGGTTGCGGTCGTTAGGCGTATTCATGCAGGAGGTCGTCCCGAGGTTACAGATCGAGCCGCGCTGCACCGGATCGTTCGGGGTGGCGTCAACGGTATTCCAACTCACGCCGCCATCAAAAGTTGTTGCGACGTAGAGATGCCAGGGCGCGCTGGGGGGGAAGCTTGCCTGGCTCGTATAGTTGCCTGCAACGGTGGTGCCAAAGAAGGCGTAGGCGGCGCGGTTGTCGTCGCCCGCGACCAGTTCCGGGAAGGTGGCATTCTTAATCCCGAACTCTGCGCCCACTTCCTGGTCGTTCGTCCAGGTGTCACCTTGATTACGGGAAACGGCTACCTTCGGAAGACTATTGGAGGCCTGGTAGCCAAGGTAAATAGTGTTACTACTCTGGCCGCCTGGTTTGCCAACGTTGTTAGTTCCAATACCAACGGAGGGATCCACCAGAAAGCCCGTCGTGCTGCTGGTCGGGATTGCTTTAACGGCCCAGGTAATTCCGTTGTCCTTCGAGACGGTAACTGCCGCGAGCCCGCCGCAGCTACGATTCGGCACATAGGCAGTTCCGTCGGGCGCTACCTTGACGTGCCCGTGAATGCCCGTGCACTGCGCTGCGGTATAAATAGGCGTCCCAGCGCCGAAGGTCACGCCTCCATCATCGCTGCGCGCGCAAAACGATGCCGCGACATCCTGAGAGCAGTAATAAACCGCATTCGGATAAACCGGGGTAGCTACAAGTGGGGTGTGATAGGGACCGGCACCGATGGTTTGGTGATCAACGCCCGAAGGAATACCGCCGCCTTGACTCGGCAGGTAGTTCACGCCATCATCATCAGTAAAGAAGGTAATGCTGTCCTGCCCGGTCAGCTGCGAGACGAAGGTGCGGTGCGCCGTATTCATGTGATCGGTGAAGAGAACTGGATCGAGAGAAACGGCGGCAGGCGCATTGGTGTTCGTCCAAGTGTCCCTGGCGGGAGAGGAGCAGTCATCGAAGGCCACGCGAATGGCCGCGAATGACGCCAGATACATTACGTTCCCGGTGAGCCAGTTCACTCCGATCGAGGGTTCGCCGCCATTGAAGGAGTTAGTCGGTGGGGGATTGTAATTCTGAAAGCGCGGTGCGGCCGCAACGCCTCCCGGGGTGGGCGTTGGAGTGGGAGTAGGAGTAGGGGCGGAGCAGGTGCAGGAAGCGTGGCCTACGAGCGTGTAGATGGGAGTAGTTCCGGTCACCGTCGTCGAATCAATGCCGGCGAGTAAACCTGTGCCGGCTGCGCCCACCAGGAGCTGGGTCTGACCTTGAATGGTGGTGATCGTCTGACCTACGGTGGGATTGCCGACCTTGCTGTTGGAAACCGTGATCGTGATCGTTCCGTTTGCGCTATTGCTGCCATCGTCTGCCGTCCCAAGGGTGGTCGAGGTAGTTCCGACCGTGCCATACCCATAAGTAACATTAGCGCTTTGATCGCTCGTCATTTCGACGAAGTAAGCGGTCACACCGGTAGGGAGTGTAGGCGGCACAAACTTGACCTTCCAATGACCGTTCGCGGGCACTGTAGCTAAGTTCGAGACCTTGAGGGTGAAGACGAGCTTGTCCAAGCCGTCACCGAAGCATGGCTCCGCGATCGACAACGAAGTAATATCGAATTGCTGGTTAGCAGCGGGACCGCCGGTTTGATCGCCCGCTGGATCAGACACGATAAGAGTTCCCGGGACCGCGCAACTCGCGGGCCCAGCCAATGGCGCCAGCCGCCGACGAAGGTCCTCGCCGCCAGACCTAAGGGGAGACTTAGGGGTGAGGAGGCGGCTATTGCTGGTAGGAGAAGCGGCGAGAGCGAGCCAGCTAAAGGAACCCCCGATCAAGCAAAGCAAAACGCCGATGAGGACGCGGAGGTTGAAAAGGCCGGATTCAGTCGTGATTCTTTTTTTCATAAAGTATTTCGGTTAAGAACGGACCCCTTCCCTCGCCCCCAGATGAAGATTTATCGAAAGATAGTTTTGGCCGCGTTACCCCATTTTGTCAGGGAAGAGAAGTGCGGGTGTGGCTTTGCGTGATTGAGACATCGTTGCCGTCGATCAAGTCCGTTACGTTCACGTCGTTTCTGAAGTTTTGATCGTCGACCGGCTGCCGGGTCTGGCCTTGAACGGACGAGACATCGTTACCGTCAACAAGTCCGGTGCCGTTGACGTCTCCGATCAAGACCGCAAGTGGAACATCAACACCTACAGGAGCAGCACTACCGGTCGATGTCCCGGTGAGCGTAATGGTCGTGACCTGCGCATTGGGGACGTTGCTTAAGTTCACTGTTACGTCGCTTGTTGGCGCCGAGCCCGGCGTGGGGCTACTCGTCGCAGAGGCGCCGCCCGTCGCGCTTACTCCGGTAAAGGTAACCGGCGCGGTGAAGGTGATAACAACCTGATAGCTGCCAGCAATCGCTCCGCTACCACCACCAGTGCGGCATTCGATTCCATTCCTGCTGTCCGGCGGCATCAGCCTGACATCAAACGTCTGCGGGCCGTGGGCTTTCCGTGAGACCGCGCTCGCGATCGTTGGCGCGAGGGCACAGGAAGCGTTACCCACAAGGGCGTAGTTGCTATTGTCCGAAATATCGGAGGCGTTATTCTGGGAACGTTGCGACCGGACGGGCGCACTCGCATCGGACTGATAGTCGGGCCGGTTAAAGTAGGTCCGGACATTGATGCCGGCAAGGTCCGTTCCCGCGAGGTACTTCGCCGAGCCACCATCGATCGTGCGGAGCTTGCTCTTGGCCAGGGTGATTTTGATCAGACCGGTCAGCGGATCGAAGGTGCCGCTATCTGCGTCGCCAAACTTGGTGGGAGCGTTTGCTGATGGATCTGGCAAAGGAGGAGGCGAGGTGTTGATGGGAATGCCGAACTTCCCGTATTCAAAGCGCGGGGTGCCGGCCGCATCGGTCACCATCGCGAGATAGATGCGATCATTTTTCGCATCATTCGGATCGCCTGGTTGTGTGCCTTGCCGATTCCAAATGATGAGCCATTGGCTATTCGGCGGAGCTGAACCTGCAGTCGAGGGTTTGACCTGGAGAGTGAAGAATAACTGATCGCTCCCAGCGTTGACGAAAGGCTCGGCGACGAAGAGTTGCTGGATGTTCACCCGCGGGTCAGCCGGGGTGTTTTGACCGGCATCGGCATCCGTGCCGTCAGCATTGACGTCGTTGATGACGAGGATGCCCGGGAGGTTGCACGCGCTCGCGACTGGGCCGCTGGTGGGAGTGAACTCATGGCAATAGGGCCCTTCTCCGACCGCCTGATTCACGGCGGTGACGCGATAGCTCTGACCGCTGGTATAGTTCGGATCGGTGAAGGTCGGCACTGCTACGGTTGCTAACAGCGGGAACGAATTGCCCGAGCCCTTGAATACCTTATAGGCGATGATGGGTGAGCCGCCGCCGTCAGGCACCGGCCACGATAGTTTCACGGTCGAGCCTGTTAACGTCCCGCTAACCGCTGGCGCGCCCGGAAGGACCGGTTCAGGAGGACCATCGAAGGCGGCGAACATTCGTTTACCGCCGGATTGCCGCGAAATGAAGGCCTTGGCGGTGAAAGAATTGGCCCCGCCATTGACGCATCCGCCGATGCATCCATCCTCGCCGCCGATGAGCACGCGGCCTTCTTTGTCCACCGTCGCATCAAAGAAGTCCAGGAGGTTACGGCAAGTGCCGCTGCCACAAATTCCACCGCGCTGGATCGGGTCGTTAGGCGTGGCGTTCTGTGTGGTCCAGGTTTGGCCGCCATCGAAGGTGGTCGAGATAAACAGATACCACACACCTGGGAAGTCCGGATCGGAGTAGTGCTGGGCGCCGGTGGGCCGGGAAGTATCATCAGGAGTAGTAGTCCCGAAGAAAGCAAAGGCCGCGCGATCAGGATCGCCTGCTACGACTTCGGCGAAGACCATGTTCTGAATGCCTAACTGTGCGCCTACATCGTAAGCCTGAGCCTGAAGCTGACCGGGAAATTGATCCCAGGTAAGTCCCTTGTTATGCGATACGGAAATTCTCGCGTGACCATCTTTCGATTGTTGACCTACATAGATCGTGCCGTCCGTCGCTATCCCGACCGACGGGTCGCGGTCGCTCTTGGTGTCAGTGGTCGGAATCTTCCTGATACTCCAAGTTAGACCATTATTCTCTGAAACGATGACCGCTTGCTGGCCGTCCACGTGGCCGACTGGATCGCTCGTACCGCCGCACGCATTGTTGGGAACGTAAACCGTTCCATCGGGAGCTACTTTAAGATGGCCGTGCAAACCGCCGCAGTCCGCCGTTGTATACATTGGGACGGCAGGGCCAAAGGTAAGACCGCCATCATCGCTCCGGGAGGTCCGGGCATCGGAAACACTTTGGGAGGCATAGTAAACCGCACGTCTGGGCCCGGTGCTTGGGTACGGCATGCTGCTCGGTGGAATCACCCCCGGTGGCACCACCGTGGCGTTCGTAGAGTACGGACCGGCGGCTACCGTCTGGTGATCGACGCCGGCTGGCGCACCGGCGCCTTGACTAGGAGTGAACATGTCGCCGTCATTGTCGGTGAAGTCCGTCGTGCTGCCCGCCTGTGCTTCTTCTTGTGAAACGAAAGTGCGTCCCGGTCCAATCAACGCGGGATATCCGTGATCGGTGAAGAGAATGGGATCGCCTAGGGCGCGGGGCGTCGCCGCGAGAATGACTGGTTTCTTTTCCCAAAGGGCGAAGGCCGGAGAGGAGCAGTCATCAAAGGTGATGCGTAACAGTTCGGTGAGGAATCCTCCGTAGTAGGTCGTCGTTCCTCCGTTTGGAACCGGGCCGTTACTGTTCGCATAAGAAAGCGGCGGAGTCCGCGGTGCGTTTTCGGTTAGCCAGTTCGAGCCGACCGAGGGTTCACCGGCGTTCTCACCAAAGCCTGGAGGCGCAACGAAATTTTGGAATCTCGGCATCCCGGCAGGTGCCGGGGTAGGCGTGGGAGTCGCGCCCGGAGAAGGAGTCGGCGTCGGTGTGGGGGCGGGTGCAGTGAGCACGCTGGCTTCGCCGGCATACTGATCAGTGGGAGTGACCGTGAAGTAAACTACATGGACTAGAAAGTCGCCCGTGCCCACGGCGGGCATGGTGGGATCGAGATCGATCTCTTCGGGCCCTTTACCGCCCGTGGCGGAGGAACCGACGAGCGGGCCGGTGGGGCGACCCACGCCATCCACAGCCGTCCCCTTATGAATAAAAACATCGAAATCATCGCCAGCGTTGGGCCAGCTAATCTTTACATGCGCCTTCTTCCCCGACCAGTCCGCAGGAGTTAGGGTCAGGGTTAGTTTATAAGTGTCGCAATTGACTCCTTCCACGCAAGTCGACTCGTCCAGGGAAGAGCCGCCGGTCGCTGTCCCCGCCCAGGTGATCGTCGGTCCGGACGGATTCAAGTTGCCCGAAGCGGGCAGGGAATTGGGGACAATAATGCGCCGATTGATTTCCGCCCGCTTGCGCTGGGCGTTTGCAGGGGAGGCGCCCAGCGCCAGCCAACCGAGCGAAGCTCCCAGGGAGCAAATCAAGACACCGATGACGATGCGGATATTAAAAAGGCCAGATTCACCGGCAAATTTCTTTCTCATAATGGAGCCTGTGGAATGGTTGAGGGAGGCGTCGGGAAAAGGCATTTTCTCCAAGACCCATTTTGTAATCGCATCTGCGGGTGGCTTTGGTTCCCGATGGATAAAAAAGCGCTCGCTTTGTTTCCAAAGCGAGCGCCTTGAAAGGCTGTTAGTGGTTTTAAACAGTGCGCCGGCGGCGCATTACCATCAGCCCAGCGCATCCTCCCGCGCCCAGGCAAAGAAAGGCCCAGGTGGACGGCTCAGGAACCACGGTAATGCTAAAGGTAGGCGCCGAGTTAATATTATACGTCCCACCCGTATCGGGACCGCCGTTATTCGCCACGTTGAGGAATGTTCTCTGAGTCGATCCCAGGGTCGCCCGGAAGTCGTACGTTCCATTGGGCGTATTCGGGGCCACGGTGAATTGAAGGATATCGACGGTAACGTTGCTAAATGGACCAGCCCGTCCCGCTCCCCCACCAGCATTTGCGCCCAGGTCGTTGCTGGCAGTGCTAACGTTAAAACCAATATTAGAACCGGTGCCCGCGGTGTTAAAGTCCGATACCGTAGTGCCGTTCCCGGTGGAAGTCGGGAAGTCGACGCTACCCGATCCAAATTTCACTGTAAAAAAACCTACCCCGGAATTGGAGCCCGTGCCTGGCGTCGCCAGCAACAGGTTCAAGGCGGTGATATTGCTCGCCAGGGCCGAAGAGACCGAGAGCTGGATGGTGACGTTAAACACGTTACCCGGATTGACTATTTGAGAAGAGGGGCTGCTGACCGTGATTGTTTGGGCGGAGGCTTGGTAGCCAAAGACGGCGACCGCCAGGCCAAGGATGAGGAGTCTGCTTTTCATATATGTTCTTTTCGCTAGGGTGGTTGTGGTTATTTTTGTTGTTGCGTTTGTCTGACGTTCTCGTCTATCAGGTCGAAGAGGTCGAGGTCAACCCTCTATTTCGTTGCTCCGCCGTTCGACAGGGTTTCGGCGTTGTAACTCTTATCTAGCAGCCTTGTCGGTCTTTTTTTGCCGGTTGGGCGGGGAAGAAAGCGTTGTTCTCGTGTGTCCCTGGATGAGCGACACGTCGTTTCCATCGATCAGGCCGGTCACATCCACGTCGGATCGATAATTCGTCGCGCCGACCGCCTGCCGCGTTCCTGATTTAGCCATGGAAACATCGGCGCCGTCCACCGTGCTCGTCCCGTTCACATCGCCGAGAAGGAAGTCGGCAGGGAGGGGAGGGATGTCGCCGCTGTTGCCGGCGGAATCGACCGCGCCATGAAGCGTGACGAAGACATGCGAAGCGTTCGGCACCCCGGTCAGGCTGACGCTGTATTGATTGTTCTGAGCGCCAGTGCCGATTACTCCGGTCGGGGTAGGTAACGGTTGCGCGCCGCTACCTGTGTTATAGGTCGCGCTCACGCTGGCCACGCTCGTAATCGGGTTCTGCAAGACCACGACGAGATTGTGGCTGCCCGGGGTCAGGCCGGTGCGGCATTCGATGCCGGCTGGACCGGTAACGGGCATAATGATATCGAAGGTCCCGGCGGCGCCGTGGGTCTTGCGAGAGACGACGCCGGCTACTGGCGGCGGACCGCCCGCAACGCTGATAACCTGCTGAGCCACGTTGGTGCTGGCTTTGGTGTTGGTATCAGTCACAGTCAGCCGCACGTTGTAGTCGCCAGCTGCCGTGAAGGTGTGCGAGAAAATACCGGTGTTATTAGTCGCGGTATCGCGCGGCTGGCCGCTGGCATTATCGCCGTAATCGATCGTATAGGAGCTGATCGTTCCGCAACCGCCGGTGCCTTCACGAGAGGCGGTTCCGTCGAAGTTCACGGTCAATGGAGCAGGTCCGCTAATAGGTGTCGCACTAAGTGCGGCGATCGGGATTACGGTCGAGCAGCTTTGGTTACCTACCCGAGTATAGTTGCCAGTGCCGGTGACGCTCACGGTTTCCAGGAAGCCTGCGCCCGCGCCGACAAACAAGAGCGTGTTTCCAGTAACGCTGGTAAGCTGGGTACCCACGGTGCGCGGATCCCAGGTATATGCTGGTCCGGTAGCCGGCGCACCGGGTGCTGGGAATACGATTGGGTTGGAAGCATCGAGTTTGATCTGGATGGTGCCGTCGGCGGTGTAGGTGGCCGAGACCAGGGTAGAGCTGACACTGCTATCGAGCGTCCCGCAGCCCGCGGTGCAGGGATCACGGCGCCCGAGACTCACACCTGGTGTGGCAGGTGTATTGGGAGCGAAGGTGTCAAGTTCTACGTAGGCGGTGTGAGTTGCGTTGCTCGTGTCCTTGAGAGTGAAGAGTATTTGGTACTCAGTATTCTGCGGGAGAATGGCCATACCAGTGCCCGTGGTATCCAAGCTGTCCACCTTCATCAAGAAGGTGAGCGAATTGTCTACGCAGTTAAGGAATGGCTCACCGATGTTGACGTTTTGGATGGTCAATTCTCCGTTCGTCGTCGGGTCAGGCGCCGTGCCGGCACTGCCCGGGCCATCGACTTGGAGATACGGGAAAGTGCAAGCGTTCCCGCTGGTGATGATAGAACCACCGAGGCTAACTTCGCGGCAATGGCTGCTATCGCCCTGCGCATTCACCGCGGTGGTGTAGTAGTAAACTGGGCCGGCGGGAGGAGCGGGATCGAGGTATTTGTTAGTGCTGGCACCAGCGACGCTGGCGAGGAAAGTTTCGCCGCCGCTGGTAGTGCCACGATAGACCTTGTAGCCGGTGATGGGCGAGCCGCCGTTATCCGGCTCCAGCCAGGTGACCAGCGCCGCAGTGCCACTGAAAACGGCGGAAACCATTTGCGGGTTTGCGGGGGCGGTCGGCTCGTTAGGGTCGAAAAAAGCGAAGAGTCTGCGTCCGCCGGACTGGCGGGTCACCGTGCCATGCGAGGCACTCGATTGGCCTTGAAAGGTATTGGTGCAACGAACGCAACCGTCGGCGTAGCCAGCCAGGATACGGCCCTGGCTATCGATAGCCATGTCGTTAAAGTCGAGCAGATTTCGGCCACCGGCGCAGGTGGTGCCTTGCAGACAGACAGTGCCAGTCTGAATCGGATCGTTTGGAGTAGCGTCCGTAGTGATCCAGTTCTGGCCACCGTCATAGGTGGTGGCAACATAAAGGTGCCAGATGTTAGCGCAGTTGAGTGTCGCGCCATAGGGATCGCAAGCCGAAGCATTGGTCGAGATGCCATCGCCGGTCCCAACAAAGCTGATGGCAGCACGATTGTCATCGCCGGCAGCGGCGATTGGAAACACGGCGTGGGTAATGCCGTAAGGAACGCCGAGATCGACCGGGAGAGACCAAGTGGCTCCGCGATTGCCGGAGAAGGCGACTTTCGGGTGACCATTGCCGTCGTTATAACCGAGATAAATGGTGTTAGTGCCATTCAAGTTACCGGCTGGTTTGCCCACATTGTTCTGGCCGATGCCGACGTAGGGGTCCTGCGAGCTAGTGCTGCCCGGCACATTGTTCTCCACCCAGGTTAGACCGTTATCGATCGAAACGGCTACCCCGGCGGTGCCGGTAGTGCCGCAGGAAGAGTTAGGAACATAGACGGTGCCATCCGGCGCCACCTTCACGTGCCCGGTGATGCCACCGGTGCAGACGGTAGGATTGAAGATGGGGACGCTGGGGCCGAAAGTGACGCCGCCGTTGTCACTGCGCGAGCACTGCGATTCCGCGACAATATTCTGCGAGCAGTAGTAAACGCCGTGTAACGCTCCTGGAGAACTATTTGAAGGATAAGAGGCGCCTGCCGGGGCGGAGCCGAAATAAGGGCCAGCGCCCAGAGTTTGGTGGTCAGGTCCGGCGCCGGCGCCACCGTTGCCGCCATTGCTGGAAGTATTGAAATCGTCGTCCGAGAAAGCTCCCAAGCTGTCCCCCTGGCCGCCGATGAGATCGATCGCGAAACCTCGTCCCGGTGTCTTGACCGGCGGATAGGACAAGCCGAGCGGAAGGCTGCTGTAGTGGTCCACGAAGCCGATCGGATCGGAAAGGACAAAGGTTTGGTCGGTGAGCGCGGAAACGTCCGCCCAATCGTAGATCGCGGGAGACGAGCAGTCGTCGAAAGTAACACGGAATTCATTAGAGCCGGAAGTAAACAAGGCGAGGCCGCCAGCGTTAACTAAATCGTGCTGGAGGGCGGCGACATTCGGATTCCAATCAACGCCCAGGGAAGGTTCGCCGGCGTTATCAGCTTGCCCGGCGCCCGCGGGATAGCTTTGGAAGCGAGTGGGAGCGCAATTCGAAACCGCCGGGTTGCACAAGCCCGGACCGCCCGCGGTGCTGGCGAGTTTATCTAAAGTAACAGTCCCGGTGTAAGGAATGGGAGCACCGGTCGAGAGCACGACGATGAGCTTGTAAAGCCCCGGTGTGATGTTGGTCGGCAGGATAATCGTTGAGGGGTCGGCGGTGGAGGTATTCTTCGCCACGACTGCGTTGGTCGAATCCTCGATGAAGATATCGAAATCAACTGCCGAGGTCGCCCATGACCATTGCAAAGCGATTTGATATTGAGTGGGGTCGTATCCGGCCGCGGTGGTCCCGACGGTGGGGTCGATGGTGAGATTAAAAATGCTGCAGAGCGCGCCCGTAGGACCGCAATTGGGGGTGCCAGTGGCCACTGGGGTCAAATTAGGCGGAGCGCCAGTGGCATCGGTGTAGGAGATGGAGCGGTTTGAGGTACTCAAGGTCCCGCTTGTCGGCGCCGGCGTGCCGAAGCTGAACACGGCTAGGAACAGGCCAGTGACGCAAAGCACGAAAGCAAATGCGAGACGCGGAATGGAGAAGGCGGATTCGGAGCGGGAGTTTTTTTGCATTGGCGGATGGTTAGCTGGGGAGTTGTTTTCTTACTACCGAGGGGGGTGAAAAGTAAATTGGTCCGCGCTCATCAAGGCGAGAACTTTCTGCGGAAATGGCAAAAAAATAATCCAAAGGAAAACACAAACACGGGGGAAGTTGCCGAGCGCTTCGATTATTCGGCGGGAGCCCCGTCGCGGACGCCCGTCGATCAAAAAAAGTGAAATCTGGCTCTAACTGGACGTCCTTCATTGACCCGATGCCTTCCTCGGAACATCTATTTCTGACTGAATTACGGCGGCTTCTTCGCCCGCAAACTCAGCCATTTGCATCTTAACCTTGGCTGACCGCGTCTTAACTGCGTGCTCCACTCGTCTGCCGAAACTTGCCAGACTCCGCGTTTTTCGGGATGGTGGCCTGTTCCCATGGCCGAATTACCCGCATCGTTGCCTGACAGCGAGCCGCTCCGGCGCCGGGGAAAATTCCGCAGTGATGACGCGGCGAACCAAAGCGTGGCGGACGCCGAATTAATGCGGCACCTGGTCGACGGAGACGAGAGCGCGTTCTCCAGTTTTTATCGGCGCTTTTCCCCCGGCTTATTCTCGATGGTCTACCAAATCCTCCAAGACCAGAAGGAATCCGAAGACGTCCTCCAGGAAGCATTCGTGCAGATGTGGAAGAAAGCTGCTTCCTACGATGCCGGCCGCAGCGGCCTCTTCACCTGGGCGGTGATGATTTCGCGGAACAAGGCGATCGATCGTCTGCGTTCGCGGCAACGCCGCGCGCGCACCGCTGAAGCCGCGGCCCTTGAATTCTCCGTCGTCCCGCCGGAAGCAATCGACCAGGCTGACGAGTTGCTTGATCAAAATGAAGAACGCGGTCGAGTGCGGGCAGCGTTATCGAAGCTTCCGTCCGGTCAGCGAGAAGCTATCGACCTGGCATTTTTCGGCGGCATGACGCAGGTGGAAATTTCCAGCAAACTGAAGGCGCCGCTGGGCACGATCAAAGCGCGGATTCGCCGCGGCTTGATCGCCCTGCGCGATCTCTTACCGCCGCAGTTATGAACGAATCGCGCGAAGAACAGGCCTCGCTTTACGCGCTCGAGTTGCTCGAGCCTAACGAGAGCAGCGCTTTCGAGAACGAGATGGCGCGCGATCCGGAATTGCGCCAGCGGGTCGATGAATTGCGCGAGCTCGCGGCGAAATTTGCTTACGGCGCGCCGTTACGGATGCCGTCGGCGGAGCTAGAAACCCGCATCCTTAATGCGATCCGCGTCGTGCAACCGGCGCGCGCGCGTGCCTCCTCCGACAGATTCCAATGGCTTCCCTGGGCCTTGGCCGCATGCCTTGCGATCGCCTGCGTCATCCTGCTCGCCGATCGTTCCGCGACCCGCGAACGCCTCTCGCTCCTCGAACATCGGAACGCGTTCGCGCAGCTGCGTATCGCCACCCTGAGCTCGAAACTGGAAACGGCGCCCAACGCCGGCGCCGTCGTGGTCTGGGATGGTGCGAAACAGGAAGGCGTGCTCAAGGTTTCGGATGTTCCGCCTAACGAATCCAACCGCGATTACCAGCTTTGGATTGTCGATCCCGACCAGAAACAACCGGTCGATGCCGGCGTCTTCCATCTGGAGGAAAAAGGCGTGCGGGAAATTTCCTTCCGGCCGAAAGGCCACGTCACCTCCGCGAAAGCGTTCGCCGTCAGTCTCGAACGCAAAGGCGGCGTGCCAAAAGCGCAAGGCCCGATGGTCTTGGTCGGAAAGTAACGGCAGACTCGCGCGCGCCTCTACTGGGCTTAGCGGCCACAGCAGCTTATCAAGACAGCTAGAAGGCTCCGATGACTTTACTTAGCTCGTTCGGTTACAGGAGTCTTAGTAGCACCGACCGCGGGTGCGGTGCGCTCCAGATTGGGACGCCTAACGAGAAAGATGGAAACACTGCGCGCTTTGCCATCGGCTCCTTCGGCGACCACTCGAAACAGCGGGCGATTCGGGCGGACGACATCCCAGGCCACTCGCACGGAACTGAGAATCGGCGCCTTTTTCACTTCGCCGATTTTGTCGAAAGGTAGCTCCTTCCCTTCGCGAAGAAAGGCGGTGATGTCGGTGATGCGCATTTTGTCGTCTGTCTTGACAAAGATCGCTGAGTAATCTGTGGAGACGAGTTGCCAAAGAACCTTCTGCGCGCCTTCGTCGCCTTCGGTTTCCTCTTTTGGTGGGATACCTCCGGTATTTAACTTACCCAGGATCGCCTTGGCAGTTTCGAGGGCCGCGCCAAGTTCGATCCCGAGAACCGAGGTCATGACCTTTACCGATTTCGCCGCGGCCAGTCGCTGCTCAAAGGGCGCGGTCGCAGGAGCGGCCGGCGGTGAGAGCGTCGGCGCCGGAGGGTCCTTCTCCCGCGCCGCCAACCCACTGCAAACTATCGCCGCGCAGAAAGACAACGCCGCGATAAGAATCGAGCGATGCTTACCCTGCACTAGAAACTGCCGACGACGAATTCTGTCCCTCCGCGGGTAGCGTCTTCCAGGGCGACTCCGGTCGCGCTCGAAGCGGTCGCGCGCAGTCCGCAGAGCACGGAGCCGGTCGCAATCGGCGGATGGCTTCCTGGCAGTCCCGCGAGATAGCTATTCAAGACCGAGGACGAGATACGTACGGCAATTGTTTTCGCGGTCTTATTAAAGAAGCCGCGATCCGCAGTTCCCTGGACGGTGTTGGTCGTGGAGCCGTCGAAATTGCGCACGGTGGTTCCCCAGCTAAAGGTAGCGGTGCTTCCATTTGCACTGGTAACGGCCTGGACAAAGAACTGGTCGCCGCGATCAGACAAGCCTTTGGAATAAGAGTTGCCGTTGATCTGGACAATGCCGGTTTCGGGCGCGTTTGCGGCGAAAAACATCCGCCAGGTAGTGGAAGGCGGAATAGTCGTCAGGTCCGATACCTTCATCGTCGCCGTCAGCACCGGACCGCTGTTGTTATCCTGCGAGGTATATTTGACCGAGATAATATCCACCGGGTTAACTGTAGGTGTGGCAGCTAACAAACCGCTGTCCTGGTCTTCGGCAAAATCGGTTACCTGCTCGCCGAATGGTCCGGGCTGCATCGGCTGAGGGATGATTCCGGTAGGTGTAGGTGGCGGGGTCCCCGGAGTGGCAAATGGCTGCTGCGGCAGGGCGGAGCCTTCCACCGGCGGGGGCACATTGGAGGTCCCGCCTCCGTTGATCGCCGGGCCGCTGATCTGCCGAGTGACGTAGGTGTGGCCATTGAAATCGTTGTGATCGTCGGTATAGCCGAGAATGGCGGCGCCCGTAGGGTCGAAGTTAATTTGGAAGTAATCGAGTAAGTTCCGATTAGGTGACACCCCGGTCAGTGGAAGGCCTTTCAGGGAAATGTTTGCCGCGTGGATGCTATGATCACTTGCCTGGACGACCCGGAAGGCGGGCGTGGCGCCGGTGGCGTTAAAGGTCTGGGCGAAGTAAACGCGGAACTTCGCGTTATCATCGTTGGCCGCATTGTCGGTGCCATACCAGGCGATTCCTACACTGCCCGCGGTAGGGCCGGTCGCCAGCCAGGGCAGGAGATTCAGCTTGGTGTTAGGGTCGGCGGGATCATTTACCTGCACTGGCGCGCTCCAGGTAGTGCCATGATCGACCGAACTAAGGAGAAAGATATTACGCCCGTCGGAGTAGGTTCCGTAAACCGTGTGGTCGTCTGCGACCCGGATCGGGAAGAAAATGTTCGCGCTGTCGATCGAGGCCGGGACCGCGCGATGAATCGTATAGGTCAGCGGCGCATCCGCGGGGGTATTAAGCGCCGGATTCAAGGAGGGATCACCGACTGCCACCTGGCCGTCATTGCTGCTGATATAGACGTTACCTAACGAGCGGTCGACATCGAGCGCGCCGGTCTGCGGAACCATCCCCACACTTACGGCGTTGCCATAGGTGCGGCCGCCATCGGTGGATTGCTGAACAAAAGCGATGCCCTGGGCGAAGTTGCGGTATTCCAGGTAAACGATGCTGTTATTATAGAAGCCCATCCACTGGCGATCGTTCACCGGCACCCCGCCGGCGAAATTGCCGACCGGATTGAACGTGAAGGTGGCGGCCCGGTCCAGAGAGTTGCCGACAGTTAGATTCGCCGCCGTAAGACTAGCGTAGGCCAGCACTGGGTCGGGATTCGCGGGGTAATTGCCGAAACCCACCGCCAGGTCGATGTCACCACCGCCTAAGCCTCCCGCGGCTAAGCCGCTTTGGTTAGTGAAAACGGCATCTGGCTGGCCGCGATAAATCGGGACCCGCATATTCGGGTCATAGTTAGGATTCGCGGGCCCCACGGAGCCCGCGGGCTCTGCCTTGCGCGCGCGGCCGGCCTTTGCCGCGGGGCGGGCCGGCGGGGCAAACGGCAGGGTAGGCCGGAGGTCGAAATACCAGAGATCGACGCCAGCGGGAACGCCGCGGATGCCGCAGACATAATAGTTGCCGAAGACATCCACCCGGCTGCTCGGTTCACCGTCCGAGGATGATGTGCTCGCCTTCACCGGGGTGTTAGGCGAGAAGGTGATCCCGCCGTGGATGTAAGTCGCGGAGCGCGCGACTGGACCAGTTTGCACGACCGCTCTGCCAGTATAAGGACTGGCGGACGCATCCGGAGCAGTGAAGTAAACTACATTAATATAGTAGTCGCCGGTTCCAGTGATCCCGGGGTCGATGGAAACTTTTTCCCTCGTGCTCGGCGCGCCACCCGCTGAGGTATAAACTTCAGGGCCATCTTCGGCGCCTTTGTGAACGTGAAGATCATAGTCGGTCGCGGGACTTGTCCAATCGATGGTAACGAAGATAATTTTGTTCGAGTAGTCGCCGGGATTAACCGTGAGGACGAAGCGGTCGTGGTTAATGCCGTCGATCGAGGCGGTGGTCTCGTCCGTGGAAGGCGCCGCTCCGCTTGACGCTCCCTGCCAGGTTAAAGGATTCGCCGTTCCAGTCGCGCGATCACCAGTGTTAGTGATGGTGCTGCTCCCGTCAGGATTAATAGAACCGGCGCCGGCATTCCCAGTGAAAGTAACTTGAGCGAAACTGGAGACAGCAGGAAGGAGCAAAGTTCCCAAGCTGGCCAGCGCTCCTAAGAAGAATCGAGAGGATGGGAGTTTCATAGAGATAGGATGGGTTAAGAACTGCGTGGAAAAATAAAACGGGGATCAAGAAGACCTTTGCGAAGGAAACCGCCGGGTAACTCCGCGGCCAAGGAATAAGGCCATAGCTAGCGTAGTGCTAAGCAGGAGCCAGGAAGTAGCTGGCTCGGGGATTTGCGTGCCGGTGATGGAAAGCGTCGTCAGGATGTCATTCCCCATCGAGTCTCTGCTGGGAACACGAAAGCTATTTGATTTCGAGACGCCGGTGGAGTCGAAGATGGTGGCGGAGAGGAAACCATCCTGGAGCGCAGCCAGGAGCGCCGGCACATTCGCCGGAGTATCGGTGATGGTAAGGCGAACGTAATCGCCGGGCTGCACGCCGGCGTTCGGATCCACGATGCCGCTGAATCCATTCAAAAGGATCCCGGTCTCCACGCCATCGAGACGAAGCGTCCAGGAATTGACATCGAAGTCGTCATCCGACGTCCCGTAGATTCCGTCTGTGCCGGGGCCAGTGTCGCCGTCCACGATGGTCATGGTCAGGGAGATGGAAGCGATGTCGCTCAACTGCGGTTGGGTGCGAAAATCAAAAGCGGTCGCGCCGATCGGAGCGGATTCGCCCGCGCCCGTCCCTTGTGGATTAGGCAAACCGAAATTGCTCTGCAAGGGCGCCGGCGTCGCCGTGATCGTCACCGTCTGCTGAGCCGAGGCCACCGAAGCGACCAACCCGATCACGGTCAGGAGAAGCGGGGCGCTGAGTCGGTTTAGCTTCATCAGAAGTTTCTCCCTCCACGGAAGACTTAGGAGGTCTTGCGGAAGCGGCGCACTTGGGGCGCAAGCGCGAGGAGCAAGCCGAGACCGATGAGGGCGGTCGTGGCCGGTTCAGGCACGTCACTCAGGGTTAGTGAAGTCAAGGCATCCGACGGGATATTGGCATTGCCAAAAAAGATCTCATTAGGGTTGCCAGTACGGCCCGCTCCGGGAGCAGTATCATTCGGATTGTCCGTCACCACGGTGCCGACCAGGCGGCCATCGCCCAAGGCCGCCAGGAGCTGCGCGCTGGTTCCGCCATCGATGTTAAAGGTGAAGGTATGCGTGTTCGTCGTGCTCCCGAAAAAATCGTTAAGGGCGGAATTTGGATCGCCGAGATTAATCGTGATCCCATCCAGCGCGAGGAAAAGATGGGAGCGATCGAATTCCACCGACGGATCGCCCGTGCCGGAATTCCCATCGGTCAGGGTGAGAGTGATTGTAATCTGCGCGATGCTGGTGAGCGAGACCGCGCCAAAATTATAGCCACCTGCGACGGTCAGCACCCCAGGGCCGCCGACATACACGTCCTGGTTGCCGTCGAAGCCATTACTGGTCGCGCCATTGTCTTCGCTCACCGTGGAAGTGATCGAGGCGGCTCGAGTGACCGGAGTGAGGGCGAGCGCGGAAACAGCCAGCGCAGTCAAAAGGCTTAATGAGGAAAAGGGAGTTTGTTTCATAAGATGGCGAGCGCGTCGAGACGAGGTGCGGTTATCGTTCGGCGCTCGACCTCTCGTTGGATGCGGATATTGCAGAAAATTAAAGCGCGGCCTTCGGGCTGCGCGCGATGCGGCGACCGAGCGACTTCCTTCCGCGCGCTGCCAAGCCCGTCCCTTTCCGCTCCCCGCATTCGGTGGTAACCTCGCCGCTCCCCGCGATGGCCCAGAATTACAAAGAGACGCTCAACCTCCCGAAGACGGATTTTCCGATGAAGGCGAGCCTAACGACTCGTGAGCCGGAAATCCTGAAGTCGTGGGAAGAAACGCGGCTCTACGAGCAAATCCAGAAGTCTCGCGCAGGCTCCGAATTGTTCGTCCTCCATGACGGCCCGCCGTTTGCCAACGGCGACGTCCACATGGGCACGGCGCTAAACAAGATCCTGAAAGATCTGGTCGTGAAATCCAAGACGATGGCCGGTTTTCGCGCGCCCTATGTGCCCGGCTGGGATTGCCACGGATTGCCGATCGAATACAAAGTGGTCAAGGAATCGCGCGGCCTTTCGCCGTTGGAAGTGCGCCAGCGCTCGGAAGAATTTGCGCGCAAGTTCATCGATATTCAGCGCGGACAATTCAAACGCCTCGGCGTTCTCGGCGATTGGGAGCACCCGTATCTCACTCTCGATCCGGCCTACGAAGCGGAAATCCTGCAGGCTTTTGCGGTTTTCGTGGAGAAAGGTTTGGTTTACGAATCGAAGAAGCCGGTCTTCTGGAGCACCGGCGCGCAGACCGCGCTCGCCGAAGCCGAAGTGGAATATCAAGACCGCGAAGACACCGCGGTCTACGTGAAGTTCCCGATCGCCACCGGCCCGCTAAAAGATAAAGCCAGCATCGTCATCTGGACGACCACGCCCTGGACTTTGCCCGCGAATCTCGCGATCGCCGTCCATCCAAAAGAATCCTACGTCGTGCGCGAATTCCAGAAGGATGGCGCCGGCGAAACACTGGTGCTCGCCGCATCTTTGGTCGAAAAATTCAGCGTCGCCACCGGCTGGCAGGCGGTCGGGGAACCTGCGGAAACTTTCCCGGGCGCGAAGCTCGAAGGCATCGGCGCGCAGCACCCGTTTCTTCCGCGAACCGCGATCGTCCTCACCGCCGATTACGTGACCATGGATACCGGTACCGGCGCGGTTCACACCGCACCCGGCCACGGCGATGACGACTACTCGTTAGGCAAAAAAAACGGCCTGCCGATCCTCTCGCCGGTAGATGATCACGGCCGTTTTACGGACGAGGCCGGCTTGCCCGAGCTCACCGGCAAGTATGTTTTCGACGCCAATGCCGATATCGTCCGCCTCCTGCGCGAACGCGGCATGTTGATCGCGGCGGAAAAATATCCGCACTCCTATCCGTACTGCTGGCGCTCGAAAACGCCGATCATCTTCCGCGCAGTCGAACAATTTTTTATCCGCATCGACGACCTCCGCGCGCCGGCGCTGGCGGCGATCAAAAACGTCACCTGGATTCCGGCGTGGGGCGAAGCGCGCATTTCTGGAACGGTCGAAGCGCGGCCCGATTGGGTGATCTCGCGTCAGCGCAGTTGGGGAGTGCCGCTGCCGGTTTTTTATTCCGCCGGCGGCGAACCGTTGCTCAACGCGGACTGGATTCGGAAGCTGGCAGAACTCGTTAGGCAACGCGGCTCGAATGTCTGGTTCGAGCTCGACGACGCCGCGCTCGCGCGCGAACTCGGTTTACCCGAAGGAACCACGCATCGCGACGACACCATCGACGTCTGGATCGACAGCGGCGTCTCGCACAAGGCGGTCTGTGCAGTGCGGCCGGAGCTGCGTGATCCCGCGGACATGTATTTGGAAGCGACCGATCAACACCGCGGCTGGTTCCAATCGTCCCTCATGACCAGCGTCGCGCTGCACGATCGCGCGCCTTATAAAATCTGCGTCACCCATGGTTTCGTGGTCGACGTCGACGGCAAAAAAATTTCCAAGTCGAGCACCTACAGCAAGCCGATGGACGCGGGACATTTCGTCGGCAAACATGGCGCCGATATCGTCCGGCTCTGGGTCAGCAGCGTGAATTACACCGACGACGTGCCCTTCTCGGAGGAAATGTTCACCCGCCTGGCGGATACTTATCGCCGGGTCCGGAACACCTTGCGGATCTTGTTAGGCAACCTTGACCAAGGCACCGCCGCGCCTAACGAGTCGTTTACCCTGGTCGATCGCTGGATTTTGCATCGGCTCCAGGAAGTGATCGCAGAATGCCGCGCGGCCTACGCGGCCTACGAATTTCACAAGGTCTATCACACCCTCAACCATTTCTGCGCGGTCGATCTCAGCAGCCTCTACGTCGATATCACGAAGGATCGGATGTACTGCGACGCGGTCGATTCTCCGCGCCGCCGCGCGACCCAGGGCGCGATGCGCGAAGTCTTTCGCGCCTTGACGAAATTGCTCGCCCCGATTCTCGCTTTCACCGCCGACGAAGCGTGGAGTTATCTCGGCGAAAGTGGCTCGGTTCACTTGCAGGAATTTCCCCAGCCTAACAAGACCTGGCTTGACCCGGCGAGTGCGCGCGTCGTCGAAGAATTGCTCAAGGTCCGGGGCGTCATCGGCCAGGCGGTGGAACAGGCGCGCCAGGAGAAATTGATCGGCAATGCGCTCGAAGCTGAGGTCACGCTGCGTTGCGATACCGGCGCGCTGGCCGGCGTTTCACATGAAGAACTAGAGGAATTTCTTATCCTCAGCGACTTGAAACTCCAGCAAGCGGAAACCGTTTCCGCGTCGATCGCGAAGACTTCATTTCAAAAATGCGCGCGTTGCTGGCGTCACCGCGCCGCCGTCGGCAAAAGCGCGCAGCATCCGGATTTATGCGAACGCTGCGAAGAAGTGGTCAGCCATCTGCCGGCGCCGGCCGCGGCCCGAGCAGAACTCGTTAGGCCAAAAACGAAACCGAGATAAAATGCGCTTCATTTTCTTCCTCTCCCTGCCGCTCTATCTGCTCGACCAGGCAACCAAGTGGTTCGTTCTCCAGCGCATCCTTCCGGAAGAACCGCGGGTCATCATCCAGGATTTTTTCGCGCTCGTTTTTGTGACTAACACCGGTGCCGCCTTCGGTTCCTTCCGCGATAAGAATTACTTCTTCATCGCGCTTTCCTGTGCCGCGCTCATCGTCGTGGCCACGCTGCTCTTGCGCCGGCATCGGCCGGATGCCTGGCGCGATATCTCGCTCGCGCTCCTCCTCGCCGGCGTGATGGGCAACCTGACCGATCGTCTTTGGCACGGACACGTGATCGATTTTCTTCTCTTTGATCTACACATTCCGCTCGCGCATCCGTGGCCGGCCTTCAATGTCGCCGACGCCTGCATTTGCCTCGCGGTGGGATGTTTCGTGATCCACTCGTTGCGGCAGGGACGGAGCGCTCCGGAAAAAATTTCCGCATAGCAAATCGGCGTCGTCTTTCAGCTCCAAGCGGCGTCGCGCTTGCGCAGCGGATGCTTTTGCGCGAGGCCGCGACGGCTACGGCGCGAGGACGCGGGGCGCGGGCAGATAGAAAAACAGAATCGCGAGGATGAGATAAACCGAGAGCAACTGGACGCCTTCGATCCAGTTGGTTTCGCCGTCGCCGGTGATTTGAAAGAGGATGTAAACCGAAGCCACGACCGCGAAAATTTCCGGGAGCGAAAACTCCAAGTCCATCGGCCGGCCTAACAAGTAAGAAAGGAAGACCAGGACCGGCGCGACCAGGAGCGCGATCTGCAAACTGGAGCCGATCGCGATCCCGACGCTCAGGTCCATTTTGTTTTTCATCGCCATGACGACGGCGGTGGAATGCTCGGCGGCGTTGCCCACGATCGCGACCACGATCACGCCGACGAAGACATCCGTAATCCCGAACGAAGCGCGAAGATTTTCGATTGTGCCAACGAGAAATTCCGAGAGCAGAGCGACGACGGCGGTCGCAGCCACGAGGATGGTAATGGCTCGGCGGCGGGACCAATTTTG
Organism: Chthoniobacterales bacterium; assembly: GCA_051005695.1. GTDB lineage: Bacteria > Verrucomicrobiota > Verrucomicrobiia > Chthoniobacterales > UBA10450 > JACCTI01. The sequence continues at coordinate 87,056 of JBPCJC010000046.1, read as the reverse complement.
CTCCGGTTCCTCGAGCTCGCTGCCGCAACTATGGAAGAAATGTTTGTGGGTGCGGAGGGAAAATCCAAGCAGGCAGGCGTAGGTGAGCAGGAGGACAAGGGCGATGGCTAACGAGAGCTTTTGCGCAGTCGCGGGATTCCATCCGGTCGGGGTGGCGCTGGCCGCGAAATGAAAAACCGCTGGGATAATCAGGGCAATCGCGGCCAGCGAAAGTGAAACGATGGAAGTGCGCGCACCGGCGCGATTGAAGCGCTGTTCACTGTATTTGGTCCCGCCGGCGACGATCGACAGTCCGAGCACGAGGAGGACGTTGCCGATGATCGAGCCGGTGATGGAGGCTTTGACCACGTTCGTTAGGCCGCGGGAAAGCGCGAGCCCGGCGATGATTAATTCGGCGGCGTTCCCGAAGGTCGCATTGAGCAATCCGCCCAAGCCCGTTCCGACCCGCGCAGCCAGCGCTTCGGTCGCGTGCCCGATCCATCCGGCGGCGGGAATAATTCCCAGCGCGGAGCAAATGAAAAGCGCGGTCGGACTAGCGCCGCCGGGCCAAAAGCGCAGCGCAATCGCGATCGGAACGAAGACGAACAGCCAATCAAAGGAAGGTTTAAATTTCAAAATCTTCAGCGACGAGTCCGCGTACGCAGGAACGCTGCACGGCGCGGTTGGTTAAGGCAAGGGCGGCGAGGGCGCGCCGGATGGATCGGTTGCATTCTGGACAGGACCGGGCCAGACAACGAACCTCGCCTGCAAGCGAGTGACGCGATGAGCCCGGAAAATCTTCCCGAGTCCGACATGCAAAAAATCGCGCGCGAACTCGTCGCGCGACTCCGGCAAAACGGCCACGTGGCCTACTTCGCCGGCGGCTGCGTGCGCGATCTTTTGCGCGGCCAGGCGCCGAAAGACATCGACATCGCGACGGATGCGCGACCGGAACAAGTGCAGAAAATTTTTGCGCGAACTTATGCGGTGGGCGCGCATTTCGGCGTCATCGTGGTGTTGGAAAATGGGCTGCAGTTTGAGGTCGCGACCTTTCGTTCCGACGGTGCGTATCTCGATGGCCGGCGGCCGACGGAAGTGCATTTCGCGAGCGCGGAGGAGGACGCGCAGCGCCGCGATTTCACGATTAACGGAATGTTTTTCGATCCCACGGCCGATGAGGTGATCGACTTTGTCGGCGGCCGCGGGGACCTGGCGGCAGGACTCGTTAGGGCAATCGGCGACCCGGAAGCGCGCTTCGCGGAGGATCGTTTGCGAATGTTGCGCGCGGTCCGTTTCGCGACCGTTCTCGAATTCGAAATCGAAGGCGCCACCTGGTCAGCACTCGTTAGGGCAGCGCCCGCGATCGCGGAGATCAGCGCGGAGAGAATCCGCGAAGAACTGGTCCGTATTTTTCTTTCACCGCAACGTGCGCGCGGCTGGGATTTACTGAACGCGAGCGGCTTGATGGCGGTCGTTCTTCCGGAATTGGCAGCGATGAAAGGTTGCGAACAGCCGCCGCAGTTCCATCCCGAGGGCGATGTCTTCCGGCACACCCGGATCATGCTCGGGATGCTGCCGGCGCAGGTTTCGCTCCCGCTGGTGCTCAGCGTTCTCTTTCACGATATCGGCAAACCGCCGACGTCGATGGTCGATCCGGACGGGCGGATTCGTTTCAATGGCCACGATCGTGTCGGCGCGGAAATGACCGAGGCGTTGATGCAACGGTTGCGGTTTTCGCGCGCCGAAACCGAGGGCACAGTCGAGGCCGTGCGGCAGCACATGGTTTTTAAAGACGTCCCGAAAATGCGGGTCGCGAAACTGAAACGTTTTATGGCTCGGCCGACTTTCCAGGACGAGCTCGAACTGCATCGGGTCGATTGCGCCAGCAGCCACGCGATGATGGATAACTACGAGTTCCTTTTGCGAAAGCGCGAGGAATTCGCGAACGAGCCAATCATTCCGCCACCACTCGTTAGGGGCGCGGACTTGATCGCGCTCGGCTTTCGGCCGGGTCCGCTCTTCGGTGAAATTTTAGAGGCGGCCGAGACTCGTCAGCTGGAAGGCGAATTCAAAGATCGCGAGGATGCGCTCGCCTGGGTCAAGCGGGAATACGTCGATGCGGGCAAAAGCGGGGTTTGAAGAATCAGCGGTTTCGAGTTCCGTCACTGCAGCTCATGCGAATCTTGATGATCAGCGCCGAAGGTCCGCCACTGGCGCGGGCCACGGTGCTGGTGGATGCGCTCGAAGCGCTTCCGCGCGAACTCCGCGGCCGCGGGCACGAAGTCGGGATCGTCATTCCGTACTATCGGGAGATTCGCGAGAACCCGCTGGTGCTGCAGGTGACGGACACGGGCGTGACCGTCGACGTCGCGGTCGGTCCGCAGAATTACGTAGCCGAATTTCTGACCGGTCGCACCGCCGGCGGAGTGCAGTTGTTTTACCTTCGCTGCGACGAGTTCTTCGATCGCGCGGGAATTTTTGGCGAACACGGCGAAAGCTACGAAGACAACGCCACGCGTTTTATTTTCTTCAGTAAAGCCGCGCTCGAGCTGGCCCGGCGGCTGACGCCTTCGCCGCAGCTTTTGCATCTGCACGATTGGGCAGCGGCGCTGATTCCGGTGCTGGTGCGCGCGCATCAGCTGCCTTTCCGGACGGTGCTGACGATTCACCACCTCGCCGAGCAGGGCAGTTTCTGGGGTTTGGATTTTGGCCTAACGAATCTTCCCGAACGCTACTTCACCCTGCGCGGCCTGGAATATTTTGGCCGGATGAATTTGCTCAAGGGCGGAATCCTTTTTGCCGACGCTGTGACCACGGTGAGCGAGCGTTACCGGCGGGAAATGCTGACTCCGGCGGGCGGTTGCGGGCTTGATCTGGTGCTGCGCGAGAATGCGCACCGGATCACCGGAATTTTGCACGGGGCGGATGATCAACGTTGGAATCCGGCTAACGACTCGTTGTTGCCCGCGGTTTACCATCCGGATTCGCTCGGCGGAAAACGCGTCTGTCGCGATCTCCTGCTCGCGCAAACCAAGCTCGCGCCGGCGCCGACTGGTCCCGTCTTCGGAATGGTCACGCGCGCCGTCCCAGAGAAAGGCTTCGATCTCGTCATGCCGGTGCTCGATCGACTACTGAGCGATGATGTCCGGCTGATCATTCTCGGCCAAGGCGATCCGGCTTTCGAAACCGCCCTCGCAGTCGCGGCGAAAAAGTTTCCGAGCAAGTTTGCCTATCGCAAATCCTATGACGAGCGCCTGGCGCACCTGATCGAGGCGGGCGCCGAGATCACCCTGATTCCCTCGCAAATCGAGCCGGTGGGATTAAGCGCCATGTACAGTTTGAAGTATGGCGCGCTCCCGGTAGCGAACGCGACCGGCGGCATCCAGGAGATCGTGGAGGATTACGATCCGACGAGCGAGCGCGGTTATGGTTTTCTGTTTTACGATCGTTCGGTCGAAGCTTTTTGGGATGCGATCAAACGCGCGCGCGAAGTTTTTCACGCGGAACCGGAGGTGTGGGGAACTTTGGTGCGGCGCGCGATGACGCAGGAGTTCGGCTGGTCGAACGCGACCGCGCGCTACGAAGAGCTCTACCAAAGTTTGCTCGACCAGCCGGCGACGACGCGGGCCGCGTAAGTGGCGACAGAGTTTCATCACAACGTCTACGTCATCCTGCTTGACGAAAAAGCAGCGCGGCATCGGTCGATCCTGCGCGCGAATCCGCGGCGCGAACCATCGAAACCCTGCGTTTACGTCGGGATGAGCGGACTGCCGCCGGAGCATCGCTTCGAGAATCACAAGCACGGCTACAAAGCATCGTGGGTCGCGGAAAAATACGGCGTCCGTTTAATGCCCGAGCTATACGAACACTTGAATCCGATGCCTTACGACGCCGCGCTGCAAATGGAGATTGATCTCGCGGACGATTTGCGGCGGGAAGGTTACACCGTCACCGGCGGGCATTAAGCCGTTCTACTTAACGAGTCCCTGATTGGGCTCAGGATTCCTTGCCCCGTCCGATCTCGGCTAAGAGGAACGGAAGAATCCGTCCGGGCCGCGGACGCGACCTTCCGGCCGAAAGCGCGCTCCGCCCGCCGGGCTGCGACCGCCTTTTGGCAAACGGACAGGACCTTTTGATAAACGGACAGCTCCGTTTGGTACACGGACAGCTCCGTTGGCCCGCTGGACCGGGTCGGTCGCCCACCGGAACCGCCCTCTTCCCCTGCGACCCTTGCCGTCAGACAAATCCTCCTTCAAAATCGCAAACTTGTGATCGAAGCGGGCCGAAATTGCCCGAATTTTGACCAAAACAACCAAAACCGCGCTCAGGTCGTCTTTTTCGCCGCCGCGTGGTGCATCGCGCCGCGTGAGCCACGCAGTGCTTTCACCGCCGGGGCTATCCTTGCCCAGCGCCCCTTCCATCTGGCGGTGGCGAGATCGTAGTTATCATCGAAAAGCTTCCGCCAACCCGTCTGCGCATTGTCCAGCACCACCTGGGCCGAGTTCAGCGTGGTCTGCGCGCCGGCGATGGAACCGAGGCCGTTGCCGAGGTTAGTAATGCGCGCCGTCGGATCCCAATCCTTCGCGATCAAGGCAGCCTTATTAGCAATTAGCGCCGCGATCACATCATCCACGAACTTTGCCTTATCTGCATCAGTAAGATCAGCCATATAAGTATCCTCTTAGTTAGTTACCTTCCAGTGTTACTGCGTTAGTAGCCGCCTCTGCGGCCAGCCGCGAGACTGCTTAGTTACCGGCCCATCGGCAAGCCAATTTTTTTCAGTATAAGGGGAACACCAATGATCTCCTCGGTCGGTCGCCGGAATCCGAGGTTACACCTCCGTCGCAGGCCCATCTTGGAGTGTGCTAGATCCGCCCGGGCCACATTATCTGTGTTTTCCCTCCACGGCCTTAGAACCCTTACATGGCAAAGGACACAGGCAAAGGCTCACGCATCGGCGCCGTGACAGCGCGCACTCAAAGCAAGAACCCGAAGACAGGCGACTACACCAAGCGCAACGAAACGCCCGGCAGCCCGCAGAAGGGCGAATTCATGGACGTAAAGAAAGACGGCAAACCCTTCAAAGGCGTCGCCAAAGAGCCGGATAAGCGGCGGAAGTAGAGCGGTTCGCCGCTGGGCATGGAAATTAGCTACACGAGGATCGCCTTGGAAGATTTGCAGCGCATCCCAAAGCGATTCGCCGGCCAAATCGTGACCAGGCGCCTCGAAAAAGGCCTGCACGGAAACATCAAGCGCCTGACCAACTTCGACTCCGACTATCGTTTGCGTTGCGGTGATTACCGCGTGCTCTTCGATATTGAGGAAAACTCCATCGTCGTGCATCGTATTCTCCACCGCCGCGAAGCGTATGACTAAAACCGCTCTAAAAACCTTCGACGCGCAGATTGCGCGCAAGCGCCGCGAAGTCGTGCGCCTGCAGGAAGACCTCGGCAACATGCTCGACCATCTCGTCGTGATCGAAGCGCGCGCGAAATCCGCCGGCGAGAAGCGCTACTCGACCGCGGAGGTCAAGAAAGCCCTCAAGCTTTGAGTCAACGAACGCCCGGCAGCGGGAAGAAGGGCGAGTTCATGGACGTAAAGAAAGACGGCAAACCCTTCAAAGGCATCGCCAAGGAGCCGGATCGCAGAAGAAAGTAGGCGTCTCTGAAAAACGAAGCCTGGAGGCGGCGCTATATTCGCCTACTGACGAAACTGCCGGAGTCGGATCGCGATGTTCGCGACGGCGATTACGACGCTATCGCGGACCTCGTCAATAAAGGTTTCCTTCGCGGCACGGTTGTTTACGACGCCAGCGTGGGCCGGCACACCGGTGCGGTCATCGAAGGCGTAACTGTCGCCGGCCATATCTTTGCTGAGGAGCAGAACAAGGCCCTGAAGCGGGAGAGTGCATGGGGGCGGATGAAGTCTGCGCTCCTACCGTTTAGTGGTATTCTAGGCGTCATTGTCGGTTGGTTGCTGTCATCCTGGCACCCTTTTGCTCACCCCGCAGCAATCAAAGCGCACGCGCTGAGCGTCAACTCGGGCGGGGCAAACATACAAGTCGACCTCGCATTAGTTAATGAAGGAGATCATCAGGGGATGGTCACCGATATAGCACCTATGTATCCGTTATCACTGAACGGCGTTCCTTCCGGATACATCTCGCAGGGACGAAATTCCTCGGAGGTTACAGGTGTGCCTGTTGTTCTAAACCCCGGAGAGATTCGGCTAGTGACGATCAAAACTAAACTCGATCTCGAGTCCGCATTCTTCAACGCAACGGCCGTGGGTCCGAACGACCCCCAGCAGTTCAAGAGAAACGATGTCCGAGTCAGCGAACTAGATCTACGCGTACAAGCTCTCGATTTTCGCGGACGGAAGTACCGGTCTTACTGGCGACTCGGCAAATTGTTCGTCGATCGTGAGGCAATTGCCGGGTGGCAGTATGCGCCGACGTTCGGCGAGCTTCGCGTGTTCAACGAACCAGCGTACACCGACGTGTGGTATCCAGTCGACTACATCGGGCCGACACCCACACCGGCTTCAAGTGCCACTCCTGTCCAATGAACCAGTCTACTACGGCGATAACTTGCAGGTCTTGCGCGAGCACATCGCGAAGGAGTCGGTCGATCTGATTTATCTCGATCCGCCGTTTAACTCGAAGCGCGATTACAACCTGCTCTTCAAGACGCCGAAGGGGCACGATAGCGATGCTTCGATCACGGCCTTTGAGGATAGCTGGCATTGGGGCGAGCAGGCGGAGCGGGAGTTCGATGAACTGCTCCACCAGCCGAATACCGATGTGGCGGAGATGATGAAGGCGCTGCTCCTTCCCGGTCTCGTTCTTTCGTCCCTGACGGGACTCTTCCCTTTGGTCGCGCCATGTTCCCAATGCTGAAGCACTGGGCTATTTTCAGCGGATCGGATTCTGTGCCAGGGCCAGGAATTATTGCGCGCCGAGTTGTTTTGGTTCCGCTCCCCTGGACCATAGCCCAGCGCTTTAGCGCTGGGTAATCCGGGCGCCCTTCCGGTAAAGTCCCGTAGGGACGAAAGAAGCATGCACTCCTTCACGAATTGTCTTCTGCATTGCGTCTTTAGCACGAAAGGCCGTGAGCCCGTTCTGACCGCGGAGATTCGCGAACGGCTTTGGCCTACCTGGGTGGAATAGCGAGGGAGAATGGAATGACCGCGCTGGCGATCGGCGGCGTGTCGGACCACGTGCATCTGTTGCTGAGTTTGCCCGCGACGCTGTCAGTCGCAAAGGCGATGCAATTACTCAAAGAAAATTCTTCAAAGTGGCTGCACGAGACCTTTCCCGAGCTCTGGAACCTCGGCTGGCAGGAAGGTTATGCGGCCTTCAGTATCGGCGTCTCTGGGCTTGACGAGACCGTTGCCTACATTCGAGGTCAGGAAGAACATCATCGCGCGCGGTCGTTTCGCGAAGAGGTGGAAATGTTCCTGCGGCGGCATGGATTGGAGTATGAGGCTTCGATGCTGGAATAGGTTCTTTCGTCCCCGGACGGGACTTATCCGTTCCCGGGAACGGTTAACCCAGCGCTAAAGCGCTGGGCTATTTTCAGTGGACGCTCGATGGGGATAGGTCTCCTAATTGGCCCAGCCAGCACCGACAAAGGCGACGTGGTGCTCGATCCGTTCTGCGGTTGCGGGACGGCGGTCGATGCCGCGCAGAAGCTGAAGCGCAAGTGGATCGGGATCGACATTACCCATCTCGCTATTTCGCTGATCGAGAAGCGGCTGAAGGATCGCTACAAGAGCCGGGCGAAGTTCGACGTGATCGGGACGCCGGGCGATCTGGACGCGGCGCGTGACCTGGCGCTGCGGAGCGAGCACGACGGGCGCTATCAATTCCAGTATTGGGCGGTGTCGCTGGTGAACGCGAACCCGGCGCAGAATAAGAAGAAGGGCGCGGACGGCGGGGTGGATGGGATCAAGTTTTTCCGCGACCTGGACAACGGCGCGCACAAGATCGTGGTGAGCGTGAAGAGCGGGAAGCTGAAGGCGGACGGTGTGCGCGCGCTCAATCATGTGCGGGAGCGGGAGCAGGCGGAGATCGCGCTGCTCATCTCGTTGGACGAGCCGAGCAAGGGAATGCTGGCTGATGCCGCGAGCGCCGGTCTCTACACGAGCGTGAATGGGAAACTGAAGGTGCCGCGGGTGCAGTTGCTGACGGTCGCCGGATTACTCGCCGGGACGGAACGCGCGGAACATCCGGATTATGAGCAGGGAATGAACTTCAAGAAGGCGAAGGAAGAGAGCAGCGACGATCAGCGGGTCTTTGAGTTGCCGGGGTAATCCGCGGTTAAAATTACTCACTTCTGCCCGGCTCAGCTTTCGCTAGGGGAACGGCGGAAGCGTGTTAAACTCTCGCCGTTATGATGCACGAATTTCTCGTGGCGAATCGCGCTGATTTGGTCGATCGCTGCCGGGGGAAGGTCGCACAACGTCCGGCGCGCGGGACGTCGGACAAGGAGTTGAACTTCGGGATCAGTTACTTCCTCGATCAATTAATCGAGACGCTCCAACTGGAAGAAACGAGCGATTCGAGGGATTCGAGCCGAAGCCGCAAAATCTCCGGGCCGTCGGGAGGCGAGAATTCTTTTCTTTCTGATATGGGCGATGGCGCCAGCCGGCACGGCCGGGAGCTGTCGCAAAGCGGATTTACAGTCGGCCAGGTGGTGCATGACTATGGCGATCTCTGCCAGTCGATCACCGAGCTTGCTGTGGAGAGTGAAGTTGGCTTCACCACGCAGGAATTCCATACGCTGAATCGTTGCCTGGACAATGTGATTGCCGATGCGGTGACGGAGTTCATGTATCAGCGGGACTTCGTCGCGGCCGACCGGGAAGCGAACGCGGTCAACCAGCGGCTCGGCGCTTTCGCGCATGAATTGCGGAACTCTCTTAACTCCGCCACACTGGCTCTGGGCGCGATCAGGGAAGGAAATGTGGGCTTGAACGGAGCTACCGGAACGGTGCTCGACCGAAGCCTGGTGGCCATGCGCAAGTTGATCGATCACTCTCTGGCCGATGTGCGGATGACGGCGGGCATGCCGATACGTCATCAGGTGTTCTCCCTTTCCCATTTTATCGACGAAGTGAAGCTCTCGGCCGCACTCGAGGCCGGCGTGGAGAAGTGCCCGTTTACCGTCGCGCACGTTAACAGCTCGCTGGCGGTGGATGGCGATCGCGACCTGCTTTCCTCGGCGGTCGGAAACCTGTTGCAGAACGCGTTCAAATTCACCGAGCCACGCACGGCGGTAAGTCTGAGCGCCTACGCCGTAGGCGATCGGATCTTGATCGACGTGGAAGATCACTGCGGCGGTCTGCTGCCGAGCGAAGCGGAAACGATGTTTCTCCCTTTCACCCAGAGCGGTGAGAATAAGACTGGCCTTGGCCTGGGACTTTCCATCTCGCGTCGCGGCGTGGAAGCTAACAAGGGGACGCTCACCGTTCGCGATGTGCCGGGCTCGGGTTGCGTCTTCACGATCGACTTGCCGCGGCATCAATTGACTGAGCCTTCGCTGAGATTGACTGAGCCTTCGCTTAGCTAGCGTCTGGTTCCAGCCGCGATCGTTCGCGGGAAAGATGACACTACTGGCATCGCGGTGGTGGAAGCTTACCGGGTGAAATGAGTGAGCGCGCTCGAGAAGCCGTCGCGCAGCTAAGAGCTTGCGTCGCCGTCGGGGGCGTGCGCTGTTTTCGGCGCGATGGCGGCTAAGGAGAAGAAGTTGCAACTGGGGCCGTTCGCGGCGGTGATGGCGAGCGGCTTCATCCGCGAGCCGGGGACGCGGCGAAAGTTGATGCTCGCGGCTGTGTTGCTCGCGGGCGCGATGGCGTTGGCCGGGATAACTTTTCTCCGCGCGGTGCTCGATCATCATGAGCATCCATTCTGGTTTATTTTTTTCTGGCTGGGGTGTGCGTGGGTCACGGCGCTGGCGCTTTTGCTCGCGCTCTTCGATGTCCTGACGGTGCGGGCGCAGGCGAGGGCGGCGCGCCGGGTTTTGAAGGAAGGGATTGCGCGCGCGCCAACTCCGGACTCGCAAAGGCCGCCGCGCGGCGGATAATTATTTGTGCCTAACGAATTCAAGGCGGCGGCGATTTCCGGTTCGGCGCACTGGAAATCGCGCGCGCAGATGGAGGAAACGGAGCGGCTGGTGCTGGCGCCGTTTGCGCAAAGATCGGGCGACTCGCGCGGACGGAAATTTCCCGAGACGCAGCACGCGTACCGGACGGAGTTCCAACGCGATCGCGCGCGGATCATTCATTCGCGCGCGTTCCGCCGGTTGGAATATAAGACGCAGGTTTTCCTGAATGGGACGGGCGATCATCTGCGTACGCGCCTGACGCATTCGATCGAAGTGGCGTCGATCAGCCGGACGATCGCGCGCGCGCTTTCCTTGAATGAAGATTTGGCGGAAGCGATCGCGCTGGCGCACGATCTCGGGCATTCGCCATTCGGACATTCCGGCGAGGAGATGCTGGCGGAATGCATGCAGGGGCATGGCGGGTTCGAGCATAACCAGCAGAGCCTGCGGGTGGTGGATTTGCTGGAGGCCGTCTATCCGGATTTTCCGGGATTGAACCTGACTTTCGAAGTGCGCGAGGGTTTGCAGAAGCACCAGGCGTTTTATGATCCGCCTTCGCCTAACGAGGAAAAATATCGCTGCCCGTCGCTGGAAGCGCAGATCGCAAATTTGGCGGACGAGATCACTTATTACAGTCACGATCTCGATGACGCGGTTGATTTCCAAATCCTGAACTCGCCGCAACTGGAAGGGGTGGCGGTTTGGCGCGAGAGCCACGCGGTGGTGACGGCGCGGGTGCCGGAGGCGCGGGAGCCGGAGCTGCATCAATTGATCATTCGCCACATCATCGATCGCCAGGTGACGGACGTGATCACCTCGAGTGCGCAGGCGATCGCGGCGGCCGGCGTGCAAACGGCGGATGAGGTGCGGCGGCGGGAGCGGCCGTTGATTTGTTACAGCCAGGATTTGTTAGGCGCGAACCAGGAGCTGCGGCGTTTTCTCTACAAGAATGTCTATTATCATCCGCGGGTGGCGGAGGCGAACCGGCAGGCCTGCGAGATGTTGCGGACGGTTTTCGAAGCCTATGTGTCGTCGCCAGACTTGTTAGGCGATGGTGCCGTCCGGCGGATCGAGGCGGAGGGGTTGTATCGGACAGTCTGCGATTACATCGCGGGGATGACCGATCGTTATTTGCTGGAAGAGCACGCGCGCGTCGCGCCGGCCAGCACTCGTTAGGCGACGGCGTCGCCGGTTTCTTCGCGGAGATATTGGATGACGAGGCGGAGACGCTCGGCAACGGATAATTCCTCGAGCAATTCCTGCCGGCGCAGGGGATCGCTGATGAAGGTGGCCGACATCAAATCGGCGAGCATTTCCGGATCAGTCAGATCGGCGAGATATTGATCCACTTTCTCGGGAAACGCGCGCCCGCTGTGTTTGAATTTTTCGTAAAGATCGAAGACCCGCGCACTCAAGGCTTCATGCTGAAGCGAGTTTTCCGGCGGGATGGAAACGAGCGGCTCGATCTCGGCGATTGGGAAGGGCGCGTCCTGGATGAAGCGGGTGAAACGGACGCGATGCAATCCCTGGAGGATTAAATTCGAAGTGCCGTCAGCGCGCCCGACGCAGGCGCGAATCAGTCCGACGCCTGCGACGTGATGGAAGTCTTCGACCGAACGCCAATCGCCGCGATGCGGGTTAATCAGGGCCACGCAAAACATCCGATGTTTACTAAGCGCGTGCGCGAGCATTTCGCGATAGCGCGGCTCGAAGATGAAAAGCGGCAGAAGCGCGTGTGGAAAGAGAAGCGCGCCCGGCAGAGGCATGACCGGGACGGCGTTCGGAAGCGTGATGGAGTTGGGCATGAGCAGGCGCGGATCGCGCTCTAATATATATATGTTCCGTTCCCGACGGGAGATGAGGGAATCACGGCGCAGCCCGCGAAGGCTTAACGCGCCTCGCAGAGTGCCTGTCGCAATTCGACGAGCGAAAGCTGGCCCGCGACGGTCGGCGTTCCGAGATGCGCGTAGTTCAAAACCGAGCCGGCGCGCGCGAAGCGGAGACGCGATTCGCGGCCGAGTTTTCCGACGCCCATGACGCTCAGGGGTGCGCGTTTTTTTGTGCGCTCGAAAAAGTCGTCAAGGGTTTTCAGTTCGTCCGCGGCGTCGGTACGCGCGGCGATTTTGATCACGCTGGGCGTGAGCACTTCGGCGGCGCGGGCGAATTCTTCGAGTCGTTTCGAATTCGCGGCGTGCTCGAGTTCGTGGACGGAAATAATTCGCTCGATCTTGCGCGCGCGGGCGAGGCCGAGGACATCCCCAAGCGGCGCGGCGGCGCGGAGTTCGACGTCGACATAGGCGGCGCGAGGAAGATAATGCAGGAGGATTTCGCGCCGAAGCGCATCCGAGAGCTGGTGCCGGCCGCCTTCCGCGGGATGGCGCGCAGTGATAATCAACGGCGCCCCCAGCCTAACGAGTTGTCGGCTAACCTCCGGGAGCACTGGATAAAGCGCGTCCAACCGGAGTTCAAACAGATCCGGCGGGCGTGAAAGTGCGACCGCGGTGGCCAGTTCCGCCGGCGAAGAAATCACCCCGACGATCCGTGGCCGGGCCACGCGCATCTTGTGTGCTTGCGCGAGTGTCATACCATATTAGTTCGCCACTTGGCAAACCCAGCAGATTCATAGCCCCCGAGAATGCTTGCGCGCAAACAGGAAATTAACACTCAGCTTCAGCAGATCCTCGATTCGTTCCTGCTCGCGCTGACGCTTTTTGCGACGCATTTCGTCCGGCAACACAGCACGAGCTGGTTCGGGCTCGAAAAGACGACCGATCCGTTCAGCAATTATCATTGGTTGATCGTGGTGGTGATGGCCTTCGGGCCAGTGCTGCTCGATCTCCAGGGATTCTATCAATCGCCGCTGACCAAGACGAAGTGGAAATCATTCACCCAACTGTTACAGGCGATGGTTTACCTCGCGGTCGTGATCAGCGGGTGCGTGATCTTTTTGCGCCTGCCGATGCAGAACCGATCCATCCCGCTGCTCTTCATGCCGGCAGCGGCGCTGATCCTGTTAACCAAGGAGCGAATCATTGTCGCGACCGTGCGGCGCCGGGCGCGGCGCGGAGAATTGCGCGAGCGAATTTTGCTCGCCGGCGTCCCGCAGGATATCGCGGCGCTCGAGCGCTCGTTCACGCCCGATCAAAAATTGCTGATGGTGATCGCGGACCGGATCGACATCGAAACCCAGCCGCTGAGCGACCTCGTGGAAGCGCTGCACAAGCACGCGGTCACGCGGGTGATTTTCGCGGCCGGCCATAGCCAGTTCAATCGCGTGGAGCAGGCGATCGGCGCCTGTGAAGTAGAAGGAGTGCCCGCCTGGCTGGTGGCGGATTTTATTCAAACCTCAATCGCGAAACCGGACCTGGACGCGTTCGCCGGGCGACCGATGCTGGTCTTCCGTTCAACTCCGGAAGTCTCCTGGGCGTTGCTGGTGAAGCGCCTGATCGACTGGTTAGGCGCACTGCTCGCGCTGATTATTTTGGCGGTGCCGATGCTGGTCGTGGCGATCGTGGTGAAGGCGACCTCGAAGGGTTCGGCGATCTTCCGGCAGGAACGCGCGGGCAAACACGGGAAAGCTTTCACGATGTATAAATTTCGCTCGATGTCCGACGACGCCGAGCAGCGGCGGGCGGATTTGTTGCCGTTTAACCAGATGCATGGCCCGGTCTTTAAAGTGGAACACGATCCGCGGGTGACGCCGTTCGGGCACTGGCTGCGCCGGACGAGTTTCGATGAGACGCCGCAACTGTTGAACGTCTTGTTAGGCGACATGAGCCTGGTCGGCCCGCGCCCGCTGCCGCTTTATGAAGTGGAGAAGTTTGAGAACACTTCGCAGCGGCGCCGGCTCAGTGTGAAACCGGGGCTGACCTGTCTCTGGCAGATTCGCGGACGCAACGAAGTGAACGATTTTCGCGATTGGGTGAAGCTGGATCTCGAGTACATCGACCAGTGGTCGTTAGGCCTCGATTTTAAAATTCTCGCGCGCACCATCCCCGCGGTCGTCCTCGGCTCGGGCGCGAAGTAAAGGACTCGTTAGGCCTGCGGGGCGTAACGGGCGAGCATGCGCTCGACGTATTTCGCGAGAAGGTCGAACTCGACGTTGAGCATTTCGCCGGGGAGGGCGGCGCTCAGGTTGGTGTGCCGTTTAGTGTGCGGAATAATCCAGACCGCGAAACTGGCCGGCAAAACTTCCGCGACTGTCAGGCTGATGCCGTTGAGCGCGACCGAACCTTTGTAGGCCACGTAGTGCGCGAAGTCCGCGGGCAACTCGAGTTCAAGACGATGATCGTTGCCACTTTCCTCGAAGCTGAGAACGCGCACTGCGCAGTCGACATGCCCCTGGACAAAGTGTCCGCCTAAGCGGTCGGTCGCAGCCAGAGAACGCTCGAGATTAACCAGACTATCGCGGCGCAGGCTGCGCAGATTGGTCCGATCGAGCGTTTCTTCGAGCAGATCGAAAGTGAGCTGTTCGCCGCGGCGGCCGGTGAGGGTGAGGCAGCAGCCGTTGACTGCGACGCTATCGCCTTTGCGCAGCTCTTCGGAAATTCCGGGCGCGGCGATCTGCAATTGCGTGCCTTTTTCGGTGGCGCGAATCCAGAGGACGCTGCCGATTTCTTCGATCAAACCGGTGAACATCGCTCAAGGTTGGCAATGAACGCGCGCGACGCAAATTTGTCTGCGCTCAGTTTTAAAAAACAGGATCGACAGCCGCGCGCGGATCAGCACTTTGGTCGGGATGTTCATCGAAGCCATCGCCGGCGGAGGTCCGAGCCTTTTCGGGGTCCCGATCGAATTCATTCTCTTCGCGCTGACCTTGCTCGGGGTGGCGCTGTTTCATCATCAGACTTTGTATGTCGCGCTCACTGGTCTGGTGGCAGTGGTCGCATACAAAATTTGTTTTACCGGATTCAAGACCGGGCCGGGCGTGACTGGGTTTGTTTATCATCTCGGGCACGAGTGGGTCATCCTGATTAATCTGCTCTGTCTGCTGATGGGCTTCGCGCTCCTCTCGCGCCATTTCGAAAAAAGCCATGTGCCGGTGGTCTTGCCGAAATATCTTCCGGAGGATTGGAAGGGGGGTTTCATCCTGCTGGTGATGGTTTGGATCCTTTCCAGCTTTCTCGACAACATCGCGGCGGCGCTGATTGGCGGAGCGATGGCGCATCAACTTTTCCGCGCGAAAGTGCATCTCGGTTATCTGGCGGCAATCGTTGCGGCTTCGAACGGCGGTGGCTCATGGAGTGTGCTCGGCGATACCACCACCACGATGATGTGGATCGATGGCGTGGCCCCGAGCCGCGTCTTTGAAGCGAGTATTGCGGCGGCGGTGGCGCTGGTGATTGTTGGAATTCCGGCGGCGATCAAGCAGCACAAATATTCGCCGATCCTGCGGCACTCGCATGAGCACACGCATATCGATTGGCTGCGGGTCGGAATCGTTGGGCTGATTTTGGTCTTGGCGCTGGTGACTAACCTGACCGTGAACATGAAGTTCGCGCGCTACGCGGATCACTTTCCGTTTTTGGGCGCGGCGGTTTGGGTGGCGATTTTGGTTTCGGTGGGAGTGCGGCGGCCGGACTGGGAAGTGCTTCCCGGAGCTTTCAAGGGCTCGGTGTTTTTGCTCTCGTTAGTCTTGATCGCCTCGATGATGCCGGTGGAAAAATTGCCACCGCCGTCGTGGCCAACCGCGCTCGGTCTCGGGTTTTTGTCCTCCGTCTTCGATAACATCCCGCTGACCGCGCTGGCGTTGAAGCAGGGCGGATATGATTGGGGATTTCTCGCCTACGCCGTCGGCTTCGGTGGTTCGATGATCTGGTTCGGTTCTTCCGCGGGCGTGGCGCTCTCTAGTATGTACCCGGAATCGCGCTCGGTGGTGCAATGGTTGCGCCAGGGATGGTACATTCCGATCGCTTACGTCGTCGGATTTTTCGTCATGCTGCAAGTGTGGCATTGGCATCCCGACGCGCCGCATAAACCGGAACGCGGAGTCGCCCCGGCGGCGCACGCGAGTGCCGCTATTTAATCGGCGCGATCTTGAGCAGGACGACGCCGTGCGGCGCGACCGTGGTTTCGAATTGGTCCGAGAATTTTCCGAGATCTTTTTGTCGCCAAAGATCGCGGACTAACTGAGGCCGAGTGAGGCCGAGATCGTTCCAACGCGCGCGGACGACCATCGGGCGACGCCCGCGATTGAATAAGCCAACTGCGCGCGAACCGTCGTCGAGTGTCTTCGCGTAAACATTCGCGTCGCCATCACGAGCGACGCATTTCGCCTGGTGGCAAAGTGAATCCTGATGCACGTCGAGCACGTCATCATTCGTTAGGAGTCCAAGGGTGAATGGATCCAGTTTGTCCAAGTCCGCACCGAGCAGTAATGGACCGGAGAGAAGACACCACAAGCTCATGTGCGTGTATTGTTCATCCGAAGTCAGGCGCGTCGGGCCGGGTCGGCTCCAGATCACGTGGCCGAGAACGAGCATGTCGGGATCGTTGTAGTGGGAGGGGCTTTGGTAGGGCGCCCACTTGTCTTGCGCGAAGCCGATCGCGCTGACGCTTTTCCACGTGTCCTCGATGTCGACACTCGTGCGCCAGGCATTGGCAATCCGTGAAAGCTGCGGCGCGAGCGCGAAGGGTGCGTTGTTCGAAAGACTGTAAACGATGTCGCGGCCCGAGTGGCGAAGCTGCGCGCGCATCGCCTCGGCGTTTGGAACGTCGATCGGGAGCCAATCATACTTGAGGTAATCGACGCCCCAAGCTGTCCACTGTCGAACGTCCTGCTCGATGAACGGATAACCGATCGTGCGGCGGTCGCGGGTGAAATCGCGCCGGAATTTTTTGCGTTGGTGATCTGCGAACGGTTTCAACCACGCGAAGTCTTCCAAGCGCGAATGATATTCTGGCACCGTGTACTTGTAGAATTCGTCATGCGTGTGATCGGCGATCCAATCGTAGGTCCCGTCCGCATTGTCCGCCGACGAACCGATGTGCCAGCCGAAGGTGGTGCGTGCCGGCGTTGAGTAGAGACCAAATTTTAAGCCGAGCCCGTGGATCTGATTTGCGAGCGACTGTATATCTGGAAATTTTTTGTTCGGTTGGATGGCGTGGAATGGGCCGCCCCGGTTTCCTTGCCAGCCGTCGTCAACGTTCACGAAAAGCCAGCCGTGGTCGCGCAGTCCGGCGCGCACGAGCGCGTGGGCGGCGGCGAGAACCTGCTCCTGGGTGGCGAAGTTTCCGAAGGCGTTGAAACTGTTCCAGCCCATGGGCGGCGTGAGCGCGATCTCGTCGCCGACCACGATGGTGAGCAATCGCTCGGCGGTACCGGCGGAATTCTGCACGCGCAGATTCACTGGATAGCGACCCGGTATTGATAAGGTTCCGCTAATCTCGCCGGTGGTGGAACTGATCGTTAGGCCAACCGGCAAACCGGAAGCCTCGTAGGTGAATGGGTGTCTTCCTGCGGCGGTGACCTGAAAGAAAAACGGCGAGCCCGGGCGGACACCAAAAATTTTCCCGCCGGTAATGCGCGGTTTCGTCGGAGTCTCCGGAGTCAAAATTGGGAACGCATCAGCACCTGAAGCGAAGGGCGTTTCAGCGTCGCGATGACAGGAATTCAGGAGCGTGGCGGCGAGAATGAGGGCGCGGAAATTTACTGCATTCCACGAAACCATTCGCATCCGCGCAGCTTACCGAGAGCACCGGGGGCGGAAAGTCTTAACGGCCGCTGGCGGCCACCGGGGACATCACGTTCGGCAGGGACGTTCAAAGTTTTTTGAAAAAAGTGAAAAAAAATCTTGTCAGACCAAACTCAATCCCTTATTCCTCACCGCCAAACCTAACCAAACCAATGGAGAAACTAATGATAAGAAACGTACTGAAGACGTTAGGATCCCTCCGCGTGGCCCTCGTGGCCGGCGTCGGAATTCCTTTCCTCATGACTGTGAGCGCTTACGCTCAAACCCCGCTCGGATCGCCCGGCACCCAGCTTCCGGAAAACGGACCTGGCCCAGCGGCTCCACCAGCGCCCGCATCGGCTGGCGAAGCCAGCACCGAGCGCGTCGTTGTGACCGGTTCCTATATCCCGAGCGCCGAGGAAGTCACGGCTTCGCCTCTGGATACATTGACCACGCGCGAACTTGAGCGCGCTGGCACTCAAGACGTCTTGACTGTTTTGCAAAAGCGTAACCCCGATTTCGTCGGTGGCGGCAACCTCGGTAACACCAACGCGAACATTTCGAGCGGCGGCACACAGGGTGGCGCCATTGTTTCACTGCGTGGTCTCCCGACTCTGGTGCTCTTCAACGGCCGGCGTATCGCGGACTCCGCGGCGATCGCGGTTGGTGGGGCTCAGTTCTCGGACGTCAATCTGTTCCCGACCACCTTGATCAGCCGTATTGAAGTTCTGAAGGACGGTGCGTCCGCTCTCTACGGTTCCGAAGCAGTCGGCGGTGTGGTTAACATTTTCCTCAAGCAGGATTTCAACGGCGTTGAAATCGGTGCTCGCTACGGCTTCACGGTCGAAAGCGGTATCGCAGAGCGCCGTGCGTCATTGATCGCGGGCGTCGGCAACGACACCACGCACGTGACCGCGGGCTTTCAGTATCTGGAAGATGATGCTCTCTTTCAGCGCGAGCGCGCTTATTCCCGGCGTCCCGGTGGCGTCACCACCACCTACGGCGGCGTTGGTCGCGATAACCGGGGCGGCGGCACGAAGTTTTACCTTCTGCTTGGCGAGAACCCTCTTGCCGGCCCTAACGCGAATCCCACCGTTAACTCGCCGTTTGATGTCGGCGTCTTGCCGGGCTCGGTGCCTCCTCCTCCTCCTCCTCCAGCCCCAGGTGCTGCCAACCCGGGACAATATGATCTGCTTCCTCAGGCGTACATGCGGGTCTCGCAGGCGACTATCACTTCTTACGACTTGTCGCAGGTTCCCACGAGCACGCTGGATGTTTCGAACACCAACGCTTATGCGGCCTTCACTCACCAAGTCTTTGGCAAGCAGTTGGAACTCTTTGGTGATTTCCTCTATTCACATAACCACAGCCAAAACTTCCTCAATGCCCAGCCTCTGAGCAACGGAACTGGCGTTGTGATCCTAGGAACCATGCGGGTTGATCCGAATACTGGAGCGCTCGTTCCGGAAGATCGTGGACCGGCTGCTCCGTTCAACCCGTTCGTGGAATCAATCGACAGCAATAGCCTTGGTGGACGCTATCGTTTGTTCGCGAACAACCGTTATCAGTCGAATCCGCGCACCTTCACTCAGGATTCGAACTTCTACCGCTTCCTCGGTGGATTGCGCTCCCAATTCAGTAAGGACTGGTCGGCGGAAACCGCGGCTTACTACAGTCACTACAGCATTGACTTCGTGAATGCCGGTCTCGTGAATGCAACCCAGCTGAACGCGATGATCGCGGGCACCGCGAGCGATAACAATGGCAATCCCATCCCGCCATTGGACTTCTTCGCCTTCAATCCAGTCGGCAATGGGCCCGGACGGGTTCCATCTGGCCAGTTCCAGACCATCTTTGGAAATAACATCCGCAAACAGGACTCCTATCAGGAAGTGTTTGATGGCCGCGTGGTCGGCTTCCCATTCACCCTCCCGGGTGGAGCGGTCGGTGTTTCCTTCGGCGGTGAATATCGCCAAGAAGGCTTCAAGCTTGCGGATTCGCCGGAAATCTTCGTCGGTTCGGTGCCGGTTCAGCAGATCAATGCCGGTCGCTCGATCCAGTCGGCTTACGCTGAAGCGAGCATTCCGATTGTCGGACCTTCGATGAACATCCCGTTCGTTTACAGCTTCGAGGTCAATCTCGCCGGCCGTTACGATCACTACCAAGGTGTGAGCGAAGACGCGAAAGTTCCGAAGGTCACGCTGCGTTATCAGCCGATCAAGGATGTCACCCTTCGTGCTACTTACTCGAACTCGTTCGTGGCTCCGACGTTGTATTCACTCTTCGGACCAAGCGCCCAAGGTTTCTCTGATTCCATCACTCTCAACGGTGTGGTTCAGGATCAGGCCCAGGTGCGTTCGGGATCAAATCCGAACCTCGTGCCCTCGACCGCAGAGTCTTACACTGCCGGTATCGTCTACAGCCCGAGCTTCATCCCCGGGTTGACTCTCAGTGCGGATTACTTCCGCACCCTGCAACAGAAAATCGTGAGCGTTCTCGGTGGGGCGACGATTCTCTCGAGCGTTGATCGACTTGGAACGGGTTCACCGTATGTCGGGCTGGTGGCATTCAATGCCTTCCCTGGTTCAACCGGTGCCCGTCCGGTGACGGGTCCTGGTCAGCTCTTCGGAAACTTGGCCTCGGTGTTCTACGTCGATACCAACATCAACATTGGTGCAGCTCGCGTCGAAGGCTTCGACTTCAGCGTCCACTACAACCTCGAACTCCAACGTTGGGGTCAGCTGGAACTCGGCGTCAATTCCATCGTCTTCACCAAGAACGATCTGAAGACCACCCCGTTAAGCAACTACTATAACATCTCTGGATTGGTTGGTTCAGAGTTTAACGTCGGTGCGAATCCGGACTACAAGATCACCTTCTTGGCTGAGTATCGTCTCCAAGGGTTCGTGCTCTCGTTGAATGCGAACTACATTCCTGAGTTGCTTGATACGGTCGGTTCGGATCCTGAGACGGTTGATCAAAGCACGTTGCCGGTGGTCGAAGACTACATCAACGTGGACGGCCGCATCTCTTATACCTTCAAGGGTAAGACGAGCCCGGGCCCTGTGGTTGACGCCAAAGACGCGAAGACCATGATGGACGGCAAGGGTGGCGGCGGCGGCGGTGGCGTTGCCGGCGCCCCTGAAATGAGCCCCGTGCAACGTCTCTTGGATGGGACCACGATCACGGTCGGTTGCAATAACCTGTTTGACGAAGATCCGCGCTTTGTGCCGGGTGCAAACAGCGCAACCAACCTCTCGATCTACGATCCGCTCGGTCGATTCGTTTACTTTGAGTTGACCAAGCGCTTCTAAGCTTCAGGTCTAGTTAGGATATTGCAGCGGCCGAGTCCTCGG
The DNA here is from genome assembly GCA_051005695.1 of Chthoniobacterales bacterium. Classification (GTDB taxonomy): domain Bacteria; phylum Verrucomicrobiota; class Verrucomicrobiia; order Chthoniobacterales; family UBA10450; genus JACCTI01. The sequence goes on along the minus strand of JBPCJC010000046.1, from coordinate 65,942 downwards.
GGGCTCGGCCGCTTGCTTTTCCGGAAAGTAGTCTTGCCTGCCTAAATCTTCGTGTTTGACCTGAGGCAGCGGATTTGCACTGTGAAGGTTCAACCATTACCGATGAAGATTTTTTCTATTACTGCCGGCTTTCTCCTTCTCGTAAATAGTTTCACGCTCGCCGAAACCCCGGGGTTCGACGGACTGCGAAATGTGATGGACCAAGAGACCTACGCCAAAGCGGGTCTCGATAAATTAACTGGTGCCGAGCGCGCCGTTCTTGACGCTTTTCTTCGAGACTATGTCGCCGGCAAGCAAAAGGACGCCGCGACGGTGGCTGCCGCGCAGGCTGTCGATCGCGCGGTTAAAGAGCGCAAAGTGCGTCCGCCGGAAATTATCGAGAGCAAGATTGTCGGCGATTTCAAGGGGTACGGCCCTCGAACATTCTTCCATCTGGCTAATGGAGAAACCTGGAAACCTACGAACGACGATGTGGTTTCCAACTCGCCGATTGCAAATCCGACGGTGATTATTTTCCGGGATATGTTCGGATACAAAATGTTCGTAGAGGGTGCCTCTATTATTCGGGTCAAACGCGTGCAGTAGTGCGGCAAGCGCCGTTCGGCTCGCTGATCGACGTTCCAAAGTTGGAGGAACGATCACGGGCATAGCAAGAGTTAACTGTCCCGTTAAAGGAACGTGTGAGAGTCGGCGAGATGATTTAGGACTTTGCTGAGACGATTACGGACCCGTCCGTGAATGTTCTTGTCACGTGTACATTTGCGAAGCATTGTTTTTTTATATGAAAGTAACAACACTCGTTCGCAGATCTTTCATCGCGGTCGCATGCTTGAGTGTCATGTGTGCTACGGCGGCGAAAGCGGGAGAAAATAGATACGAGTCAACCGGTAAAGGGAAGCACTCGCGCAACGCGATGCATGCAAGGGAGAACGCGTTTCGCCAGCGCGTCATCCTCGTCGAAGTGACAGGCAGTCGCATCCCGCAGCGTGTCGTCCTCATGGGAACACAAGTGAATAGCGGCTCGCCGCTGTTCGTGATTCAAGGGAATGACCTAGTGCGCAGCGGAGCTACCTCGGTTGCGGGGATCTTATCAATCGATCCCAATATCTCGTTTGGCGGACCGCGGTTTCGTTAAGCCCGCGGCAAAGAAGGTTAAAGCGATTTAGTCGCCGCCCACCGCCATCTCTTGGCTGTGGGCTTCCGAGGGATTTTTTTGCGCTGTTCTTGAGCACAGAGCGTAGCGTTTCTTTGATCCGGTCGACTTTCGAATGGCGAGATTTCTTGAGGCCGCCGGAGGAAAACGGCACTCGGCAACAGATGGTTTTCGAACATCGTTGTGGCTCGATCATCTTCGGCTTCCGTGGAACAAGGCCGAATTGGTCAATTGTTCGCCGCCCTCTGGCCGACTTGATCGCGCGGCTAAACGCGCAAACGGGCTCAACCCCGACGATTGGCGGCGGTAAGCCTGCTGTTACGAAGCGGCGGGGCTAATCGTGGGCGAAGACCTGATTCAAACCACGCGCGGTTCCGGTCCGCGCGAACGCTGGCATAACTGCTGCTTATAGCATTCGTATTAAATTATGATTCTTATAAGCATCCAGCCGTTCGCTGTTAAGAAAGTCCTCTCGTTTTTGGCCACGGTGGCGTGCCTCTCGACTGCTTCGTGTTTCGCAGCGACTACGTTATTTCCGGTTGATTCGACGCCATACGATCGCCAAATGACCCGGATCCGTCCGATTCTCAGCAGTGGAAAATCCGACGCCGCGGGCTCGAACCTGCCGCTAAGCCGTGTCAACAGATGGATGGAAGATCTCCGCGAGATCCCCTACGGGTATCACGTCGAATGGGAAACCCCATTTGAGGTCCAGTCGAGAGAGCCCGCAGATTGCAAAGGCAAAGCCGTCGCTCTGTATCAACGGATGCAAGAAAACGGCGCGCGCAATGTCCGCCTGGTAATTGGAAAACGAGCGCCGACCAGCCGCGTCACCCATGCTTGGCTGGTTTGGGAAACCGAGCAGGGAACATTCGTCCTGGATCCAACATTCAATTGGATGGCGTGCCGGGCCGAACAGGTGCGCACTGGTTCTTACCTTCCGCTTTATGCATACGCGGGGAGCAAGAAGTTTCGCGCCACCGAGGCGTCGACCTTATACGCGACAAATTAGCAATTGCCGAACATAACGCTGCATCCACCCAAGATCGAGCCCGCCGGAACACGGTAGCCATCGACGACAACGTGAAGTTCGAGTAAGGTTAATGCTCTGTCCGCGCGGGTAGCACGCGTTGGCTTGCCCCGCGCAATATTTCTATTGCAAAGCGTCCGGCAATTTCGTAGCATCTTTTTTGTGGCTATGGAAATTATGAAGACAATCCCTGTTGGTTTTTACACCCTCTGCAGTGTCGGTGCCGCATTTTTTGCCGGCACCGCGACGGATGCTTACGCGGCCGGAATCACCCTCCAAAAGGTTCCGGCTCTCGCGGTTGAGCAGGCGCCGTCCTATCCCGAAAACTTGGCCCGCTACAGCATGGGCGCAGACGTGAAAGCGATGCCGAAGAGCGAGCCTATCGCCAACCTTCAGTTGAATGCGAATTCTGAAGACCGAAATGGCGCGGAAGCGGCCCTGCTGTGCGACGATCCGACGGTTGGATACTCGCTGCCGAGCGGGACCACCACGGTCTTGGTTTCTTTGCCGAAGATCGAGAATATCGACAGCGTCGCCTTCCTTAACAAAGGCGCGAAGGGAACGATGACCATCTCGACCGCAAGCGCCAAACTCCCGGCGAACAGTCCGCAATGGCACAAGGCGCAGGAACAGGAATTGGGTGCTGACGTCGTGCAATCACGCGTGGGACCCGGCGAAGCAAAGTATATCCGGCTCACTTTTAACCTCGCCGAACCCGGGCGGATCGCCGGCTTCGGAGTGTATGCGAGCCCGCAGGTTTCAGATTTCACCGCACCTCGTGAGCGCAAACTCGCGGTGCACGAAAAGTCCGACAGCTTCGCGCTGATCTCTTACAATTTCACCGACATTCACGCGAAAGCGCGCGCCCTTTACGTCAGCTCCGGCGCGGAGGTAAAGCAGGCAAACAACATGATCGACGATCAGTTGGCCACGCGCTACGCTTTCGCTCCAGAAGACGCGGTCCCGACCGCGGTGATTGATCTTGGTAAGAACTGTTCGCTTCGCCGCGTCTCCGCAGTCTATGCGCCGCGCGCGGGTCACATGGATTTCTACGTTCTGCAATCGCTCCCCGCGCAAGGCGTGGCGAATGCACCGGCCGATAACAAAGTTCCCGCGCCGACGCCGGAAAATGCGCCCGCCTCCCTGGAAATGAGTGACGAAACTTTCGCCAACATGAAAGCTGTCGGCTCCGCGGAAGACGATGGCAGCCGTGGCCGCGCCTCGGTTGATTTCCCGGAAACTTCTGGTCGCTACGTGATGGTGCGATTCACCTCGGCGGCACCTGCAAATGCCGCGTTTACCGTCGCGGAAGTGGCTGCGTTCGGCCGCGAATCACAAAACACTCTTCTTGCCGCGAACACTCAGGCGCCTACGCGTGAACTGGAAAACACTGAGACCGGCACGCAGACCACGGATGGAAAGACGATGCTGGACGGCAAGACATTGATCGACACCAAGGCAAGCCCTGGGGAAGGTCCCCAGCCTGAGAGCCCGGCTGAAGGCCCGCCGCCGTCTTTGCCGCAGCCGCCGACATTTACCTTTGTTCCCGTGATGGTTCCGACCAGCCCGTAAGCTCTCCACGACTCAGGAAAGCCCGCCTGTCAGCTCATCCTGCAGGCGGGTTTTTGCTTTTCAGGCGATTGGCCTAACGAACGGTTAAATTCATCCGCCACGAATCGCTAGAGATTGTCGCGGATGATTTCGAACAAGGCGGTGGTTTCGATCGTGCCGCGCAACCCGTCGGCGCCGAGGCCCGTACCGAATGCGATCACATCCGACGGCGAGCCTTGTGATGCTGCCGAGATGGGCAGGGTCGACTCCGCGGTTTCTCGAGAATCAGATTTCGCGAAACTGCCCGATTCCGGCGGAGCTTCCTCACTCGTTAGGCGACCGGAATGATTTTCGTCCGAGCGAGTGGTCCATTCGAGCCATGGTTCACCGGCGGGATTCAAGCCGAACAAATCTGTTCGATTGAGATTTCGGGGGGGGCTCCCGCTCAGGCCCAGACGTGGGCCCGCGAAATCGCCGCAGACGAAAATCGACGAATTATTGCCGGCGTACTCAAGCGCCACGCCGACGGCGCGATCAAACTCGACCGTCTCCGCGAGCGTTTGCGGAGCGTCATTTTCTTGCGCGGCTTTGCGCATCAGACCCGCGTCCACTACCAGCAGGTAGCCACCGCTGTTGAACTGTAACAATTCGATTCCGCGGCGAACCATGTCAGCAAGGTTTGGCTGCGTGCCTTCGTCGGTTCCCTCCTGGATAAACCCGAGTTCGGCCGAAGCAAAAACGCCAAATAATTTCGCTTCCCGCCAGCGCGGAACCGCGTCCAGCTGATCGCGTGTGCGCACCAGGTCGTAGCCCGCAGTGGTCGCGGCGATCAGCAGGTCCTGGTCATCTTCGCGTGTCCCGCCTTTGCCCGGGGGAAGGAAATCTTCCGCGCCACCGCCGAGGATGACATCCACGTTTGTCTTTTCAACCAGCACGCGCGCGAACTTTTGCCGATCCAGGTTTGCCGCGTGCGCATAAAAACCAGCTGCGGTTGGACTCGTTAGGCGCCCATCCGTGATCAGCCCAGTCATGCGACCATGATCTCGCGCGAGCTCGAGCAAATTTTTCAGCGCCTTTCCTGCGGAATCGATTCCGATCGCGCCGTTGTTCGCTTTCACTCCGGTGGCGAGCGCAGTCGCCGCGGATGCGGCGTCAGGAATCGCCGAGTCGCCCGAATAATTTTTCAGGAGCGCATTGTAATTGAGCGACTCTATCCGCAGCGCCTTGTCGACGCCGCCAGCGTAGATCCGCGCGAGCGCCAACCGATCAGGCGCCAGACCTTCGCCGACGAACAAAATAATCCCGAACGGTTTCTGCACTACCCAGTAGCGGAAGTAGAAAACACCGAAGGCGAAGAAAATCACGAGGCAAAAAAGCGCGAGCAACTGGTTGCGCCATTTCACGAGGCCGATGTAGAAGCCGGCCCTCGCTGATGTCAACGCAAGAACCGGCTTGTGCCTGCTGGAGAGCGTCGCCACATTCGCCGATGGCCAGTCCGGTGATGCTTTTGATTCGTGATGGCTGGGGAATTAATCCCGGCGGACCCGCGAAACGCGAAGCAAACGGCGACGCCACCCTGCTCGCGCGGACCCCGTTTCACGAACAACTTTACGCGCACTATCCGTCCGGAACTTTGAGCGCGAGCGGGCTCGATGTGGGTTTGCCCGAAGGGCAAATGGGCAACTCCGAGGTCGGCCACATGAATCTCGGCGCCGGGCGGATTGTTTACCAGGATCTCACCCGGATTAACAAAGCCGTCGCGGATGGTGAGCTCGCGAACAACGCCATTCTTCGCGAAGCCTTCGCACAGGCGCGCGGCGCGCGTCTGCATTTTCTTGGGCTGCTTTCCGATGGCGGCGTGCACAGCCACTTCAAGCATTTGCTCGCGCTCGCGCACGTCGCGAAAGCCGAGGGCGTCGACGACATCATGGTCCATGCCTTCACCGATGGGCGCGACTCATCGCCCACTGGCGGCGCAGAATACCTCAAGACCTGCGAGACAAATCTTGCGGAATCCGGTGCGCGGATCGTCACCGTCATCGGGCGTTATTTTGCGATGGATCGCGATCGTCGTTGGGACCGGACGAAAAAAGCCTGGGATGCGATCGTTCTTGGCCGCGGCGAGTTTTGCGAAGAGTCACCGTCCGTGGCGGTGCGGCGCGAATACGACAAAGCGCTTACCGATGAATTTCTGCCGCCGCTGATTTTTGCCCAGCCTAACGAGCAGCGCGTGCGCGATGGCGACGTCGTTTTCTTTTTTAACTTTCGCGCCGATCGCGCTCGCCAACTCTCGCAGGCGTTTCTGCAGGATGATTTCGCGGGCTTCGATCGCGAGGCGCACCCGCAAGTGCATTACCTCACGCTCACGCAATACGATGCCACCTATCCGTCGCCCTACGTCTTCGCGCCGGCAACTTTCGCGAACATCCTGGGCGAGGTCGCGAGCGCCGCGGGCAAAACGCAGTTGCGCATCGCGGAGACGGAAAAATATCCGCACGTCACTTATTTTTTTAACGGCGGCGTCGAGCAACCGTTTCCGGGCGAAGATCGCAAAATTATTCCCTCGCCGAAAGTCGCGACCTACGACTTCCAGCCGGAAATGAGCGCACGTGAAGTCACCGAGACGGTGCTCGAATCCATGGCGCGCTACGACTTGATCATTTTGAATTTTGCCAACCCCGACATGGTCGGCCACACCGGCGTGGTCGAAGCGGGAGTGAAAGCGGTCGAAACGATTGACGAGTGCGTTAGCCGCATTGTCCCGGGCTTGCTCTCGTTAGGCGGGAAATGCCTGATCACCGCCGACCACGGAAACTGCGAGCAGATGCGCAACCCCGACGGTTCCCCGAACACCGCGCACACCACCAACCTGGTGCATCTGGTTTACGCCGCTAACGATGCGGAACGTTTTCGCGTGGAGGACGGCATCCTCGCGGATGTCGCACCCACTTTACTTTTTCTTCTCGGGCTCAAGCAGCCCGCGGAAATGACCGGGCACAATCTGCTCGTGCCGGTGGAGAAGAATTAAAGCAAGCGTTGCCGCTCCGATTGCACGAGCTCGAAGTTGATCTCGAGCTGACGGTTGAGATGCCGCGTGCCGGCGGTAGCGATGCGATGCAGAAAACGCTGCCGGCTTTCGGCCGAATTCTCGTGCCAATTCGGTTTGCGTTGCAGGAAAAGGGAACCGTCGCGCTCAACCAGTGCGCCCCAGCCGAGCGGGATTTCTGCTTCGCGATATAACTCGTTAGGCAAAACCAGCAGGAACAAATTCGCGCAACGATAGCGGGGCAGGCATTCGAACTTCAATCCACCGCGCAGTTGTTTCTGGAGCGCGCCTTGTTCGCGCAGGACGCGGGTGTAACTCCGATGCCCGATGGCCGCGAAGTCGTGCGAATCGAATTCCGGGAAAAGCGTTTCGCCCCCGCGGAGCGTCGGATAATGCACCCGCAGATTGCGTTCGAGAATTTCCCGGCGTCGCTGAATTGTCGCCAGCCGCGCGCGCGCCGATTCCGCGCAACGATTATCGCGCCGCAGATCGGACCACGCTTGTTTGCACTCGAAGATTGCGGCCGCCTCGGTCGCGCGCCCGGCGATGCGATAGGCCGCGACGTCCGCGCGGTAACGACATTGCGGCAGACTCACTTCTACCGCGCAGGCGGCGAATCCCTGCGCCTGCGCCCAGAGAACTGCGAGACGTTTCAGCCGGCGATGCGCCTCGCTTTCGCCGCGCCTCGGGCTCAGCTCCGCGTCCATTCGGCGAGCTCCTTCGCCCAATAGGTCGCGATCAAGTCCGCGCCCGCGCGCTTGAGCGAGGTCATGATTTCGAGAACGGCGGCACGCTCCTCGAAACAACCCGCGGCCGCGCCCGCCTTCACCATCGCGAACTCGCCGCTGACGTGATACGCGGCCATCGGTTTGCCAAAACGCTCACGCACGCGCCAGAGAATATCGAGATACGGCATCGCTGGTTTCACCATCAAAATATCCGCGCCTTCAGCGACATCGAGCGCGGCTTCGCGCAAGGCCTCCGCGGCATTCGCGACGTCCATCTGATACGAGCGGCGATCGCCAAACTGTGGTGGACTTTCGGCCGCTTCGCGAAACGGCCCGTAGAAAACCGAAGCGAACTTGACCGCGTAACTCATGATTCCCACTTGATCGAATCCGTGCGCGTCGAGCGTTTCGCGGATCGCGCCGATGCGGCCGTCCATCATGTCGCTCGGCGCGACCAAATCGGCACCGGCACGCGCGTGCGAAAGTGCGGTCTGCGCGAGGATTTCGACCGACTCGTCGTTGAGCACCTGGAAGTGTGCGCCGTCTTGCCTAACGACACCACAATGGCCGTGGCTCATGTATTCGCAAAGGCAAACATCGGTGATCACGACCAGCTCGGGGCAGGCTTTTTTGATCGCGCGAACTGCTTGCTGGACGATGCCGTTTTCCGCGAAAGCGCCGCTGGCTTGTTCGTCTTTTTCCGCGGGGATGCCAAAGAGGAGAATCGCCGGCAGGTCAAGCTGGCAGGCTCGCTGTGCTTCTTCGACGGCTGCGCCTAACGAGAGCTGAGAAATGCCGGGCATGCTTTTGATCGCGCGGCGATCCTTCACTTTTTCGCTGATGAAGAGCGGAAGGATGAAATCGTGCGCGCTCAGTTTCGTCTCACGAACCATGTTTCGCAGTCCCGGAGAACTGCGTAAACGCCGTGGACGATGGATCAGTTTCCTCACTCGCCGAGGCTAAGCGCGCGCCGGAATCGTCGCAAGCTTGACGCCTTGCAGCCTTCCCGTTACCGGCAGGAAGGAGGAATTTTCAAACTCCGTCGCCTTTTGAAATCGCAGCCTACTTACCTGCTGATCGACGTCAGCAATTCCTACACGAAGCTGGCCTTCTCGACGGCGATTCGAGTCGGTCGCGCGACCAAACTACCGACGAAAAATTTATCGGAACCAGCGTTGCGGAAAATTTTGCAACAGCGGGGTGTCGAGGCGGTGGTCGTTTCGTCGGTGGTGCCGCGGAAGGATTCCGTCATTCGTAAAGCGTCCGGAGGCACGCGTGTGTTTTTTATCAACGCGAAAAGCGAGCTCGGCGTCGGCGTTGATTATCCCAAACCGAAAACGATCGGCGCGGATCGGCTGGCGAATGCGGCGGCGGTGGCGGCGTTGTATGGCCGGCCCGCGATCGTGGTCGATTTCGGCACGGCAGTGACTTTCGATGTGGTTTCGGCGGAAGGAAATTACGTCGGCGGCGTGATCGCGCCAGGGCTGGAGGCGATGACGAATTTTCTTTACCAACGGACCGCGCTCCTGCCGCGATTGACCTTGCGCGAACCGGCGAGCGCGATCGGCAAGACGACTAAAAGCGCAATGATGTCCGGCGCGATTTATGGATATCGCGGGCTGGTGCGCGAGATCATCGCGGGGATCCGCGCGGAGTCGTTTCCGAAAGGAAAATTGCATGTCGTCGCGACCGGCGGTTACGCGCAGTTGATCGCGCGGCGGCTGCCGGAAATCGACGCCGTTCATCCGGGATTGACGCTGGAAGGTTTGCGCCTGGTGGCGAACTTGAATGTCTGAGTAGCCACCGGCGAAAGAAAAAATCGCGCCGTCGTTCCGGCGTAAATCCTGCTAAATGAAGAGCCGCTTCGGCCGCGTGCTGCGGCCAAAAAACAGCTTGTCATCCACTCTGCCCAAAGGTTCTATGCCTCCTGTAATGAAGATACGGAAAATCGCGACCATCACCTTCCTCGTTCTGAGTTCTTTTGCGGCCAATACTGTGGCCCCATCGAAGAGCGAACTCGAAGGGATGTATGACAAAGCGTTCCGTGAATTTGACGCCAACAACTACGAGCAGGCGTTGAAGGATCTCGACGCGATCGACGCGCGCCAGCCCGATCTCGCGGAATCGCAAAATCTTCGCGGCGTCATCTTGATGCGGCAAAAAGATTATCCGAACGCCGAGACCGCCTTGCAAAAAGCGCTCGCGGCCGATCCGAAATTTTGGAACGCGCGCTTCAATCTCGCGGAGATTCCGTTCCTTCAAAAAAACTGGTCGGAAGCGCGCAAACGTTTTCAGGAATTGCTCACCGGCAACGCCTCGGAGTTGCAGGGCGAAGCGACCCAACTGATCCAATACAAGACCCTGATCACTTACCTGATGGAAGGTAAGAATGACATGGTCGAGGCGTTGAAGGGCAAGTTCGAGCTCACGCCGGAAACGCCCGCCTTGCAGTACGCGGTCGCGTCGATTGCGCTGAACAAGAAGGACGATAAAGCGGCGAAGGATGCGTTGACGGCGGCGGAGAAAAACTTCTCACCACAGTTGAACAAGCTTTTCGCGGAGTCGTTATACGAAGTCGGCTGGCTGGAAAAACCGGCCGGGCAAACCCGCGCGGCGCTGGAGTTGAACTCGGCGGCGGAACGCGCGGCGAAGACGAAGGAATTTGCCAAAGCGAAATACGACGAAGCCGAGCAGGCCTTGCAACAACGCGACATGACCGCGGCGCGGAAGTTAATCGACGAAGCGGACACGGCCGATCCGAACCAACCGGCGATTATCAATCTGCGCGGGGAGATTTTGCTCGAACAAAAGAGCTGGGACCAGGCGGAAGGGGAATTCAAAAAGGCGGCGAAGCTCGATCCGAAGTTCCGCGATGCGCAATATAATCTGGCGCAAATTCCGTTTAAGAAAAAAGAATACACCAAGGCGCGCGAACGTTTTGAAGCGCTCTTCACGACCACTTCCGGAGTGGACAAGGATCGCGCCGCGCAGCTGATCAAGTTCAAGGTTTACCTGACCTATCTGCTCGAAGGCAAAGATGCGCGCGCGCAGAAGATGATGGAGCAATTCCAATTCACAGGTGACACGCCGGCGCTTTATTATGCGCAGGCTGCCTGGGAGTTTAAACACGACAACGCGACCAAGGCTAACGACTGGGTGACATCCGCGCGGAAGATTTATTCCCCCGCACTCAACGGCGTTTTTTCGGATTCGTTCTTCGACTTGGGCTGGCTGCAGCCGCCGGCCGTGGAAACTTCCACGACCGCGGCGGTCGCGGAAACCAACCCGACGGAAGTGGCGCCATCGATTGAGCCGACGCCGCTGCCCGCGATGACCCTGGCGAAAAAGGACGGCGCCAAGATTACCGATCCGTTGAAGCTCGCCGCGGAACCGGACCTGCCCGTTCCTGGAATGGAAGCGACCACCGCGACGGCCGGTTCCCCTGCTGCGTCGAACGCCCTCGTGGCCTCGGCTTCACCCAGTGTGGAAACGCCGGTCGCATCGACGGCTTCGCCCGCCGCCGCGCGTCCCGTGATCGCGAACGCGACCGAAGCAGACAATTCGCCTAACGAGACTTCGAATCGCGCGAGTGCGGCCGCTTCCGCCAGTCCGGCCACGGTCCTCGCTCCGGCGAAAGTGCGCGAGTGGTCGCAGCCGAGCCTGTCCGATTCCTTGATGGATCGGAATACGCTCGTGGGTTCGCTTTTGCTGGCCGGCGTTTTGCTGATCGCGTGGGTGGTGGTTTTCGAGCGCCGGCGGATTTTGCAAATCGCCGCGCCCCGCAATATGGCGCCGGTGACGTCGCCGGCTTTCGAAAGCGACGAGGCCGAAGAGGCGACCGAACATTTCATCACCCCGACGCGCATGGCGGGCGGACCTCCGCAGGTTTCGCTACAACTGCGCGCTTCCGAGCCGGCCTTGCGCAAAGCGGTCATGCCTGTCGGCAAAAACGGCCGCGCGGCTGGCAATGGTGCGATCATCGCGGCGGCGCCGGCGGCTGTCGCTGAACCAGTCGAAACTGTTTCCCGTCCGCAAACTTTTGTGGCTCCGGCAATGGAAGAATCTCTCGTCGAAAGTGTCAGCGAACCGTTGACCGAACTGCCTAACGAGGGGTTGGAATTTGTTTCTGAGGTGAGCGAATTACCGGCGATCACAGAATCCGCACCGGTCGCGGAATTTTCCCGGATCGAAGAGCCGATCATGGCCGAGGAAGCTCCGGTCGAAGCGAGCGCGCCGGTTTGGGAAAGCGCCATAACTTTGGACGAGCGGGCGGTGGCAGAAGAAGAAGTCGCGAGCACGATCGAAGAGCCGGTGGCTCTCGCCGACGTCGAAACCGAAACCAGCGCCGCCCCGAGCGAATTCGTTCCCGAAACAATCTCCGAACCGGTAGTCTCGATGGAAGAACCGTCCGAGCCGATCGGCCAGGGCCAGCCAATTCCTTATCTTACTTCCGCGTCCGCTGCCGAAGAACCCGTCGCCGAGTTCTCCGAGCCGGAAGCGGAAGTCTCACGCACGGATATTTCTCCGAGCATCGCCATTCCCGCCGCACTTGCAGGGATTGGCGCACTACGCCATTCTGTGGCGAGTTCCTCGTCAGCTCCGGAGATGGTTTCCGATGAGCCGACGGCCCAGCAGTCAACCACACCAGCTATCATGCCCCAACCGACACCTACCACACCCCCCCCAACCATCCGCACCGGACCGACCGCTCCCATGGGCGGCGCCGCACCTTCACCGGTCATGCAACCCGCAGGCAACGTCCAGCCGGCCCCCGGCGGAATGCATACTGCCGTGCAGCTGACCTTCTCCTTCGAGATCGCCTCCCTGCAACTCACGCCCAACTTCAAGATGGGCATGATGCAATTGAAACCGACCTCGAAGATCGTGACCATGCGTCTCGCGCCGTCGCAGCAGCCGCAGCCGGCGATGAATCTGCAGGTCACATTTGAAATCGCGACCGTCCAGCTCAGCGGTAACGGCATCGGGATGATCCGCCTGACTCCGTCGCAGCAACAGCGCCCCGGCATTGCCAGCTCACCCGCCTTTAACATCAGCGGCCTCCAGCTCGTCACCGGCGCCGACGCTGCGCCCGTGCAGTTGACACCGTCGTCGCAACAAGGCCAGACCTCGGTCCATGTCACCGCTGGTTTCCAAATTGCAACGGTGGAGTTCTCGCCCTCGTTCGAGATCGCCTCAATCATTCTGAATGCGACCTCGCGGACCGCGTCGGTGCAGTTGCCCGGCACCGGGCCGAGCGCCGTTGAAGGCGCGCCCGTCTTCGAAATCTCGAATGTCCAACTCGGCGGCAACGGCGAGCTGAGCATGATGCAGCTAAGCCCGCAGGGCTCCGCGCCGAAACGCGCCTAACGAAACCAAATTCAGCTCAACGGAACGGCCCGCGTTTTCACGCGGGCCGTTTTCGTTTCCACTGCATCGAAGATCCTTGGCGATGAACCGACGGCTTCCCATCTCCCCAACGCACGTTTATGTCATCCCGAGTCGCGGAGACGACGAGGGATCTCTCATCGCAGTAAATACGCGGCCGATTCGATTGCCGTCCAAACCGCTACCGTATCGCGGTTGGAAACCTGAGCGTTAAGGAACGTCGGAGCGAATAGGCGAGATCCCTCGTCGTCTGCGCGACTCGGGATGACATGCAAAGTCTGCGAAAGCGCTCCCGCGTCGCGGCGTTACCGTTTAGCGAAATTACTCCGGTTTAACGAGCGCAGATCCTTCGGCACAAATTCGCCGTTCTTCCGGATCAGTTTGCCGTCGAAATAAACTTCGCCGCCGCCGTAATCCGGCCGCTGAATGTTGACCACGTCCCAATGCACCTGGCTGCGATTGCCATTGTCTGCTTCTTCGTAAGCCTGGCCGGGGGTAAAGTGGAACGAGCCCGCAATTTTTTCGTCAAAGAGAATGTCGCGCATCGGATGCAGGATGTAGGGATTGAAGCCTAACGAGAACTCGCCGATGTAACGCGCGCCCGGGTCGGAATCGAGAATCTTGTTCAGCTTTTTCGTTTCGTTGCCGGTGGCCTCGACGATTTTGCCTTCGCGAAAATCGAGCCGGATCCCGTCGAAGGCGATGCTTTGGTAAATCGTCGGCGCATTGAAGGTCACATGCCCTTCGACCGAATCACGCACCGGGCAGCTGAAAACTTCACCATCGGGAATGTTGCGATCGCCGCCGCAGGTGACCGCGCCGATATCCTTGATGCTGAAACGCAAATCAGTCCCGGGCCCTTTGATTTCCACCCGATCGGTTTTTTCCATTAATTTTGCGAGCGCTTTCATCCCCGGTTGCAGCCGCCGGTAATCGAGGGTGCACACGTCGAAGTAAAAATCTTCAAACGCTTCCGTGCTCATCCCCGCCTGTTGCGCCATCGAAGCGGTCGGCCAGCGGAGCACGACCCACTTGGTTTTTTTCACCCGCTGGTCCTGCACCGGGCGCATTTTTTTCGCGACCAATTTCATCTGCTCGGCCGGGACGTCGGCGAGCTCGCTGATGTTGTTGCTGCCGCGCAGGCCAACATACGCATCCATTTTTTTCATCCGCGCAAGCTCATGGATCGCAGTCAGATTCAACTGCCGTTCCCCCGCCTTCAACGCCAATTCGCGGCTGACCCGGCCGCGCTGGATTTGCGTAAACGGGATCGCGCCCGCTTTGCGCGCCGCGCGCACCATCGCGATCGTCATTTCGTCCGGGACGTCGAAGGCTTCGATGAGGACGGTCTCGTTACGTTTCAGTTGCGTCGAATATTCGACGAGCAATTGCGCGAGTTTATCGAAGCGTGGATCGTGCATAGAGGCGAACGATCACGCTCGCGCTTGCGGGATGCAAATTGATCAGGGGACTCGCTCAAGCCGCGCGGCGAACGCGCCGTCGAATTGATCGCGAAACGGCAGGACGGATTTCTGCGCAGTCAATTTTAGGAATGGCGCAGTCTCCAACAGCGCTCCGACGACAGCTTCGTTTTCTTCGCGCTCCAGACTGCAGGTGCTGTAAACCAAGACGCCGCCGGATTTGAGCAACGGAATGACCGTGCGCAGGATGGACAACTGCTCGTTAGGCATGCGCACGAAATCCTCCGCTCGCAGCCGCCAGCGCACATCCACCCGCCGGCGCATGACTCCGGTGTTGCTGCAGGGCGCATCGACGAGGATGCGATCGAAGGAATTGCGCGGGAGTTCCGTCCCGGTGCGCCAATCCTGGACGACCGCCCGCGCGCAGGTCGCGCCGAGGTTTTCCAGGTTCTGGCGCAACGTCGCGGCACGCCCGGGATCGCGATCGCAGGCACTTAGGGTTCCGCGATTTTGCATCAGCTCGGCGAGGAAGCCACTCTTGCCGCCGGGTGCGGCACAGGCATCGAGAACACTTTCGCCGGGTTGCGGCGCGAGCAACTCGCAGGCGATCGCCGTGCTGGGATCCTGGAGATAACACTGGCCGCGGGCGACCGACTCGTTAGGCAAAGTAGCCAGCCGGAGAAAATTTTCGCGCTCCGGCAACCCTTCGGCCTCCGGATGGCGCGCGCTGAAATCAGTCACTGAATTTCGCAAGCGATTGACCCGCGCGTAGAGCGGCGCGGGTTGATTATTCCACGCGCACAAAGCCAGCGCGGCCTCGGCGCCGAACTGCTCTGTCCAGCGCTCGACCAAAAATGGCGGGTGCGAAAACCGGATCGCGGACGGCTGCTTCGCCGCGTTGGCTTCGAGTTCGTCGAAACGGCGGAGGGCGCTGCGCAAGATTCCGTTGATCAGACCGCGATTTTTTCCGCCGGCGAGAGCGACGGTTTCGAAGACGGCCGCGTGGGTCGGGGTTCGCAAGATGAAAACCTGGTAAAAACCGAGCCGCAGGAGATCCTGGGAGTCCGGGTCTAACGAGTCGGGGCGTAGTTGCGCGATCCAGAAATCGAGCAGGCTGAGATTGCGCAGGATGCCGTAGAAGAGTTCGAGGGCGAAGCCGCGGTCCGATCCGCCTAACGAATTACCGGCCAGTCGCTCCTGCAGGATGACGTCGGCAAACCGTTGCCCGCGGCGCCACTCCGCGAGGGCGGCGAGGGCAACTCTGCGCGCGGACTCTGGCGGCATGAGGCTGCCGCCTAACGAGACGCTACCCGCTGGCGGCCGATCGAATGATAATCGAATCCGAGAGTTGCCATGGTTTGCGGATCAAAAAGATTCCGACCATCGAAAACGATCGGCGTGGCCATCTTCGCTTTGACCGCGGCAAGATCGACGTTTGCGAATTCCGACCATTCCGTCGCCACCACCAGCGCCTCCGCATCGGCCAAAGCTTCAAGCGGTGAGTTCACGAAAGTCGCGCCCGCGATTTCTTTCACCTCGCGCGCCTTCTCCATTCCTTTCGGGTCGTAAACCGTGACTTGCGCGCCTTCTTTCAACATGTCGGCGACGAGGTCAATCGCGACTGAGGAACGGATGTCGTCGGTGTCGGGTTTGAAAGTGAGACCCCAAACGGCGATTTTTTTCTCGCGCAGGACCCAGAGGGTTTCGCGGATTGCGGTCAGAAACCGATCTTTCTGCGAGGCATTGATTCGCTGCACCTCTTTCAAGAGATTGAAGGGCACCCCGAGTTGCTCGCTGATTTTGATGAAGGCGGCGATGTCCTTTGGAAAACAGGAGCCGCCGTAGCCGATGCCGGCGTTAAGAAAATTCCGGCCGATGCGTCGATCCATCCCGATGCCGTCGGCGACTTTTTCGATATCGGCGCCGCTCGCTTCGCAAATCGCGGAGACCGCGTTGATGTAGGAAATTTTGAGCGCCAAAAATGAATTGGCCGCGTGCTTGATCAGTTCCGCGCTGTTGATGTCGGTAACCAAAATCGGCGCCATGAAGGGCTCGTAAATTTTCTTCATCAGGTCGATCGCGCGTTCGCTGTGCGCGCCGATGACGATGCGGTCCGGTTTCATTAAATCGGCCACGGCGCAGCCTTCACGGAGGAATTCTGGATTGCTGACGACATCGAACTCGGCGTTGTGGCGATTGTAACGCTTGATCGATTCCGCCACTTTCTCGCCGGTCTTTACCGGGACGGTGCTCTTGTCGACGATCACCCGATAACTCGTTAGGACTTGGGCAATCTCGCGCGCGACTTTTTCGATGAAGCTGAGATCGACCTGGCCATCCGCGCCTTGGGGCGTGGGCACGGCGATGAAGACGACCTGCGAGTTATCGACGCCGTCCTGGATGCTGCCGGTGAAACGCAAGCGTTGCGCGGCGACGTTGCGATGAATCACTTCTTCGAGCCCGGGCTCGTAGATCGGGACTTTGCCGGCGCGGAGCGCTTCGATCTTGCGCGGATCGTTATCGACGCAGACGACGTGATGGCCGACGTCGGCAAAACACGCACCGGTGACGAGGCCAACGTAACCGGAGCCGATAATCGAAAGTTCCATGATGAAAAAATTAAAAACTGCGGACTAGCCGCAGCGAGCGAAGGAACAAGGGATACGGCAGCATTGCAATCTCGATGTGCGTGCTTAAAAGCCGCCAACGCCAGACGTGTTATCAGTGCCCTGGCCGCCCTGGGCGCCGGGATCGAAGTTGAGATCAAAGCTAAACTTGGGCAGCGCCTTGAGGGTAAAGGTCACGAGGACGCCGTACTCTTTGACCCCGGCGTTATCGCGCACGATCGCGCCGAGCGAGGCGACCCAACTCGTTAGGTCACGATAGACCGAGTAGCGTTGTTCCTCGAAGTAACCGGTCGCGCCTTCATAACGTCCGGAGGCGCCAAGAGCCCAGTTGTCGTTCAAACGATAGTAGGCGCTGGCGGTGTAGAGGCTGCTGTTAGGGAAAAACGGTGAGTCGCGCAGATAGCGATGGCCGAGGGAGAGGGCGACGTTTGCGACTGGTTGAAAGTGGACATCGGTGTTGATCTCGGTGAAACCCTCGGGCACGAGCGGAAGCTGCGACGAGATCGAAAGGCCCGCCCAAGGCACCGGCGCGAAAAGCAGTTTGTTGTAGAGATTCGAAAAGGAATTCCGGTCGTAGGGGTTGTCGATGTTGATGTCGAAATAGGTCTGCAGCTCGAGCCAGTTAATGGTGGCGTCGTCGCGCCGGGTTTGCAGGCGGTTGCGCACGCCGAGGCGCGCGATCGTCCAGTTATCGATCGAATCGATGGAAGTGAACTGCGGAAAGTCGAGCGGGCGCAGTTGGGTGGAAGGTTGATAGCGATCGAACTGGAGAATTTGCGCGGGATCATTATTCGTCCCATCGACGTAGGAAAAATTCACAAACGGCTGCACGATGTGTCGCAAGCCATCGAGCCCGAGCGCGCGACTCTGCGCACCTTCCCAGACGCGCGAGAATTTAAAGGAAGCTTCGAAGCCGGCGTTCATCACGGTGCGAAAACGATCGCCGCCCGGTCGCAGCGGTTGAGCATCCGTCGGTGGCGGAATCAAAAAATCAGGAATCAGCGGATCGGTACTCGGGGTGAAAATCGTCTGCGAGACATCACGCGATTCGCTATACCAGGTGCCGCGAAATCCGACCCGCGGCACGACCGAAAGCCAGCCGAGATATGTTTTCGGGTAAACGAATTGATGGAAACTATCGAAGCGCAGGGCCTCGTAGTTTCGCAACTCGGAACCATTCAGAGTCTGAGATGTGCCAAAGCTTCGGCGTAAACTCCCGAAGCTGGTTTCACCTTCGTAGAAAATTGGGCTGCCGAAGACCGGTTGCCGTTTCACATCGAGCGCGATTTCCGGGAGGCGCTCGGTCGCTTCGTAGAAATCGTTGAGCTGAAAACGCGAATACGCGGTCAGGGTGTAGAGTGGGTTCACCTTGGTCACGGCGACGAGGTTGTCGGGTTGCGGATTCACTCGAAATTCCGACGGGAAAAAATCCTGCAGGATAAAAGGATCGCTCAGGCGAGTGACGTTGACCGTCCCGGTGATTTCGTCGGTGATGCGGGTGCGATCGGTGAGCGAGAGACGGAAACGATCCGTGGGAATCGAGCCACGCGGCAGCGCGGTCCGATTGATAAAGGGATTTTGATCGCGCAGAAAGTAAGTGCGCAATTTTGCTGAGCTGCTCTTCTTTTCTCCGTACTCGATGCTGGAATCAAAACCGAAAGCGATCCCGCGACGCCCGCGCAAATCGAGCCGCGCCGTCCCGGTGATATCCTTCGTGATCGGAAAAGTCAGGCGGCTGAGAATCGACGGGCCCCATGAGCTCAGGTAAGCCGGCGAAATCAGGAAACTGAAGGAATCGTCGAGCGATTGGTAGAGATAGGGCCAGTAGAAAATCGGAATCTTGCCGACGTAGAAAACGACGTCGCGCATAATGATGCGATCGCCTTCGTAAACCCGCACCCGCCGCGCGCGCAAAGTGAAGTCCGGCTGTGAAGAATCGTGGGTGGTGAAGATGCCATGGAGGACGAGCTTGGCGTCTTCGCCGATGGAATTGATGTGTTCGCCGCCGAGCAAGTAGGGATAGTTGGTCGTCCGCATATCATCGGCCGTGATCGTTTTCTTCTCGGTATTGTAGGTCCCGTTTTCGCCCACGTAGAGCTCCGCCGGATGCTTCCCGACCGCGCCGCGATAAATCCGCACGCTGCCCTCGACATGGACCTCGTGCGTCTCGGTGTTGTAAGTCGCGCGATCCCCGTAGATATCGGTGTCGCCGATGTGAATCGCGACATTATCGACCGCAGTCGCGAGACCGTTGTCGTAGTTCGTCCCGCCGGTGGAAGTGATCTCGATCGGCTGCCCGCCGAGCGATTTGTTCTGCGCAGTCTGCGCGAAAGCCGCCCCTGCGGAAAGCGCCCAAAACAGGAAGAACAGCTTACGCATTGCGGAGCGCGAAGGTACTGCCGGGGTGAGGGGTTGCAAAGGCAAAACCGGGTAAGTTGCGGAGGCTCAGGCCCGATGGAGAGCGAGGCCGGCGGCTTGTTGATTTAACCCGCAGACGGAGACGATGACGCGCTCGATTTTTGGATTTTTGCCGGGAGCGGCGGTTGCCGAGTTGGCTGGGATTTGTTGCGTGCGCAGTGCCTGGGCGGCGGCGATAATTTGCCAGAGGCTGCTGGCGCCAACGCTTTCGCCTAACGAGACTTTAGGCGCATAGAAGCGGGCACATTTGGGCGCGGCGTTTTTTTCCGCGGCGTCGATGAAGGTGCCGTTGGCGCTGGCGATGATGAGGTCGGCCTCGTGAACGCGAAGACGCTGGTAAATTTTTCGCAAAGAATCAGCGGCTTCGTTTTGGCGGCGGAAATTTTCGCCGGGATCGATTTGCTCGATGACGATCACGGAGTCGCGCGACGGTTTTGATTCCACGAGAAGGGCGCCGGCGCCTTCGCTCAAGACGGTGCCGCGCGGGCGCTCCGCGAAGACTTCCAGGGGCGGCTGCGCGCGGAGCAAACGCCAGCGCCGGTAGGCATCGGCCACCAGCCAATCCGCTTCCTCCGCGCCGACGACGAGGCAGCGATCGAGGGCGGGATTGCCTAACAAGTCCTCGGCCATTTGCAACGCGAGCACGCCGACCGCGCCGTCGCCGACGACAGTGTAACTGGCGCCGGTGATCCCGAGAATCGCGGCCAGGTGACTGGCGGGGGCATTGAAAACGGTTTCGGGAAAAAGGAGCGGGCTGGCGGCGTTCGCGCCGGTGGCGACGATGTCGTGATAGAAGCGCCGGGTATAAACGACGCCGCCATTGGCGATGGCGAAAATGATCGCGGTGCGCGCGGCGCTGGCTTGATCGAGCGGGACGCCGGCGTTTTCGAGCGCGGCTAATCCGGCGACCACCGCAAAGCGCGAGATGGCGCTGGCGCGGCGGAGTCGCGGATGCGAGGGCGCTTTCGCGAGTGCGTCCGTAGGCACGCGAAAGATGGGATACGCGCGTTCGTTCAGCGGGCTGGAAATTTCTTCGGCGGCCGGTTTGTCACCGGCGAGGAGACGATCCCAAACTGCGGACACGTCACTGCCGAGCGGCGTTACCCAACCCATGCCGCGGATGCTCAGACTCATGCGGCGGCGCGGAGAATGAGGGAGGCGTTGGTGCCGCCGAAGCCGAAGGAATTCGAAAGGACGGTGTGGATTTTTGCGGGACGCGATTGGTTGGCGACGATCGCGAGCTCGAGTGCCGGATCGGATTCGCGGAAGTTAATGTTCGGCGGGAGGAACTGCTCGCGCAGGGCCAGCAGACTAACGACTGCTTCGATGGCGCCGGCTGCGCCTAACGAGTGGCCCATCATCCCCTTGGTCGAGCTGAGCGGGACGCGTGGGAAAAGTTCCGCGATCGCCTTGCCTTCGGCGGCGTCGTTGAAGGGGGTGGCGGTGCCGTGGGCGTTAATGTAATCGATCGCGTCCGGTGCGAGGCCGGCGCGGTCGAGGGCGTGTTGCATCGCCTGGCGCGCGCCGCTGCCGGATGGGTTTGGTTGGGTGAGGTGATGGTTGTCGGTGGAGAGGCCGTAGCCAATGACTTCGGCGAGAATTTTTGCGCCGCGCGCTTTTGCGCTTTCAAGATTCTCGAGCGCGAGAATGGCCGCGCCTTCTCCCAGGACCATGCCGGTTCGGGCGGCGTCGAAGGGCCGGCATTTCTCCGGAGTTGAGGCCTGTAGAGAATCGAAACCGACGAAAACCAGCTCGGAGATGGCGTCGTAGCCGCCGGTAAGAACGCGTTGGTAGCGGCCGGAGCGAATGCACTCGAAGGCGTGACCGATGGCGTTGGTGCCGGAAGCGCAGGCGTTCGCGATCACCTGGCAGGGGGCGGAAATGCCGAGCGCTTCCTGCGCGTCGGCGATCGGTTTTTGCGGAGTGTAATTTGCAATCTGCGACGCCCCGTGGCGCAAACTGCCGCGACCGTGGAGCGCGCGATAATATTCTTCGCCGAAGGTCATGCCGCCGCTGGTGGTGCCGACGACGGTGAGCTGGGGTTGGAATTCGGGCGCCTGTCGCATTGCTTCGGCGAGTGCGACGATAGTCATCTGCGCGACGCGATGCAGCCGGTGGCCGCGGCGCCTTTTTGGCAGGAGAGCTTGCAGGCGTTCATCGGAAATTTGTCCGGCCGTTTGGCAACGACATTGCGCGACGGAGAAACGGGTGACCGGTGTGATGCAATCGCGCCCACTTCGCAACGCCGCCGCCGTTTCCTCCAGACCGAACCCCAGCGGACTGACAATCCCGGCGGCGACGACGGCCACGCGCGCGGCAATCTCGGGTTGGAAACTAGACATTTTCAGGGGCTTGACAGCGCGGGAATTCCATTTGCTTTCGCTCGGCAGCAGCCTTAATGATCGGCCGAAAAGAAAACGGAAGCTCGGGAAGTTGGTGGATTGTCAGTTGAGTTTTTCAGTGGCGATTTGAAATCCGATAAGCGGGAACAGTGACCGAAGCGGCGTTTTCCACAGTAAACTCCAGATGGGAACTAAATTATACGTAGGAAATCTTTCCTTCAATACGACCGAGACTGATCTTCAGGATCTTTTCGCTCAAGCGGGACCAGTGCAGGAGGTCACGCTGATGCAGGATAAGTTTACCGGTAAATCGCGCGGCTTCGCCTTTGTCACCATGACGACGGATGCGGATGCGCAGAAGGCGATCACCGAGTTCAACGGCAAAACGGTGGAAGGCCGGCCCTTGACGGTGAACGAAGCGCGCCCACGTGAAGCTCGCCCGCCCGGCGGCGGCGGCGGCGGTGGCTACGGCGGTGGCGGCGGAGGACGTAGCGGTGGCGGCGGAGGCTACGGCGGCGGTGGCGGCGGCTACGGTGGTGGCGGAGGTGGCGGCGGCTACGGCGGCGGTGGTGGCGGTGGGCGTCGTGAAGGCGGTGGCCGCAGCGGCGGTCGCGGACGCTAAAACGCGCAAACAAATTTAACCAAAGCGCCTGGACGAAAGTTCAGGCGCTTTTTTGTTGCCCGAAATCTGGCCGGTGCGCGAAAACTTTTTGCAACGCGAGCAAGCGCAGCCGCATTCACTTTCGATATAGAAGAAACAGCACCAACCAACCAAACAAACCAAATTCATTTTATGGCCGACGAACAATCCAGCTCCTCCTCCGATAAACTCGAAGTTCCTCCGATTTCCAAAACGACCGCGGGCGCCGCTGCTGGCGCCGTTGTCGGTAGCGTCGCCGGACCCGTCGGCGCGGTCGTCGGTGGCTTGCTCGGCGCGATCGCCGGCAACGCCGCGGCTAAGCCGGCGAACGTCGCCGCTGCGAAGAAAGCAGTCGGTAAAGCCGCCGGAGCCGCACAACGCGCCGCCGGCAAAGGCTCAAGTAAACTCGCGCGCAAAATGGGTCTGACCAGCGCCCGCAGCCACAGTACCGCAAAAAAATCCAGCCGCGCGAAAGCCTCCGGGCGCAAATCCGCGCGGAAATCTTCCGCGGGCAAAAAGGGCGCGGCGAAAAAATCGTCCGCGCGCAAAGCAAGCAGTCGCAAGACGGTCCGTGCGAAAGCAAAATCCAGCGGCGCCAAAAAATCTGTGAAGAGCGCGTCGCGTAAAGCCTCTGCCAAGTCTTCATCGCGCAAGAGTGCGCGGCGCAGAACTCGTTAGGCGGGGTTACGCCAGGGTAACGCTGGAAGTCGCGCGCGAGCGTGCGATCGCTGGCCGATCGGCGGCGGCGAAACTACTGCTCGGGCTGGCGCCGAAGCGGCGCTGATAGGCGCGCTGGAACGCGGCCGCGTCCGTAAACCCGACGGAGGCGGCGACGCCGAAGATAGTTTTTTGGCGCTTTGAAAGCCGGCGGCGGGCTTCGTTCAGGCGCAGATTTTCAACGAAGACTTTGGGCGGTTGGCCAAAGACGCTTTTGAACGCCTTGCTAAAATGGTTTGGGCACATGCAGGCCCGGCGGGCGAGGGTTTCGACCGATAAATCGCTCTGGAGATTGCGCACGATCCAAGGAACGAGATCGGCGAACCTCTCGTTAGGCCGCGGCTCCGGACGATTGCCGGGGAGGGAATCCTTATGTTCGCCTTCCGTGGGGTAGAGGACGAGCTCGCGCTCGACCATCTGCGCGACATGCGGTCCGTAATCCTCGCGGATCATGGCCAGCGAAAGATTCATCCCCGCGCCCAAACCGCTGGAAGTATAAAACGGCCCGTCGTGCACGAGCGCGCGTTTGTAATTCACCCGTAGCCGCGGGAAACGTTGCGCGATATCGCGGGCGCAACGCCAATGCACGGTGACTTCGCGGCCATCGAGGAGGCCGGTGGGCGCAAGCCCGTAAAGCCCGGTGCAGACCGAAGCAATCCGGCGCGTGTCGGCGACGCGTTGCAGTATGAGTGAGGCGACTTCCTCGCCGAGTTCCCGTTCGCGAATTCCCAAACCGCCGGCGACGATAATAGTGTCGAAGTCGGGCGCATTCGCGAAGGTCGCTTGCGCTTGAAATTCTACCCCGGACTCGGCGCGAAAGTGCTCGCCGGGAACGCCGACCGTGCAGACTTCGTAACAGGGAATGCGACCACCGTAGCCATCATCGAGCGCGGCCGCGCCAAATGCTTCCGCCGGACCGACCAAGTGCAGTGCGGTCACGCGATCGAAACCGACTAAGCCAATGCGTTTCGGAGTCATGCGGAGTGGGAGCTATTTGCTGCGCGCGAGTTTTTTAAAATCACTCACGAAGCGTTCGCCGTTTTGCGTGTTTTCGCGAATCTGTCGCTGAAAATTTCGCGGCGTAACCCCGAAGCGCCGCTCGAAGGCACGCCGGAAAACTTCCACACTTTTGAAGCCGACCGATTCTGCGACACCGCCGATGCTGAGAGGTTGCGAGGCAAGGCGGCGCGCGGCTTCGGTGATCCGAAGGTGCTCGACGAAATCGGCGGGCGTGCTTTGAAAAGTCCGTTTGAAGAGCCGGCTGAAATGTCGCGGGCAAAGGCAGGCGCGCTCCGCGAGCACTTCGACGGAAAGATTGGCCCGCAGCCGACTGGTGATCCAGGCGGGCAATTCCGCGAGGCGTTCCTCGGTGCCCGGTTGATCGAGCCCGGGATCGACATGACGCTCGCCCTCACCCGAAGGTCGCAGATTGACGACCAATTCCCGCGCAACCCCGAGCGCGCTTTTGGCTCCAAAGTCCTCCTGGATGAGAGCGAGACTCATCTCGATCCCAGCCGTGCCGCCGCCGCATGTATAAAAGCGATCGTCTTTGATGAAGGAGCCGGAATCATCGACCTTTAATCGGCGAAAGGTGCTCGCGACATTATGCGTGTAGCGCCAGTGCGTCGTCACGCGGCGACCATCGAGCAGACCGCTTTGTGCGAGGGGATAAATCCCGGTCGAGACCGATGCGATCCGCACATTTTCTTTTAGACTAACGAGCCATTGCCCGATCGCATGGCTCGTCTCGGTGTTCCGCAAGCCGGCGCCGCCGGGAATGATCACGGTGTCGAGAGTCGGGGCCGTGCGGATGGTATGCTCGGCCTTGAAAGTTGCGCCCGAACCCGAGACAAAAGTTTTGCCGGTAACGCCGATGAGCACCGTTTCGTAGCAGGCGCGATTTCCTTCTTCCGTGCGCGCGGTCGCAAATGCTTCCAGCGGGCCGGTCAGATCCAGAGTCGTGACTCCATCGAAGCCGAGGAAGCCGATGGCCTTGCCGGATTTTTCGTCGGCATCGAGCTCGGAGAAATAAGTCATCGCGCGGACTCCTTCCGAGTTCTCACGGCAACGGAGTCATCCAGTCGCCGGTCTGCGATCAATGTCATTCCCTGCACACTTGCTAATGCAACGAGCGGGCGCGAAAAGGCTCACTGAACGCGAAAATTTCTAAAAAATCTCCAACCGACACAGGACGGGCGCGCGAGATACTGGAGTTCCGAAAGGCACAGCGTTAGAGTCCTTCCGCACCATGCCTACTACTCAACTCGGGAGGAGCGAGCCGATTCGCGATTTGCGGCCGGCGTCCGAGTTATCGGGTAAAGTCATTCCACTGTGCGAGTCCGCGGCCTTGCCGGCGGAGGAAATGTTGCCGGCGGTTTACGAGGAATTGCGGCGGCTGGCGGCTTCGTATCTTCGCGGCGAACGCTCCGAGCATACCCTGCAAAAAACGGCGCTGGTGCATGAAGCTTATCTGCGTTTGCGCAGCCAACCGGAGATCGAATGGAAAATCCGGCGCACTTCATCGGCATCTTTGCGCGGATCATGCGGCAGACGTTAACCAACTACGCGGTCGCGAAACATCGGCTGAAACGGGGTGGCGATGAGCGTATGCAATTGACCTTGGAATTCTATGAAAGCCGCAAAATTGATGTGCAGGCGCTGGACGAAGCGCTCCAGGAATTGGAAGCGCTCGATCCGCGGCATGCGCAGATCGTCGAGCTCCGTTTTTTCGGTGGCCTAACGATTGAAGAGATCGCGGAAGTGCTGGCAATTTCGCCCGCGACCGTTAAAAGGGATTGGACTGTGGCCAAGGTTTGGTTACGACGAGAAATTTCGCCGAGCTAGCCTAACGAGTGCTGTAGCAGAGGCAAAATGACGGTAAAAACCACCACTCCATCGCGGCCCAAAATCGATCCGGATCGCTGGCACGAGCTGAAGAATATCCTCGCGGACGCGCTCGAGCAGCCGAACGCCGCGGCGCGTGTTGCCTTGGTGGAAAAGCGCTGCGCGAACGACGCCGCGCTCCTCGCGGAAGCGGAGTCGTTAGTCAATGAAGCAGAGGCGTTGCGGCGCGATCCGACCGATTCGCTGGAGGATTGCGCGGAGCAGGCGACGGTCAGTTTATGGCAGGAAGAAACGGCCGAGAGCGGCCGGCGGATCGGCGCGTATGTGGTCACGCGCGAACTCGGTCGCGGTGGGATGGGAACGGTTTACCTAGCGTCGCGCGCGGATGGACAGTTTGAAAAAGAAGTCGCGATCAAGGTGCTGAAACGCGGCACGGATACGGATGAAGTACTGCGCCGTTTTGCCGCGGAACGTCACATTCTCGCGCGCCTTGATCATCCAAACATCGCCCGCTTGCTCGACGCCGGAACGACCGGAGATGGATTGCCGTATTTCGTGATGGAATACGTCGCCGGCGCGCCGGTGACGCGTTATGCGCGCGAGCATCAGCTCTCCATTGCCGAACGGTTGACGATTTTTCTCAAGGTCTGCGCCGCGGTGGAAGTGGCGCATCACAAGCACGTGATTCATCGCGATCTCAAGCCGAGCAACATACTGGTGAACCTGGACGGTGAACCAAAGCTGCTGGATTTCGGGATCGCGAAGCTGCTGACGCCAGGAGAAGATTCGATGGAATTGACCGCCGCGAGCGAGCAGCGTTTGACTCCGATCTGCGCTTCGCCCGAGCAAACCGACGGGCGCCCGATCACGGAAGCGAGCGATGTCTACGCGCTCGGCGCCCTGCTTTACGAAATGCTTAGCGGCGAGAAACCGCACAAGTTTTCTACTTCGCGACCTTCGCGTGAAGAGATCGCAACGGTCGTGCGCGAGCAGGATCCCGCGGCGCCGAGTTCTCGAATGGCCGATCAGGAAAACGCGCGGCTGGTGCGCGGAAATCTGGATGCAATTGTGCTCTTCGCCCTTCGCAAGGAACCGGAGTGTCGTTATCCGAAGGTGGCGGATTTTGCGGCGGACATTCGCCGTCATCTCGCGCACGAAGCGGTTATCGCGCGCGGACGCAGTTGGCATTATCGCGCAAAATGCTTGGTCGCGCGGAATCGGCCCGGGTTGCGGACGGCGGCGGTCGTGGCGGTGTTGATGCTTGCTGCGATTTTCGCGCTTTGGCTTCGGTCGCAATCACATCGCCCGACGACGGCAGTTGTTTCGCCTTCGGATAGCGCCGCAACTTCGGCGCCGCCGAAAAGTATCGCGGTCCTCCCCTTCGATAGCTTCGGCGATAAGAGCCCGCCTTCCTATTTTGCCGACGGCGTGCAGGACAACATCCTGACCGATCTCGGAAAGGTGGAAGACTTAAAGGTGATTAGTCGCAGCGGCGTCGCCTCCTATCGCGGCCAGACTCGCGATGTGAAAGAAATCGGGCGCGCGCTGGGAGTCGCAAACATCCTCGAGGGCAGCGTGCAAATCTCCGGCGATCGGGTGCGGATTAATGCGCAGTTAATCGATACCCGTACTGACACGCAGATTTGGGCGGAGCATTACGATCGCAAGGTCGAAGACATTTTCGCGCTCCAAAGTGAGCTCGCGCAAACCATCGTTGCGCAGCTCAAGGCGACGCTTTCCTCCCGGGAGAAAGCAGCCATTTGGAAACGGCCGACGCAGGACATGCAGGCTTATGATCTCTACCTTCGCGCGCGCTCGTTAGTCTACACTTGGCATGGGAATCAGCCCAGCCACGCATGGGCTGAAGCCGTGACTCTTTTGGATGACGCGATCGGCCGAGATCCGAAGTTTGCCCTCGCTTATTGCTTGCTCAATGAAGCGCAGGTTTACATCTATCGTTTCGGTGATGATCATACGCCGGCGCGCCTGGCCGCCGTGCAGAATGCTGCCGAAACTGCTCTCCGGCTGGAGCCGAACCTGGAAGAAGCGCACCTCGCGCTGGTCCGTTATTACTACCATGGACTGAGTGATTATCGACGCACCCGCGAGGAGCTACTCAAGATCGCTGCTACTTCCGGCGCGCACACGATTGAGTTCTATACTATTGCAGGACTGGTCGAACGCCGCCTCGGTCTTTGGGAAGAAGCAGTGCGCGATGGCGAGAAAGCGGTCGAACTGGATCCCCAGGATTGTTCGCTCCCCTTTAACCTCGTCCAGACCCCGAACGGATTAAGACGATACTCGGACTCGGAGCGGATCGCGAATGCCGCGATTCTTCGGCTGCCCGAATCGGTGACCGGACGGCTCTGGGCATTAAAGAATGAGCTGGAGATAGCCCGGGGCAACATCCGTGGTGCGCGTGAAGCGTTGGACGCAGTGTCCAATAAGGACGGCATCGAGTATCAAAACGCGCGGCTTTGGCTTCATCTCCTTGAGCGCGACTTCGCTGGCGGGAAAGCTCTTGCGCAGAGCGCGACGGCGGATGCAAAAACCGACATGACTTTCTGGCTCACCCTAGGGACACTTGCTCGTTCTAGCGGGAAGGATCAAGAGTCCCGGTCGTCCTTTGAAGAAGCACGGCGACTTGCAATGGTTGCTTTAGCGAAGCGGCCTGACAGCCCAGCGATTCTCAGCGAACTGGGAGCTATCGATGCCGGACTAGGCCGCAAGGAAGATGCCCTCCGAGAGGGACATCGCGCCGTGGAACTTCTTCCAATTTTCACGGACGCGGTCGAGGGTCCGATGATGGCCCTCATGCTGGCCGAGGTCTACGTTTGGACCGGCGAGCACGATAAAGCTTTGATTACCTTGGGCGAGCTGGTGAAAATACCTTTCGGCGAAAGCTTCGGCGACCTTAAGTTCAACCCGATGTGGGACGATCTCCGGGGAGATCCCCGCTTCGATCAGCTCATCGCCGAAGCCGCGGCCCTCGCCGGAGCAGGGGACGGCAACGGCGCTTCCTCTCCATAGAGATTCGTTAGGCTAAAGCGGCCTAACGAGTTGTTTCTCCGGAAAAACCGGCGTCTTCCGCACATTTCGCGCAATTCACTCCGCGTCCGGAATCGTAGGTTTTAAGTCCTAACCATGATTGAACGCCTCGCGCTAAGACTGTCGCCGCAACACCAAACCTTACCTAAACCATATGGAGAAACTAATGATAAGAAACGTACTGAAGACGTTAGGATCCCTCCGCGTGGCCCTTGTGGCCGGCGTCGGAATTCCTTTCCTCATGACCGTTAGCGCCTACGCTCAGACCCCAGCAGGCTCGCCCGCTACCCAGCTTCCGGAAAACGGACCTGGCCCAGCGGCCCCGCCAGCGCCCGCCTCCGCCGGTGAATCCAGTACGGAACGCGTGATCGTGACCGGTTCCTATATTCCGACGGCTGAGGAAGTGACTGCTTCACCTCTGGATACATTGACCACCCAGGAGATTAAGCGTTCCGGAAGTAACGAAGTCTTGACCATCCTGCAAAAGCGCAATCCAGACTTCGTAGGTGCCGGTAACCTCGGTAGCACCAACGCGAATATCTCTTCTGGCATTACTCAGGGTGGAGCAGTTGTGACAATTCGCGGTTTGGCAACATTGGTCCTTTTCCAAAACCGACGCATTGCGGACTCCGCAGCTATTTCTGTTGGGGGCGCGCAGTTCTCGGACGTGAATCTGTTTCCGGCGGCTTTGATTAGTCGGATTGAAGTATTGAAGGATGGAGCGTCCGCTCTTTATGGATCCGACGAGGTCGGCGGCGTGGTCAACATCTTCCTTAAGGACGATTTCGAAGGCGTCGAAATCGGAGCTCGCTATGGGTTTTCCGTCGAATCAGGAGTAGCGGAAAGACGCGCTTACGTCATCGCCGGGACGGGCAACGCCACCACTCACGTCACCGCCGGCTTTCAATATTTAGAACAGGATGCCCTCTTCGAACGGGAGCGTGCCTACTCGCAGCTGCGACCTCAAGGAACGACCACGAATTTCGGCGGTTTGGGGCGCGATGCGACCAGCGGGACTAACGGGTTCTACCTCCTTAAGGGCGTCGATCCTAATCTACCCTTCGGGACCGCGGGGCTAAATTCGCCCTTTGATGCTCCGGGAGTCGTCCCCGGTGGCGTTCCGCTCCCTCCGGCCGCCGGTCGGAATCCAGGACAATACGGCCAACTCCCTCAAGCTTATACTCAGGCTTCAAGTTTCACTAGCGCGAGCTATAACCTGTTTCAAGTTCCGACAAACACATTGGACGTTTCCCGCACAAACGCCTACGTTTCATTCAGCCATCAAGTGTTCGGAAAGCAGTTGGAGCTTTTTGGGGATTTTCTCTATTCCAAAAACCACAACGAGAGTCGTCTTAA
Organism: Chthoniobacterales bacterium; assembly: GCA_051005695.1. GTDB lineage: Bacteria > Verrucomicrobiota > Verrucomicrobiia > Chthoniobacterales > UBA10450 > JACCTI01. The sequence continues at coordinate 35,636 of JBPCJC010000046.1, read as the reverse complement.
TGCTCAACCCTTGAGCAATGGCTCCGGCGTGATTATCCGTGGGACGACCCGCTTCGACCCCAACGCTGGTCCCATTGGTCCGGACGGAATCCCACTGGAGCGCTCGTTCCTGAGGACCGAGGCGCGCCTGCTCCCTTCAATCCTTTTCAGGAGTCTATTGATCTCGGCAGCCTAGGCGGCCCCGGGCTCGCTGGCAGATACCGTCTGCTGGCCGCTAACCGTTATCAAAACATCGCCCCCCGGCGGTTTGCTGACGATACAAACTTCTATCGGTTCCTCATCGGCGTCCGGTCGCAGTTCGCCAAGGATTGGACGGCTGAGGCAGCGGTTTACTACAGCCACTACCAGATCGATTTTGCCAACAGCGGGTTGGTCATTCTCAACAACCTTAATGACGCGATTAACGCGAGTAACCCTGACGGCAGTCCGATCCCGGGGACCACGCTGGACTTCTTTGCACGCAACCCAATCGGTACGGGCCCAGGGCAAGTCTCAGCCGCCACTGCGGCGACTTTTTTCGGGACTAACATTCGGAAACAGGATTCCTATCAAGAGGTATTCGACGGCCGGATAACTGGCTTACCATTCATGCTTCCTGGAGGTCCGTTTGGAATCGCTCTGGGCGCGGAGTATCGCGAAGAAGGCTTTAAGGCCCAGGACTCTCCGGAGATTTTCCTAGGATCGGTTCCGATTTCGCCCATCAACAAAGGGCGATCGATCGAGTCGGCATTCGCTGAAGTCAGCGTCCCAATCGTTGGCTCGAGCATGCACGTGCCGGGAGTCTACAACCTCGAGATCAACCTCGCCGGCCGCTACGACCACTATGAGGGGGTCAAGAAGGATGCGAAAGTTCCGAAGATCTCGTTGCGCTATCAGCCCATCAAGGACCTGACCTTGCGTGCCACCTACGCCAACTCCTTCGTCGCTCCCAACCTTTACCAATTGGTGGGACCAACCGGACAAGGGTTTTCTCCCACGATCACCCTAAAGGACCCAGCAACTGGAATTGCAGTAGTGCAGGATCAAGCTCAGGGTTTAACTCCCGCAAATGCTGCACTTGCTCCTTCGACCGCGGAGTCTTATACCGCGGGCATGGTTTACAGTCCTAGTTTCGTGCCGGGATTGACGATCACTGCCGATTACTTCCGGACGCTACAACAGGGGATCGTAGGAATCAACGGCGCGGCAACCATTCTGAACAGCGTTAATGACCTGGGCACTGCATCCCAATTCATTAATCAAGTTGCGATTGGCGACTTCCCAGGGAGGCCCAACGCGCGAAGGATCACTGCTCCCGGTCAGCTCTTCGACAATCTCAATTCCACCTTCTACGTTGATCCTTTGGTTAACGCGGGGGCGGCCCGGGTTGAGGGTTTCGACTTGAGCGCGCACTACAACTTGGATCTACAACGCTTTGGGCAGTTGGAGCTGGGAGTCAATTCCGTCGTCTTCACGAAGCAGGATCTCAAACGTCTCTCGACGACCCACTACTATAACATTGGTGGTCTGGATCAGGCGGAGTTTGGTGGTGCTACTCCGGATTACAAACTAACCTTCTTGGCCGAGTATCGCTTCGCAGGCTTTATCTTGTCTGCCAACGCGAACTACATTCCTGCTTTGCTAAACGCTACTGGTTCCGACCCGGAAAACGATGATCAAAGTACCTACGCGCCAATCGACGACTACATCACCGTGGATGGCCGCCTGTCGTACACCTTCACCGGTAAAACCACCCCGGGTGCGGCGGTCAACGACGCCAAAGATGCGAAGACGATGATGGACGGAAAGAGTGGCGGCGGTGTTGCGGGAGCGCCGACGATGAGCCCTGTCCAGCGCCTCCTCGATGGCACGACGATAACCGTGGGTTGCAATAATATCTTCGATCAGACCCCTCCATTTGTTGGCAGGCAGAACAGCGCGACCGACCTGTCGGTTTACGATCCGTACGGCCAGTTTGTCTATTTCGAGTTAAGCAAGAAGTTCTAGGGTTCCGACGTAACTGTTAGGTTAGGCAGCGGCCGGGCCGAAAGGCTCGGCCGCTTTGCTTTTCCGGCGGACCACCCGGGAGGCTACGGGGCGCGCGGCGAAAGAATGGGCAGGGTTGGATTCGAACCAACGAAGGCGTAAGCCAGCGGATTTACAGTCCGCCCCGTTTGGCCACTTCGGTACCTACCCGTTTCGGGCGAGCGTTGATATAAGGTTGCGCCGGTGGTGTCGCAAGTATTTTGGCTCGGCTTTCGCCGGACTGTCCCGACGCTGGCGGTTAACGGAAAACTTCTGCGATCGCGTCGACTACCGCAGTCTGTGCTTCACGGGTCAATTCCGGATAAATCGGCAGGGCGAGGGTCTCGCGCGCGGCGCGCTCGGTTTCGGGGAGATCACCCTTGCGATAACCCAGATAGGCAAAGCAAGCCTGTTGATGGAGCCCGAGCGGATAATAGATGGCGTTGCCGATCTGGCGTTCGCTGAGCTGCCACTGGAGTTCGTCGCGGCGTGCGGTCCGAATAACGTATTGGTGATAGATGTGGTGATTGGTCAACCCGGCGGTGCGATAGGGTTCCGCCGGCAGTGTGAGATGACTCGTTAGGCCGCGGCGCTCGAATTCGGCGCGATAAAAGTCGGCGACGGCGCGCCGGCTGGCCGACCAGGCGTCGAGATGAGGCAATTTTACTCGCAGGATGGCGGCCTGGATTTCATCGAGTCGGAAATTTCCGCCGATGAAATGATGGAAATAACGAGGCTCCATCCCGTGCTGGCGACAGATGCGCACTTTCTCGACCAGCGTCTCGTCGCGGCAGATGACGAGTCCGGCATCGCCCGCCGCCCCCAGGTTTTTCGAGGGATAAAAACTGAAGTATCCGGCCTCGCCCATCGTCCCCGCCTTGGCGGCGCCAGCGGCTAGTGGATATTCCGCGCCGATCGCCTGCGCGGCGTCTTCGATAACCAGGAGATCGTGAGCCTTTGCTAGCGTCAAAATGGGCTCCATCTCGCAGCACAGCCCGAACAAATGCACCGGGATGATGGCGCGGATCGTCAGGCCCTCGCGATTCTTGAGTGCACCGGTCGAATCGCGTTTGCAGTGTTCGCTCAGGTAACGCGCCAGCGCCGGCGGCGAAATATTGTAAGTCGTCGGATCGATATCGACGAAAACCGGCTTGGCCCCGACGCGTGCGATGCAGCCCGCCGTCGCAAAAAAAGTGTAGGCCGTCGTAAGGATGGCATCGCCGGGACCAAACCCGAGTGCCATCAGGATGGCAAGTTGCGCGTCAGTCCCGGAGGAAACGCCAATCGCGTGCGGCACCGCGCAGTAGCGCGCCATGGCCATTTCGAAGGCCGCGACCTTCGGGCCAAGAATGAAATTTTGTGTCGCCAGAATTTCGTCGAACTCTGCGCGAATCGGTGCCGCGAGCGCGCGATATTGTTCGCTTAAATCAAGCAACGGGACGCGCATTGCGGGGCAAGCATGGCAGCTTGAATAAGCGGAGCAATCGGAAGTTTGCCGCCGCGTGATCCGTTACGTTGACCGCACCCGGGAGGCAGGTTACCATCGTTCGCATGTCGCTGCTTCGCGGGCTTTTCTGGCTCGTCCTTTTCCTTTTCTTCGCGTTCTGCTTTGTCGTTCTCTTTGAATACGGGACGGCGGATTTTAGCAATGGTTTCAAGACTGAAGCCGGCAAGCTGAAAACCTATGTGGTGGAGATGAACAAGACGCCGAAGAAGGACGAGAAAAAGTAGCCCGACACGCGCCCGGCTTTCACTCGTTAGGCAACAAATTCCAGCTCCACCTCTCGCGCGAGGTAACCGCGAGTGCGTGCGGCTTTGAGAAACTCCCGGATCGCCGTCCGCCCGCGATCGCCGTAGTCACGGGTGTAATCATTCACGTACATGCCGATGAATTTTCCGGCGAGCGCCTGGTCCATATCGCGGGCGTAGGGCATCGAGTGGGTAACGGCTTCGGCGCGATGGGCGAGTCCGTAGTCAATGCTCTCGCGCATGATCTCCGAGAGATCGCGACGCACCGAGCCGGTGATGTCTTTGCGGAGGACATTGCCGCCGAGAGGCAATGGGAGCGAAGTCTCGCGCTGCCACCATTCGCCGAGGTCGACGACTTTCGTGAAACCGCTGCGCGCATAGGTCAATTGGCCTTCGTGAATGATTAGACCGGCGTCCGCGCGTCCGTTTTTCACGGTCTCGAAAATTTGATCGAATGGGACCACGACGTGCGCAAATTCGCCGAGAAAAAGTTGGAGCGCGAGATAGGCGCTGGTCATTAAGCCCGGGACGGCGATCGTTTTGCCGCGGAGCCACGCGCGGATTTCATCGTCGGACGGAGCAACCTTTAGGCCATCGGTTTTTGTCGCCACCAGCATCGGGCCATAGCCGTCGCCCATGCTCGCGCCGCAGGGCAGGAGCGCATAGCGCTCGCTCACGTAAGCGTAGGCGTGAATCGAAATCGCGGAAATGTGCAACTCGCCGCGGAGCGCGCGTTCGTTCAAGGTTTGGATGTCTTCCAGCCGATGCTCGAAGCGGTAACCACGCAGGTCGATTTTGTTTTCCGCCATCGCGTAAAACATGAAGGCGTCGTCCGGATCCGGAGAATGTCCGAGGGTGAAAACGTCTGGCACTTCTGACATGCGCGCACGCTAGCGAACTCGAACGCGGCGCGCAATCGACCCCTAGCGAAATTGGCGCGGCGCGCGTTTCCCACTTTGCGGCATCCGCCGCCGTGGACTAAGCGTTAACACAAGTCGTGCATCCCTTCCGTTCCACTCGCAAGCTGGCCTGCCCGGATTGCGATGCGCTTCTCGAGATGCCGAAGGTTTCCGTGGGCGAGAAAGTCGTTTGTCCCCGGTGTGTCGCGGTGCTCCTGAGCTATTCGCCAAATTCTCTCCATCGCACCGCGGCTTTTGCTTTCGCCTCGATTCTCCTGCTCCTGGTCGCGAACAGTTTTCCTTTCATGACCCTGGAAGCCGGTTATCGCCGCAGCCAAATGTTACTCTGGCAAAGCGCCTCCGGCCTCGAAGGCCAGGGCTCGCCGTATCTCGCGGGCGCGGTCACCTTCTTCATCCTCATCGCGCCCGCGCTGCTCATCTTCGGCCTGCTCTATTTAATCTTGCCGTTGTTTCGGAATCGGCGCGCACCGGGCGCATTTTTCTTTTGTCGTTTTGTCCTGGCCGCACGGCGCTGGAACATGCTCGAAGTTTTCCTCCTCGGAGCACTCGTCAGTCTATTGAAGCTGGGCAAGCTGGCCAGCCTCACCCTGGGGATTTCGTTCTGGGCTTTCATCGCCCTCATCCTTTGCCTGACCGCCGCGCTCGGCTCGATTCATCCCCGGGAACTCTGGGAACGCCTGGAGCTGGCGCGCCCGTGAACGCGTTCCCTCCTGAAACCGCCGCCGCTCGCGGCCTCGCGCTCTGCCACGTCTGCGGACAAATTTCGCCCGAGGAAGAACGGCGCTGCCCGCGCTGCCGCAGCCGGCTGCATTTGCGGCAGCCCGAAAGTATCCAGCGCACCTGGGCGTTAACGATCGCGGCCGTGGTCCTTTATTTTCCGGCGAATCTTTTGCCGGTGCTGAAGGTCGAATCCTTCACCGGCGATAGCCAGAACACGATCATGGGCGGCGTCATTCAATTTTGGCAGCAGGCCGATTATCCGGTGGCCCTGATCATTTTTGTCGCCAGCGTGATGATTCCGGTTTTGAAAATCATTTCCATCATCTGTCTTTGCCGCGCTTCGCGCACCGGCCATTCTCCGCGGCGCATGACCAGGCTTTACCGGGTTACGGAATTCGTCGGGCGCTGGTCGATGGTGGATGTTTTCGTCGTCGCCATTCTCGTCGCGGTGGTGCAGCTTGGCTCGACCATTTCCATCCATCCCGGGGCGGGCGCACTTTCGTTTGCCGCGGTCGTGGTGCTCACGATGTTCGCCGCCATGAGTTTCGATCCACGCCTGATCTGGGATGCGGCCGCGCAAGCGCCAGCGGAAAGCGAACGTTAAAACGTGGACGAGGAATCTTCATTGGCGGAGGAAGAAGAGGCGCCGCTGCAGCCGATCGTGAAACCGAGCCGGAGCCGCTTCTCACCGATCTGGATCATCCCAGTTCTTGCCGCCTGCCTCGGGCTTTGGCTGGCGTGGAAATATTATGCGGAACGTGGCCCGGAGATCAGCGTCCATTTCGAAACCGCAGAAGGCATCGCCGAAGGCAAAACCGCGATCATGTGCCGCAGCGTCAATATCGGCACCGTCGGGACCATTCGCCTAACGAGTAATCTCAAGGGCGTCGTAGTAACCATGCAGATGACCAGTGAAGCCACTCGCCTGCTGGTGAAAGATACTCAAATCTGGGTCGTTCGTCCCCGTTACGGCGGCGCTTCGGGAGTTTCCGGGTTGAGCACGATCGTTTCCGGCAGCTATATCGAACTGGAACCCGGACTCTCGAAGGAACCGCGGCGTGCCTTCGTCGGCCTCGAACAACCGCCGGTAACGCCCAAAGGCGTGCCCGGTTTGCATGTCACCCTGCTCACCGATGAGGCTGGCGGAATCGCCCCTGGCTCGCCCATTCTCTACAAAGGATTAGGCGCGGGCAAAATTGAAACGCGCGTCTTTCATCCGGAAAACGGCAAGGTCGAATTCGGCGCCTTTATCTCCGCCGATTACGCGAAGCTGGTGCGCGGGAACACCAAGTTTTGGAACGTCAGCGGGATTGATGTGCAGATCGGCGCAAACGGCTTGCACCTGCACGCGGGCACGCTCGAATCGCTTCTCCTCGGCGGAATTACTTTCGGTCAACCGGATGGCGTCGGTTCCGAGCCCGCGGTCAGCGACGGCAGCACTTTCACGCTCTACGACAGCCTTGATGACACCAAGAAGTTCGTCATGCAAAGCAGCCTGCCCTACCTGCTTCTCTTTTCCGGGAGCGTGCGCGGCTTGAGCGAGGACGCGCCGGTGGAATTCCGCGGAGTGCGCATCGGCACGGTCCACGGAATTTCCTTTAATTACTTGCCTAACGACCCCGAGCGCCGCGTGCCCGTGTTGATTCAGATCGATCCGGGCCTGATCACCAATTTGCCGAAAGAGAGCACCGTCGCGGCCGAGCAATTCATGGAAAACGGCGTCCGCGATGGATTGCGCGCCAGCCTTAAGACCGGAAGTTTTCTTACCGGCCAGCTCTACGTCGATCTTGATTTCCAAAAGGACGCGCCACCCGTGACGATTGCCGAGATTCAAGGTTATCATGTGCTCCCGACGGTCTCCTCCGGGTTCAGCGAGTTGCAGGAAAAAGCGGCGGCGGTGCTCGATAAAATTAAGGCGCTCCCGCTGGAGGAGATGATCAAGAATGCTTCCGCCGCGCTGGCCGCGATCAAAACCACTGCCGCGAATCTCGACAAGACCGCGGGCGGCTACGGCGAGAACGGTGCGATTTACCAAAATCTTTCCGAGACTCTGCGCCAGCTGGACGAAACTCTCCGCTCCCTGCGCGGTCTCACTGGAACCTTGGAACGAAAACCGAACTCCCTCATCTTCGGCAAACCCGGCAACGTGCGCCCGCCGAAAGGCACGCCCATGAGCACGCGCCCGCCGGAGCAATAGTCCGCCCAATTCATGAAGCAAAGTTTACCTCTTCTTTTTTGCGCCGGCGTGCTCTGCCTGCTCACCGCCTGCGGTTCTTCGGATAAATTCTTCCGGTTAAGCGCGAGCGAAAGCGCGCCCGTCGGCAGCGCTTCGGGCTTGAGCGTGAGCATCGGCCCGGTTTCGCTGCCGAGTTATATCGATCGCTCCGAGCTCGTGTTCCAAAGCGGGCCTAACGAGTACCAACTTCCGCCGCATCAACATTGGATTGGCTCACTTTCGGAAAACATCAGCCGCGTGCTTGCGGCGGATCTCGGCGCGGTCCTGCATTCCGCGCGCGTCCACAGCGCGCTCGAGGCCAAGTCCGGCGCCACCTATCGAGTCGCGCTCGAGATTCATCAGTTCCATGGAATCAGCGGCCAGGAAGCCGTCCTCGATCTCTCCTGGAAAATTCAAGACGCGAGCGGCGCCACTATTTCGCGCCACAGCGGCACCTTCCGCGAACCGATCGTGGGCGACGGTTACGAACCGCTGGTGGCCGCGGAAAGTCGCCTGCTCGCGCAGTGCGCGCGCGCGATCGGTGCCTCCCTCCGCTAGCTCTTCCGTTGCGCAGCGCAATCGCTTCCGGTAGCCTGCCGCCCATGGCGAAATCCGCTCTCGGCAAAGGTTTGGGCGCTCTCATTGGCTCGCGCCCGGCGACCCCGCCAGCGCTGCCTTCGACTCCGGAGCCCGGCGAAAAGATTCATCGCGTGCCCTTGTCGGAAATTGTCCCGAGCCCGTTGCAGCCGCGAAAAGAATTTGCCGCCGAAGCCTTGAGCGAGTTGGTCGATTCCATTCGCGAACACGGAATCATCCAGCCACTGATCGTTAGGCTGGTCGACGGACGGAGCGAACTGATCGCCGGCGAACGCCGGTGGCGGGCCGCGCGCGAAGTCGGATTGACCGAAGCGCCGGTGATCGTGCGCGAGGCCAGCGATCTCGAAGTTCTCGAACTGTCCTTGATTGAAAATCTGCAGCGCGCCGATCTCAACCCCATCGAAGAAGCGCAGGCCTACGCGCGGCTCGCGGGCGAATTCGGCATGCGCCAGGAAGATATCGCGAAGAAAGTCGGGCGCAGCCGCGCGGCAGTCGCGAACTCCATGCGCTTGCTCGATCTCCATCCGCAAGTGCAGGCGTGGCTGACGCAGGGTTTGCTTTCGGTCGGGCACGGAAAAGTTTTGCTAGGTTTGAAAGCCCCGGAGGAACAACTCGCCGTCGCCGAGACGGTGCTGCGCCGAAGTTCGCCGGTGCGCGACGCCGAACGCATGGTCGCGCGCCAACTCGGAACTGTGCGTCGCCGAAAAAAAATGGCGCACGCGGGCGCGACCGACGCGGTCATGGAGGATTTGCAAAACCGCCTGCAACAACATCTCGGGACACGCGTGATTTTTCATCATGGCGAAAAACGCGGGCGCATCGAGATCGAGTATTACGGGAACGACGATCTCCAGCGGGTCTTGAATGCGCTCGGTTTTCCCGCGAGCGAGAATTAAATCGCGAGCAGTCCGGCAAGCTTTTTATGACCTCGCGTTACCTGCTTCTGCTCGCGCTGCTCGGTGCTGCCTGTCATGCGAAGCCGCGGCCGGAAAGCGCGGAATCGGCGACGAAAATGTGGAAGCAATTTTCCGGCGAGAACGCGCTCCGTCACGTCCAGCAACTGGTCGAGTACGGGCCGCGCCCGCCGGCTAGTGAAGCGATCGAGAAATCGCGCGCTTACCTAACGAGTCAACTGGAGAGCTTCGGCTGGCGCGTGACCAAACAATCTTTCACCAACGAAACCCCGCGCGGCCAGATTACGTTTGTAAACCTGATCGCGACCTTTTCGTTGAACGAAGATCATCCGGCGGCGCCGATGTTTCTCCTCTGCTCGCATTACGACACCAAACTTTTTTCCACCGTCCGTTTTGTCGGCGCGAATGACGGCGGTTCCAGCACCGGCTTGCTCGTGGAGTTGGCGCGGGTGCTTTCGTTGCATCCGGATTTTGCTCGCAAAGTCGAGCTGGCGTTTTTCGATGGCGAAGAGGCTTACGTGAATTTCACCGCGACCGATGGTCTTTACGGGAGCCGCTATTTCGCGAAGACGCTGGCAGACGCGGGCGAGGTGAAACGATTTCGCGGCGGCATTCTTTTCGACATGGTGGGCGACCGCTCGTTAACCATCACCCTGCCGCCCGATTCTCCGAGCGAACTCACGCTCGGAATTTTCGCCGGCGCGGAAAAGCTCAAGGTGCGCCAGCATTTTACTTATCTGCACAGCGGGATGACCGACGATCATACGCCCCTGAACGCGGTCGGAATTCCGACGATCGACTTGATCGATTTTGATTATCCGCCGTGGCACACGCCCGAAGATACGATGGATAAAATCAGTGCCGAGAGCCTCGAGATCGTCGGTGGCGTGGCCGCCTATTATCTCTCGGAAGCGGCCTTGAAGTGATGCGGCTGGCGCGCACGTCTTTGTTCGTTCTCCTCGCTATTCTGGGCGGATTCGCGGTCGCGGAGTTGATTTATCGCGCGCCCCTTTCGCGGCTGTTGCTCGCGCGAATGTGCGGATTAGAAACGGAGATGTCGCCGCTCGCGGAAAATTTACGCGGGCGTTCCAGCGATCAGGCGGTGGTAGCCGCGACGGTTGAACGCGAGATCGATTTGTTGCGCGACCAATTTGCCGGCAACGAAGTTTTTTCGGCCCAGCTGGCCGCGGCGGGTTTGTCGTTAGGCAGTTTGCGCGCGCTTGTGGCCGAGCAACTGCGCGAGCGCGCCTGGATCGAAGCGCAGATTGCGCCGCAGCTCGGGGTGAACGAGAACGAAGCGCACATTTTTTACGAAACGCATCGCGCACAATTCACCGAGCCGCCGCGCTTTCGCGCGAAGCATTTATTCCTGGCCGCGCCGGATGGCGGCTCAGCAGAAGTGGTCCTCGTGAAACAAAATGCGATTCTCGGCCTGAGTGTCCGCTTGCTCGCGGGGGAAGATTTCGTCGCCCTCGTGGCCGAGGCTTCGGAAGATGAGCGCACCAAAACAATCGGCGGCGACCTCAACTACTTTGCCGCGGAGCGAATGCCGCCTGAGTTTATCGCTGAGGTGACAAAGCTTCGGGTAGGGCAGATTTCCGCGCCCTTCAAATCGCATCTCGGCTTTCACCTCGTCCAGTTAACGGAGGCAAAACCTGCGCGCGATGTTTCATTCGCGGAAGCGCGCCCGGAGATTGAAGTGTCGTTAGGCAAGACGAAGCGCCTGGTCGCGGTCGCGCGGCTCCAGGCCGGGCTGGCGCAGGCGCGCTAGCGAAAATCCGCGCGGAAATTCCGCATTGCGCGGGCTGCCGTTTGCCGTGATTTTCGGGGCGTTACCCGGTTAATTTCGGGATTTGTCATGTCGCGCAGAACAGAAAAGAACGTCGGGGTTATCGGCTTGGGAATTATCGGCCAGCGGGTCGCGGACAGCGTTCGCCGCCGTGGTTATCACGTCTTCGTTTGGAACCGCACGCCCCGCCCGTTTCCGAATTTCGTCGGCTCACCCGCGGAGGTCGCGGAGCTCTGCGATTACATCCAGATCTTCGTCTCCGATGACGAGGCGCTGCTCGAGATGATCCAGCAGATGAAGCAATCGCTGAAGTCGCATCACGTGATCCTCGCGCACAGTACAGTGGCGCCGTCGACCATGCGCGCGGCCGCGGAAATTGTGCAACGCCGCGGCGCGCAGTTCCTCGACGCGCCTTTTACCGGGAGCAAAGGCGCGGCCGAAAAAGGCGAGCTGGTTTATTACATTGGCGGCGACGAGGCAGCCTATCGCCGCGCGCGTCCGATCTTGCAGGCGAGCAGCAAAGAGATCATCGAGATCGGCGAGATCGGGCAGGCGACCACGATCAAAGTGGCGACGAACATGATTACGGCCGCGACCGTGCAAGCAGCCGCGGAAGCGCTCGCGCTGGTCCATCACGCGGGTTTGCCGCTGGAAAAATTTGCGACCGCGATGCACGGCAACGGGAGCAATTCCGGCACGCTCGCGATGAAATTGCCGAAGATGCTCGAGGGCAATTTCGATCCCCATTTTTCGGTCAAGCACATGCTGAAAGACACGCAGATCGCCTCTCGCCTGGCGCGTTCCTATGACCTGCCTCTGCCGGCGACAGAAGTGGCGCGCGATAGTTTGATCGAGGAAGTGCGCCAAGGCCGCGCCGATTACGATTACTCCTCGGTGGTGCAGCTTTTTTTCCCCGACGGTATGCCTGGAAAATTCGAAATCGCCGCCGAACCCGAGGGCGCGCATCAGACAACACTTTCCGGACTTGAACATGCCGAAGTACCGAGCGCACCGCGGGAGCCGGAGCCGGAGCCGATAGCAGAGCCGGTGTCGATAAGCGAAGAAAATCGCGGCGCGTCCGAGGCCGCGGAGGCGGTGGAGATGACCGAACACGTGCCCGCCGAGACGCCGCCGACCGAACTGAACGGGGAAGCGCGCAGCGAAGAAGTCGGAGCTGAGAACGAGCGCGGCCTACCGAAAGAAACGCCGGCTAGCCAAATTTCTGCGGAGGAAAAACCGGCCACGGAGAAAGCAGTTGCGGCGGAGAATCAAGCTGAGCAGCCGCGCGGTTTCCTGAGCCGCCTTTTCGGCAAGGGCGTGGACTATTGAAGTCCGATCGCGCGCCAGCCTGATGCACTCGGTGATTCGGCCCGAAGAGGGCGCGCTTTTCGATTTCTCGGCGCGAATCAAGTTGCGGATCAGCGGCGCGGATCGGCTGCGTTATCTCAACGGGCAAATGACGAACGACCTGCGCAAGGCGACCACTGGCCTAACGATTCGTGGTTGTATCCTGAATACGAAGGGCCGGATTAACGCCGACGTTTTTGCGGTAGTCGACGAGGATTCGTTCCTGCTCGATGCGGAGGCGGAGGTCCGCGAAGCGCTGAGTGCGCGGCTGGAGCGTTACGTGATCGCGGATGATGTGCAGATCGACGATGTGACTAACGAGTTCGCGCTCTTTCATGTGCTCGGGGAGAATCCGCCGGAGGACTCCGGCTGCGCCAAGGTCGCGCACGCCGAACGCCTCGGTTTGCCGGGAACCGATCTCTGGTTTCGCCGCGACGATTTCGACATCGCGGTGCAGGAACTTTCCGCGCGTTACCCGCTTTGCGATCAAGAATGCGCGGAAACCTTTCGGATCGAGCAGGGGATTCCGCGCTGGGGTCGAGAGCTCAGCGAGGAAATCATTCCCACCGAAGCCAACCTGGAAGCGAGCGCGATCGATTACGCGAAGGGGTGCTACATCGGCCAAGAAGTGATTTCGCGAATCAAGATGTCGGGCCAGACGAACAAACGCCTTTGCGGTTTGGTCGTGCTCGATGCGCAATCGTTAGCCGCGGGTTTTCGCCTAACGAGTGCTGCGCAAGAAAAAGACGTGGGCTGGATCACCAGCGTCGCGGGGAGCACACGGTTGGGGAAGCAGATCGCGCTGGGTTTTGTGAAACGCGGGTTTCAGGAATTGGCTACTCGCCTGGAAGCGCGACCTGCGGAAGACTCGAGCGCGCCGCCGGTATCGGTCGAGATCGTGCCGCTGCCGTTTCAATAATTTTCGTCCTCAGATTCCATGGCCCAGGTCACCCTTCGCGCTCTCTGTTTTGTCGCGGCAAAACGTGCCGAGCTGGTGGGGATCCAGGAAGCGAATGTCGAAATTGCCGACGGCGAGTTTGCTGTTCTGGCCGGTCCAGCCGGCTCGGGAAAATCCACTTTGTTGCGCTTGATCGCCGGTTTGGAGAAGCCCGCGAGTGGCGACGTCCTGATCGGCGATCGCAAGGTGAACGAAGTTCTGCCGAAAGATCGCGAGGTCGCGATGGTCTTTCGGAATTACGCGCTCTTCCCGCATCTTTCGGTCTACGACAACGTCGCCTTTGGGTTGAAGGTGCGAAAATTTCCGGGAGCCGAAATCAAGAAACGCGTGCAGGAAGCGGCCGCGATTCTCGGGCTGGAAAATTTACTGACGCGGAAACCGGCTGGCCTAACGAATGAAGAAAGTCTGCGGGTTGCGCTCGGTCGCGCGCTGGTGCGGCAGGCGAAAGTCTTCCTGCTCGACCAGCCGCTGGCGCTGCTGGAGCCGGCCGCGCGCGAGCGGATGCGGCTGGAAATCGCGCGGCTGCAGCAGCGTCTGGAAACGACCATGATCTGCAGCATCGAGGACCCGATGGAAGCGATGAGTTTGGGTGATCGGATCATTGTTTTGCGCGACGGCGTGGTCCAACAGAGCGATACGCCTACGGCGATTTACGCGGGGCCGGCAAATTTATTCGTCGCGGAGTTTATGGGAAATCCGCCAATGAATCTCATCCGGGGCACCCTGAAGCAGGAACGCGATACGCTTCTTTTTCGCGAGCGCGATGAAGGAACAATTGAGTTCCGCATTCCAACAACGACCGCGCGCGCGTTCTTGCAAGAGTTTGCCGGCCGCGGAGTCGTGCTCGGGATTCGGCCGGAAGATATTTCGCTGACGCAAAATCCGCCGTCGAAATCCGAGACGGCGGCGAATTTCCCCGCGCTCCTCGAGGTGGTGCAGGCGCGCGGTGCGGAAACGATTCTGCATCTGCAAACCGGCGCGCACGCGCTCGTGAGTCGGAGCGATGGCGCGCTCGATCGCCGCGATGCTGGTCGGCGGGTGCGATGCACATTTTCTCCAGCGTGCGCCCATTTTTTCGATACCGAAACGACGCATCGAATAAAATAGAATGCCCATAATTACCTTTAGTGGTGAATCTTGCGTAATCTTTTCATTGCGTATGAAAGACCTTTGCGGGTAATGTCCAGCACTAGAAAACCACTCCCATGAACCAACAATTATTGTCCGAGATAGGCCGCACTCAGCGCCTGGAGATCGTCAACATGCTCAAGCGGACGAAGGGGATGTCCGTCAACGAGCTGGTCGCGAAAATGGGGATGAGCTACATGGGCATCAAGCAGCATTGCCTCACCCTCGAACGCGACGGTTATCTCGATACTTGGCGGCGTCCGCAAAAAATGGGACGGCCGGAAATGGTGTATCGACTCACGCAGCGCACGCATGATCTTTTCCCGTGCGATAGCAATGATCTGACGCTCGAACTCCTCGAGTCAGTCAAGGAATTGCATGGCCCGAACGCGCCGGAAAAACTCCTCTTCAACATCTTCGAGCGGAAGACCGCGCGGATGAAAGAAAAGGTGAAAGGCGCGAACGTGGCCGAGCGCGCGAAATGGCTGGCCAAGCAACGGGAGAGCGAGGGCTTCATGTCCGAGTTTCTCGAGAACGAAGAAGAGGGACCGCAAATTCGCGAGTGTCACACGCCAATCCTGAATCTGCTCGATCAATACCCGATCATCGGTCGGCTGGAGCAGGATTTAGTGGAGGCGGTTTTGGGCACGCCGGTCCGCCGCGAAGAGACCCGCACCTCGGGACTGTACGAGTGCGCGTTTTTTTTCGCGATGTGATCGCGGCCTAGCTAGCTGGCAAGTTTTCGGCGCGACGAAGGCGCCGGCCGCGCGCTTGCGCCGCGGATATTTCGCTTTCCCATCAGATTTAGTTCGCTTGATTGCAGGCTCATGCCACGGGCCTTTCCGACAGCGGTGATCGAGAATCTGCAACCGCTGGTCGATGGCGGGCGCTATCCGATCAAGCGCGTGGTCGGCGAGGATTTGGTCGTCGACGCGGATGTCTTCAAAGATGGGCACGACGTCGTCGCGGCACGTTTGAAATGGCGCGCGCTCGGTGAAACGCATTGGCACGAAACGCCGATGAGCTTGCTCGAGAACGATCGTTGGCGCGGCGTTTGCACCTTTTACGCGAACACCACTTACGAGTACACGGTCGAGGCCTGGGCGGATTCGTTTGCCGGTTGGCAGCATGAGTTCAGCGCGAAATTCAAAGCGGGCATCGCGAATCTCGTCAGCGAAACTCTCGAGGGTGCGGCGTTGCTCGAACACGCCGCGCAACGCGCCGGCGATTCAGCGGACGGTCATCGATTGTGCAAACTTTCCGAGCTGATGCGGACCAGCGAAAGCGCGCAGGTCGATGCACTCGGGCACTCCGGCGAGCTGGAGGTTTTGATGGCCACGTATCCGGACCGCACCGCCTCGACGCAGTACGCGCCGCCGCCGCGCGTGGTGGTCGATCGGGTCGAAGCGCGCACCGCGGCCTGGTATGAATTTTTTCCCCGCTCGGCCGAGGGCCGCGGCGACAAGGGCTCCACTTTTCGCGATTGCCTGCCGCGGGTGGATGACGCGAAGGCGATGGGGTTTAACGTCGTTTATTTTCCTCCGATCCACCCAATCGGTTTCGCCAATCGCAAGGGCCGGAACAATTCCGTGACCAGCGAACCAGGCGAACCCGGCGTGCCCTACGCGATTGGAAATCGTCACATCGGCGCGCCCAACGGCGGCGGGCACAAGGACGTCGAGCCCTCGTTAGGCACGCTCGCCGATTTCGCTTGGTTGCAGCAGGAAATCCGCGATCGCGGGATGGAGATCGCGCTCGATTTCGCGATCAATTGTTCGCCCGATCATCCTTACGTCGCCGAGCATCCGGAATGGTTCTACAAGCGTCCCGACGGCACGATTAAGTACGCGGAGAATCCGCCGAAAAAATACGAGGACATCTACCCGCTGAATTTCCGTTGCCCGAATTGGCAGGAACTTTGGGATGAGATGACCAGCATCATCCTCTTTTGGGTTGAGCGCGGCGTACGGATTTTCCGAGTCGATAATCCGCACACCAAGCCGGTGCCGTTCTGGGAATACTTGATCTCGCGGGTGCGCGCAGTTTCGCCGGATACCATCTTTCTTTCCGAAGCCTTCACCAAACCGAAGATGATGAAAGCGCTCGCGAAAGCCGGGTTCTCGCAGAGCTACACCTACTTCACCTGGCGCAACACCAAGGCGGAGTTCGTCGAGTATTTCACCGAGCTGACGCAAACGGAGATGCGGGAATATTTCCGCGGGAATCTCTGGCCGAACACTCCCGATATTTTGCCGGTGCATTTGCAGGAAGGCGGCCGGCCCGCGTTCCTGATTCGCGCCATCCTCGCGGCCACGCTCTCGAGCGTTTACGGGATCTACAGCGGTTTCGAGTTATGCGAAAACGCGCCGCTCCCCGGCCGCGAAGAATATCTCGAGAGCGAGAAGTACCAGTGGAAAGAACGCGACTGGGAAGCGCCCGGAAACATCAAGGAGTTGATCACGCGGCTAAACCAAGTCCGCCAGCAAAACCGCGCGCTCCATCTCTACGATAACCTCCGCTTCTATCCCGCGGATAACGACCAGATTCTCTTCTACGGGAAGATGACCCCGGCGAAGGACAACCTCATTCTCGTCGTTCTCAATCTCGACGTCGATCGCCGGCAGAGTTCCTACATCCACGTCCCGATTGGCGACTTCGGCTCGATGGAATCCGACACCTATCAGGTGCACGATCTCTTGACCGACGCGCGTTACGTTTGGCGAGGCAGCCGGAACTACGTGGAACTGGATCCGCAAACCCGGCCTGCGCATGTCTTCCGCATCCGGCGCTGGCTCGGTGGCGAGAATTTCGCCTAACACGATGCCGCGAAAATTCCACTGAACGCCCACTTCGCGCGCGATGTCTCTCCTCCGGTGGTGTTGCATCACCACGGCCAGTCCCTTATCATGACGCACTTTCCGGAATGAAACGCATCCTTCCGCTTTTCGCCCTGCTCGCGGGCGCCTCTTCCCTTCTCGCTCAGAGTCCAACGCCTGCGCCCTTAGCGCTGGCCGCGCCGGATTTGCCGCGCGCCACTTCCGTTCTCGACGCGATGATCGCCGCCGGCCCGGTGATGATCCCGCTTTTCGCGCTCTCGGTTTTCTCGCTCATGATGGTGATCGTTTATTTCCTGACCATCCGACGCGGCGCGGTAGTTTCGAATGGCTACATGGCGACGGCGGACGCGCTCTTGAAGAAGCGCGATTATCTCGGGTTGCTCGCGGTTTCAAATCGCCACAGCGAAGCGATCGCGCGGGTCGTGCAGAAGATGCTCGAGTTCACGACCAAGAATCCGGGCGCAGATTTTCAGCAGGTGCGCGAAATCGCCGAGACGGAAGGAACGCGGGTCGCGTCCAGCCTAAATAATCGCGTCATTTACCTCGCGGATATCGGGATGCTCGCGCCGCTTATCGGATTGCTCGGCACGGTCATCGGCATCATCCGCTCCTTCGGCGCGCTCGGCGCGGATCTCGGAACTGCTCGTTATACTTTGCTCTCGAAAGGCATCAGCGAGGCGCTGATCAATACTTCCGCGGGACTCGCGATCGGCATTCCGGCGATGGTCTTTTACGCTTTCTTCCGCGGCCGCGCGCAGCGTTTGATCTCCGATCTGGAATCCGCGGTCACTCACATGCTGGCGCTGCTTTCGCTGCAATACGGCAAACGCACGGAGCGCGCGCCGGTTTTGATCGAGGATGAATTTTGAGACGCGGGGCGTGTCAGAATTCTGAACTCGCGCGCGCGAATTTTCTCATCGCATGAATCTGCGCAGGCACGCCGCTCCGCATCATCCGGGCATTCAGTTAGCCCCGTTGGTCGACGTTTTGCTCCTGCTCCTGATTTTTTTCCTGCTCACCTGGAACGCGGCCCGGAATGAAAATGAGCTCGACGTGAAGGTGCCGAAAGCCGCGTCCGCGAAAGAAAAAACCGCGCCGATCGGCGATGTGGTCGTCAACGTGAAAGCGGACGGCAACGTGGTCGTTAACCGGCGCACGCTCACCGGCGCGGAGTTGACCGATCTCCTCCGCGGCCTCGTGCAACTGGACGCGGAACAGGCGGTCGTCATCCGCGGTGATGAAACCGGCGCCTACAAAAACGTTGTTGGAGTTTTGAACATCTGCAGCGAAGCCGGGGTGACCAACGTTGCCTTTGCCACCGCAAAATGAAGCCGTTGGGCGCGATCGCGCCGCAGTGTGCCGCGCGCACAAAGCATGTCATCCCGAGCCGCGCAGACCGCGAGGGATCTCGCGCCTGCGCGATTGATCCCGTCCCTCGCCTAACGATACCATTCACTTCGCGGCGAGGTCCCTCATCGTCTGCGCGATTCGGGATGACAAGGTGCGCGCTCGTTGCCGGCCTGTTTTTCCTCGCCGCAAATTTTGCCGTGGCGCAGCGCTCGAGCGAAGTCCGGCGCGCCGAACCGGTAGAGGATTCGCCCGAACCGTTGCGCGCCGTTCCGGTCACGCACGCCACTCCGGCGGCGTCGCCGACGCCGCGAAAATTGGCCTCACCGGTGCAGCGCGCACCGGTGACCGATTCGGGCACCACGTCGGAAGAAGCCACTTCGCCTAACGAGACCTCGCCGTCCGCGGAAATCGAAGCGCCTGATCAGCGTCAGCTCAACTACGCCAATGCGCTTTTCGGTCGCAAACTTTACGATCTCGCCGTCCCCGAGTATGAAAAATTCCTGGGCCAATTCGCCTCCGCGCCTGGCCGTGCCAGCGCTTATTTTCATCTCGCGCAATGCTATCGCGCGCTCAACAAAGCCACCGCCGCGCGGACCGCGTTCCAAAGCATTCTCGATGAGCAAGGCGAGAGCGAGTTTGCCGGCGCAGCGGCCTACGGAATCGCGGAGATGTTGTTTAACCAAAAGGATTACGCGGGCGCGCTCAGCCTTTTCCATCGCTCGGCGGCGAAGTCGAAGGAAGCGCCCCTCGCCTTGTCGGCGCGTTATTTCGAAGCGCGTTGTCTGGAGAATCTCGATCGTAAAGAAGAGGCCGCGAACCTTTATCTCCAGGTCGTCGAAGCAAAAAATCCGAATCCGTATCGCGAAGATTCGCGCATGGCGGCGGGTTCAATCCTGCTCGCGCGCGGCCGCAAGACCGATGCTTTCCGCCAATACGAAGCGCTGGCTAACGAGACCAACAAGCCGGCCTTGAAAGCCGAAGCGACCGTCCGTGCGGGTTTGGTCGCGGTCGATTTGCAACAAGGCGAAAAAGGAAAACCCGACAAGGCCATGCTGGAAAAAGCGACCGCCCTTTTGCAAAAAGGCCGCAGTTTACCGGAGGCGGGGCGCTGGCGCGGAATCGCCGAGACCGGTTTGCTGCGCCTCTATTATTTGAGCGGGCAACACGCTCCGTTGCTCACGGAATACAAACGCGCGCAGGAAGAAATCCCGGAAGATTTGCGGGCGGAAATGATGTTGCTCGCAGCCAACAGCGAGCGTCAGCTCGGTCATGATAAGGCGGCGGAAACGTTGTATGCGCAAATCGTCGCCAAGTATCCGAATCGCGATGAAGCGAAGGACGCGAGCTACCAGCGCTTGATCAATATTTACAATTCCGACCCGACTGCGCTCGTCAGCGAAGTCGATCGATATCTCGCGACCAATCCGACCGGCGAGCGCGCCGATCAGGCGAAACTTTTGAAAGCCGAAGCCTTTTACAAACAGGGAAACTTCACCGAGGCCGCGCCGCTTTACGAACAACTGCGCGCCTCGCAGCTTTCACCGAAGCTGCGCGCGGAATCGGCTTACAAACTCGGCTGGTGTTACGTGCAATTGAAGAGTCCGCTGCCGATCATCGACGCCTTTAGTTATTTCCTGAAAGCGTTTCCGGATAATTCACAGACGCCCTCGGCACTGACGCAACGCGCGCTCGCTTATCAGGAGACGAAAAATGCCGACGGCGCGATTGCGGATTTGAATACACTCCTGGCAAATTTTCCAGCAGCCAAAGAACGCGAAGCCGCGCTCCAGCAGAAGGCGTTGCTCCTGGGCCAACAGGAAAACGCCAAGGGAATGACGGAAGCGTTCCAGCAGTTGCTCAAGGAATTTCCGAAGAGCGCGGCCGCGGCGCAGGCGAATTATTACATCGGCAAAGCCGCCTTCGAAGCGAAGGACTATAAGACGGCGATCCCGGCGCTGGAGAACGCGCGGAAGTTGAGCAAAGAATACTACACCGCGGCCACCGTCCGGATCGTCTCGGCCTATTTCTACCAAAAGAATCGCGCCGCCCTAACGAGTGAAGTGGACAAATTTCTCGCCGCCGAGCCGACAGCGAAAATTCCCGGGGAAATTCTCGAGTGGCTCGGCATGCAGTATTACACCGAGAAGAATTATTCCGCGGCGGAGAAATATCTTAGCGCCCTGAGCAATGGCGACACCAGCAACGTCAATCGCGATTTCCTTTTCTATCTCGCCGATTCCCAGACGCGCCTGGGCCAGTTTGCCGGCGCGGAAACCTCCTACGAGAAATATCTCCAAACCGCGACCGACCCGGCGGCGAAAGTGAAGGCCTTGCTCGCCCTCGGTTCCACCAAGATCGCCGCGCACAAGCCCGACGAAGCACAGAAAATTGCCGAGGAAATCATGTCGCTCCAACCGGAAGGAAAAGTAAACGCGGAAGCGCGCCTGCTCGCCGGCGATGTCCAGATGGAGCGCGGCCGCTTTGATGATGCCGGCAAGACTTTCATGAGCGTCGCGCTGCTTTACGACGACCCGACGATCACGCCACGCGCCTTACAAAAAGCGGCCGCGGCTTACGAGAAAGCTGGCAAGCCCGCGGAAGCGCAACGCGCCAGCGAGGAGTTGCACGCCAAGTATCCGGAATTCGCCAGCGGTTGATTCGCGGCGAAGCCAGCGCGCTCACTGTGTCATCCCGAGCCGCGAAGACGGTGAGGGATCTCGCTCAGGGTGGTGGAATACGATGGGTCGCGAGCGTAATTGGCAGCGAGTGGCGAGGTCCTTCGGCGCGCTTCGCCGCCTCAGGATGACAACACATGCACACGCGCGCCTCGGCGCGTTTGGTTAGTCGATCGCGAGGGTTTCGATTGGCAAGGGCGCGAGAAAATCTTTCGGGTCCTCGATTTGCAAGAGCGGACGCGCCAGATGGGCCGCCAACAAACTGGCATCGGGATTTGGAGCAATGCCCGCCTGCACGTGCAGACTGGCCGCGTGCAGTTGCGTGAGCACGCGCTCGACCTGGCGCAGAATTTTTTTCGCGTCGGTAAACTGCACCGTGCAAACTCCCGGCGCGGTCGCCTCGACATACGGCGCGAGCGTGCCCGCAAAGTGCAGGAGCGATGCATCGAGTAATTTTTCCTGCGCGCGCGCGCGCATTTTTATCTGCAATTGCAAAGAGCGCGCCAGCCCCTGGCTCGGCGTCATCCCGCTACGGACGCCGGCTTTTTCGGCGGCTGCGTTTAGCTGCAGGATGACCGCTTTTGCTTCCTCGTCGTCAATCAAAGCGACCGGCCGCGTGGCCAGTTCGGTTTGATGGCGAAGCGCGGCCTGCAGATAAAAGTTCGGCAAATACAGCGTGGTAAACATCAGCCGATCGCCTCCTGCATTGTATCTTCGGCCTGCAGGGCAAGGCGCCCGCGCCCGCGTTGCACGCGCATTTTTAAACGCGCAGAATTTTCCTCCGCCTGCAGATCGCGCAACCGCCAGCGATTCTCGAGCACGAGCTTGAGGTGTGCGCTGCTGATCATGCTGTGCCGGGTCAGGACAAGGAGCGCCGTCGGCACCGGTTCCGCCAAACGCTGGAGACGATACCAATGGGTTTGGGGAATTTTCCGCAGCTCTTCCGCAGAATTCAAAACCAGGTCGAGAATGACCAATGGAAAATTGCCATCGCGCAGCAGCAGATCGGCCGCTTTGACTGCTTCGAGCGCTTGCCCGCAGCGCACCCAAAGCAAATGTCGCAAAGCCAGATTTCCCAGGGGCTGCGGATCGAAAGAATCGCGGCCATCGATCAAGGCGATAAAAGCGCGCGTGCGCTGCGCCGCTTGCAGGAGATGCGAAATTAAAAGCGCGCTTCCCGCGCTCATCTGTGGGCTGGTCAACTCAGTGATCGCGCTCTTCGGCAAACCGCCGCCGGTCGCCTCATCCAACGCCGGCAACCCCGTGGCCAGCCGCGCCAATTCTAAAACCTGCGGCTGGGGAAAACGCTCCGCGAGCAGGTTGCGCAGATCAACGATCTTGCTCAGAGCGGCCATCCCCGGATGATGCCATCCGGAAGGGTTATGTTCAAGTGAACGTTAACCGCGTTTCCGCGTAACGACCGGTTGTTTGCGCACCAGCGAGATCATCACCCCTTGCACGCGCAATTCCCGCGCGGGCACGAGATTCGGAAAAAGCGGATTCTCCGCCTTCAAATACGGTCTGCCATGATCCATCACGTAGCGTTTCAAAGTCGTCTCCTCATCGATCAGCGCCGCCACAATATCGCCGTGCCGGACTTCCTTGCGGTCTTCCAGGATAACGATGTCGCCGTCGAGAATGTGCGCGCCGATCATGGAGTCACCGCGCACCCGGAGCGCAAAAATATGCCCGTTCCTGGAGGCGTTCGCGGTCCGCGCATCGAGGGAAACGTGGCCTTCAATGCTTTGCTCGGCGAGCACCGCCATGCCCGCCGGGATCTGCCCGTAAATCGGGATATCGGTGATCCGCACTTTCTGCATTGGGGTGATCAAAGCCCGGGCCTTGCGCGCGTGCCGATCGAGGAAGCCTTTCCGTTCGAGCACATCGAGGTATTGCATGACCGAAGTCTGGCTAGCGAAGCCAAAATGTTTTTGGATTTCACGCGTGCTCGGCGTGATCCCTTTTCCGCGCTGCTCGTTTTGAATGAAATGCAGCACGTCTTTCTGCCGATCAGTGAGCATGGAATACATTTGGTCTAACGAACGGGAGTTGCAAGTTCAAATGAACACAGAAGCGCTAAGGCGTGTTGCCGAGTTGAAGAAGTTTTTCGTCGAGCTCGGCGAGCCAGCGGGAGAGATAAGAAAATCGAAGATAGAGATCGTGCAACGCCGGGAATTCGCGCGCCTGGTCGACCTCCCAGCGGTGATTGATTTCGCGCACGGCACTGCTCGCCTGTTCGTAGAGCGCGCTCAAGGTTTGCCGCATTTCCTCGAGCGTCCGCGTGGTGCGGAGCAGTTCGGTTTTCAGAAGGGAACGAGCGAGCGCGTTGCTCGCGTGACGCGCTTTCTCCAGGACGGCATCGGCTTGCTGGGTCACGCGGGCGACTTCGGGGAAAAGCTTTTCCAATTCAGCCGGGATCGCCGGCGCTGCGCGTGGTGCGTTTTCTATTTCAAAGAGATGTTGCAGGCGACGCTTCGGATCGCGCAGGACTTGATAGGCCTGGTTGAGCTCCGTGAACGAGCGCTCGTTAGGCCCGCGGGCGTCCGGATGAGCTTGCAAGCTTTGGCGGTGGAAAATTTCCTTCAACGCTTCCGGATCGAGCCAGGGCCGGCGCGGCTGTTCGAGAAGCGCGAAGTAATCGGTCACGCCGAAAAACTTTCGCCGCAGGAACAATGCGCGACCGCATTCGGGTTGGTCACCTTGAAGCCGCCTTTCTGCAGATCGTCGCTGTAATCCAAGAGCGAACCGCTGACGAAAAGCGCGCTCTTGGGATCGACGACCACGCGCACTTCCGACGATTTCACCATGATGTCGCGATGCTGCGGGCCATCGACCAAATCCATTTTGTATTGCAAGCCCGAGCAACCGCCGCCGATGACCGCGACGCGGAGCGCGCCCTCCGGCCGGCCTTGTTTTTGCAAGAGCCCGGTGAGTTTGCGCGAAGCGTTTTCGGTCACCTTGATCAGGCGCTCGTTGCCGAGCTTGTACTTGATCTCGTTAGGCGCGCTTTCGGTGGTGGACACGCAGACAGTTTACCGTACGACCGCCGCTTCGGCGAACGCAGCCAGATGTTCGCCGGCAATTTGCTCCAGCTCGGCGAGCAAGGCGACGTGCTGGAATTTTTCACGAAGCGCTTTGCTGCCGGCGAAACCCTTCGAGTAGGCCATCAGGCGCGAACGCATCGAGCGCATCGCTTGGTCCTCGTTTTGCCATTCCTCAACGGCGAGCTGGCAATGCCTTTGGATCAAGGCCCAGCGTTCTGCGGGCTCGGGCGGCGGCAGGAGTTCGCCGGTCGTAAGCTCGTGTTTGATCTGGTCGAAAATCCACGGGGAGCTCATCGCGGCGCGGCCAATCATGACTCCAGCGATTTCGGTTTCCGCGCGGCGACGGGCGACGTCGGCGGCGTTGGTGATATCGCCGTTACCGACCACGGGCAGATTCACCGCCCTAACGACTTCTCCGATGACCGCCCAATCGGCCGCGCCGGAGTAACCTTGCGCGCGCGTGCGCCCGTGGACCGCGATGGCCGCGATACCGGCGTCTTCCAGAATGCGCGCGACTGAGCTGGCGTTAATCGAGCGGTCGTCCCAACCGATCCGAATCTTCGCGGTCACGGGCACCGGAGCGGCGGCCCTAACGACTGCTTCCGCGACCGCGCTCAGGGCCGGGCAATCTTTGAGCAAAGCGGAGCCGCCATTTTTCGCGACCACTTTGTTGACCGGGCAACCGAAATTCAGGTCGATGAAATCCGGCTGGACCCAATCGATCACCTGGCGCGCAGCCTCGGCCATGTGTTCCGCGTTGCCGCCGAAGAGTTGCACGCCGAGCGGTCGTTCGGATTCGTCGAAATCGAGATAGCCGCGGGTGCGTTCGTTCCGGCGGAAGACGCCTTCGGCGGAGACGAACTCGGTGACGAGGACATCCGCGCCGCGTTCCTTGCAAAGCTGGCGAAAAATTTTATCCGAGACGCCGGCCATCGGCGCGAGATAGAGCGGGAATTTTCCCGCGGCGAACCACGGCAGCGTCGTCTTCATGCCGCGCCCTTCAGGAGATGCGCGACTTCGTTCTGCACTTGGTCGAGTTCGTCGAGCCGCATCTTCACGTTGGGGACAAGGAAGACGTCGCCGTTTTTTGCGTGCTCGTAGATTAAGACCGAGCCGTCATCCGCGCTCTCGGATTTGATCGGCTTGAGCACACGCTTGCGCTCGAGCATGGCCGCGAGCACGTAGCAGGCGTTCGGCTGCGCATTCTCCGCGAGTAAACGCCGCAAAAGATCCTCGGCGTTTTCTTTCGCCAGCGGTTCGGGGGGAGCGGCCGGTGGCGGTGCGTAGCGGGTTTTCCAAAACGAAAATGGCCGGATGTTTTCGTTGCGCGCCTTCCAGGCTTCCTCGCTCAAATCTTCGCGGCGATAGCCGGCGCCCTCGCGGAAGAGCAGGGTATAAAACGGTTCGCCCGGTTCGAAGGGCCTCTGGGAGCGCGCGCAAACATCCGCGCGATGTTTGATCGGCCAATCATTGGCAAGCGGGTTCATGTGTAGAAAAGACGCCGCGGCGCGAAGGGATGGAAGCTGCGGAGATCACGATTCGTGGAGCGCAGGTAAAGCAAAAAGAAACCGATCGCGGCGAAGAGAATATTGGGCGTCCAAGCCGCGGCCCACGCGGGAATGCGATCGCCTTCGCCGAGGGCGAGAAACAAGTGGGTGGAAAAGGTCATCGCAAAAACCAAACCGATGGCGGTGGCCACGCTCGAGAGGACGCCGCCGCGGGTGAATCCGATCGCGAGCGGCGCGGCTAGCAGCACTACCACCAGACAAGTCCAGGGCAGGGCGACTCGATATTCCAAATGGGTCGCGAAGGGCGCGAGCAGGCTGTGCGGAAAATCGGAGTTAGAATGCAGGTAATCGCGCAGCTCGGGTAGGCTGAGGAATTCCGCGCGCATGTTTGAGCTGGCCAAACGGAAGGGCGTCTCGTTCCACTGCGGCATCATGAGCGAGGCATAGGTGTCCTCTTGGAGGATGTTCCCGGAGTTGTCGTAGCTGACCACTTTGACAAACTGCAATTCCCACGCGGGCACGTCGGCGTGATAAACCGCGCGGGTGGCGAGATAATTTTTCACGATGTTATCGTGCTCGTCCTGTTGCAAGACCTGCACGGTGACAAACTCGTTAGACTCGGGCCGAAAACGCTGGATGAACCAGGTCCGGTTTTCGGTGCGATTGCGAAAGATTTGTCCAGTCGCGCCCAGGCCGCGCGGATCCTCGCGCACGCTTTCGAAGAAAGTCCGGCGCGCATGTTCGGCATGCGGAGCGAGGGAATAATTGAGCGCGGCGCTAGTCGCGACGGTGAGCAGGCCCATGCCGAAAAGCGGTAACAACATCCGCGGAACGCTGATTCCAGCGGTCAACATGGAGACGATTTCGTTCGTCCGCGACATCCGGCTGAGGCAAAAAAGAAGCCCGAGCATGAGCGAAACCGGGAGGAGAATGACGAGGATTTGCGGGAACTGGGTGAGGTAATATAGCACCACCAGCCAGGGCGAAATCCGATCGTCGAGGAAGGTGGAAATGTTGTCGCTGATATCGAAGATCAGCCAGATGGAGATGAAGGCGGCGATGCAATACAGATAAACCTGCAAAAAATTTCGCAGCACGTAGCGATCGAGCAGTCTCACGGCGGAACTTTGGATTTTCGGATGGGTGGAGTAACTTCCCGGCGCTCCCGTCGGGATGGCGCCGGCGGCGATCAGTAAGAAAAGCCCAAATGGCGAATCGCAAAGTCCAAATCTCATGATCGCGCTCCGGGAAACGCTCGGGAGCGATTTTGTCGAGCGCGTGGGGACGATTTTTTCCGAGAGCGGATTACTGGCGAAGGCGAAGAATTTCGAATTCCGCGCCGAGCAACAGGAGATGGCGATCGCCGTCGCACGCGCGCTCGAAGAAGAGCGGCATCTGGTCCTGGAAGCAGGCACCGGCGTCGGCAAATCGATCGCTTATCTGGTGCCCGCGATTCTCTACGCGCTCGAGCAGGGCAAGAAAGCGATCATCTCCACGCACACGATCAATCTCCAGGAGCAGCTCCTTTACAAAGACATCCCGATCCTGAAAAAAATTCTCCCGGTCGAGTTCGAGGCCGCGTTGATGAAGGGCCGGCAAAATTATTTGTGTCCGCGCCGGCTGGAGCGCGCGCGCCAGCAAGCGAGCGAACTTTTTACCGGCCCGGAACAGGCGGAACTGGAACGAATCGCGGAATGGGCCGGCCGAACGCGCGACGGCTCGTTAAGTGATCTCCCTCTCGAACCCGACCCGAAAGTGTGGGCGCAGGTTTGCAGCGAGGCGCACATTTGCACCACCAAGATCTGCGGGCAGACCGCGAATTGTTTTTTCCAACAAGCGCGCAAACGGCTCCTCGCCGCGGACGTGATCGTGGCCAACCACACTCTTCTTTTCATGCTTCTCGGCAGCGAAGCCGACCAGGTGGAGCGCGCGAGCGGCTATCTTTTCCCTAACGACTTCATCGTTTTCGACGAAGCCCACACCGTCGAGCAGGTCGCTTCGCGCCAGATCGGGATGAATATCTCGCAGTACGGTTTGCGCGCGACCATTCATCGGCTCTACAACCCTCGGAGCAAAAAAGGCCTTTTCACGGTCACGCGCGATGCCGCCGGCGTCACCTTGGCCGCGTCGCTCGCGGATGAAGTCGACAGCTTTTTCACCGGGCTCGGCGAGCGCGCAGATTTTCGCAAAGGCCGCGAAGTGCGCGTGCGCCAGCCGGACTTTGTCCCGGACACCATCAGCGCCCAACTGGCCGCGCTCCAGGTGCGAATCATTGAAGTCGTTAGGCGAACGGAAGACGAATTCCTTAAGGCCGAGATGCAGGAACTCGGCCGCCGGATCAGCGAAGCGCGCAGCGGGATCGCGATGTTTCTCGAGCAAAGCGCGGACGACCACGTCTACTGGATCGAGCGCACCGGAAAAACGGCGCAGTTTTTTTCGATCAATGCCGCGCCGATCGATATCGCGCCGGTCCTCCGGCGAATGATTTTTCGCGAAAATTGCTCCTGCGTCATGACCAGCGCGACCCTCGCGGTCGGCCAGCCGGACCTGGCGTATTTCCGCCGGCGGATCGGCGCGATGGAAGCGCAGCCGTTGCAGCTCGGAAGCCCGTTCGATTTTCCCGCGCAGATGAAATTGTTCGTCGTGCAAAAAATGCCCGATCCGCGCGATGCCGGTTACAACAGCGCGCTCGCCGAATGGGTCGCCCATTTCGTCCAGGAAACTAAAGGCCGCGCGTTTGTTTTGTTCACCAGCTATCGCGGGATGCAGCAGCTCGCGGAAGAGATGCAGCCGTTCTTCGCGAAGGAAAAAATGAACCTCCTCGTGCAAGGGCAGGGCGCGCCGCGCGGAAAATTACTCGAGGAATTTAAATCCACCGAGCGCAGCGTGCTTTTCGGGACGGACAGTTTTTGGATGGGGGTGGATGTCCCGGGCGATGCGCTCTCGAATGTGATCATCACCCGCCTGCCGTTCGCGGTGCCCGATCATCCCTTGATCGAAGCAAAACTGGAGTTGATCCAGGAACGCGGCGGCGATCCCTTCACGGAATATTCACTCCCGGAAGCGATCCTGAAATTACGCCAGGGCGTCGGGCGTTTGATCCGCACCCGGAGCGACAAAGGGATCGTCGTCATCCTCGATAATCGGATCGTGACCAAGACGTATGGGCGGGCGTTTTTGCGCGCGCTCCCGAGTTGTCCGCTGCAGATCATCAAGTGAATGCGAGCCGGCGGCGGCGGATGGTGCGCTCCGGTTGAAATACGATCACTTGAACATATCGAACCTTTCCGCTAAATGAAAAACGTGCCGCGTTTCCTTTTCCCATTGCTGCTCGTGCTCCCCGCTCTGGCGCTCGGGATCGCGATTGGTCATTACGCCGCACCGCTTGCGCCTTCCGCCGCCCCGACAAAAATAATTGCGCCCGTCCCGCTGGCCGCGAACACGCCGGTGCCGCAAATTTTGCCAGCCGTCACGCCCGCAGACGCCTCGGAAAATCAACCGGCCGATTCTTCGAGCGGGAGCATCATCGCGCGAATGAAAGCCGCGCTCGGCCGGCCTTCGAGTCGCCGCACTTACGCCACCTTCAGCAAGATTGCCGATTCCATCGACGCGAAAAACGTCCGCGAAGTTCTCGCCTTCGTCGAAGGCCTGACCAAGCCGCAGGAGAAAAGCATGCTGGTCTCGTTAGTCGTAGGGCGCTGGGCGGAATTTGCACCGCAAGCCGCGATCGCTTACGCGCAGGCGATCGCGCCGGGCACGGCACGCAATTGGGCGATCACCAGCGCGGTCGCCGGTTGGGCCGAACGCGATACCGCCGCGGCCACCACTTGGGCGCAGCAACTGCCGGCTGGACCGGCGCGCGATCAAGCTCTCCAAACCATCGTCTCCGCCTTGGCCGAGAAGGATCCGCAAAGCGCGCTCGCCTTTCTCGAGACGCTGCCGGCGGGTCGGCATCGCCAGAGTTTGTATTGGCCGATCTTCAGTAAATGGACCGCGAGCGATCCGCTGGCCGCAGCGGAACGCGCGAGCCAATTGCCGCCGGGACAAAGCCGCGATGCTGCCATCCAGGTGATCGGTTCCAACTGGGCGAACCAGGATCCGGAAGCCGCTTTTGCCTGGGCGAAAGCGCTTCCGCCCGGACAAGGCCGGAACAATGCCCTGCAAAATATTCTCTCCAGTTGGGCGAACAAAGATCCGCAGCGCGCGGCCGCGATCATCAATGATCTGCCGGTCGGTTCGGTGCGCGATCAATCGGTCGGCAACATTGCGCGGCAATGGGCGCTGACCGATGCGCGCAGTGCGCTTGCCTGGGCCGAGCAATTGCCCGCGGGTGACGTGCAGCGGAACGCCCTCCGTTTTGCCCTAACGAGTTGGGTGCAGGCCGATCCGCCGGCGGCCGCGGAATACGTCGCCACGCTGCCGGCGGGCAAAGTGCAGGAAGAAGCGACCAGCGCGATCGCGGTGCAATTAGCGAACAGCGACATCCAGGGCGCAGTCACCTGGGCGCAAAAACTTCCGCAAGGCGCCGCGCGGCAAAACGCGCTCACCAATATTATTGCGCAATGGAGCGACGCGGATCCGCCGGCGGCCGCAGATTTTGCGCTGCGCGCGACCGAAGCCGATGGCCGCAAAAGTTTGCTGGAAAATGTTTCCCGCCAATGGGCGCGGAATGATCCGCAAGCGGCTCTGCGTTGGGCCGGAAGTTTAGCCGAAAGCAACGGGCGCGATCTCGTCCTTCCGGGAATCGTCGCGGTCGTCGCGGAATCCGATCCGCGGGAAGCGTCTCGCATCGTCAGCCAGATGCCGCCGGGCGAAGCGCAAAACAGCGCCAGCGCCGCCATCGCCTGGCAATGGGCGGGCGATGATCCGCAAGCGGCCAGCCGCTGGGTCGCTTCCATTCCCGAGGGAAAAACTCGCGAGCACGCCTTCGAAAACCTGATGAATCGCTGGTCGCAAAACGATCCCTATGCCGCCGGCGCCTGGCTGGGAACCTTGGCGGCCGGGCCTTCGCGCGACACCGCGGTCGCGGCTTACACCCGGCGCGTGGTCATGACGGATCCGCAAACCGCGGTGCAATGGGCGGAGACGATCGGGAACGAAAAGACGCGCAACAGTCAGATGGAGTCGCTCGCAAACGCGTGGTTAAAAACGGATGCGGCGCGCGCCAGTGCGTGGATCGCAAATTCCTCGCTCGCCGCGGAGGTGAAAGCGCGGCTCCTCCCGCCCCGCCGGTAAGGCCATGGGCAACGCCAGAAAAGCCGCCGAGCGCGCCGCGGACGTGCAGCGGATCATTGCCCTCCTCCATACCTGGGGCTTGCACTCGTTAGGCCAATTTGCCGCCCTCGCGAAAGAAGACGTCAGTCTTCGCCTTGGCCCGGAAGGAGTGCGGATGTGGGAACGCGCTCGCGGCCAAACCATGCGCCTGCTCAAGCTGGTCCCGCCGCCGGAATCGTTCGTCGAAAGTTTCGAGTTCGAAAACGAAATCGAAACCACCGAGCCTTTGCTCTTTATTCTGCGACGGTTTTTAGAGCAACTCACCCTGCGCCTGGGCGCGCTTTACCTGGTCGCGCAGTCGCTGAACTTGCAGATCACCTTCAGCGACAAAAGCAGCTACGGGCACCTCTTTAAAATTCCCCAGCCGAGCAACCATCTCGAAGTGCTCTTCCGGATGCTGCACACGCACCTGGAAAATTTTACTTCGTCAGCGCCGATCGTGGCCGTGACTCTGGAAGCGACTCCGAGCCAGCCGGGACAGCAACAATTCAGTTTGTTCGAGAGCGCGCTGCGCGATCCGGCGCAACTTTCCGAAACGCTTGCACGTCTTTCCGGTTTGTTAGGCTACGAGCGCGTCGGCCGCGCGGTCCTGGAGGAAACTCATCGGCCGGATGTTTTCCGGATGGAGGCCTTCACCTGGGAGATGCCCGCGCCTAACGAGACTTGGCCCGCGGTTGTTGGGCCGGCTTTGCGTCGGTTTCGTGTGGCCACGCCGGCGTCAGTCTTGCTGGAAGCAAACCAGCCGGTGCATCTGCGGAGCGCGCCCGTGCAGGGAGAAGTGCGGGAGGAAGCGGGGCCATTTATGGCCTCGGGAAATTGGTGGAACGAGCAAGCCTGGGCGCGCGCGGAATGGGATCTCGTGTTGGACGAGGGCGTGCTTTGTCGGTGTCACCAGACAGCGGCGGGCTGGCAGCTCGATGGAATTTACGATTGAGATGACCGCGCCATGGCCTACGTCGAACTTCATGCGGCCAGTGCTTTCAGTTTTCTTCGGGGCGGTTCGTTTCCCGAGCAGATAGCGGAAGTCGCCGGCGCGCTCGGGATGCCGGCGGCGGCCTTGCTCGATCGCAATGGAGTTTACGGTTCGCAAAGATTTTCCGTCGCCGCGCGCGAACAAGGCGTGCGGCCGATCGTGGGCTGCGAATTGACGATGGAAGACGGCAGCGTCTTACCCGTGCTGGTCAAATCGAAAACCGGCTATGCCAATCTCTGCGCGCTCCTGACCGCAGCGCATCTGCGGAGCAAGGTGAAAGGCGAATGCGCGGTGCAGTGGAGCGAGCTGCCGGAATTCAGTGAAGGTTTGGTCGCGCTGCTGTGGAGCGCAGGCTGCCAGCCTGCAGTTTTCGGCAGCTTGCCGAAAACATCTGCGCGCGCCCCACGTGAATGGCGCACATCCGTCCGGCAAGCTGCCGAACGCAGCAGGCTGACAGCCTGCGCTCCCCGGAGTCCGGCCGATCACGCCCAGCGTCTCATCGACGCTTTCGGCGGCGACAACATTTACGTCGAACTGCAGCGGCATTTTTTGCGCGGAGAAGAAAAGCGCAACCGCGCGCTGCTGGATCTGGCCGAACAATTTCGCCTCACGACGATCGCGACCAACGGCGTGCAGTACGCGACCACGCACGGGCGCGAAGTGCTCGATGTCTTCACCTGCATTCGTGAGCACACCCATCTCGATGTCGCGGGCAAATTGCTCACCGAAAACGCCGAGCGTCACCTGAAGAGCGATCGGGAAATGCGCGCGCTCTTTCGCGATTTGCCGGAAGCGATCACGAATACGGAGCGACTCGCGGAACGGCTCGAATTTTCCCTCGAAAACATCGGCTACGCTTTTCCGAATTTTCCGGTGCCGGCAGGTCACGACATGAATTCGTTCCTGCGCACGATCACCTGGTTCGGCGCGCAGCAGCGTTACGAGGCGGTGAGCACAAAAGTGCGGCGACAGATCGAGGAGGAACTGGGGTTGATCGCGCGGCTCGGGTTCTCCGGTTATTTTTTAATCGTCTGGGACATCGTTAATTTCTGCCGCGAACACAATGTGATGGTGCAGGGCCGCGGCAGTGCGGCGAACAGCGCGGTTTGTTTTTGTCTCGGAATCACGCCGGTCGATCCGGTGAGTAATCATCTCGTCTTCGAACGTTTCCTGAGCGAGAGCCGCAAGGGCTGGCCGGACATCGATCTCGATCTGCCGAGCGGTGATCGGCGCGAGAGCGTGATCCAGGAAGTCTACCGGCGCTACGGGAAACATGGCGCGGCCATGACCGCGAACGTGATCACTTATCGCGGTCGAAGCGCGGCGCGTGAGATTGGCAAGGCGCTGAATTTCGCGCCGAACATTCTCGACCGCTTTTCGCATTTATTCGCGAACGGCGATTTCCCGCACACGATGGATCTGGAAGCGCAGATCGAGCAGGCGGGTTTGCCGAACGCACATCCGCGCATGCCAGCATTCGTTAGGCTGTACCGCGCGCTCTACGGTTTGCCGCGGCATCTCGGACAACACTCGGGCGGGATGATTATCTGCCAGAACAAGCTCAGCTCTTTCGTTCCCTTGGAAAACGCCTCCATGCCCGGACGAGTGGTCGCGCAGTGGGACAAGGATGACTGTGAAGACCTCGGGATCGTGAAGGTGGACTTGTTAGGCCTGGGGATGATGTCGGTCATGCAGGATGCGTTCGAACTTTGCCGAGAACGGGGCCGGCCGCTCGATCTGGCCCACATCCCGAAAGACGACGCGGCGACTTACGAGATGATGGAGCAGGCGGACACGATCGGCGTTTTCCAAATCGAGAGTCGCGCGCAGATGGCGACGTTGCCGCGGATGAAACCGAAATGCTTTTACGACGTCGTCATCGAGGTCGCGATCATTCGGCCGGGACCGATCCAGGGCGACATGGTGCATCCGTACTTGAACCGGCGCGCGGGCAAGGAGCCGGTGACTTATTTCGACGAACGCCTGCAGCCGATTCTCGGTCGCACTCTGGGAGTGCCGTTGTTTCAAGAACAGCTGCTCAAGATCGCGATGATCATGGCGAATTTTTCCGGCGACGAAGCGGAGGAGTTACGGCGTGCGCTAAGTTTTCATCGTTCGCAGGAACGGATAAGCAAAGTGAGCGTGAAATTGCGCGCCGCGATGCAGAAGAACCAAGTCGCGCCGGAGGCGATCGAGAAGATTATGCAGTCGATTACTTCCTTTGCGCTCTACGGTTTTCCAGAATCGCACGCGATCAGTTTCGCCATCCTGGCCTACGGAAGCGCGTATCTGAAAGTGCATCGCGCGCCGGAGTTTTACGCCAGCCTCTTGAACAATCAGCCGATGGGTTTTTATGCGCCGGCGACGATCGTGAAAGATGCGCGCCGGCATGGCGTAAAGACTTTGCCGGTGTGTGCCGCGCAATCGGAATGGAATTGCGTGGTGATTTCGGACGAGACCATTCGACTGGGATTTTGCGTGGTCCACGGCTTGCGGCGGGAACATGCCGAAGAACTCGTTAGGCAACGGGCCCAGGAGGAATTTACCTCGCTCGATGATCTGCGGCGGCGAGTCGCATTCAGCAAAGAGGAACTGCGGGGGCTGGCTTTGCTGGGAGCGTTTAATTGTTTCAGCGAACATCGCCGGAACGCGATCTGGAAGGTGGAGGAAGCACGCTACGGCGATCTCCTCGAAGTCACGACGAGGGAGGCGAAGAAATCTCCCTTGGCGCAGATGACGATGGCGGAACGAGTGCAGGCGGATTACACCGCGATGAGCCTAACGACTGGTCCGCACCCGATGAAATTATTGCGGGCCGAATTGCCGGAGGCGTGGCGCGCGGCCGACCTGGCGCAGGCGCGGCACAGTTCGATCGTGCAAATCGCGGGGAACGTTATTTGCCGGCAGCGGCCGGGGACGGCAAAAGGGTTTGTCTTTATCAGCCTGGAGGATGAGACCGGGGTTTCGAATGCGATCGTGACGCCCGATTTATTCGAGAAGATGCGGCTGCTGATTACGGAGGAGCCATTTCTGATCATCGAAGGTGAAGTGCAAAACTCCGACGGCGTGGTGTTGATCAAAACGCGCACGATCAAACCGATCGCGCAGGCGAAAATTGGCGGCAGCGCGTCGCATGATTTTCATTAGGCCGGCGGCCTGACTATTCGTTAGGCAACGGAGAAGGACGGGCCTGTGTGAGGTCCCTCGCTGTCTTCGCAGCTCGGGATGACTGGTCGCCCGCGCGGGATTAATGGCAGCCGCAATGCGAACCGCAGGAACCGACCGATGGGCCGGCGGAACTGCCGGGAACGAGCACGCCGAGGCCGCCGGTGATGACGCGGCGGACGGGCTCGCCCGTTTTCGGATCGGTCCGGAGCGGTGCGTCTTTCATGCTTTGCGTTACCTCAAAACGCCGGACAGGTTTGTCAGTGCCAATCGTTTCGTAGACGTAGGTCATGATTTTATTCGCTCGTGTGTTGAGGCTTCTTCGGTTCTGCGCGGCGCTCTGCTGGTTGATCGCCGGAGTCGAGCCATTCAGTGTGGAAGACGCCGGGTTTGTCGACCCGCTCATAGGTGTGCGCGCCAAAAAAGTCGCGCTGCGCTTGCAGGAGGTTTGAGGGCAAACGGGCCGAGC
>JBPCJC010000045.1:0-77197 GCA_051005695.1 Chthoniobacterales bacterium | reverse complement strand
TGGCGGTCAGCGGCACGAAAGCGTTCACCGCGCATCCGTTAGGCGCGACCGGGGCGATCGAAGCCTCGATCTGCGCGCTCGCAATCGAGCACGACTGGATTCCGCCAACCTTGAATCGAACCAACCCTGATCCCGCCTGCGATCTCGATGTCGTGCCTAACGAGGGCCGCGCCGCGAAATTGGATTACGTCCTGAGCAATTCTTTCGGCTTCGGCGGGATCAACGCCTGCGTCGTCCTCGGTCGCGTTCGTTAGGCGAGAAGATCGGGGCGATTCTGTTGCGTTCGCTTGAGCGCCTCTTCTTTTCGCCAGGCGGCGATCTCGGCGTGATTTCCAGAGAGTAGAATTTCCGGGACTTTCCAGCCGCGGAAATCCGCCGGCCGGGTGTACTGCGGACCCTCGAGCAGGTCGGCGGAGAAACTTTCGTCTGCAGCAGACTGGTCATGTCCGAGCACACCCGGGAGCAAGCGCACCACCGCATCCACGACCACGACCGCGGCGATCGCACCATTGGTTAGGATATAATCGCCGATGGAAATTTCCGCGTCGGCCAGGTGTTCGGTGACGCGGTGATCGATCCCTTCGTAATGCCCGCAGACGATGATCAGATGCGAGCGTTGCGAAAATTCGACGGCCAGCGCTTGCTGGAATTTTCTCCCTTGCGGAGTCATCAGCAGGACGAGCGAATCCGCGCCTCTCAGTTCTTCCACCGCGGCGAAGATCGGTTCCGCTTTCATCACCATCCCCTGCCCGCCGCCGAAGGGCGCGCTGTCCGCGCTCCGATGTTTGTCGGTCGTCCAATCGCGCAGATTATGAATGTGCAGATCGAGCGCGCCGGCGGTTTGCGCGCGCTTCATCATGCTCTCGTTGAGCGGAGCGCGGCAGATCTCCGGGAACAAAGTGAGGATGTCGATCCGCATGCAGAAGCCATCTCATAAATGCCGACTGCGCGCCATGCACATTGGCTTGAATGGATTTGTCCGCTTCACTAAAAACAAAAGCGCAGCACAGAAATGAAAAGCGTGAGCGCTTCGCCCCAGAAAAATTTTGACGACGTCCGGGCCGCTTTCGAAACCGGCGCGGTTTTGCATTCTTCGCCTAACGAGCTCGAACAATTGCTGCTCGCGCTCGGCCGCGAAACCACCGGCGATTCGGCGCGGCAGGCGCGGACCGCAGAGATGGGCAGAACCATGCGGCAATTGCTCGCCACGAAACGCAGTGCGGAATTGCATCGGCGGCCTTCGGCCCTGGCGCGTTTCGCTTTGCTGATGGCGTTGACGGCGCTCCTCTGCTCCGGCGCGCAGGCTTACTACGCCTGGAAAAATCGGCCCGCCGCCGTCCCGGCTGAAACCAGTCTCGCGCAAGATTTCAATCTCAGCCCGAGCGTCGACGATCCGCGCGTGAGCGCGAGTCTGGCAGAACTTGCCCGACACGCGCCAACTCTTCGTCGAGGAACGGTGCAGGCGTGGTGGAATGGCGAACAAGCTCGCCAGGTCTTGCGCCTGGAACGTGAGGCGAAACGACAACTGCTGGCGGGCGATCGCGCCGGCGCCGCGGCCAGCGCGAGTCGCGCGGATGCGATTCGCAACGAGATCGACTCGTTAGCCGCTTTCGAAAAGCCGGCGCCGAAATAAGCGGCCGAACTTACTCGACGATTTCGAGAGTGGCGCGCTGTTCGTGACGGGCCGCCGAGCTGGCCAGAAGGGCGCGGATCGCCTGAATCGTCATGCCATTGCGACCGATGATCCGGCCGACATCCGTCTGCCGCATTTGCACGCGAAAGGTGGTCGTCCGGCCGTTCGGAATTTCCGAGAGCATGACTTCGTCGGGAAACTCGACGAGCTGCCGGAGGACGAATTCGAGAAACTGTTTCACGTCGAAAAGTGTAGCGGCCGCGAGCCCGCTGTCACGCGCGCGAAATTTATTCCGCCGCGACCGGCTCGGGAGCAGGCGCGCTCGCCGCGACCTCTTTATTCTTCTTGATCAGGCTGCGGACGGTATCGGATGGCCGCGCGCCTTTCGAAACCCAATGCTCGATGCGATCGAGTTTCAAGGTGCTGTTGTGCTCGGTTTTCTTCGGATCATACGTGCCGATGATCTCAATGAATTTGCCGTCGCGCGGACTGCGGCTATCGGCCACGACCACTTTATAATACGGGCGGTTCTTCGTGCCCTCTCTGCGTAATCTGATTGAGACTGCCATATCGTTAATTTTTCATTCGCGCCATCTGCGCCATCATTCGTTTCATTTTGCCCGCGTTCTTCATCATCTTGCGCATCTGATTGAACCGCTGCAGCAAATCATTCACTTCCGTGACGCTGCTGCCGCTGCCGCGGGCGATCCGCTGACGCCGCCGCGCATTCAAAATGTCGGGTCGCGCGCGTTCTTCGCCAGTCATCGAAAGCACTATCGCTTCCGTGCGCTTGATCTGCTTTTCGTCCACCGAAAGGCCCTGCACGTTACTCATGCCGGGGATCATGCCAAGGATGTTTTCCAGCGGCCCCATCTTCTTCATCATTTTGAATTGGGCGAGGAAATCATTGAAATCGAACGAGGCCGTCCGGAGCTTTTTCTCCATCCGCGCGGCCTCTTCTTCGTCGAACGCTTCCGCCGCTTTTTCCACCAGACCGACGATGTCGCCCATCCCGAGAATCCGGCCCGCGAGACGATCGGGCACGAAGGCTTCGAATTGATCGAGCTTCTCGCCGACGCCGGCGAATTTGATCGGACGCTGCGTAACTTCGCGCATCGAAAGCGCCGCGCCTCCGCGCGCGTCACCGTCCAGTTTGGTTAAGATGATTCCGGTAATCCCGAGCGCGTCATTAAAATGCGTCGCCACGCTGACCGCCTGCTGTCCGGTGGCGGCGTCGGCCACGAGGAGGATCTCCTGCGGCTTGAGGAATTCTTTCAGCGCTTTGATTTCCTCGATGAGCGCGGCGTCGATTTCCTGGCGGCCGGCGGTGTCGAAAATTTGCACGTTACCGGTTTGCGTCTTCACCCATTCCAAACTCGCGGCCGCAGAACGCTGCAGGTTCTTCTCGTCAGGCGGGGGCGTGTAAACCGGCACTTCCACTTGTCGCGCCAGCGTCGCCAGTTGTTCGATCGCCGCCGGCCGGTGCAAATCGCAGGCGATCAATAAGGGCGCGCGCCCTTGCTTCTTCAGCAGCTTCGCCAGCTTGGCCGACGAAGTCGTCTTGCCGGCGCCGTTCAGCCCGACCATGAGAATGCGCGCCGGCTTTTCCAAATTCAACGGCGCGGCGTCCCCGCCTAACAAGTTAGTCAGCTCATCGTGAAAAATCTTCACGATCTGCTGACCAGGCGTCACGCTCCGGAGCACTTCTTCGCCGAGCGCTTTCTCTTTCACCCGCGCGATGAAGCGCTTCGAAACCTGGAAATCAACGTCTGCATCGAGCAACGCCAAACGCACCTGGCGCAAGGCGTCATCGATGTTCGTCTCGGTAATCGCGCCGTGACCGCGCAGATCCTTGAAGATGTCCTGAAGCTTGTCGCCGAGTTGCGAAAACATAGCAGGGCCGCCGCTATTTCTTCGGCGAAGCGATCGGTGCCGGCGTCGATGGAGCCCCGCCGTTTTCGCCAATGGCGAAGGTCCAGTGCGCTTCCACCTTCTTGCCACCGGAAGTCGCGGCCACGATTACGGTGCAGGATTTGTCGCGCAGCTTTTGCGTTACCTGATAGGAGACGACGTGCGTTTTCTCGTCGTAACTGGCAGGCACCAAGCCGAGCCCGCTGACGCGCATTTGCACGCTGCCCTTGTCGAGCGCGCCCAAAGTTGTCAGGTCCGCCTTGATCAACGGTTCTGCCGTTCGCACCGTTTCGCCTTCCGCCGGCTGGGTCGACAAACCGGCGGTCGACATTTCGGCCACCGGGATCGCGCCGCCGCTGGTCGAGCCGCTAAAGTTGGCCGCATCGCTGAAGACTTTCGGCTTGTTGCCCTCGATCAGATACCGGCCTAACGAATCGTTAGGCGAGCCATAGGTCAGGCGTTGGCCGTAAACCGTGAAGATCGCTTCGTAGCCGGCTTTCTTGATGAATTCGCGCACCTGGTCGTTGATGTAACCAAACGGGACCGCGAAGGAATTCACTCGAATCCCGAGCTTCGATTCCAAAAGTTGTTTCGGCGCGATCACTTCGCTCGCGAGCCACTGCTGATATTCCTCGGGATTGAGTCGCTTCTTTTGCACCTTGTCGTAGGGCTTGCGCAAATCCTGGTGCGTCGCCGAGTGCGCCTCGATATCGACGCCAGCGTCGCGCAATTCCGCGAGCATCTCCCAGCTCATGGCTGCGCCGCCGCCGTAGCGCATCCCCTTCACGCCTTCGGTATAAATGAACAGGGTCAGCGGGTAGCCGTATTTTTTCATGATCGGCCAGGCGACTTCGTACTGCGTTTTCCAGCCGTCATCGAAAGTGATAATCGCGGCTTTTAACGGGATCGCTTTTTCGCCGCGCTTAAAGGCCAGAAAATCCTGCAGCGAGATCACCGGAATATTCTTGTCCTTCAGCTCTTTCATCTGCGCCTCGAACATCTCCGGGGTGATTTCCGTGTCCGGGCGATGAATTTGTTTTTCGAAACGGTGATAGCCGAAAACGATCACCTCCGCATTCTGGTCGATCGCGGGTTTGGCGACCGTCGGCGCGGGCACGGGTGTGGCCGCGGCGGCAGCCACCGCGAGCCCCGGGTTCGCGGGCGAAAGCTGGGTGTTATTCGCTGCGCTTTGGGTCTTTTTGCAGCCGGGAATATTGAGCGCGAGGACGACAGAAAGGATCGCAAATCGAATCAGCATAAATGAGGTTAGGCCTTTAAATCTCAGCGCTCAAAACACAAGCGGTTTTTCCGGAACCGAACCTGCTCTAAAGGGACTTCGACGATGAATTCTCCACTGCAATTTCTCGGCTTTCGGTTATCAGTCTCGATGCTTCGAGCGGTCGGCCAGATCCTTGTCCTCTTCAGCGCGCTTTTGGTTTTAGTGAGTTGCGAAACCACCGAGACCGCCGGTCGCAAGAATACCGCGCGCACCTTCAACACCGTGGTCGTGGATGCGGGTCACGGCGGGCGCGACAGCGGGGCGACCCGCCGCTACGGTCCGCCGGAAAAAATCGTCACCCTCGATGTCGCGCAACGGCTCAACCGCAAGCTGCGCGAATCGCAATTTCGAACCGTGATGACGCGGTCCTCGGACGTTTTCATCCCCCTGGAGGAACGAGTCGCGATCGGTAACCGCCAGCCGAATTCAGTCTTCGTCAGCATTCATTTCAATGACGCGCGTCGGCGTGGCGTGCACGGTTACGAGACCTACTACAACTCCGCCTTTGCGATGAGCCTGGCGCAACGCATCCAGCGCAAACTGCTGAGTCTGCCGGGCTCGAGCAACCGCGGAGTGCGGCCGGCAAACTATCGCGTGCTGCGCAAAGCGGCTTATCCGTCGGTCCTGGTCGAGTGCGGTTTCCTGAGCAATCGCGGCGAAGGCGGGCAAGCCGGGAGCGCACCGTATCGCGAACATCTCGCGGACAAAATCTCCGAGGCGATCGTGGAGGAACGCTACGGCGCCGGAGTTTATAATGCGCCGCCGCGATTGGGCCCGCCCCTGCCGCCTGGCCTAACGAGTGGTGCGGCGGGGCCGGCGAGCGGCTCGCGTTAGCTCGAACATATTGACGCATCATGATGCGTCGATTTGTTTCTTGCTCCCGCGCCCGCGCTGCGGTTAACTGTTTCCGCCATGGCCGCGGAAACCATCCACCCTTTCGAAAACCTGCTGCGCGAGCGCATCGTCGTTCTCGACGGCGCCATGGGGACGATGGTGCAGCGCTACAAATTGAGTGAGGACCAGTTTCGCGGAGAGCGTTTTCGCGATTGGCAGGGCAAGGACCTGAAAGGGAGCAACGAAGTTTTGCTCCTCACCAAACCGGAGGTGATCGCGGAAATTCACAGCCAATATCTCGAAGCCGGCGCGGATGTGATCGAGACCAATACTTTCAGCGCGACAACCATTGGACTGCACGATTTTCTCTTTCAGGAGGAACCGGAACACGGGCGGAAGGATCCGGAGTTTTTCCAACGCGTGGTGGATGATCCAACGTTGCGCGCGCTCGCGCATGAAATGAACGTCGTCGCCGCGACGCTCGCTCGTTCGGCCGCGGACGCGATCGGCAAGACCAGTGGACGGCGAAGATTTGTCGCCGGCGCGCTCGGACCGATGCCGGTGACCGCGTCGCTCTCACCGGATGTGAACGATCCCAGTTTTCGCGCGGTCACGTTCGATCAAATTCGCCAATCCTACAGCGACGAAGTGCACGGCTTGTTAGAAGGCGGAGTCGATCTGCTCCTGGTTGAAACGGTTTTCGACACCCTGAATGCGAAGGCAGCTTTGGTCGCAATCGCGGAGGCGTTCGAGCAGACCAGGCGCAGTGTTCCGCTGATGATTTCCGGCACCGTCACCGATCTTTCGGGTCGCATGTTGAGCGGACAAACGGTGGAAGCATTTCTGGTCTCCGTCGCGCACGCGAAACCGCTGATCGTCGGATTAAACTGCGCGCTCGGCCCAAAAGAAATGCAGCCTTACATTGAGGAGTTGGCGCACAGCGCGGGCTACTACACTAGCGCTTATCCGAATGCGGGTCTGCCTGATCCGCTCTCGGAAACCGGATTCCCGGAAACGCCGGAAACTCTGGCCCCGCAACTAGGCGAGTGGGCGCGTAACGGTTGGCTGAACGTCGTCGGTGGATGTTGCGGAACAACCCCGGCGCACATCCGAAAAATCGCGGAAATGGTGCGCGATTGTCCGCCGCGAAAGCTACCGGATTTATGACGGACTACGCACTCCGACTTTCCGGGCTCGAACCGCTCACGATCACGGCCGACACCGGTTTCGTCATCGTCGGCGAACGCACCAACATCACCGGCTCGCCGAAATTTTCGAAGCTGATTCTCGGCGGCGATTTCGACGGCGCGGTCGCGGTTGCGCGCCAACAGGTCAAGGGCGGGGCGAACATTCTCGACGTCAACATGGACGAAGGAATGATCGATTCCGAAGCGGCCATGACCCGCTTCCTGAATTTGATTGGAAGTGAACCGGAGATCGCGCGGATTCCGTTCATGATCGACAGCTCGAAATGGAGCGTGCTCGAGGCCGGACTGAAATGCGTCCAAGGCAAGGCGGTGGTGAATTCGCTCAGCCTCAAGAACGGCGAGGAAGAATTTCTGCATCACGCAGGTGTCGTTAGGCGCTACGGCGCGGCCATGATCGTGATGGCTTTCGATGAAACCGGGCAGGCCGACAGTTTGCAGCGGCGGATCGAGGTTTGCTCGCGCGCGTACAAGTTGCTCACGGAATCAGCGGGCATCTTGCCTAACGACATCATTTTTGATCCAAACGTCCTGACCGTTGCAACTGGTTTAGAGGAACATCGCAACTACGCGGTCGATTTCATCGCAGCGGTGCGCTGGATCAAAGCGAACCTGCCGGGCGCGCGCACCAGCGGCGGGATCAGCAACGTTTCGTTTTCCTTTCGCGGGAACAACGCGGTCCGCGAAGCGATGCACGCGGCCTTCTTGTATCACTCCATCAGCGCCGGGCTTGACATGGGGATCGTCAACGCTGGCCAGCTCGCAGTTTACGAAGAGATCGAGCCGGAGCTGAAGAGCCGGGTGGAAGATGTGCTCTTGAATCGGCGCGACGACGCGACCGAAAGGCTGGTCGATTTCGCGGAAAGT
Organism: Chthoniobacterales bacterium; assembly: GCA_051005695.1. GTDB lineage: Bacteria > Verrucomicrobiota > Verrucomicrobiia > Chthoniobacterales > UBA10450 > JACCTI01. The sequence goes on along the minus strand of JBPCJC010000045.1, from coordinate 69,468 downwards.
GTGAAGGCGCGCGACAAAGCGCCGGTGGAAAAAGAAGCGTGGCGGAGCGCACCGGTGGAGGAACGGCTTTCGCACGCGCTGGTCAAAGGGATTGTCGATTTCATCGATGCCGATACCGAGGAAGCGCGGCAAAAAAGTACGCGCCCGCTGGACGTGATCGAAGGTCCGCTGATGGCGGGCATGAGTGTGGTGGGCGATCTGTTCGGCGCCGGGAAAATGTTTTTGCCGCAGGTAGTGAAGAGCGCGCGAGTGATGAAAAAAGCGGTCGCCTACCTGATGCCGTTCATGGAAGCGGAGAAGGCCGGGGGCGCGAAACCGCAGGGATGCATCGTGATGGCGACGGTTAAGGGCGACGTCCACGACATCGGCAAAAATATCGTGGGCGTGGTCCTGCAGTGTAACAATTACGAAGTGATCGATCTCGGCGTGATGGTGCCGGCGCCAAAAATTCTCCAAACCGCGCGCGAACGCGGCGCGGACGCAATCGGGTTAAGCGGCTTAATCACGCCCTCGCTCGACGAGATGGTGCACGTGGCGCAGGAAATGGAGCGCGAAGGATTTTCGGTGCCGCTGCTGATCGGTGGCGCGACCACCAGCCGCGCGCATACCGCGGTCAAGATCGCGCAGCATTATCACTCGAGCGTGGTTCATGTTTTGGATGCATCGCGCGCCGTCGGCGTGGTCAGCCATCTATTGAATGATGATTTAAAGCCGGCGTTCGATGCGCAAACGCGCTCCGACTACGCGACCTTGCGGGAGACGCACGCGGCGAAAAATAAGGAACGAAAAACCGTCACGCTCGAGCAGGCGCGGAAGAATTCCGAGGTGATCGATTGGGAAAATTACCAGCCGGTGAAACCGAATTTTCTTGGCGTGCGCACGGTGGCCAGCGATCGGGCGGAATCGATTTCGCTCGCGACGCTGGTGCCGTACATCGATTGGTCGCCATTCTTCCACACGTGGGAATTGCGGGGCCGCTACCCGGCGATTTTCGACGACCCGATCGTCGGTCAACAGGCGCGGGAATTATTTGAGGACGCGCAGATTTTGCTCAATCGAATCGTCGCCGAGAAATCGCTGACCGCGCGCGGAGTTTATGCTTTCTGGCCGGCGAATTCGGTTGGTGATGATGTGGAAATTTATACCGACGAGTCGCGGCAAACCGTGCTTGCGACTTTCCATTTTTTGCGCCAGCAAATGCCGAAACCTGACGGACAAAGGAACCGTTGCCTGGCCGACTGGATCGCGCCGAAGGCGAGCGGGCGGGCAGATTATCTCGGCGGTTTCGCGGTTACCGGCGGAATCGGTGCGGATGCTTTGGCCAAGGAATTTTCCAGCGCGCTCGACGATTACAATGCCATCCTGGTGAAAGCGCTGGCGGATCGGTTGGCCGAAGCGTTTGCCGAATATCTTCATCAGCAGGCGCGGATCGCGTGGGGCTTTGGCGTCGACGAAAAACTCACGCACGACGAAATGATCCGCGAACGTTACCGCGGCATTCGTCCGGCAGCGGGCTATCCGGCTTCGCCCGATCACACCGAGAAACAGATTCTGTTTCAGCTACTCGAGCCGGAGAAGAATGCCGGCATCGAACTAACCGAATCGTTCGCGATGCATCCGGGCGCGAGCGTGAGCGGTTTATATTTCGGGCATCTGGAGTCGCGATATTTTGCGGTCGGCAAGATCGAACGCGACCAGGTGCGCGATTACGCGCAGCGCAAAGCGAGCGAAGTCGAAACAATCGAGAGATGGCTTGCGCCAAATCTCGCTTACTAAACACCTTCGCTCTCGGCTCAGCTGAAACGCTGGATGCGCTGGTACGCGCTGGAGCAACGACCCCCAACCGCCACCGGTACTTGGTGACGGGCGGGGATCAATTCTTCGAAGCTGCATTCCCGAAAGGGGCCGCAGACATTCACTAACGAGGCACAGGCAATGCTTATGGAAATTATACTCCGTATACTAGCAATATGCCTTCCCATTTCATTTTCCCGGCCTTTTTGGCTGCAGTTGCACTCATTTTTCACCCGTCGGATTGTCGCGCCGGGGAGGCAGTGAGTTTGACTTGGAATCAAAACGCCGAATCCGACGTAGCTGGTTACCATGTGCTGTACGGGACGGCGTCAGGTCAGTACACGCTCGTTTCGGATGTGGGCAATGTGACCACGGCAGCCGTTCCTAATTTGACCCCGGGTTATACTTATTTTTTCGCGGTCACTGCCTATAACAACGCCGAACAGGAAAGCGGCCCGTCGACCGAGGTCTCCTATTTGGTTCCGGGATCACTCGATAGTTTGGATGAATCATTCACCCCTGCATCCTCCGACTTCACCCAATACGTCAGCCCACCAGTGACGACGACGCCGGGTCCATACGTCGTCACGATTTCCGGACAAACAGCTGGCGACAGCACCGCCTTTATCGATTTGCTCGCGATCGACGGAACTTTACTCGACGGCGGTGGATTTGAGACGCCGGCAGTGCCGGCGTCCTACGTCTACAATCCGACGATGAACGGTTGGACGTTCGCGGGACAATCTGGGATGCAAGGCAACGGCAGCGCCTGGGCCGCTTCGAACGCACCGGAAGGAGTGCAAACCGCATTCGTGCAAAACAGCGGGCCTTCGGCGATCTCCAAAATCGTGGACCTGCCGGCGGGTAACCACACGCTGTCTTTCTACGGCGCGCAACGGCCAAGGTTCAACGCCGGTGATCAAAGGCTACGGGTTACCTTCCAGTCGGTGGCATCGCTGCCCACGCCAACGCCTACTCCCACGGCAATCCCGACGCCGACCGCCACGCCCGCCTCCACCGCTACGCCTGCGCCCACCGCTACGCCTGCGCCCACCGCCACGCCTGCGCCCACCGCCACACCGACACCCGCGGCCACGCCGCAACCTTCCGCAACCCCATCCGCCACGCCTGGTGGCACGCATGCGCTGCTCAATGTTTCGACCCGGGGTTATGTGCAAACGGGTGACAATGTTCTTATCGGTGGCGTCATCATCTCCGGGGACGCTCCGAAGAAGGTTCTCCTGCGCGCGATCGGACCGTCGCTCGCGGCTGCAGGTGTGGCCGGCGTGCTGCGCGATCCAACCTTGACGCTATACAATTCTGCCGGCGCAACGGTGGCGACGAACAACAACTGGAAGACGAATGCGGCGGAGATCTCGGCGACCGGCCTGGCTCCTTCGAATGATCTGGAAGCGGCCATCGTCGCCACGTTGGCACCGGGCGCCTATACCGCGGTGCTTTCAGGAATCGGCGGCGGCAAAGGTATCGCGCTCTTCGAATTGTTCGATTGCTCGCCGGGCACTTCGACGATCGGGAACATCGCGACCCGCGGCCGGGTGGAAGCAGGCGACAACCTCATGATCGGCGGTTTCATTCTTGGGGGCGACCAGGCGAGCCGGGTCATAGTGCGCGCGATCGGCCCATCGCTGGGAACGTACGGGATCAACGGAGCTCTCTCCGACCCGACCTTGGAACTCTATAACGGGAGCGGCACCAAAATTTTCTCCAACGATAATTGGCGATCGGATCAGGCGCAGCAAATCACTGACTCATCGCTCGCACCGAGCGACGACCGCGAGGCGGCGATCATCGCGACGCTCGCGCCCGGCGCTTACACCGCGATCGTTCGTGGCGCAGGGGGCTCAACCGGCGTTGCCCTGATCGAAGTCTACAACATCACGCAGTAGCGCCTAACGACTGCTATTGCCCGCGCGTCACGGGAGCATCGAGGGACGGATCCTTAATCTGCGCGCCGAAGAGAAGCATCGCTCCAGCTTGGTCGGCGGAAACCGGATCCACTTCTTTCACTTCGTCTGGCTTCGGCCAGACGACATTCCAAGCGAGCCCGCATTTCTCCAGGCCCCAAATAACGTAGCGGGTGAAATCAAACTCCCACCATTTCAACCCGTGCGCCGCGCAACGCGGTTTCGCGTGGTGATTATTGTGGTAGCCCTCGCCAAACGCGCCCAGCCCAACCCAGAAATTATTCTTGCTGTGGTCGGAGGTTTCGAAACTCCGATAGCCCAGACCGGGCATGTGACAGATGGAATTGACCGCCCAGGTGAAATTATAAACGACCAGCATCGGCACATAGAGGCACCAGAGCACGCCACCTCCGCCGAGAGTAAAATAAAGAATCGCTGCGACTAACAAATGCGGGATCAGATAGAAATATGGCCGTTCCCAGAGCCTGCAGTACCAAATCTTTCGCACGTCAGCCGCGTAACGCATCGAGCGATCGCGAAATCCGGCTGGTTTGCGCACTAGCCACATCATGTGGGCATAAGGGAAGCCGTGGATCGGACTGTGGATATCCTCGTCCGTGTCCGACTTCAAATGGTGATAGCGATGATCGCCCACCCAAGTGACCGGATCGCCGGAAAGCGCCACGGCCGAGCCGGTGGCAAAAATAAATTTCAACCACGCTGGCATCTCAAACCCGCGATGGGTCAGATACCGGTGAAGATAAAGCGTGGTGCTGACCCCTCCCCAGACATACATCACGAGCATGATCGGAAGAAAATTCCATTGAAATCGAGTCCAAAGGGCGGCCACGCCGAGAAGTTGCAGGCCGACGAGGGCGATAAAAAGAAATACGTTGAGCTTATCGTTTTTAAACATGACGAGGAGACCGTCCGGCGGTCGGAGTAACGGCCGAATCGAACCGGCCTACGGTGCGCCTGGATATGGCCCCGGGCAAGGCCTTATTTCGTTTTGCGGTGCCTTCCAATGCGGGCGCAAATTTTATTCGAATAAGAATTCCGCATGCACATGACGACGTTGCATGGTAGAGAGGCCCCTCGTCTCGCGGGGTGTAGCTTAGCTTGGTAGAGCGCCTGGTTTGGGACCAGGAGGTCGCAGGTTCGAATCCTGTCACCCCGACCAATCCATGCTTCTTTTTCCCATGCGTTCGCGTCCGATTCTCGGAGCTCTTCTTTCTTTCATCGCAGCGGGAAGTGTGTTCGGGCAACAGGACGCCCCACTCCCTCGACCAGATACTGAGGGTCCCCCGCCCAGTGCGACTGTTGGGCCGACTGCTTCGCCCGCTCTCGCGCCACAATTAATTCCGCCTCTCCCACTGCCACTGGATCCTCCGGCACCGGCTCCGCCTGCGCCAAACACGCCGACGATTCCGCAATTGGACGAAGTCTTTAAACAAAATCCGGTTAACGTCGCGGCCGAGAGTGGGCGGCGTCATGTCGAGTGGCGTGAATTGAAGAATCGTTTCGTTAGTGACCCACAAGTCAATGTCGCCCGCACCGCCGCGAACAAGGCTCGGACCGACCTCGCCAAGCGAGAACTTCTCCAAAAATATTGGCGAATTTATTTCGATAAAATGATCGCCGCCGCCGCGACCCCCGAACTGAAAGCTTACGTGGCAGCTCGCAAAACGGAGCAAGTCGCCGCAGTCTTACAGCCTCGAGTTCGCCCGACTCCAGCGTCCTCCGCTACCCCCAAACCGCGGGGTTAACGCGAACACCGAAGGCAGCTTGCTGAGGCGAAACAGTACCGTTAAAGTCGACGTTACCGGGCGCATTCGTCTAGTGGTTGGGACACAGCCCTCTCAAGGCTGGTGCACGGGTTCGATCCCCGTATGCGCTGCCAGCTTTCGCAATTTTTTGCTATCTGCGGGCAGGCCAATCTTGACCTGCCGCCCACATTGGAATAAACCCGGCAATCGCGCAGCGACCCGCTTCCATTTGCTCCTAGTCATGAACCGATTCTGTTGGCAGGCCCTCTTTTTATTCCCGCTTTTCGCAGCCCTCGTGGGGGCGAACGCAGGCGTGGTTTACGATAACGGCTCGCCCGACCGCAACAACGGCTTCGAAATCACGCATTGGATCGAAGCAGACGTTTTTTCCGTCACTGCCGCCGCAAGAATCGAAGGAGCAAAGTTTTGGACGTTTGAAATCGACGGGAACTTCGAGGGCACGCTCTTTTGGCAGATCTATTCTTTGGGTAACGGAATCGATCCCGGGACGGTGCTTTTCAGCGGAACAACCAGTGCCGTGAGCCATGTCGCGACTGGCTTGATCGCTTTTGGCTTCAAGGAATACGTGGCCACGTTTTCGATCGATCCTGTATTCCTACCTGCTGGCAGCTATTGGCTCTCCATCCACAATGGCCCGTCGCAAAACAGCCTTACCCAAAATGTCTTTTGGCAAACTACCGGCCAACAAGGAAGTACCCCCAGCCGCAGCGACATCTTCCCCTACCTTGGCGCTTGGGAGAGCAATGGCACGCCGGCCGAACTCGCTTTCCTGGTCACCGGCACACCCGCACCGACGATCACTTCCTTTGCCAGGCCCAGCTCTCCGCAGATTCGTTTCACCACGGTCTCGGGCGGGAACTATCGGGTGGAATTTCGCAACAGCCTCGACGCCGGGATGTGGGCCGTCGTTCCGGGCGCGGAAAATATTCCGGGAACCGGCGGGACCGTTCAAATTACGGACTCTGACCCGAACGTCGGAGGCCATTACCGACGCTTCTACCGCGTAATTCTACTTTGAGCCGACGGAAAAGAAGATAAAAGTTATTGTCTTTTCCCTGAAAAATCCGTAGAAGAATGTGTAAGACATAATTCCCCATGAAAACCATCTCTCGTTTCGTTCCCTTCTCGCGCCGGAAATCGTTCTCTCTGCGGGCCATGCTGCTCGTAATAGTGGCTCTGACGCTGGCGTTCTGGTCTCTCAGCAGTCCGGACGCTTTGGCTACGCCGAACATGTGCACAGTTTGCCATAAGCGGACCACCACCATCAGCAACCTCCCCTGCAACAGTCTTGAATATCGGCGTCATAAAGATCACGGCGATCCGGACGGTCCTTGCGCTCCCACTCGGACTTCCAAGAGCGCAGCGGACAGGAAAAAGTAATCCATTTCGGTTGGCCCGGTCTATCGCCCGGCCAAACCGACGCTTTGGGCCAGCCTGCTGAATTGCTTTTGATCGCCTGGATCTGATAGCGCAGGCACTATTTCAATCTTCATCTGCGAGCCGCACCTGGGCTGGCAGACTCGGACGCTTCCTTTCTCTTCCCCTCCTCGCGGCAGGTTTTGTTTTACTCCAGATCTCCGATTCGGAGTTGGATCTTTCGTCGGCGCTCCCAGGTTACGGCGTGATCGCAATCGCCGCACTCATCGCCCTTTTATCGTTCGGAACCAAATTTAAGGCGAATCGCGATTGCCTTCTTACAACAGCGGGATTCTTCAGCTATATGCTCGCGCGGGTTCTCACCTCGCCCGCCCCTTACTCGGCCCGCTCCGATCTCTATTGCATTCTCGCCTCGCTGGCCGTTTACGGCGTAACCGTGTTTGCCTTGGACGGCACTGCCAGACGCATAACGCTCATTGTTCTGTTAATATTCGTCGGCATGGTTCACGTCCTAGCCGGAGTAATTCAAACCGGTCTGGGAGTAAACCTGGCCGTAACGTCGTTCCTCCAGGACTTGGATCATCAGACAAGAGCCACCGGCCTTTATGCAAACCCAGACCATCTCGCCGGCCTTCTCGAGGTGCTCGGTATTTTTGGCCTGAGTCTCACCTGTTGGAGCCGTCGCCCGGGATGGATCAGAGTTTGTCTGGGCTACCTCACGGCTATTTGCTATCTCGGAGCTATTCTCACTGGAAGTCGTGCCGGCTACCTGAGCATCACGGTCAGCTTAGCCGTATTCGCCATCCTGAGTGGACTAGCTTTGTGGTCTGCCGGAATGGCTCCGCTCATTAAATTCGGGGGAATTGGTCTGGCTCTCCTCGCGTCGGGATTGCTCGCGGCGGGAGTCATGATTCAGCGGGATCCCATGCTTCGCGAACGGACGCAGCAACTATTTGTAGACCAAGGGCGGCTCGCTCTGTGGCATGCCGCCATTGAGCAATGGAAATTGGCACCGATTCTCGGCACGGGCGGAGGCACCTATCGCTTCTACGGGCGCCAATTTCGAGAGCCCACAATGCAGGGCGATCCCGTTGTCGTGCATAACGATTATCTACAGCTACTCTGTGAATACGGCCTCGTCGCCGCCTTAGGCTTTCTGCTCTTCCTGTTCGCGCATTGCCGGAACGCCTGGCGCGCATTCGTCCACTTCGGATTGGAGCGGTTGGCCGCGGGCAATCTGCCCTCCAGCGATCGCCTGGCGCTGATCATCGCAACGCTCTGTGCAATCGCTGCGTACGTGATTCATTCAGGTGTCGATTTCAATCTGCACGTTCCCGCCAACGCACTGTTGGTGGCTTTTTGCTTCGGCATCGCCGCCAACTCGGGGTCAAACCAGACTTCCGCAGGAAGGACTTCCGGGACCCATTTGATTCCAAAGTTCGCCGCTGCAGCAGTAGCAATGGTTCTGTTACTACAATGCATTCGTCTTCTCCCCGCCGAAAATTTCACTGAAGAAGCGCGCGTAGCCCTCGGAGACGAGAAGCCTGATCTCGCGGCCTCCTTAGCCCGGCAGGCTCTTCTCTCGGATCGCAAAAATCCTAACACTTTCTTTTATCTGGGGCGCGCCTTAGCTGCTTCAATCAGTAATAAACCGGCCGATGAGCGCAAAGCCTCTTCCTACGAGCCAGCGCTCTCGGCGTTTGCCGAGGCAAGTCAACTTTCGCCCCTGGACGGAACCTATGCGCTCGACATGGCCTTTATTTACGACGAGCTCGGCCGGTTCGAAGAAGCGGAATCGAAGTTTGCAATCGCGCGGGCCCGGGATCCTCGCTCCGACGTCATCGAGCAACTATATCGCTCGCATCTTGAAGCGCGGGCCAACAGCGGGTCCGCGCGCGGCAACAAGCCCTAACTCTCCGCCCGCGGGATTTCCCCGGAGACTAAAAGTTCACCGAAAGACCGCCGAAATAGCGGTTCCGCGTATAGGATCGCAGACTAAAATCAGATTCAACTCCTGAACGATTATAACCCGCGTTCGCCGAGAAGTAGCGGTTGAGTGCATAGCTAAAGGTGAGGGAGAAATCCAGTGCATCCTCGCTGAACTCCGGGTTTCCGCCGAAGAAGATTGCCGAAGCCTGGTTATCCGTATGGGCGTAATAAAAGCTGAGATTTGAACTGATCCTCGGAGTCAGGGCATGCGTAAGTTGCAGTCCGGTTCGGAAGGAAAGACTACCCGGTGAGGTAGCGATATTTGATTCTTCGCTGGCATAACTGATGTTCCAATTCAGCGATGTTTTGCCGGTTAACAGGTAGCTTAAAGTTCCTTCAAGATGCGGGCTAATGGTCGTATCGGCGGCCGCCCCAATTTGCTGGGCCGAGCGAAACCCAGCGCCAGCTCGAACCGTTCCGTTCAAGCCAGGAAGAAAAGTGTGATCAAGCCCGCCGAGTAAGGCGTAGTCAGTGGAGCCCCGGTCGGCATTGTCGTAGGTGGCCAGCGAAATGCGAACGTCGGTTACCACGGTGGTCGTCGGCAGAAATAGGAATCGAAAGGACTGGCCGAACTGGTGGTCGAAGTGATTCTGCGCGTCCGCGGCAACCGTTTGGTCATACCAAACGGTGCCCACGTTATAAGTCGATATGGTTGAAAACCGCGGCAGCCATTGGTAGGTCGCACCGAGATTAGTCTGGGCACTGAAGTAGTTTCCAGCCCTTCGGTTCAGGCCGAGAGCGTTCGCGAAGTCAGGCTCTGCTTGATACGACATGCTCAATGCGCCGTTCACGCTAAGACGCAAATTCGCCTGGTGCGTGACCGTTAGATCGACAGAAACGTTGGGATCGTAACGGTTAGTCGAAAGGTCGGGATAGTAAGTCACGCCGGTGCCCGCATGCAGCGAGCCACGGGTGCGCGAAGTGCCGAAGCCGTAATCGGCGGTGATGTTTGCGGCGGTGAACACGGAACCCTGCGCGCTATTTGCCAGCGTGTTCACGTTTTCGTCGTAGCCGCCGTTCGCGGAGACGGAGATGTGGACCGGCACCCGCCACAGCGGGATGATGGCTCGTCCCCCGTCGGATGCAGAATCGCGATTGAAAACCTGCACCACTGGACCGTCCGCAGCGCGACATGGCGGCAGCACCCGGACAGCGCAGGCGAGCCCAAAAAAAAGAAAACCTATTCGTTGCGCTCGTAACATCGCCTACTGATACAGACACACAGACGGATTTAGGACAAGGAAATTAGGGGCCGGCGATTATAACTGGAATACTCAATGTGGAAAAATCCGGAGCTTAACGGAACCGTTCTATATCGCTCCCACACCGCGCGCCGAATCGGAGAGCATCGGTGCGCCGCAAGGTAAAGCACAGCTCGTGCCGGTGCACGACCATGCGTCTGACGTAAGCAGACCTCACCCTCCGCGGGCGAAATGAGCCCTGACGGGTTTAACCGAAAGGACGCCGGGGGTTGGAAGTTCCATCTCGACGGAGCGCCCCAGGAATTCCAAAAGCACGCGCACTCTCTCCTTCGCCGGCAGTATTCGCGTGACCAAGGCCTCAATCCCCTGCATTGGGCCATCAACAATTCGCACCGGATTTCCGACTTCAAGTTGTGGATCGATGGTCACGATTTCCTCTGCGCCGGTCTGATCGCGAAGCGTCTGGATCACGGTTCGATCGACCGTTGCGACTTGCTCTCCGAAGCAAACGATTTTCTGAACACCAGTCGCATGGATGACCGCGCGACCGACGCTGGCGTAAACGAATTCGGCGAAAATATAGCCCGGGAACATCGCTTCCACATACCAAACCGGTCCGCGTTGGGTGCTCTTCCGAAACCGAAGTCGAGGGGAATAGCACTCGACGTTTAATTGATGGCGCAACTGCGCTGCCGCGAGGTGCTCCCGCTTCGGGTACGCCTTCAGACAGAACCAGCGAGGATCATCAAGAATTGCGAGCTGCGCGAAGGTGTAGGTCATCTTGAGGCGGCTGAACGACATGATAAAAGGACGTTCGCGTATTATCAACGGAAGGTTGTGCTCCGACTCTGCGCGCATCGACGACCATTCGGAGGTCGCCCTACACGCTCCAGCGCGTCATCGCCCACGGAGTTGAGAAGTTTACGATCCTTCGCCTTCTCAAACCCGTATAGTTTAATAAAACGCGGTTCCGATCCGTCGCCGCCGCTTTTCGACGCTCCCTTTGACAAACTATGGAAATTATACAAACTTGGGGACGGGCGGCTACACCATTCTCCGCCCCGCCAAACCGCTCGATAATATGAAGCTCGCAATTTTTTCATCGCTAATCACCTTGGTCACGCTCGCTGGCTCGCTGCAAGCCCAGTCGACTTACGAGCCATACTACTTCTCTCTCTATGCAGGGATGCCGGGGGTCTTGGGCGCGATGGACGGGATCGGCAGCAACGCGACCCTTAATTCTCCGCAGGGGATCGCGACAGATGGAGCGGGCAACGTGTACATCGCCGACACGGGGAATAATACCGTCCGGAAGATTCTCCCGGACAAAACCGTGACCACCCTGGCCGGTTCGCCAGGTATGTCAGGCAGCACCAACGGCCAGGGCTCAGTCGCTCGTTTTAACCTTTTACAGGGCGTCGCTGCGGAAGCCGGGGGAACCGTTTACGTGGCTGACACCTTAAACAATACCATCCGGAAGATTTCCCCGACCGGTCTTGTCACCACATTCGCAGGGGCCCCCGACACCTACGGAAGCGCTGACGGAACCGGTGCCACAGCCCGCTTTAATTATCCCATCGGTCTGGCCGTGGACGGATCCAGCAATGTATATGTCGCCGACAGCGGGAATAATACGATTCGCAAGATCACGTCCGCAGGGGTCGTCACAACCTTGGCCGGATCAGCCGGGCATCCAGGTTTCGCCGATGGCAGCGGACCAATCGCTCAGTTCTGTTCGCCGCGCGGCGTGGCGGTCGACAGTAGCGGCGTCGTTTATGTAGCGGACGCGTGTAATGCGACCATTCGAAGAATATCTCCCGCGGGACAGGTCACCACCTTAGCCGGTCTCGCCGGTAGCCAGGGAAGTGCGGACGGAAACGCGAATGCTGCGCGGTTTAGTGACGCTCGCGGAATCGCCGTCGATGGAGTAGGAAATTTATATGTCGCCGACACCGGGAACAGCACCGTTCGCAGACTAAGTCCCAGCGGAACAGTGACCACGCTAGGCGGAGTGGCCGGCGTTCCCGGTTCCGCTGATGGGGTAGGGAACGCATCGAAGTTTAATTTTCCGCAAGGAATTGCGGCTTCTGGCGCGGGACGCATATACCTTTCCGATACCAATAATCATTTGGTCCGCGTCGCTGGTCCTGGGCCGGCTCCTCTATCGCTTCGGATATCGGACGTGATGAATTCCTTGAGTCAATTAACCGGAGAAGCTCCTCCAAATGCTTCTATTTTGATCTCTTCAGCTCCCGACCTCATCGCAAGTTTTAGTCCCGTCGCGACCGTGGTGACCGACTCAAACGGAAACTTCTGGTATCACGATTCGTCGAGCTTCATGAAAAGGTTTTATAAGGCCTCATTCTCTTCGGCTCCGTAGCTTCCAGGCAAGTCCTTTTCGGAGGGATTTTATTGGCCGGTTGTAGGAAAGCGACGCCAGACAGACTTCCCTGCGCCTCGGCGAAGTGCTTCGACTTACCGTCGCGCGACATATTTTCGAGAGGACACAGATCGCTTCGTTCGGGCGGCCGTGACTCGGAGAAAGTCCTCCTGAACTTGACACGGAATGCGAAAGCCGAGCAGCAAGCCAATGTCTGCTTCGCCGGCCTCGAGTCCTCGATCTTCCTTCGCAAGAAGGATCGCCGTAATAACAATCGTCCTGGCAAAGCAGCCCCTCGGACCGGGCTGGGAGGTACCGAAAAAACTGCTCCACGCTCCATATTCTTCCGACCTAATAGTGCGTTACGCCAAAGAGCCACCCCAAAGCGAAGCTTCCTGCGAAAGATTAGCTGTACGCAAAGCTGGGCAGAGGATCTCTCCTCTGCCCAGCGAATGCGTTATATTCGTGAAGGTCGACCCGCTAACTAGGCAGTCGCTAGTTTCCGGCGCAGTGCTTCCACAGCGACGAGCCCGAGGCCAAGAAGCGCGAGCGCTGAACCGCCTTCAGGAATTGCCGAGTTGCTGGAGGAAAAGGAGAACGTTCCACCGCCTTGGTTGGCAGTGAAGACCCACGTTCCGACCGTGTCGTCATAGGTAGGACCCGTGCCAGAAATGTGGAGAGTTCCGAAGCCCCTTAGGGTCAGAGTATTATCGCCCGGTTGGTCGCGCCCAGTCAGCGCGGTCAAATCGAAAGAATAAGTCCTGCCGCCCGACATGAACGTCCATAGCGGAATCACAGGACCCGAAAATGGATTGAAGGTGAAGCCGTTTTGGGTCACGCTTTGTCCCGGAGAGACGGTGGAATAGCTCCCGGCCACGCTGGTCACGAACACACCGCTGAAGCTGGTAAAGCTCTTAGCCGTGTTGATGTCTCCGGTGTCGGTTCTATAGGTCCCGGCAAGAGAGATGCCACCGCTGATTGGAATTGCCTGGGCCTGTTGCGTGAAAACAGAGCAAGCAAGGAGAGCAACCGCGAAGGTCGCCATTAACGCTTTTGTAGGATTTTTCATTGTTTTTTAGTTTGGTTTCTTCACGAACCGATCCATCCGTTGTGAATGAGCCGATCGCTTTCGAGTCATCTGTTAGCAAAGGAAGTGCCATCGATCTGTGGTCAGTCGTAAACTGTTGTTCTTGCGAGGATTAAAATATATCAAAAATTGAGTTCGCTAAAAGACTTCGATGGGAACGGAAGTTTTTGTAAGCTTCTCCGACGTTTAGGCACCAGGGGAGCTTCCCTTTGACGGTGTGGCCTCTGTTCTCTTGAGATCGTCAATGGCCTTTAGCGCCTGCTCGCTCATGGTTGTCGCCAAACCGGCGTCGAGGGCCCGACGAAGGGTCTCAAGCGCCGCTGGTTTTTGCTTCAACTCGGCGTATGACATCCCAAGGTAGAACAATCCAGGACTATCCAGGGTCTTCGCTCGATCGCGTTCCTTCAGGATCTGAATTGCCTTCATAAAGTCGTTTCGCTTGTAGCAAATTTCTCCCAGAGTTTTCAACAGTTCCGGATCATTCGGTAAAACCTTCCGTGCTTTGGTCGCTAAGTCGAAGGCTTGCGAAAGTTCGGCCGGATCATTCGCGTAAAGACGTGCGAGGTTTTTTTGCGCTAAAGCAAAATCTGGGAATTGCCGCAGCACAGCGTTGTAGATTTCCTTAGCTTTGTCGGTTTGTCCGTGTGCGGTTTGGATTTCCGCTTTGATCATCAACGCCGGCGCGTAATCGGAATTTTCCTTTAATGCCGCGTCGACCTGAGAATCGGCGGACGAGAGGTTTTCGGAATGCTGCTCGAGAGCCGTCATGGTCAGAAAAGTCTTGGCTTCGCCAGCTAGCGGGGAATTCGGAACCGCCGCGAGCAAGCGTTCCATCAACTGCTGCGCGTCGGTCGACTTCCCGATGAGATAGGCGGCTCGGGCACAATTTAGCAGAATATCGGGATCATTCGGCTTCTGTCGGAGAGCTTCTTGGAGAAGGCTGTAGGCCCACGGGTAATTGCCTGTCTGGTAAGCGAGGACTCCGATCACGCCCGACACGTTCGGGTCCGAAGGGGCCAATTCGCGTGCCTTTTTCGCAAGCTCTAAGGCCTTCACGGGTTCCTTCAGTGATCCGGCATAAAGCTGCGCCAGCTTTACGGTGACCTGGACCAGTTTGGGATTCACCTTCAGCGCGCGCTCGTATGCCTCCGCGGCTTTCGCGGGCTGCCCGTCCTTCTCGTACCTTTCGCCCAGGCGCGTCAGCGCAATGAGATCGTTCGGTTGCTGTTTCACCAAGGATTCCAAGTCAGCGTTCGACATCTCCGCTTGCGCTGCGCCGTCACCGAGCAAAGCCAGGCGGCGTTGCGCCTCCGCCTTGCCCGGGAAAGCAGCCGAAGCTTGTGTGGCTTTCTGGAAGGCAGCCCGCGCCATTTCCGTCTGGCTCATCATGTAGGCGGCAGAGCCGAGGTGGTATTGCGCTTCCGGATTGTCGCCCAGCTTAGCCGCGCTTTCCTGGAGAAGACTAAGCGCCTGTTGATAATCTCCCTGTCGATAGAGAATCCAGCCGAACGTGTCGGCAATTGCGGGATCGGACGGTTGCAGCGAGCGCGCTTTGCGACTTGCGTCGGCAGCCTTATCCAGCTGGTTCAACTTTTCCGCGTACAAATACGCAAGATTGTTGAGCGCCGCCGGCGAATCCGATTTGATCGCGACCAGCTTTTCGTAAGTGCTCGCTGCTTTGGCGAACTCATTCATTTTTTCGTAAACCAACGCCAACTGCATCAAGCCGCCCGGATTCTGCGGATTCTTCGTCAGCAAAGTCTCAAGCGTAGCCGCCGCCTTCGGGAGATCGTTGGTCGCGAGATCAGCGCTGATCAAAAGGTCGTAGGCAGGCCCGAGACTCGGCTCCAATTCCAGCGCCTTCGTCAGCGCAGCTTCGGCCTCGGGCCACTGCGCCTGGGCGGCGTAGATTTTCCCTTCCAAGAGGTGCGCGCTTCCAGAATTCGGCGTGCTCGCGAGCAAAGTCTTGGTCCGCTGGAGCGCGGCGTCATACGCTTTGTCCGCGAGATCCAGCTCCACTAATTGGTTAATCGCGATCAAATTCCCCGGCGACAATTCCAGCGCTTTCTCGAATGCCGCCCGCGCGTCCGGGTCCTTCTTTTCCTCGCGCATGATCACGCCCAGCCCGAGATATGCGGGCGCATTTTGCGGATTCGCTTTGAGCTGATCGCGGAAAATGCTCGCCGCATCTTCGTATCGGCCGAGCAGGCGGTAGGAATCAGCCAACATCAACTTCGCCTGGCCGAGCTCGGGGTGTTGCTGCAAGACCTCGGTCAAACCATTGACGACCGCCTGCGCATCGCCCCGGCGCATATTGGTCTCGGCCATCAGGACCTTCGCTTCCACGTTTTGCGGCTCCTGCGCGAGCGCATCGTTTAACGCCGCGGTCGCTTCCGACGGTTTGTTGATTAACAAATTCGCGCGCGCCAGCTGGATCTTGATCGAGGCAACCTTCGGATAAATTTTTTCCAAGCGCTCAAGCACTTCCACCGCCTTCGCGCCATCGCCTTTCGCGATCAGCACCTGCGCCTGGACCATGCGACTATCGACGTTATCCGCGTCATACTTGAAGACGTTCTCGAGATCGCTCGCGGCCTCGTCGTAACGCTTTTGCGCCAGCGCGATCTGCGCCAGCAAACGCGAGGCGGGAATATAATCCGGCGCCTGCGCGATGATCGCTTTCAGAGCCTCGATCGATTCCTTCGCTCCGGATGTCTGCGCGCGGAACTCCGCGTATTGAATCCGTTCGGTCGAGCGTAAGGGGGAAGCCTCCGCCGCGGCCTTGAACTCTTCGCCGGCCTTCGGCACGTCTTTGCGCATCAAATTGATCGCCGCCATCGCAGTGTGCGCCGAGGCGTTCTTCGGGTCGAGCTGCAGTACAGTCTTGAGCGCCGCCTCCGCATTCGGAATATCTCCCTGCTTCAAGGCCATGGTCGCGACCGCGAGTTTGAACGGCGCGCTCTCTTTCGCCGGAAAATTTTGCAACGCTTGCGCCGCCGCGGCCAACTCCGCCGGGGTTCGCGAAGCCTCCACCAGCAACCGCACGGCCTCGGCGTTTCCCGGTTCCAAAGCCACCGCCGCCTGCGCTTCCTTTCGCCCTTCGGCCAGTCCGCCTAACGAGACTAAAAGCCTGGCCAATTTCAACCGGCTCTCGGCATCGCGGGGATTAATTTCGCGCGCGCGCGCCAAAAACGGTCCGGCCCGCATCGGCGCGCCTTGCTCGAGCCAGATCGCCGCGGTCCGCTGAAAGGCCACCGTCGCCTTCGGGTCGATCCGAATCACGTTCATGTATTCCAGCTTTGCCTTCTCGAAATCGCCGGCCCGGAAATATTTCTCAGCGCGCGAGAGATGCCGCGATTTTCTCGCCTCGGCCGAGCATCCGGTGATGAGCGCGATGACCAGCGTCGCGTGGAGAAGGATTCGAAAAACGGTTCGCAAATTGAGCATGGGAATCATGTAGTTTAAAACTGCTGCGTCACTTCGTGAGCGTTCGCCGGCGAAGAGAAGCAAGGACGCCACTTCGACCGGCATTCGGCAGCGCGAGCGAGTGCGCGAGCGAAATCGCGCCCGGGACTTTGTTAGACTTTGGCCCCCCGATTAGCCAGTCAATTCGCGGCTTCGCTTTCGCCGCCATGGGCTGCGCTCATCTTCTTCGGAATTCCGAGTTTTTCCATCAATTCGTAGAGCGTCGGCCGGCTGATTCCTAACTCGATCGCCGCGGAACTGATCCGGCCGAGATGCTTCTGCAAAGTCTGTTGAACCAATTCCTTTTCCACACTTTCGCGCGCTTCCTTTAGGGTCACCGGCGCCGGTCCGTCGCTCGCGTCGACCAATTCCAGGTCGCTTTCCGTGATCCGTTTGCTATCGGCCATGATGACCGCGCGCTTCACCCGGTTTTGCAATTCGCGCACGTTCCCCGGCCAATGATGCCCGTTCATCGCCCGCAATGCCTCCGTCGTGAAAGTGAGGTTGGTGCGGGAATTTTGCACCGCGTAACGCTGGAGGAATTCGCGCGCGAGCATCATTGTGTCTTCGCCCCGTTCGCGTAACGCCGGCAGCTTGATTACCACCACCGCGAGCCGGAAAAAAAGATCCTCGCGGAATTTTCCTTCCGCGATGGCCTGCTTCAAATCCACGTTGGTCGCGGCGATCACGCGCGCGTCGCTCTGGATTTCCTGGCGGCCGCCGACGCGCTGGAAACGCTGCTCCTGTAAATAACGCAGGAGTTTGACCTGAATTTGCGAGGGCAACTCGCCGATTTCATCGAGGAAAAGTGAACCGCCATCCGCGGTTTCGATCAGCCCTTTGCGCTGCATGTGCGCCCCGGTGAAAGACCCCTTTTCGTGGCCGAACAATTCGCTCTCCAGAAGATTTTCCGGGATCGCGTTGCAGTTGATCGCGATGAACGGCCCGTCTTTCCGCTGGCTGCGACGATGGATCGCGAGCGCGGCCATCTCCTTGCCGGTGCCGCTTTCACCGAGCAACAAAACCGGCGCGGTAGTCGCGGCGACTTTCTTGATGAAGGAGAACACACCTTGCATTTGCGGGCTGGTCCCGATCATCTCCTCAAAGATGTTGGGCCGCGCACTCTGTTGCAGTTTGCGGTATTCGGTTTCCAATTCCGCGACGTAAATGCAGCGGCGCAGGAGCAGTTGCAGCTCCGCCATCTCGATCGGTTTGCAGAGAAAATCGTACGCGCCCGCACCGACCGCTTCGAGCGCGTTTTTCTTTTCGCCCTGGCCGGAGATGACGATCACCTTGGCCCCGCGATCGACCGAAAGGATGTCGCCTAAGGTTCCGATTCCTTCTTCGATGCTGTTCGGATGCGGCGGTAAACCAAGATCCAGCAGGATCGCCGCTGGTCGCGAACTCTTGTAAGCTTCCACCGCTTCCTGTCGTGTCCCGGCGAAGACGACGTCGTAGTCGCCCATCAGCGCCCACTTCATCTGGGTGCGGATTTCTTCGTCATCATCCACTAACAACAGCGTCGATCTCATTTCTCTTGGCCCGGTCCGAACGGCAAAAATACCCGGAACGTCGTGCCCTTTCCTGTGTCGCTCGTCACCTGAATATTTCCCCCGTGCGCCTCGACGATCATCTTCGATTGGAACAAGCCAATCCCGAGACCTTTCTTTTTCGTGGTCGCAAACGGCCGGAACAAGGAATCTCGCACAAAGACCGGGCTCATGCCGCAACCGTTGTCGGCGACCGACAGCACTGCGGCTTCACCGCGCCGCGTGGTTTGCACGATCACTTCGCCCTTTTCTTCGACGGCGTCGCGCGCATTCAGAAGCAAATTTGTGATCACGCTCTGCAGATGAACCGGGTCCGCGTAGACCAGGGGCAACGATCCAAGGTCCTTCACCACCGCCAGCGAGGCGAGCCCATCAAACTCTTCGAGCACCCGATCGACGACTGCGTTTAAATCCAGTTCCACGCGTTGCAGCGCGAGTTTTTGCCTAACGACACCCAGGCTGCCGATCAGTTGATTGATCCGGTCCGCCGTCCGCCCGATCCCGCGCAAGGCGTCCGCGCGAAACGCCGGGTCGTCGAAATGCACCGGAAGATTTTGCAGCATCAAGGTCAGAGTCGAAGCCGCGTTTTTGAGATCGTGCACAAAAAAAGTCGACATCGTCTGGAAGGCTTCCAGTTCCCGGCCGCGCATCACTTCGTGCGCCAACCCGAGATTGAGCAGGCTGGTTGCGATCTGGTCGCCGATGCAGCGGAGCAAATCCATTTCTTCGGCGGTGTACGGAATCGCGTTCACGCGATCGGCCAGAATCATCAGCCCGAGCGCGCGCTCGCCCGCCCGCAGCGGCACCGCCACCCGCCCGCCGCCAGTTTCAAAGTGCGGCGTGCTCAAGCGCCGGAGATTCGCGGCCCATTCGCCCTTCGCTTTTTCCAAATCGAACGGTCCGGTCATGGTCGAAAGTCCGACGCCGATTTCTGCCGGGGTGGCCGCTTCCGCCGGCGCCTCCGCCGGCTTTTCCGACGCCTGCGAGGTCGACGCGCCGAGGATCAATTTTTCCTGTCGCGCATCGAGCAGCCAGATCGTGACCGACAACGCGCTGAAGGTTTCGGAAACCTGTTGCGCGGCCGCATTGCAAAGCACCGCCGGTTCCAAAACGCTGCTCGTTAGTCGCGTAAAGCGACTCCAAATCTTTCGGGAATCATGTTGCGGCCGCGTGAAGTGACGGCTGATGAATTGTTGAATTCCCTGCCGCAAGCGCTTCGACAAAAGCAGGACGGCGAGGAGCGCGATCGCGCCCAGGATGAGCAACGCTTCCAGTTGGAAGCTGCCCGAGCCGCCGCGCCGCGCGACAACTTGCGCGAGCACCCCGATAACAAAAAGATAACCGCCCGCGAGCAGCACCGTCAGCGAAGTGTGCAAGGCCGCGCGCGACGGATAAATATCGATCGCGCCGAAGCCGCCCCGCACATAACCAACGGCAAGAAAGATGCAGCCGATGAACAACGCGCCGACCTCGACCGCGGAGCTCGCCGGGCTGTCCTGCGAATAAATCAGCGCCTGGCTGCGCGTGTAAATTTGCGCGCCAAAAATAATTCCGACGCCGAGCGCAACGAACTTGATCCGCCACTGCATCGTCCCGACGGCGGAGCGGAAAGTGCGCTCGAGATTCATCAGGATGAGGACCGCGGAGACGAGCAGAATGCCATTGAGAATTTTTGCAGCGAACGAGTAATTCAGAAACCAGTGCGACTTCGCTTCGTCGGCCGCGACCACGATCAACAGATGGTCCGATTGCCAAAACACGAGCGCGATCGGCAGCACTAAAAGCAGCGCGAGCAGCGGCCAGGATTTGCGCAGGAACTCCCGCGAGTTTCCGCGCGAAAAGGTGACGCTAAAACAAAGCCAGACCGCCGGCAGAAACGCTTTCCCTTGCAGGATGCTCGTCTGCCAAAAGACGATCCGGTTCATCGCCGCCTCCCGAAAGCCGGCACCGATGAGCGCGCTCTCGCAAGCCAGCGCGGCCATCCCCACGCAGAAGGACCACGACGCCACCGAGCGCTGTTTTCGCACGGCCACGGCCAACGCGAGCGCGGCGCTGAAACTGGCCGCGGCGAAAGCCAGGGTGGAGGTCAGGTTCATGGAAAACGCGCGCGCCCTTTCGCGCTCCACCACTCGTTAGGCAACCGCAAGAGTTTTGCTAGAAGGCGGTCTGCGGGACCGAAATGATGTCGCCGTTCTTGACGTAAAACGGTCGCGTCGATTCACCCGACAGGGTCGGCTTGAGATTAAGAATCTGGGTGCGCTGGATTCCGTTAGCCATGCGAATCAGGTGCACTTTTCGCAAGTTGCCAAACTGGTCCGGGCCGCCCGCTTCCATGATCGCTTGCAGGATTGTGGTTGGACGATCGAACTGCAGTTTACCCGGCGAATGCACCGAGCCGGAGAGATAAACCTGGATGGCCGCGCTTTCCAGCGAGACCAGGACATCGGTATTTTTCAGCTGTGATTTGAAGAGCGAAGAGAGCTCGTTTTGCAGCGCCATCGGGGTGCGGCCGGCAGCCGTCACTTCGCCCACTTGTGGGAGGCTGATTTTTCCATCCGAACGAATTTTCTGCGATTGGTTCAACTCCGGTGCGGTCGTGAAAGTCACGCGCACGACGTCACCCGAAGTCAGCACCACCGGCGTCGTCGGCATGACTTGTTCGCCGACTGGTCCGCGCTCCACCGTCTGGCAACTGCCAAGCGCGAAGAGTGCGAGAAGAATCAGCGCAATCCACGGGCCAAATGAAGCACCTGGCTTCAAACCTGAAACTGCCCAAGCAACCGAAGTCGAACGTCGATCCATATCGGAGGAGTTTGCCATAAAGGATTTATAATTAGAAGGGAAGCTTCTGCTTCTCTTTCACGGCTGCTGCGAAATCGGCTCGGAGATCTCCGCGACTGCCCTCCGCGGCCGCGTTTGCTCGTTCCTTCGCAGCCACCAGAGAAACAAAAAAAGTGGAATCAGCGAGAGCGCGAAAAAAATCGGGCCACCCTGTTTGTGGATCGGGCTGTGAATCATGTGCGGCCCGCGATGCACGCAAAGCCAGCCGATCGTCGCGATCCGGAAACCATTTCGGAGCACGCCCAGTGGGATGACAAAAGCGACTAGCAGAAATCTCCGCCATGGACTGCGCAGAAACAGATAGGCGGCGAGCAGGCTGGTGATGATCAGGACGAGACTCGAACGAATCCCGCTGCATTCCTGCGCGACTTCGATTGTGATTCCGGGCAGTCCGAAGAGCAGGCTATCGCGCACATACGGCACGCCCGCGAGATCAAAGAACCAGCTCGCCGCTTCCGCGGAGGCATACTTCGAAGCTGTCTCCAGCGCCGTGACCACGGCATCCGGCAGTGGCACCATGAAAAACAAAAAGCTCATCGGAAAGGCCGCTGCGGCCATCCATTTTCCGCCGAGGACTAGGAAGCCCATAGCGGCCAGCGAACCAACAAAACTGAGGGTAGTGAAAGTAAGGTGATCGTTCAGACTCAAGCCGCTGAAAATGCCTAACGACTCCATCGTGCAAGCGAACGCCAAGAGCGCGCACAGTCCGCAGCCGAGCGCCCCCAAAACTACCGGCCGCCCCGGTCTCGGAAGTTGTCCGGCGAGCAAATAAATTAGGTAAGCCGAGATGATCGGCACAAGCAGAATGTGCGAATGCACGTCGCTGCCGGCTGCGTAAAGCACCAGCGCGTAGAGCGGCTTCAGAAACGCCACGATCAGCGCCGCGGTCGCCGCGAACGCAATCGTTAGCCGCCGGGCTCCCGCCCTTGGCGACGCACTCACCTGGTTACCTTCGCTCATCAAGCCTTGGTCACTTTGCCCGCTGGTGTCGGAACTTTCGCCATCGCGTTCCGCGTATCGACGATGCAACCAGCCCACTCGCCTAGTTCCGCGTAATTCACGTTCGCGTGATTGGTCGCGATCAACACCAGATCGAAACCCGTGATGACCGATCGCTCCCACGCGACAGATTTCTTCCCAGCCCAATGCGCATGCTCGCGCGTCGGCTTGATTACCGGAACAAACGGATCGTGATATTCCACTTCCGCGCCGCGCTCCGCGAGAATGTTCATCAAGACATAGCTGGGCGATTCGCGCTCGTCGTCGACGTTCGGTTTGTAAGCCAAGCCGAGAATCAAAATGCGGCTCCCGCGAATCGCCTTGCTCTTGTCGTTCAAGGCATCGGCCACGCGCCTAACGACATGTTCCGGCATCGCGGTATTGATCTCGCCCGCGAGCTCGATGAAGCGCGTATTCTGCCCGTACTCGCGCGCTTTCCAGGTGAGATAAAAAGGATCGATCGGAATGCAGTGCCCGCCGAGCCCCGGCCCCGGATAAAAAGCCATGTAACCAAACGGTTTCGTTTTCGCCGCCTCGATCACTTCCCAGACGTCGATCCCCATCGCGCCATAAACGAGCTTTAACTCGTTAACCAACGCGATGTTGACGCTTCGAAAAATATTTTCCAGGAGTTTGGCCGCTTCCGCTACCCGGCAGGACGAAACCGGCACCAGCCGGTCGATCGCTTTTGAGTAAAGCTCGACCGCCCTCTGCAAACATTCCGGCGTCAGTCCTCCGACCACTTTCGGGATCGACGCGACCACGCTTTTCGGGTTTCCCGGATCTTCGCGCTCCGGCGAAAACGCGAGGTGAAAATCCACCCCCGCGGCCATCTTCGTCCCCTCCTCCAAGACCCGGCGCAACTCGCCGTCAGTCGTGCCCGGATAGGTCGTCGATTCCAAAACCACCAGCGCCCCTTTGGCCAGGTACGGCGCGATTCGCATCCCGGTATCGAGAATGAACGAGATGTCCGGCTCGCGATTTTTGTTCAGCGGCGTCGGCACACAAATGATGACCGCGTCCGCTTGCGAGATCACGGAAAAATCCGCGGAGGCCCAGAGCTTTTTCGCGCGCAAAGCTTCCGCGATCGTCTCCGCGGCGATGTGTTTGATGTAACTCCGGCCGGCGTTGACCTCATCGACCTTGGTCTGATCGATATCGAGCCCGATCACTTCCACGCCGCACTTGGCAAATTGAATCGCCAGCGGCAAACCGACATAACCCAACCCAACAACACAAATTTTCATGCAGATAAAAAATCAGACTCGTTAGGCAAAAACGTCGAACGTGCGCCTTGCCTTCCCCTGCTCAGTGGAACACAAGCCTCGCGTAGAGGTAAGCAATTGTTTCACCGAGCACGTCACGCACCCCTTCGCTGTAACGCCACCAATCCCGCGCCGGATAATCGGGATTCGCCACCGCGATCACCCCGATCTTCCAGTCTTTGCCGAAGGCCTTTTCGAAAAGCATCCGCGTCCGCCGAGCATGCGCATTTTCGGTCACGATATTGAAACTGCGCACCGCCACACCGTTTTCGCGAAACCATTCCCGCAGCGCCACCGCCGAGGCATACGTGCGATCCTTTCCGCTCTCGCGCGACGGCACCATCTGCACGAGATCTGCCGGCAAACCTTCCACCCGTAACCGGCCCGCGCCGAGATTGGCCGCGGTGTTGTAATCATTCGTGTAACCGCCCATCCCGGTAATCGGCCCGCCGGTCGTGAAAACTTTCTCGTACGAACCGGCGCGAAATTCTTCCGCGGTCGCGCGGATGGCGTAATGCGGGATCCAACCCTCCATCACCAGCACCTGCGCGGGCACGCGCGCGGTCACGGAAAGGAAAGGCTCGATCGTGAAAAAGATCCAGACCGCGAGAGCCAGCGGCAGGCAGATCAAAACCAGCCAGCCCAGCCACGAAAGGCCCCAGCGTTCACGCCGATTGAGAAGGCCGCCCAGAGCTCGTGTCGCCAAAGTTCGCTCCAGGAGAATTTGCCTAACGAGTGCAGCTAAGCTCGGGCGCAATCGAAGTGGCGGCGGAATTTTCCGCAGCCTCCCGATCGGCCTCGCTGCCTAACAACTCGCCGCGCAACGCCTCCAAGTATTGCCGGCCAAATTTCAAATCCGGCTCGAGATAATTTCCTTCAGCCCATTCATTCCACGATTTCACAAAGAGGATCCGATCCTCGAAGGCGCGCTCGCGGACTAACTGGACTGCCGCACGCACATGGCGCGCGAAGAGCGCCGGCGTCGAACCGATGATCACCTGGCCGCGCAGCCCGGAGCGCGGTGAGTTGTCCCAGTTCGGCACCAGACAGGGATAGGAATTGGCCCGGTGACGCACCCCATCGAGGAAAAACAACATGGCATCTTTGTAGTGGTAAATTGGCCGCGTCATTCCCGTGATTTTTTCCCAGACTCGGCGCACGGTGTAATGCAGAATGCGCCCGACCGCACAGACGTGTTCTCCAAGGCTGACACCTTCGCCCCGCCCCCGCACCATCTCCGCCGCGCGACGTTTGATCAATTTCACGATACTCATCGACGAGACCTTCAAGGCGGCGACGCTCGTCGCTCCCGCAAAACCCGCTTTCTCCCAATCGCACTCATCTTGCGGGAGAAGATGAGCCACGAAATGAATTCCTTCCAAGCCGGCCTGTTGCGCGAGCTTCTGCCATTGTTCAATGAACGCGGGTAAGTCAGGAAACTCCGTCGGCCGATGAATCAGGAAAAGCGGTCGGTTACGAACGCAGATATAACGCGAATCGCGAAAGGCCGGCAGGAGCGTCTCGAAATGTCGTTCGTGATCCTCAGGCCCGGGATAGGACTGTTCGATTAAGATGCGATTCGGAGCCCCATGCCAGATACCCGACCAAGTCTGGTTCGCCCAAGCCAGGCAAAACGGGAAATCTGGCTCACCACTTGCCAGAACCTCATTGAAAGGCCGCTCGAGAAGCCGCTTGCCCGCAAACCAATAATGCCAGTAACAAAACCCTTCAATGCCTGCCTCCTGCGCCAACTCAGCCTGCGCCGCGCGTGTTTCGGGCAAGCGTAAATCATAGAAGCCTAGCTCGCTCGGCGTTCTAGGTTGATGGTGCCTACGAAATATCGGCTTCGCTTTCGCCACATTGGTCCACTCCGTGAATCCAGCGCCCCACCAGCTATCGTTCTCCGGGATAGGATGAAACTGCGGCAGATAAAACGCGATCGCACGCGCCTTGCACTGCCGGGAGAGACTACTTTCTGGCTCTCTCGTCAAGTAACCCCCTTGGACGAAATACCTAGCCCTACCCGCAACGAACGCGCAACCGCCCGAAGCTTGTCTCCTCGATCCAGCATGCGCAGGAAGGCGTAAGTGTAAACCCGTGCCGTCGCATTAGCGTTGGCAAGCTCCCACAGCCGCCGATGGTAGTCTGGTGGATTCAATTCGCCCAAGCGGTTGGCTGCCTTCTCAAAGTTTTGCAGGCGTAGGAAATGGTTCCCGCGCAGGAGATAACCAACCTTCACGCGAAAGCGACACTCACCGTCTAGCATACGACTGAGATCGCGGCTCGTGCTCGTCGCATGGCTTCGGACAAGCGCCAGAGTATTCGGACCTTCGAGATAGTGAAACCGCTCTCCATTCGCGGCGCACCGAATCCAATACTCCCAATCCTCACAACCGAGCACGGATACGCTAAAAGGTCCGATTCGTTCGAGCACCGATCGCGGGAAAATGGGGCAGTTCATCGCCATAATATTTCGCGATAGTACCTTCTCCAAGAGCGGCTCGCCTAAGGCAGCCAAATTTGTCACCCACGGTCCGGTCTCTCCCCAAATGCCAAAAAAGTAATCGTCCGGATACTCGTCGGTAAAATAGCGCACATCGCCATAAACGATGCTTACGCCCTCGGTCGACTCCAGATAGGCGACATGGACTTGAAGCTTGTCCGGCTCGAGCAAATCGTCCGCGTCCAAAAACTGCAAGTAACGACCCCGAGCTTCGGCTACGCCACGATTTCGAGCGGCGGAAGGTCCGCGGTTTTCTTGAGCGAAAACGCGCACTCGCTCATCCTCCTCCGCCAAGCCGCGCGCGATCTCTTGACTATTGTCCGATGACCCGTCGTCCACCACTATGCACTCCCAATCGCGGAGTGACTGCGCCCGCAAGCTGCCGATGCTCTCTCGTAAGTATCGTCCCTGGTTGTAACACGGTACCACTACGCTAACCAACGGGGTCATGGGCCAGTTGGCGCTTCCACAGGGACATGGTCGCCTGCAGCCAAAGTATCCCTGATCACCTCGAGGTACTGCCGGCCGTACCGTCGATCAGGTTCCAGATAATTTCCTTCGGCCCATTCGTTCCATGACTTCAGGAAAATAATCTTCTCTTCGCCGCTCCGCGTTTCCACCAGATCGATCGCGTGTTGCAGATGCCGGCGAAATAAGTCGGGCGCTGAATCATGCAGGACCCATCCGCGGGTTCCGCTACGCGGAGTGTTGTCCCAATTCGCCATGACTGAAGGGTGATAGGAGACGTCAAAACGGCGATCAACCGCGAGCTCACGCCAGACACTTTCGTAACGGTAAACGTGCTGCGGCATCGGAAATAATCGATTAAACAGACTGCGGAGCCGGGGGCGCCGCTTGAGTAGACGTCCCCATACAAGTAGGTGGGGCGACCTTATCGCCCTCGTCAAACCGGACGCAGTGACACCATCGAACCCATCCGCTCGATAGCTCGAGGAAGTATCGTCGCCGACTGCGACAGCTACCAAGTAGAGGCCGGCCAGCCCGGCATCGGCTGCGAGATTGCGCCATAGTTCCAACACTTGGCGAACGTTAGGAACTTTACGCGGGCGGTAAATTACGAAGAGGGGCTTCCCCTTTACTCGGACGTAGCGCGCGTCTTTGAAAGCTTTCAGCAGATAGGCGAAGTGCTTCCGGTGGTCCTCTTCGCCGGGATAGGTTTGCTCTTGAAGAATCCGGCCCGGCGAGCCATGCCAGATCCCCGACCACGTCTCGTTAGCCCAAGCCAAGCAAAAGGGGAAATCGGGCTTGCCCGACTCCAGAACTTCTTGAAAAGGGCGCTCAAGCAGGCGCTTCCCTGCAAACCAGTAATGCCAATAACAGAATGCCTCGATTCCATATTCACGCGCCAGATTGGCCTGCGCTTCCCGCGCTTCCGGAACCCGTAAATCATAGAAACCCAGCTCCCCAGGAAGACGAGGCTGATAATGGCCTTTGAAAAGTGCTTTCGCCTTTGCGACATTCGTCCATTCCGTGAAGCCTTTCCCCCACCATTCGTCATTTTCTGGGATAGGATGAAACTGGGGGAGATAAAAGGCAATAGGACGCACAGCCGGTTCTGTACTACCGGGTGATGCGTCACTATAGGCTTCTACTTCCTTCATTTCACTAGTTCCGGAATCTCGAAGTGCACAATGCAGAAAGCCTAACCTCTCAGATGCAAACCCGACTTAAAAGCGCTCCGCAGATTCTTTAAGAGAAAACTACTTTCGTCCTCTCCTCTGAGTGGGCTAGGGATAATGTTCACTCAGAAGCCGTCTAAGTCGTCGACGCAGATATGTCCGCGGCAAGCGCAGTCTTAACATGGTTACTTCTTTGCCAAGCTGGAAACGCCAATACGACGTTAAAAAGCGGTAGAATCCCCAGCTCAGGAATGATCCCCAGTAATCCTTGCTAATGGCGATTGTCTCTTTCCACTGCTTTTCAACTAGTGAAAAGGAAATACTCCCTTCGTCTTGGCGGAAGTTTGCCAGCACGTGATCGACCACACAGACCTGGAAGTGTTCCGTCAGCTTAATCCAATGTCGATAATCCATCGCGTATCGATCCCGCTCCTCGAAGCCTCCCACCTTTGCCAGCGCGGCACGCGAAATAAAGGAGGCCGGCGCCGGTATGAACACGCGGTTGCCCCAGTACGACCAGCATTCTAGAAGATCCTTTCGGTTAGTATAGGACGCCCTGGCGACTCCCACTACAAACCCGTCGTTCCGGATCAGGCGACAGTGGCCCGCCATAATGCCGGCGTTCGGGGCCGTCGCCGCCGCCTGAGCCACCGTTTCGAAAGCATTCGCTTCGTAAGAATCATCATCGCCGATCACGCCCACGAGATCCCCTGAGGCCAACTGGAGCCCCTTGTTGAGCGCGTCGGAAATGCCGTTGTCAGGCTCGGATATCCAGCGCAAGTGCGGGTAACGCGCCTCGGCCCCTCGCAGAAGCCCAACCGTTCCGTCGGTGGAACCGCCATCGATCACAATGTGCTCCTTCTCTTGATACGACTGCGCGGCCACGCTCTCGATGCAATGTGAAAGAAGCTCTGCCCTGTTTTTCGTCGCGGTTATCACAGAAATTTTCACCAAGTTGCGGCCTATCAAATGGATGGACTTTAAGTCTAGATTCGCGCCCGTATCTCTTTTTCTTCGCTCGAACCTATCTTCATTAACCGGAAACTTCCGTCGGTATTCTACAAAACAACCGGAAACGCCTCGCGGACAATCTCGGGAAACGCGGTCTTCGTTTCGGGGAACAATTTGGAATCGCAATAAGTCTTAAGCAGATCTGTGAAGCAAGCCCGCTGACCTTCACGATCGAGCTCTATATATACTCATAGTTCGAATCCATCGTGACAGGTTTGTGAAGCGTTCGCTTAAGTTTTCAATATCTAGCAGCGGAGATTACAATAACCCAGGGGGATAGAATGCTGTCCCTCGGATATTTGGATGTTCGCGTATTCTTCTTTGACGTAAATGCGGTGTAAAAGCGCGCAAGAAGAGGCGCAGGGCGAACATGTGGAAACGTAGTTTTCTATGCCTAATTTTCTGGTTCCGGAATAGACGAAACGAATTAGACCCAAGTAAACAGCTTCGCCTTTGGCTTCGCTGCCTGCGCACACCGCTTAAGATCGCCCGCGTCGAACCGTCTCAGCAGAATCGCCTCTACTATGAAACAGCAACAGACTGATAGACTTTCACGGTCTGTCGCGCGGTCTCGTCCCAGGAGAATAGCTTTACCTGATCAAAACCCCGCGCGATCAATTGGTTCCGCCGCAAATCGGATAGATCACGCAAGGAAAGCATCGCCTCAGCCATCTCGTTAATCGACTCGGGATTGACTCTAATCGCAGCATCCCCTATCACCTCGGGCAGACTCGATCGATCCGACGAAATCACCACCGTCCCGCAAGCCATCGCTTCCAACGGCGGAATGCCGAAACCCTCGTAGAGTGATGGATAGACGAGGGCCGCGCTGCAGCGATAGAGCTTGGCAAGGTGAGCGTCCGGCACATAGCCGACGTGAACGACGTTGGACTGCAACTCCAAAGCCCGCACCAGCTCGGTTTCCTTCCCCTGCATTGCGTCACCCACAAGAGCCAGCTTCAAATCGGGCCAGCTCTGCACAACACGGCTTAAGGCCAGGAGCGTCCGCGCAAAATTCTTGTAGACTGCGCGGTTACCCATAAACAAAACGTAAGGCCTCTCCGGAACAGATTCCTCGCCGAAGGCAATATCTTGCGACAAATCGGAGGCTAGGTGCGTCACCGTGATCCGATCGTCGGGCACACGATGCCGTGCTTGTAAATCCGCCTTGGTGCTTTCGGAAATACAGAGAATGGCGTCCGCCGCCTCGATCATCAATTTTTTGGCCGCGGCTTCTCGTCCATCCGGGTCTAGCGACTCCGCGTAAAGTTCTGGAATCATATCGAAGACCGTCACCACCGCTGGGCGCCGACCCCGCCGGACGACCTGTTCCGGCAAACGGAAATGATAGGTTGGATGAAAAACATCATATTTACCGCGAGCATCGTGCAATCGATTGAACGAGCTTGAGAAAACATCTCCCACTCGGCGTGGCTTAACTGCATGGAAAGGGTCTCGCCGAAGACGCAGTTTCGCATGCCTTATTTCCACCCCGTTCACCTCCCGCCCGAGAAGCACGTCGGGCGTATACTCGATTGGCAAATGCCGGATCAAATTTGCGAAATAACGGCTAATCCCCCCGTTTCTTTGTGCGGAGAAGATATACCCATCGTAGAAGATACGCATAAAGGGGCGTACTACTGAGCATCTAAATGTCTGTCATCATCGAACAAGGTAAGTGTTAGACCTCGATGACAAAATCGGAAGAGCTCCGCCTCAGGATCGAATCAAGCGTTGTCGCGGTTGCGGCGGGTGAAGTCTTTAACCATGTGGGCTTTGACAAGATGATGATCGGACTCCGTTCTAGACGAAAGAGTGCAACGCCGCTTTAGCCAGCGCTTCCAGCGTTCACTCCTTAGACGCTTGAAGTTCTTTTGCGAAAGAGGCGCTCTCGAAAAAGCGTGGAACACTTCACCATCGCTGTTAAAGTGGAAATCGAATTGTCTGGCGAGGCGATCCAAACTCTCCGCCGTATAAAAGGATACGTGCTGCCCGTGCTCGATACCATAATACCACCAATCCCTCAACGCGGGAGCAGGGTTCGGCACCAACCTCGTCGAGAAAACCACACAATCGGAGCTATCCGCAAGTTTTGCTAACTCTGTCTTCGGATCTGTCCAATGCTCAAACACTTCGAATGCTGTTACTGCTTCGAATCGCTGACAATTGCTTTGGCCCGCTTCAAATCCGCGCGCGAATAGGTTCGGACAAAAAAGGTCGGACCAGTAAAAGTCGTATCCACAGTCCCTCATTAAACGCACAAACAGTCCATAACCCCCAGCATAGTCGACGAACTTGCCGACGGGGTTTCGGAACATCTCGATGAAGGCACGCATCTGCTCGCGACACCAGAGATTGCGTTCTGCGTAACCAGTATCCTCCGCGTTGATTGGCTCCGCATAGGCCTCCAAGAGCCAATTGGGCGACTCGACGAAAATAAAGCCGCAACTAATACAACGTAGAAATATTCCTTCATGCCGCCCGCGTATTACGCCGCGCTCGTGTACAGTCGCCGGTTCGTTACAGATCAAACATTGACGGTCCATCACGCTGATTAACTGCTATAGGTTAAGGCGGAGCTGGCTTTTAGCTCGGTCGCCCAAGATAAACGGGGACACACAGCTCCCGACCATCTTTCTGAAAAACGGGAATTGACGCCGCCTGTCTGTTCAACCACGAACTCGACCGCGGACTCTTCCACGAAGAGTACTTCTTGGAACGGGACGTCCACAGACAGCGTTACCCTGTAATGCCCCTCGTTCATGAGGTTGCCGGGAACACGACAGCGGGTGATGTAGCAACCCTGCGCCATTGACTTTTGATCGAAGGACGGATCGGCGCTATCAGAAGATGTGAATGCGACTGTGCCGTCCGCAGCGACGAAGCGAAGAACTACTCTGAAACGGGGTCCCGTTTGGCAAAGACTATATTCGAAGGCGACCTCGAAGGCCTGGGTGATATCAATGCGCTCGCTGACCTGACCGGCGTGATTTAGAATTTGAATGGCTCGTGGCTGAAATGTTGGTGACTCAGACGAAACTTCCCATGTCCTTGAACCACTGCTTTCTATACCAGAGTCTAGATATCGAGCGATAGCATTCTCAGTAGAGCCTATATACGCAAATCGTCCACCTTCTAACACCATAGCTCTTCGACAAAGGCTGCTGGTTACGCCCATATTGTGGCTTACAAATAAAATCGTTCGGCCATTTGTACGAGATACCTGATCCATTTTTCCCAGGCATTTTTTCTGAAACGCGGAATCGCCCACTGCCAACACCTCATCAACGATCAAGATTTCGGATTCCAGATGCGCGGCGACAGCGAAAGCGAGGCGAACATACATCCCGCTGGAGTAGCGTTTCACCGGCGTGTCGATGAATTCTTCGATCCCTGAGAAATCGACGATCTCGTCGAACTTTCTGCGGATTTCACCCTTGGTCATTCCGAGAATCGCTCCGTTCAGGAATACGTTTTCCCGGCCGGTCAACTCTGGATGGAACCCTGTTCCAACTTCCAGTAAACTAGCTATTCGGCCTTTGATTTTGATCTCGCCCAACGTGGGCGCGGTCACCTGCGAGAGAATCTTGAGTAGGGTGCTCTTTCCCGCGCCATTGCGTCCGATGATGCCAAGCACTTCCCCCTCGTTGACTTGGAAGCTGACATTTTGCAACGCGTGGAACTCCTTACCCATAAGTCGGGCGTGATGTTCTTCACCAACCTTGAGTGTTGGGTCGGACTTCCCACGCGCCCTCGCCCACCAGCGATTGACGTCCTCCTTAAGCGTGCCGCCACCAATCGTCCCAAGGCGGTAGGATTTGCTGACGTTCTCTACTGAGATCACGGGAGACATGGGGGAGATTAGAGGTCGGAGGGCCGGCGGTCCGAGATCAGAAATGGTCCGGGATTCTTGATCATGCTGCCAAGCATTCTGCCGATTTCCTGACACAGCCCGGCCAAGTTTGCGTGATCAGGGACAGCGATATAACCGCATCTCGAGCGAAATCCAACGACGAATCCGTTTCGTTATTCTCTCCATCGCAGTCGGTCAGCTTGCTGACGAAGTGCGCTTCGTATCGTCTCTTGGCCCACACCTCTCGCAGATTCAGGCAGACTGATCTCGAGGAACGCCGGATCTGTCCGGTTAGTGCAAAGCGCTCTTCCGCAGGGAAAGTCTTGCTCAGATCGAATACACTCATGGCGACTTGGTAAACCTTGCGGTAAACCTCCAATTCCTTGGCAGAATTCAGCCTCATTTTTGAGACTTTTGACCTCCGACTTCTGACCTCCATCTTCGTCCCCCTAAACCGTATCCATAAAGGTCCGTTCGACGTGGGTGAAGAGCATAAGGCCAGCCGCGAGCACGCAGATCATGACGCCGAAGCTGATCGCGAGGTGAGCGGGATCGACCACGCCGGTGCCGAGGAAGCCGAGCCGGAAACCTTCCATGACGGGCGTAAGGGGATTC
Organism: Chthoniobacterales bacterium; assembly: GCA_051005695.1. Classification (GTDB taxonomy): domain Bacteria; phylum Verrucomicrobiota; class Verrucomicrobiia; order Chthoniobacterales; family UBA10450; genus JACCTI01. Next base: position 36,185 of record JBPCJC010000045.1, on the reverse strand, counting down.
AGCGCGACCACCCATTGGTATTTCGCCGGCACGGCCGAGGCTGGGTAAATGACAGGGGTGGCATACATGCCCAGCTGGACCCCAAAGGTGACCAAGTTCGCCAAGTCCCGATAGCGCGTGGTGAGGGCGGAGACGATGATGCCGAACCCGAGCCCGTAACCCGCGAGCATGAAAAGAAAGAGCGGGATCATGAAAAGCCAAGGGGTAAAATGCAGTTTCATCCCAATGAGCGCGTAATAGGCGAGCGCGACGAGAAAAATGCCAAACTGGATACCGAAGGTAATCAGGTTCGAAATGGTGACAGAAATGGGCAGGACCAGCCGGTGAAAATAAACCTTACCCATCAAGTGTGCGTTTCCCACGAAAGTGTTTGCGATCTTGGTTAAATTGTTCGCAAAGTATGTCCAAGCTACGTTACCGAGAAGATAGAAGAGAAATGGAGGGGCCCCGCCCGTCGATAAGCCCGCCACCTTGCTAAAGACCAGGGTGAACATGAGCGTCGTCAGCAGCGGCTGAATAATATGCCACGCCGGTCCGAGAACGGTCTGCTTATAGGCCGAGACAAAATCCCGCCACACGAAGAGGCTGATCAAATCCCGATAGCGCCACAGCTGACCCAGACGCCAATCCATCCACCCGCGATGTGGCGTAATACGTGTCGTCCACTCGGGCTCTGCCGAGAGGGAAGGATTCAACGTCCCTGGCGTGGCTGCAGTTGTCATATTATTCTGGTAGTTCGCAGCGTAGAGGTGCCGCAAATAGAGCGGAGAAGTCTCTTCCAGCGCCCCATCGATCCAATTGAATTGCCTAGTAAGGTCTGACGATACTGTGCACTAATGTCACGGACAAAGAGTCGCCAGGTCAGGCTTCCGTGACGCCTTCAGGTCCTGCAAACATCCCCGCGGACAACCTTTCCCGGCTGCCTAAGCGGTGAGTCAGGCGTGTAGACTATTATTTCGTTTGTCATTTCGCGATCTTTAGCTGGGAGGAAAACTATTCGTCGGCGTCAGAACGGTCCTCCAGGCAATGCCGCCGGTTCCGTAGAGCGTTTGCTATGCCAAACAAGAATGCGCGGATCCAACTAGGATTTATTACAGCCGGGCTTGATTCATCTTGCTTGTCGCTGGGATAACACGAATAAGGACTTGTCCCAACATTTCGTGATCCTTGCTTTGATCCGGGGCACCAGCCACGCCAGTCGCCTTGCGCGCTGCCAACCGAGAAGTTTGTCGATCAGGATATATTTTGGCCGGAGTCTTGGTGCCGTCAATTCCCCGCCTAACTCTCGGGCCAATTGCCGCGCTTCATCCACAATACTAATGTGCTCCGGATAGAAATAAGGCAGCCATCGCTGCAGATACCGAAGGCAAGCACTCCTGACCCGCTCGTGGTCATTCAGCATCCGGATGTTATGAATTTGGAGCTTCATTGACCGAAACTGCGATTCTTCGTTTTCCGTCCCGCTGATTCCACGGCTTAGGCTTCCCAAGTTTGCCTGACGAACAAAAGACATCGCCCGCGGCTCAAATAATACTCGATCGCAGGCGCAGACCAAACGGCTCACATACTCCCCATCGTCGTCTAGTGAAAGGCTGGTATTCCAAGGTCCCGCCGCCGTCGTCAGTTCCCGGCTAATCAGCCAGGTCTCGATGGCCATCCATCCATTGTCGCCCAGTTTACCGATCATCCAATCGACGGGATCAAGCGTCTTCCAGAGAGAACTCTCCGCTAGCTTGGCTTTTTCCATTCGATAATAAAACCGCGCCCAAGCCGAGGAAAGTAACGTGCGGCGGCTGAACCCCGCCACGACGTGCTCCATTTGGCGCTCGATCTTATCTGCGGCCAGGACATCATCAGCGTCCAGCCATTGAATGTAATCGCCTTGCGCCTGGAGCAAGGCAGCATTCCGCGCCGAACTCGCGCCTTCATTTTGCTGAGAGACCACTTTCACCGAAGAAGACTCGAACCGTCGCGCGATATTTGCAGTCGCATCTCGAGAGCCATCGTCCACCACAATGACTTCTTTTCGGCTCCAGGTCTGCATCACCGCAGATTGTAATGCCGCAGTTATCCATTCTTGCGCATCGTACGCGGGAATGAGAATGGAGACTAATCGCTGCACGGAATGGGAAGTTGAAGAAAACCAACGCTGACCGATCGCGCTGCTAAGAAAACTTTCGTTTCTTGATTGACCAGATCAATCTCGGGGGTTAACGACCCGGCAAATGAGATTCGTTGCGCTCATTCCTATCGGCCCTGGGGAAACCGAACGGGAAAGGTTGAGTGACCTGCTGGCCTCGCTCTTCCATTTTGAAGCCCCAGAGGAAAGCGGCGTGCTGTTAGTGAATGACGGCAATTCGAGGTCGCAGCTGCAAGAACTGATTAGTCCTTACCCCCTCGTGCAGTCGGCGATTCTAGATAATCCACGCGAGGGAGTAGGAGACGCCTGGTCTGACGGGCTTGCTGTGGGAATCTTCGCCGGGCTGCACTATCTCGCGGAGCATCTGTCCGGTGCGCAATTCGTTCTTAAGTTGGATACCGACAGTTTGGTAATCAGTCCATTCGCTGATAAAATTGAAAGGTTTTTCCTAAACCAACCCACTATTGGAATGGTAGGAAGCCATCTGCGAGAACCGGGCGGGGCTCCCACAAACTCGATCGCGGTTTGGACGCCAAGGATAAAAAAACTCCTCCGTTACTTTACGATTTGGAATACACCAACCGGATGGCAGGTCCAGTTTGGACTCTGGGGGCGCGATCATCGCATTCGAAAGCTCATCGCCCAGGCTTCTGATCGCGGTTACACTTTCGGAGAAAGCTGTATCGGTGGCGGATATGCATTGTCGGCAGCGACAGTCCAAAAAATCCACCATGCAAGGTTGCTTGACGATCCCAAACTATTTCTTCACCGGCCGATCACCGAGGATGTGATCGTTAGTCTCTTAGCCCACGCCGTCGGGATGCGACTGGCAGATTTCAACGATGAGAGCCAGCCTTTCGGGGTCCTCTGGCGGGGCCTTTGCGCCTCCCCGACAAAGCTCTTAAGCCGCGGCTATTCAATTATTCATAGTGTTAAAGATTCACCTGACCACTCCGAGTCCGACACCCGGGCCTTTTTCGCAAAACGGCGGGCTGCGCTGAATCCCCCGCACCCGCGCCAGAGCTAGCCCCAGCTTGTCATTGGGCGACGTGCAGGCCAGAGGGCGCGCTTGGCTGATTCGCCCCCATTGCTTCATATCTCATTTTTGCTGGGTTGGTCGCACCGTCTAGGCTTTTGTCTGGACCAATCAAAGGCCAGTCCAAGTTCGGGGGCCACCAGCTGGGCTTGCCTAAGAGGTATAAGCTCTTGGGGATGGTCCGATCTTCGATAGATGGATCCCAGACAACATCGCGATGAAAAAAATCGTAATTTCCGTGCCGGAGCAGAGTGGCCTTAACATTCAGATCTAGTTTCCCCGGCGGACCTTGGGGATTAGTAGGTTCCGAGGAGTAATCAGGCGGGGTTGTCGCGGCGAGCTGTCCGTTGAAGGAGGTGTTGCCGATTTGTGGGAAACCTAGCTCGAAGATAACCTGCACTCCAGTACTCGCTCCGTTATCATAGGAGTTTACTTCCGGCGCATCATAATAGCCGCCACGAGCCTGTCCGGGGTTGTCCACGCCGATGCCATTGTTAGTCTGCGGAAATGCTGGCGTGCCGAGAACATTGCCGACGACGTTGAAATAGACAGCGTAGTGCTTTAAGACGATGCAACGAAGCCCGTTGGTAGCAACCGGGTGGGTCGCAGTGATCCAGTTTCGGAAGATCGTGCAGTGGCTGGTGCTCCCGTAGTAGCCATCGTTTCCGGATACACTTCCAATAACGTTGCCTTCCAATAAATTAAAGCTATTACCCGAGCCGTGATTCATGTCGATATCCGAGGCTGCAAGCGTCGGATCAGGCGTATTATGCGCGTAAAGGTAGTTATAGCCGATAACGTTTCCACCTGTGCCGTTATAGGCGTCCGTCAGAACGATAGCACCGCCGTTGTAGATGATGTTATCCTCAATTAGATTCCACGAGCAGAGGCCAATTAGGTCGCCGCCCTCGCCTCCAGAGCCATTCGCGCCACCGTGGAAATAGCAGTGGCGGACTTCGTTCTGCATCACCCTGCCCCACCCCAGGCACCTGTGCGGAAAACCACTGGCCTCAACGTTCTTGATCCAACAACCCCAGGCCTGCGACAAGCCGAAAACGTCGCTGGCGTTTCCGCCCGTTCCATCGTAGCTGAAATCTTCGTAACCTACGCCCGAGATCGTTCCATTAGCGCCGTAGGCATTATAAGCTACGACCTGGGGAGACATCTCTCCGATGTCCAGCGGCAGAGGCGGGGTGAAGGTGACTGTATCGGATGTCAGGGAAGTGATGCGGAACATCCACCCCATGTCACCACTAATCCCTAGGAGATTATGAACATACGTGGGATTGGTTCCGGCTCTGATTTGAATCAGCGTCCCTACGCTCAGCCCTTCGGTATTAGCTATAGTTACCCGATTGCTATCCTTGACTGCCCCGGCTGTAATGGCCCGCGCTGGATTCGCTGCCGTGGGAGGCGCAGGCCAGTCCGACGGACCAGCCGAAAAAATCTGGCTCCCGAAGCCCGGAGCGGGTTTGAAGATGGTTTTGCCTACTCCAGCTCCTTTGATCGTATAGCGCTGCTTCAGTGGAATTCCGATACTCGCCCCGATCTTATATTTTCCCACGGGGAAATAGATCACTTGGTCTGCGGGGCAGCTTGCAATAGCCGCGTTGACCAGCGCTGAGACGTCTGCTGCCCCGGTATTATCCGCCCCCAAATCCGCAACCACGTTTTTATATATTTTCGTGCGGCTTGGAATTCCTCCTGGCACGCCAACGACAACTCCGGCAGTCCAGTCAGTCATCCGATTTGCCGGTACGATCTCCGCCGAGGCCGTCAGGGCAAACCATGAAAAGGCCGTCGCCATCAAGAGCGCCGCGCGAGTGATGGGCATTGCCAGAAATGTGCTTTTGATCATCGTCCTAGTTTAGAGCATGTCTCAAGCCAGAAAAGCCTGACCGACCTCCAGTCATTGCTGGGCGTCTTTCTTCGAAGGAAAGTTAGCACCCTCCCGGCGCACCGCGACCGTTAGCTCCCCTGAGCGCAGGAAATCAAAACGGTCGCCGCAGGCCCGCCGAAAGATTTCGGTGGGATCGCCATACGGAGTGTCTTCGTGAAGTTCGATCAAAATGATGTCCACGGATTCGATCCAGTCGATGTTGCTCGCGCCGAAGACCACGGCTTCCGCGCCTTCGATGTCAACCTTAAGAATCGAAACCCTGCCCAAGCCAGATTCCTTGAGCAGAGTAGGAATGTCGGTTGCAAGAAAGGATGCTGGTTCGTCAACATGACATTCCTCGACCTGCCGACTCCACTCCTCGTGATCGCCATTCCCGTTTTCAGACATCCTTAACCGCGCCGGATGCGACCAGATAGCTGAATTGAGCGCTCGAGCCCGGGTTCCGAAGGGCGCCAGATTGCGCTGCAAGATAGCAAAATTTTGACGATCCGGTTCCACCGCGATCAATCGACAGGCAGGAAAGTTCGAAAGAAAATAGGAAGAAGAATATCCCACGTTCGCGCCGCAATCGATGACCAGTATAACTGAAGACTTATCGTCCAGGAAACGCGTCTGATTGAGAATCGCATACTCTTGGAGAACGAAGATTTGATGGAAGACATCGTGATCGCTGGAATCGGGTCGACAAAGTAGAGGATACCGAGCCGCCTGCGATCTCAAGCGGTACGTCGTCTTGGACTTCGACCAGCGAAGCCAAACACGCTGAAGAAGGTGACGAATCGCCCAGATTGGACCGAGTGCTAGGACCAAGCGAAACAAACGGCGTCTGACGCCCAGCGGCTTCCCCAGGATGATTCTCATCGGGTCTGGAAGATCAGGCGAAACCGGCACGGTAAACGTAATCCAGCGCCCGCGATTTTCCCCTAGCCCATTGGAGCGCTTCGGAGATCACTAAGATTAGCACGAGCACTAGAAGCATTTGCCCGAAAAAAACCAAGGAGAAAGGAATTAGGCGCCCAAAAGCCCGTCCGAATACTTGCAAGATCGCGATCTGTCCGACATAGGCAATCAGAGAGTACTTGCCCAGAGTGATCAGCCGCTCCTGGAGAAAGCCCGTCGCGCCGATGCGGAGGCAAATGGCATAAATCAGTAAGGTTGCGAGAAATGCGTCAACCAGTTGCGCCAAAGCATCCTCCTCCACATACTCGCGGACTGCAACGTAGCCGGCGTAAGCTAGCACCGTGATTACCCAATAGCGACCGGCGAGTTCCAGCTTCGCGGCCGAGACACCGCCAGCTAGCATCCCGATAACGCCTGCGCTGAACAAAAGAATCATCCCATAGGGCTCGGCCAGACGACTCAATAGCTCGCATCCCCCAAGGAGCAAGAGAGCCACTCCGGGGAGAAAGAATTTGCTCGAGCGTCGCAACCAGAGGAGCACCGGAGCGGCTAACAACAAATAGGCGATCGGAACCAAGACTTCGAAGGCGGCGAAACGCCCTGTTCCGGTTAGGTAAATCTCTACCCAATGATGAAAGAACGAGGAGCTTCTCTCCTCTAGAGCGCCATTGTATCGGCCCGTGAATTGGGCGGCAATGTTCAATAGAGTGAACAGAACGAGCAAACGCAGTCCCCTCGTAATCAAACGCCCGGAGGCCCCTTGACGCGACCAATCTTCTTGTCGGCCATAGACCTTTGCAATGAGAAATCCCGTGATGAGAATAAACGAAGGAGGTAGGAAGGGAAGATATTGAAAACCGAGGCGATAGTCGGCCGAGTAGTTGAAAGAATGATAAACAACCATCGTCACGACAAGCACGCCCTTCGTCATGTCCACCGCGGGCATCCGCGCTCGAGTACGCTTTGGCTTTACTCCAAGGTCGGGCAGCAGCGATGGAAGAGTGTCAGTTATTTGTAGCACAAACCGCTCCTAGGGCTTCCGAAACCGTCAGGATTTCGACACCAGCGTCAACTGACCTTTGCACGATCTGTTTAAAAAAGGCCGGCTTGCAGCCGAAGCGAGTGGGATCCTCGGACACGTCGTGGGTGGCGAAAACTAGCCATCCGCACTGGCCGCAGGTCTCCTCGATCAATTGCGTGATTGCATTGAGATCGTTGCGACTCTGTTCGAGAAAAAATGCCGAAACGCAATTCAGATCGAGCGCTCGCGCATTGTAAGTTTGACCGCCCCCGCGGCAACAAGCGAAATGACGACCGGCCAGCGCCTTGGTTTCACGATTCGGGCCGCTGATCGGGTAGGAGAGCGTTCGGAACTCGGCTCCAGGCGCCAGCTTCCGCAGGACGCGGGCGTTTTCGGTAATTGATCGTTCAAATTCAACGGGTGGAGTGTTGTAGGCATGGCAATGGGAAAAGGTATGGCATCCCAGTTCGTGGCCCTCCGCCAGCAATTGTCTCAGGTCGCCTTCAGAAAACATCTGACCGGTCGGCGCGACTGCTCCCATCAATCCCAGAGAAGTATAGTAAGTGCCTTTCGCGCCCGCTTCCATCAGGATCGCTCCACCGTTATGCAATGCGGACGAAGGAAAGTCGTCAAAGGTAAACGAGATCAACGGCCGGGAGTTTTGCATCTTTACCGTCCGCCGAGAAAATATCCGCGATACCTCGCGGCGGTAGCGGCCAGTCGCCTTCGCGACATATTTTTGAAGCGCTTGCACGCGCAGTGACCGTGACTCCGGCTATCGCCAATTTTCTTGTTGAGATCCGACTACGACGCCGGGCGAACTCTCCACGATTTTCGGCGAGCGTGCCCGAATCGGAGCAACTCTTCTTAGCGTCGGAATGTCGATCGCGGCGAGGAGAAAGAGAAACCCGACCGCGCTCATTCGTCCGAAGTTCGACTCTGAGAAGTTAGAGACGATCACGACGAGTAGAATCGCAAAGCGAACGAGTGCATAATTACCACGACTCGCCAATTGGCGGTTCATCTTCAGCGCCAGAAGGAACAACATGAACACAAGGAGCGAAACTCCGACCACTCCGCCATCGATGTACATTTCCAAGTATCCGTTATGGGCCGAGGAGACCACCCAATCGGGCAACCGCGACTGGTAGGAGAGATCGGACCAAAAGCTAAGAAAACCCGTCCCGAAGATCGGCGGCGTATTCAATGCCAGGATCTCTCGCCACACGTCCGTCCGACCGGTAAAAGTCATATCCCGACCCATACTGTGGACAAGCGATTCCGTAATACCGAACATTTGATCGAGAAGAAAAAAGGTGACGATTCCCATCAGAACGTAGCCACCCAAAACACTGACCTTTTCCCGAAGAAGGGGCACGCGAGCCGCCAAAATGATACTCCCGCCAAGGATTAGACAACTCAGCGAGGTCTTACTGTTACAAAGGTAGAGCAAGTAGCCCGCCATGGTGAAAAAAGCGAAGGGCAGGAAGCGATCAAATTTCTTCTGCCGCGGCAGTCCGGGCTGGGACCATTCCATCCAGTCCCAGATTAGAATGAGGGTGCAAACCAGGGTCGTCATACCCAGGGAGTTTTTTTGGAAAGTAACTCCGGTGGCTTCCATTTCGCCAGAGTGGCGGCTATAGACTCGGCCCAGATTGGGGAACCACCGGATAAAGATGACCGACAGCGGTAACATCAAATAGGTGCAGCGAACAAAAACGGCCCGAAAGGCTTGCAACGGGTTAACCTCGGTCAGGATAACCAAAAGGACGGCGATATTTCCAAACTCCTTGAACCATCTCTTGGAGGAAACGAAAGTTGACTCTGCCCAAAGCACACTCACGAGCAGGTAAAAATAGAAAAGAAAAACGGGCCAGTTGTCTCTGATCACGCTACCCCAACTCATCTGGCGTCGCGCGAGAATCCCGTACGAGACAATAATGAGGAGGCCGGCGATGAGCGCATCCAGGGGACTGCCCTCCATGGAGTCCGTCCCGCCGCCAAAACCCAGCCACGCCGAAGTTGGGCGGGAGAGATCCAGCGCTACCCAAATAGTGGGGATCCACAACGCTGCGGAAATGCCTGACCTTCGAGCCGTGTCACGCTTGATGAGCCACGCCGTGAAAATCAAGAAGAGATAAAGGATCAGTCGGTCCACGTAGGTTTAGTTTGCCAAGTCCGCGCAATTCGCTGTCGTCGATGCGTTACTTCGACTTCCAAGGCGACCTTCTTTGGTCGCAATCATCTGATCGATGCGATCGAGTAAATGAAGGTCCTCGTCACTGAACTTTCGAGCAAAAAGCGCTTCCCCCGCGCCAAATACGTCGTCTTGGATAACTTCGTCGGCCGCGGCAAACATCGTGAGATGTCTTTCACTAATGGTGGCGGGGTGACGTCCGCCGCCGGACCAATCGCGATAGCACAGATTTCTTCTGATACGACCGGCAAAGGCGGAGTTACCCAAAACGGTATGAATGAAAGTCTCGTCAGGCACTTGAACGTTATGAAAAAACTTCACTGCTTCCGGCCGGTCCTGGGTAAACTGCAAAATGTGCTCGCAGGCTCCTCTGGTTAAAGCCCACCACATCTCGCCGCCATATGGCTCAAGCTCCCTGCAGTGTTTCCGATAATCGCGCTCTAGCAGCCCGAAACGCGCAACCAGTCCGCCAAGGCGCCTAACGAGTAAGGAAGACGACTCAAGACAATACTTGTTGACGTGGGAGAGCGGTTTCCGAGCAAGCTCATTAGGCAGTTTCACCATGTCGATGAATTCTGACCCGCGATATTCTTCGAAGAAGTCATGGATGTATTTCCTGCTTCTCAAAGGATATTCACTCGCGCCTAACAACACAAAATAGTCGTAGTCTTGCGGGCCTCGTAGGGCAGAACTCATCAGACTCAGAATTGCTCTTACGATGGAGAAGCCCGCCCAGTGGATCGGCCAGCGCTTCTCGAGAAAAATCACCTGCGGACTCTTCAGTTGCTCAAATGGCCTAAGATCGCGTTTCCCGTCGATATGAACGAAAAAATCAGCGTCTTGCGAGATCAGAGCGTAAATCTCCCGGCGCAGTAGAACGGGATTTCGGTGTGCCACCACCAAGTAGGCAATCTTCATCGTTCAGGTGCACCGATTTGCGAGAAGAGCTACCCCCGCCGCGCACCCAAGCGGTTCTGGTGATGAGTAAGCGTTGGCGCTAGTTTCGATAAGCTGCCGTTGTGTTAGTTCGATAGTTAGAAGCTTGTGAAGGCAAAGGGTGTGGTTACGCTGGCCGCTGGTGTGTTCCGCCACGAGTCGCTTCACCCTCGCCCGCTCAATGTATGGCCGGGATAAGGATTTCGAATCCAGTAAAATTTCCCGAACGAAGGGTGCGAGCTGATCACGATACCAAATTCGGAAGTGGTAAAATTTGTGCCGACCAAGAAACAACCGCTCGAGGTGCAACGGCGCCAGCAAGTGATCCACTCGAGCCAGCGTTTGCGGCATTCCATAGTCGTACGCGTACTCGGCCCGCACAGAAAATTCGCGCACGTTGTGCGAAAGCTCGGTCAACAACGGACGCGGCGCGAAGAGCAGCCCTCGGTCGGTCGGGATGCGGGCGAGCATGGGTGCGCGATTGTAAACGAACTGCAAGGCCGAGCGGCTGGTTAGCTGTCCGAGCGGCGCTCGGTAAGCGAGGGCAACGAGTTCGTTGTCGAGATAAGGCGAGCGCACCGTGAGCTGCGATTGCTCGAGCGAGAAGCGGGAATAGTGATGCCACGGCACTTGTTTGAAAGCAATAAAGGTAAGCGCCGATTCGTTGCGCGCCGCGCGATAGGTCGCCGCTGCCTGCTCGGTCGCCTCGCGAAATTCAGCGGTAAGGAAAGACTCGGCATCGCCATTCGGACGAAACGCCACATTCCTTCGCAGAATTTCCGAGCCGTAATTGCCCGTGAGGCGAATCGGCGCGATCGCCCGCGCCAGTCGGTTCGCATAAAGCTCAACCGCACCGCCGACGTCCATCGTCCCGTCACTAAGATAAACACTGCGCGCGGCGAGTTGGGGAAATTGCCGGAGGAAAGTTGCATCGACGGGCAAGACCTGATGCGAGTGCCCGGTGACCTTCGCCACTTTGCGCGCAATCGAAACATCCGCGCAATCCCGGTAAGTCCCGCCAAAGGTGTAACACGGGAAACGGCGGCTACTATGCGGGGCCGCGGCCATGATCATGCGGCCATCGAGCCCCCCGGTAAGCGACATCGCCAGCGCAGACTCGTCGCGAAAGTAGCGCGGAAGAACTCGCGAAAAAGTTTCGTTCAAGGCCGACTGATAAGTCTCTTCGTCGAGCGTCGATTGCGCTTCCCATTTCGCCGGATCGAAATAGCGCACCGTTCGAGCTTTTCCATTCTCCGTCAGCGTCACCACGGACCCGCCCGGCAGCAGTGAGACCCCGGCGAAAAGCGTTCGATTTTGCAAAGTGCAACCGCAGGAAAACTGCTCCGCGAGTCCGACGGGATCGAGCTCCCGTAGCTCAGGTCGCACACTCAGGAGCGCCTTCGCTTCGGAGGCAAAATAGAAAGCATCCTTAGCTTGATGAAAATATGTCCGGCCGAGTCCGTAGCGGTCGTTAAAGAGAAAAACTTCGCGCGTCTGCAGGTCTGCCAAAGCGCCGCTGAAAATCCCATTCAGTTTTTCGAGAAATTGAATGCCGAAGCGCTCGTATAATTCGAGCAGACAGCTGGCACTCTCGGCATTTTTATTTGGCGAAGGGACTAGTTCTTCGAGTCCGAAACATTCGCCCGAGAAAACCAGGCAGACATTCCGCTGTGCATTCCAATAAGGCTGTCCGTCGGCAAAAGACTGCTCGTGAAAAATCGCTCCAAGACCGCAAGCCTGCAGGTCATCCACCCAGGCGCCGGAGCCATAGAATGGCTCGTGCATCATGCTCGCGACCATTCGGTCGATCTCCCGCGGCAGCGCTTCGAGCCCACCGCCGATTTTGCCGACAATTCCTGGCATCTTGGTTAGCGAGAAAAACTAGCGTCGCGCACCGACGAGCGCGCGATTAGCGGAGAGGGGTAGGATTCGAACCTCCGATGCGCTCTTGCGAACGCATAGCGGTCCTTGCGGACCACTGCCTTAAGCCACTCAGCCACCTCCCCTAAAATTCTGACCAATTTAACCACTGCCTAGCCGGACCCGCGCCGGGCGCCCGAATCGTAGCGCGTTCCATTTCGTCCGCAAGCCAACCGCCGGGGCGACCCAGCTCTGCGGGACGCGCTCGCGAAGGGGCTGGTGCATTTTTAATTTCAACATTAACTCTCCGCGCAGCCCGAGCGGCGCGAAGTAGCGCGGCACCTCCACGCGCTGAAAACCGTGCTTCACCCGGAAAGTGCCGATGCCGCCATCAGTCCAGCTCCCGTAATGGAAATTTTGCAGGCCGCGCTCGCCGCAAAGCTCCACGCCTTTCGCGATCAGGATATCCATGATGTTCTTATCGCGATGCCGCACGCTCGCGATGATGTGCACCGTACGCAGGACATTGTTGCCCTGGAAAACCTTCATGAACCCGAGCAGTTCGCCCTCGAAGTAAGCGCCGACCAGCGTGCTTTCCTCGGCAAAGGAACTCAGCTCTTCTTCGATGGCCGCGGCCGACTTGCCTTAGTGGTAAAATTTTCGCCCCTGCTTGACCGGCGTTTCGTTATAAATTGCCTCCACCCCGCGCGCGAACTCCGCATCCAGTTGCGCGACGCGCAACTCCACGCCGCTCTTCAAGCCTTTGCGCAGTTTGTTGCGCGTCTTGTAGCCGATGTCGTCCCACCATTTCTCGTAAGTGGTCACCGGCAATATCGCCAGCCCGACCGGCAAACTCCGATACGAGTAGGGCTGCGATGCCTCGCCAATGTCATGCACGAAAGTGAAGACATCCGCTCCGAGCTGGGCTTGTCGCATCTCCTCGATTGCTTGCGCAGGGTCGGAATAAAAATCGCACCACTCGTGGCGCAGCTTCGCCGTCCGGAAGACCCTCCCGGAAATTGCGACTTCCTTACTGGCGATAAACGGATTCACGTCGCGTGCATCTCTTTGGCCGTGCGCGTTTCGCTTGCGCTCGGCTGACGCCGGAACCGCCGCAGTAGTTTGGCCAGCGGCCGACGGAGTTGCTCAGCCGTGGCGAAGGCTACACTCGCGAACGGTATCGGTTTTCCAAAAACGGAGGCCTCGGCGCGACCTGATCGAAAGGCCTCGATCACCGACTGCTCATTGACGTCGCCCGCAAACTTCACGCGCATCGAGAGCGGAAAGAATTGCCGGCGATCGTGAAAATCGAGTCCGGCGAAATTCGCCAGCCGACCTTGCGCGAAAAGCCCGGGAGCGGTTCGGCTCGGCGCCCAGCCATCCGTCTTCCGATTCCACAATTCGATCCCGAGCAAATTCGCCGACCACTGCGGATCGAACTGCTTCCAGGCATCTAACCGGGAAGGATGCGCCAGCACCGCGATCCCTTCCTCCGCACGGACCCTCGCGAGTAACTCGGAAGTCGGCACGCCTTCGCCAAGAAATCGCGGGCATCCCCAGGTCAGGACGTGCACCGTATTCGCGGCGTCACTGTATTCGATTCCCGGCACGACCAAAAAGTTTTCGCTACTCGCCGCCGCACAGGCCGATCGATATTCCGCGAGCCGGCTCTCGGAAAATCCGCGGTCGTGTTCCGTCATCATGACGACGCGATAACCGCGCCGCGCGAATTCGCGCGCAAGCTCACCCAGTGACCACTTCCCATCGTACGACCAATCCGAGTGGACATGGCAGGCAATCGAAAGTGCGCGTCCGGCGCTACGATTTCCGTTTGATGAATTGGTCACGAATGGTGTTGCAGGTATCGCGGAGGAAGACTCGCCGATCGCCGCGCCGGGAATTATAAAACGCGCTCGTGCCGAGGCCGCGGAAAAAATTGCCGACCGTTTTCCAGGCGGAGGGCCACTCCTGCAGCGCGCGCGATCGCGGACCGCGCAGGACAAACAACAGATGCATCAGCTCGCGTCCGAGATTGCGACATTCGATTTCCTTCGCTGGCGCCGCGGGCATCGTGGGCGAAAAATCGGGATCGAGCGCGAGCTGCGCGCTCCAGGCCGGATATTCAAATCCCAAACGGCGGGCGAGGGCCATGCTTCCCCAGGCGCGCCCGTTAAACTCCACAAACGCGTTCCGTCCGTCGCCCTCCGCCAGCATTTCGATCATGAACATTCCCCGCCAGTCCGCTTGCCTAACGAATCGTTCCGCCGCGGCCCGGGCTTCCTTCGGCACCCGCCGCGAGACACACGCGCTCGAGCCGGAGCCGTGGGGATTCATCATCCGGAGCCGGCGATGTGCGCTCCAACCGACGACTCCATTCCGCGTGGCGAATCCGAAAACCCCCTCGCCCACTCCGCGCAAGAACGGCTGGACCAAAAGCGAGCCGTGGCCGCGCCACTGTTTCGCCGCTTTCTGCAACTCCGATTCGTCCGCGCAAATCCAGTTCGATCCTTTGCCTAACCCCGGACCCTCTTCGCGCACGGCCTGCGCGGGCCGCAGAATCACCGGCAAACTCTTCGAAAATCTCGCCAGCTCGTCGAGGTGCGAAATGACCGCTGATTCCGGCACGGTGAAGCCGGCCGCGCGCGCGAGCTCGATCTGTTTCCATTTGTTCAGCGCCAGTTCGGCCAAGGTCTCGTTAGGCCCGGCGGAAATCCATCCGGCCGGGAGCGGCGTGTGTGCGCCTAACCAGAGCGCGGCGTCGTCCAGTGGGAGGAAAACATGCGGACCGCTTCGATCAGCGAAAACCTTCGCGAGCAGTTCGGCTAATTCCGTTCTGGCCGCGGCGACATCTTTCTCCGGCGCGGTAATTTCGTGAACACTAAGATAGCGGCTCTGCCGGAGCGCAGGGCACCGGCCGCGTCGGGAAAAAGCGCAAACCTGAAAGCCGGCGTCAACCAAACTCCAGACACTTTCCGGAGCGGAAAGGGCTTCGGCAAAACCCACCAGGACAGACACAATTGGTTAGGCCAAATCACAAGCCTGCTTACACAGGACGCTCAATCGTGTTCATTCGCAGCAAGGCGAGGAAGCGTCCAAGATGATCGCAAAACTTAATGCAATAACGCATGAAACATTGCTGCCCGAAGATGAGGGTGAAGGGCAAAATCAGCGAATAAATCGGCAGGGCGACGGCCGATTTCGCCAGCGCATCGGCGCGGCCTTTCGGGTGTTTCAAAATGTTGCGCCCGCGCAGTAAGGCGCGCCTGAGCATGTAACTGCGAGTCCAGCGCGCGGGCGGCACGGTTTCATAGGCGACCGCTTCGTTGCACCAGACGAAGACCAGGCCGCGCTCGGTCATGCGCATGAAAAAATCCTTGTCTTCGCCGCCATTCCCGAACTGCGGATCAAATGGTTCCGCCATGCCATCGATGATCGCGCGGCGGAAAAAAACGTTGCCCGTCCGGCACTCGTCCCACTTCATTACCCGACCCGTTTCATGCTCGGGGCGTTCGCAGAAGTGTCCGCGCAAAATCCACGCCGGCGGCGATTGCTCAAAATGCGGGCGCACCGGACCGAGCACGCCGGCGGCGCGGTAGTGCCCACAAGCCGCGTGCAATTTTTGCAACCAATCGGGAGCGGGAAATTCGTCGTCGTCGATGAAGGCGAAGTATTCACCGCGCGCAGCGGCCAGCACTTTATTGCGCGCACGCGCGATATTCTGCCGTGGCTCGCAGCTGTAAGTGATTTCCAGATTCGAGCGCGCGCGAAAGTCGGAGACAACCGCGGCCGCAGATTGCGCGGCGTCGTTGTCGCAAACGGCGATCGAGAAAGTGAAAGCCGCGCTCGTTTCTTGACCGACCAGGTTCTCCAGCAGGCGTCGCAGGAAATCCGGCCGCCGAAAAGTGCAGACGCAAACTGTGATCTGTTCGCTCATCCGAGATCCTGATAACTGCCGAGCCTGACCGGCGCGATTTGTTCCGCGAATTCGTCCCCGAGCAGCCGTTCGAATTCTCCTGCAACTTCCGGATGCGCCATCAACTCGACCGCGTGATCGTGCGCCAGCCTAACGACTCGTGCGAGTCGGTCGGTCTGCAGGTTCTGTGACAAGGCGAAAAAATAATCAGTCACCGGATGTCGTTTCACGAGGGCGCGATCGATCAAGCCGCGGTAAGCCCGGTTAACCAGACCCTTCTCGCCTACCCGAAAAGAAAAACTGCGGCGCACTTTCGTTCCTGGTGGCAGCAAGCGATCGATCAGACTGTTGCTGCAAAGATGCAGATGCTGGTGCCCATCCAGATGCGAAGGCGCGCGCTCAAACAAGCGCTCGAATTCCTCCAATTGTGCGCGCAGGACAAGCGCGAATTGCCGACGGAGAAAGGGATTGTAAAGGAGCAGCGCATAGCGGCTCGATTTCAAAAATCGCCGGATCGCCCGATGCGCCCCCCGCACTTCGGGCGAAACCGCGGCGGCACTGAACTCTTCGGAAAAATTAATGTGCAGGCCGACATCGATTTTTAATTCACGCGCGATCCGGGCGCCGCGCTCCGAGTCCGCCATAAAGACCATCGCTGTGGTCGAGGTGATTCGACCCTTCTGAAAACAAGCTGCAGCCCCTTCGGTCGCGGCGCTTGATCTTCCCCAGTCATCGGCATTGATGATCAACATCAAGGGCTAACTCGCGGGCGTCGTCCGAACAATTTCCACAGCCGGGCCATTTGTTCTCCGCGATGGAAACGCATCAGTTTTGCATCGACCACCCGCGGCATTCGCCGAAGAAAAGCCCAGAGGAAACCAAGCTGAAAAAACAATCCGCCGAGGAGGTAGGGCCGCTCGCGCATCTGGAAAAAACCGCGCAGTAAGATCCACGCCGGGTGGCCGCCGACGTAATACGCTTTCGTTCCGTAGTGAAACCGGACCATCAGCGGGCTGTTGTTGCCGGTGCCTAATTTGCGGTGGTGCAGCGAAACCTTTTCCGTAAAGGTGCGTGTCTGCCATTTATTCATTCGCGCAGTCGTGACCGCGATCCAATCGATCGCGCCGCCTTTGACCGGCCGATAACCGCCGATCTCCTGGAAACATTCGCGCCGGAAGAGTTGGCACGCGCCGGAGACATGTTCGAGCTGCACAAATTGATGCGCGTAGGTGTGCTGCTCGCGCAGGGCGTGATCTTCCACGAAAGGCGTGCCGCTTACGCCTAACGAGTCGTTGGCGGCAAACTTGCCGAGCAAAAATTCGAAGTAATCGCTCTCGAAAGTAATATCGGCATCAAGATTTCCGATGACATCGAAGGGAAGATTTTTCAGCCGTTCATAACCGGCGTTGAATGCGTGGGCCTTGGCGGCGAATTGCCGGTCGCGTCGCTCCGGCATTCGCAGAAGCTCGATCCAAGGATGTTCTAACTGATAACGCTGAACGATCTCGTCGGTCCCATCGGTCGAACCGTCGCTGACGATGATCCACTTCGTCGGCAACACGGTTTGGGCAACAACCGAGCAAATCGTGTTCTCGATCAGATCCGCTTCATTGCGCGCGGGCGTGATCAGGACGTACGAAAGCGTGCCCTGATCGCGCCGCTCGGCCCGCGCGCGGCTTGTCTCCGGGTTCATGATTGCGCTCGTCTCGACCATTCGTTAGGGGCGACGCTTCCCGGTTATTCGCTTCGCCCGTTGCGCCAGCGCCATCAGGGCATCATGGCGGGAGAGAAAATTGTCGCGAAATTCGCTCAGGTAACGTCGGGCCGCGATCTTGGCCGCGCTGCTCATTCCCGCTTTGCGCACACCATTAATTCCCTTGGTGCGATTGTAGCGCACCTGCAAAAAAACCTCGGCGCCGGAAGGAATTTTGCAGACGAGAGTGAGCGTCTCGCCGTCGGTCTGCCATTCCAGCGGGCGTCCGTCAGCCGCCACTTCCCGCACGCCCGCGCTCCCCGCGTCCGCTTTTTCGATGTGATATTCCCGCTCCGCTTCGCCGGTGTTTTTGAGCAAGCACTCATTGGCAAACATGCGCACGCGCACACCGCCATCTGCGGCCATTTGAGATTGATAACTGCGCCGGACAACGTCGCCGAGGCCGCGCCAGTTCAGGCGAGAATTAAGCCGATTGAGGGCGTCGACGAAGCGGACCACCTCCGCATGCTGGCCCTTGAAAAATCCGTGATGCTGGACCACCAAACACGGCTTCCCGAGCAAAATATCGAAGGCAAAATTCTCGATCCCATCCGTCGGATACCTGCGGGTGAAGAGCGGAAAGCTTCCGTAATGAGTGATCGCGACCGACCAAAGATCCCGCACCGTGAGCTTCGTCTCCGGAGTCTCGTTAGGCAACGTCTCGGTGTTGACCGCCGCCGCAAAATCCTGCTCTTGGAGAACACGCAAACTTTCCCGCGAAAAAACCCCCTGCGGAAAAACCATTACCGCATCGTGGACCACGCCAGTGCGCTCCTGGTGCTCATGCATCCGCTCGCGGGCCACATCCACCTTCGCGTGCAGCGCGCCTTGATCAGCGATACCGAACTCCCGCGCGGTATGATCGCAACCGTGCATCGAAACCGAAAGACGACCGCTGCTGCGCGTGATCAAGCTGGCCATGTCCGGCGCCGTCCGACGCGAGTTCCACGGAATCATCGCGATATTGGTGCTGAAAGCGTGCTCCTGCATCTGCCGGTCGAGCAACGGGAAATCGCAGAAGCCATATTTCATCCGCAGCAACGGATCATCCACGATCCAACACGCGCCGGTTTCACTCGCTTGCCAGCCGGCGTCGCGAAAAGCCCACTTCAAATAAACGAGTAATGGCACGGCGGAGAAAAATTCTTCTCGCACATCGTAGCCTTTGCTCTTCGCCGGCGCATCGAGATCAGGGATCTCGCAACTGCCACTGATAAAAATCCGCGTGCCGTCTTTCTCCAGGGAAAAAAAAGTGGGGCCGTCATCCGTGCTGATGATCTCCGAAACCGACTCACGCGATTTCAGTTTCGCCACTCGATCAAACGGCTTCCGTCGCAGGTGAACTTCGAGCCCGCGCATCGGTCCGGTGAGCGCGGGTTCGTCAGTGGTCACAGTGGCGAGCCACTTCTCGTTAGGCACACTTTCGAAGCTCGCGCCCTTGCCGGCCAATGACGCCAGGGCCGATGTCGAAGCTCCGATGTGTTCGAGGCCGTAGGCAAAGATCGAGTCCGCCAAGCGCGGGCGAGTTTCCGTTTTGACTAACTCCGCGATGGTGAGCAACGGCGCCAGGATCACTCGCGGAACGGCGTTGGAAACGGATCCCAAAAAATTCTCCGCGCTTGAAAACGCCTGCCAGCCCACACCCAGAAAATCGAGGATCGCCCCTAACTTCCGGGTTGCCTCATTGCTGTCTCCGACAAGCGCGGCGAAAGGCGCTGCATTCATCGGGAGATTGCGAATTCCGTCCTAGATCGCCTTGCGGGAGACCACCAGCGAACGCATCGCCCGCGGCTTCGCGACTACGTCGAGCACCGGACTGAGCAGGCGGCAAACATTCGTTAGGCGCGCACTCGCCGAGTGCGGAATCCAGCAAAAGTTTTCCTTGCGCAAAATTTCCAGGCCGGCGTTTGCGAAAGGATTGGCGTATTCGTCCAACGAAGGCAGGTAACGTTCCGCCTCCGGTTTCGTTTTCTTATCGCGAAACTTGCTCCGGAAAGCCGGAAACTTCCGGTTCATGTCGATCATGATGCAGATCCCTCCGGCCTCGAGCAGAGCGGCCAGGTCACGCGCGCATTCGTCGGCTTTCCCGAGACGATGGCAGTAACGGAAAGTGTTCACTCCCAGAATCACATGAAACGAGGACGCGCCCTCGCCGCCTGGGAAGGCTTCCTGCAAATCGGCCGCGATGGTTTCGTTCCGCGCGACCGCGAAATGCGTCTTCTTTTGTTGCTCCGGGTTAAGCAGAGTCTTGCTCTCCAAGTTCGCCGCCTCAATCAGCCGGTCGGAGAAATCGGTTCCAACCGCGATTTCCACCTTGCGGCCCTTACGCTCGAGCAACGAAACGAGGGTGATCAGATTCATTCCGCCGCCGCACCCGAATTCCAATAACTGTAATGGTTGGTCCGGCGGAAGGCGCAGATAGCGATCGATCGCGGAGAGATAAATCTCCGCATAGTCGTGTTCCAGCAGGTAACTAATCCCGTGACCCGCGGTGCGCGAAGTGTAACGGGCGATTGCATCGTCGGCACTATATTCCTCTAGGTATACATCCATAATTTTATAAATTTTTGTGGAGGCGGCGGTTAGGCCGACATCTGCGCCAGCGGTTGCCGCGCTGTGGAGCTCTTCTGAGTTCCTTCATCGACCAGGACCAAGTGCGAAAGAGCCTTGAACATTGTCGCCTGCCCCCAGTGAAAATAAGGCGTCTTGGCCGTCAGCATCGGGTAGCGTCGGTAATAGAAATAACCGGTTTTATCCTGCATGTTTTCGATCGTCCAGGCGGCAACCTTATGCGCCAGGGCCAGCGCGCCGGGCTCTTCCGCGGCGAAGAAGCTAAAGGTATCGATCGCCTGCGCGGCACATTGAATGTCGATCGGAAACGTCCGGTTATGATAATACCGCGGGCAGCCGGAGGGCTCAAAAAACACGTCGGCGAAATATTGGTAACCAAGTCGAATTTGCCGGCGGTAGGATTGGTCGTTGGTTGCGTCGGTGTAGCGTTTTAAGCTATCGAGAATGTAAGCCGTGTGGAAGTTATCGATCCACGGATGCTGCGCGTCCTCTGCGTAGAGCCACGCACCTTCGGGACGTTGCTTGGTGCCGGTGTAACGGACCGCTTCCCTCGCGACTTCAAGATATTCAGGATTTGGGCGATGGCTCCAGGTTCGCGCGAGCATGGCCGCTCCGAGAAGGTTGGAGTTATGAACCGAGTGCTGGTAAACCCCGGTGTAACTCAGGCAACTTCCAGCGGTGGTCCGTTCTCGCGGTAAGGTCAGGATCCAACGGCAGACACTTTCAGCAATATCGAGATAGCGTTCCTCTCCTGTCTGCTCGTAGCATTCGAGAAAGGCCTGGCCGATTAACCCTGACCAGACAATCGTCGGAGTATGCGCCTTCATCCGCCCGGTGCGGGTGGTGAAGTCGAAGTGATTCCCCCAGCAATGGCCTGCGTAACCCTTTTCCCGGGAATGATCCAGCCAATCGAGACAGGCAACCGCTTTCTGGAGGTAGTTCTCGTCGCCAGTAGCTTTGTGTAGGAGGAGGTAGCCCCAAGCCATGAAGCCGCGGCCCTTGGTCGACTCTAAGGGAACGACCCCAACCAGCGGGCGAAGATTGAAGGGGGCTTTCCAAACCAACTGCTGGAGCAAACGTTCCGCGAAGATATTTCCCGCGGTCAGAGGCCGCAGGTAAGAAGTAAGTCCATCGCCTGGATCATAACCTCGATATCCGCGGTCTTCGACCCACTGCTGCACGGAGCGCAAACTTTGTTCGACTAGGTCAGACACTGGTTAAATTGTCCTTGGTTAGGCAGCCTTCTGCACGGGCGCCGGAGCCCACGGCTCGACATCGGTCGCGCACATCGAGTCGACCAGGCGGAGGTAATCGGCCTTCCGACTGTCCCAGCAATGGACTGTGGCGTAGTGCGAGGCGCTTTCCACCATCCGTTGACGTAGCCCTGGGTCGCGTAAAAGCTCCAGCATTTGCTGGGCGAGCGCCTCAGCGTCGCCCGAAGGGAAAAAGCGCACTACCGATTCGTCGAAGTAATAACGATCGACCTTGGTGCTCGAGACGACTACCGGAACTCCGACCGCCATAAACTCCATGATTTTAGTGCTATAGGCCTCGTTACCGAAAGAGTCGGCTCGCTTCGGAACCACGCCGAGATCCGCTTCCGCCATGACCGCGGCAATTTCCCGAACGCTGGTTGGTTTGAAGAAGTGGACGCTACCATTCAGGCCCAGAGATTCGCTTAAGCTCATGAGCTCTTCTCGCGCACTACCGTCGCCGTAGATGTGAAACTCGCAGTTAGGTAACTGGGGGCGTATCTGGGCAAAGGCCCGTAAGGCGATATCGACGCCTTGATGCCACTGCAGACCGCCAGGGAAGAGGATGATTTGTTTACCGTCCTGCCGTTGCCGAGTGCGAGGGGCAAAGACGGAGGCATCGACGTTGTTAATGAAAGCAGTGCAACGACCATCGGTCCGCGTTCTCTCCGCATACTTTGCGCGCCACAGATCGTTCGCAATGATCACGTGATGGGCAAACGAAGCCGAAACGCGCTCCATCCAGCGAAGAAGAGCAAAGGTCATTCCTTTGGGGAGAATGCCGAACTTACTCGCGTAAAACTCCGGAACGATGTCGTGGATATCAAGAATAACCCGCGCCCCGGTTAGCTTCGGATACCAAGCGGCGAAGACCATGAAGTCGGGGACGTTATGGATGTGTAAGAGATCGTAGGGCTTGGCCGCGTGCCGCGAGGTCACCCAATGAGACGAAGTCTTCAAAAACCGAAGTAAAGGCCAAAGGTAGGAGAAACGAGTACGCTCGGTTTTTCCGAGACGATCCTGGATGCGAAAAACGTTTACGCCCTCGATGGTTTCCTTTTGAGATAACTCGGGCGAACGCCTTAGAGCCACGACATCAACCGTATCGCCACGAGCGGCCAGCGCGGCCGCATAGCGGGTCACGCGATTATCGCTCTCGTAAAACGAATGCGTTACCATACAGATGCGCTTCGGTCGCCGAACCACCGGCGGCGTTTCCAACTGGGAAACGAAGGTCGCTACTTCCCGCGGCACCGGTTGCCAGAAAGCTCCCTCGTAGTTCGTCCGCACGTACTCCAGGAACTGCCGATAATGCGCCACCGGATAAGTTCGCCGGGAAACCCCTTCGTCGTCGAAGCGCAGATAGTCCGGATGGACGTTGACCAAGGCCATCCCGCCATGTTGCGCGATCCAGTCTAGCTTCCGGATCCAGATCTCCGGGGTAGGCTCGCGGAGCAGGAGGAAGAGGGTCGAATCCTGGGGCAAAGTATAAGGGAGCTCAATGTAACTGTCAGCTTGGGAAGCAACAAATTCGCGGGCTGCATTCGGGCGCGGGACGACAAACGGGAAAATCGTGTCACGCCCCTCGGGCTGCGGCTCAAACGGATCGGTGTCGAAGGTCGACATGTCGTACTGAATCTCCAGCTCATGAAGCCAGTTCAGGTTATGGAGCATGAAACCAGAGCGGAACCCGGTCGCTTTCCACTCCTTGAGGTAATGATTAATCCGGCGCGCCTTCTGGCTGAATTCCGGCCGGGAACGATAAAGCTGACCGTCATGCTGCAAGTCGTGCACGCCAACTTCGAAGCCATGGCCGCGCAGTTCTTCTCGTAGTTCCGTCGGGACCGGATAACGACCTTCGGGAATGAAGTTGAACGAGGAACGGAAACCCAATTCTTGTTCGAGCCGCATTAAGCGCCGGCACTTCTTCAAGCCCGACGGTCCTTCGACGTCGTGAGTAAGGACCAGCGCAAACTTCTTGCGCTGCGGCCAGCCACTCCAACCATCCGGCGGTCGCTCTGAGCCCGGTGCGATCGGCCAATTGTCCTGCACCTGACTGCGCAAACGCAAGGCGAACTGGCGCCGAATCGTAGTCCGCAAAGCCTCCGGAACGAAAGGCTTTACCTGATAATAGATCTTATTGCGTAACACAGCTAACGAATGGTAACCCTGAACCCGCTCGCGCTTCTCGGCCCTCGCTAATTCTTGCTAGCGAAAAAGCTAGGAGTCGCTATGAAGCCACTTCGGGGTGTAATCCCGGGCCTTGTTGAAAACGACGGAGACGTTGTCCCGGGCGTCCACCAGGGCTTCGTAACCGCGGCGAATCGCGTCGCGGTTAGTTTTTTCGCCTTCCACGACCAGGAGCATTTTGTCCATGAAACCAGCCATGCCCAAGGTTGGGCTGGTCTGGCCAAGTGGCGGCATATCAAAAATCACGTAGTCGAAATCGCTCGCCTGCAGGTTCGGCATCATGTCGAAGAACTTCTTCAGGCCAAGTTGCGCCGGGCCGGCTGAGGTCGAGCCGACCGTGGCCAGATACAGATTTTCCGCTGCGGACGCATGCTCGCCGTTCGGTTCCAGAGCGGCGAGGAGCGGCACCGCGGGACGACCGTTAAAGAAGGGATGGACCTCTCCTGGACCAAGGTTGACGTCCACGAGTAAGACCTTGCCATCACCGGTTTCCGAAAGAGCAGCGGCCAATCCTGCCGCAAGTGTCGAAGTGCCCGCGCCTTTCAAAAAGCTGGTCACGCCCACCAGCTTCGGCTTATGGGTCAGGCGATTAAGCTCAAAGTATAAGCCAAGACGATCGCGGATGGCTTCGGAATAAGGACGAATGAAGTGACCTGGATCCCAAGGCGCCAGCGATGACCCGTTTTTCTTGAAGGGGAGAATCCCGTCCCCAGATTTCCGGCGCTTCCACGGAAGCCGACGATGCCCGTTGCGCCCGGTATAAGGAATAGAAACCAACAACCGGGTGCCCAGTCGATTCTCCAGTTCCAGCGGCCGCTTGACGGTATGATTAAGTACCAGCTCTTTCAGTAGAGTCAGGGCCACGGCCAGACCCAACCCGCTTAACGCCAGGTAACGCACCACCTTGTCGCGTTTCCCAAAGACCTTGTTCGGAGGGGAAGGCCGCTGCACGGTACTAATGTTAGGCATCTTGGAAGGATCGAGCGCCTCATCGACGCGCGCTTTCTCCAAGGTGTTCTTAAAATATTTGTAGTTGGCAATTTCGAGCTCCTGATTGCGCTCCAAATCGGCGATTTGCGTGCCCACTTCCGCGAGCCGTTGCATGCCCTCGTGCACACTGCCCAGGCGAGCTTTCAGGCTCTCCACTCGTCCTTGCGCTTCCAGTAACTTGATCTTCTCCGAGGCCACAGTGGGCGGCGGGGAAGCCGAGGGAGCCGCCGAAGTCGCCAGGTCTGGGAACTTCTTTTCCAAGCCGGCACGCTGCTTCTCCAGGTCTTCAATCTGGTTGCGGTTAAACTTCACCAGGACATTCTCGGAGGTAAACTTGGACAGAAGATCCAGCTCGTAATCGCGCAGTTGTTTCAGCCGGGTGACGATCGATTGATAGTGCTGAATGTCGCCGCTACTGGCACCATGAGTGGCGACTTCCTTCGGGTGATCGGTAGTTTTCTCAGCCTCCTCCATCAACTTGACCAGATTGGTTTCGGCAGCCACTTGTTCCTCTGCGTTATAGAGCTCGTCCGTAACCTTCTGAAGCTGATTGCTCAGAGCGGCGGTGCTATCGGCATAGGAGATGATTCCAGCCTTGGCCTTGAGAGCCTTTAAGGCATCTTCAGTTTCATTTAGGCGGGTGTGAATCTGATCTGTTTGCTGGGTCACAAAGTCGAAGGCTCCGGCGGAGCGGTGAACTTCCAGATGTTTGGTAAAGTAGCGGTTAAGCAATTCATCCAGGACCAAAACTGCCAGCTCCGGATCGCTACTCGCATAGGAGACGAAGATAATATTGCTCCCCTTGCCAGAAACGACACTCAGCCCGGAAGCCACGACGCTGGCGGCGTCCGTCTTGGACGTTCCGGGGCCGCCATCCGGCACGAGCCGTTTGACGCCGATGGCCTCCGCCACCTGCACGGCCAAATCCCAGCTCGT
Organism: Chthoniobacterales bacterium; assembly: GCA_051005695.1. Classification (GTDB taxonomy): domain Bacteria; phylum Verrucomicrobiota; class Verrucomicrobiia; order Chthoniobacterales; family UBA10450; genus JACCTI01. The sequence goes on along the minus strand of JBPCJC010000045.1, from coordinate 10,589 downwards.
GAGAATCTCGACCTCCGAACCGATGACGTTATCGGATGTTTTACCTGAGTTGGCGTCGACCGGATCGATCGGAGTGCGCTCGAGCACATAGCGGACAAGTAACTTGGCGTGGGATTCGTAGAGGGGTGTATAGAAGCTGCGCACCGCCATGGCCGCGACGAAACCGAGGAGGGCACAAATGAGGATCTTCCATTTATGCTTAAACAAAGCATGAAGGATATCTCCCATGCCCAAGCCCGACGTATGCGGTGCGTCTGTTAGTAATTCAGCCATGACGAATCAGTCCAAATGCGGATAGAAGAGCGTGCCCGCCAACGAGTTTACTATCGTTGGTAGTCGCCGAAAGACTTTCTCGGCGATGGAATTAGAAGGCGGTGCGACTGCTGCCCACTCAGACCGAATAGGATCGAGCCGGCGATAGGAGAGCGGTTCTTCGGCCGCGCCCCACCCGAGTTTGAATCGACGCAGCCCTTCGTTGGCGAAGGAGGTGCGGCCGAAATGCAAAGATCGGCAACCGCCGGAACAGAGATGTTTGATCGCTTCCCACATGACCAGATTGTTGGCGCGATATTCCTGCTGTCTCTCGTCTGAGGCGCCAAATTTGTAAACCGCACTTTTGCCTTGAATGAAGAAAACCGCGGCGGCGATGGGTCGCGAGGCCTTCGTCGCGATCACCAGAAAGCCTAGTCCCGGTTCGATGATATGCCGGTGAATGTTGCGAAAAAAGGCGAACGGCTGTGGCGGTGCGCCATGCCGCCGGCGAGTGCGGCGATGGAGTTGATAAAATTGCGAAACTGCGTCGAGCGTTTGCGTCACTTCAACGCTGACATCGTTCCGCTCTGCTTTGTTCAGACTGCGGCGAACCGCGCTGGAAAATCCGTCGCGCAGCTGATCGGCGTCATGCCGTAACGGGAGGACATGGCCGTAAAAGGTGGGCGTGACTTGATCAGCGGGAGGCAGCCCGGAGGTCTCCCTTACTTCGAGATATTTCCACGCCCGTTCCCGCGCCAGCGCCGCGAGATTTCCGGTCAGCGAGTCGAGCGTCACTTGTTCGGAGAAAAGCGGACCGCAAAAATCGCTAAACGGAAGCGTAACTCCGCGCCGACCGGTGAGCGGACTGGCGATCTCCATGATCGGAACGAGTGCCTGCGATCTGCCTGCTTGCGAGAGTAACAAGTAAGTCGGCCGATGGGCGTAGGTGTCGTGCAGAACTTTAGCCCACGCCGCCGAGTGAAAAATGGTGCTCGCGGGATTGCCACCAACTTGCGCATCCCAGTCATTTTCCGTAAGAGGGTCGATGAACTCGGTCGCGAGCGCGCTTGCAGACGGGCGGGTCGCCGCGACGCGATAAGACTCGTTAGGCGCAGCGGCGGAGACCTGCGGGACTAACGAGGCCTCGGACATTTGCAAGCCGTTCAAGAGAGGGCACCCACCGGAAGAGATTCTTTGACCGCGGCAATCACGCAATCGATCTGGCTGGGGGTTAACTCCGGATACATCGGCAGAGAAACAAACTCGCGCGAAGTCGCCTCGGAAACGGGGAACGCGCCCTCGCGATATCCCAGATGTTCGTAGGCTTTTTGCAAGTGCACCGGGATGGGATAGTGCACTCCGCAGCCAATCCCCTTCTCCTCCAGCGCCCGCATCACTTCGTCACGTTCCTGCACTCGGAGGGCAAAAATGTGGAAGACGTGCTCGGCATAATCTGCCGGCATTGGGGTGATCAAGCCTTCGACGTCGGCCAGTCCATCTTGATAACGCTGAGCGTGGTCGCGGCGAAGTTGATTGCCGTGTTCCAGATCGCGCAGTTTGATTTGCAAAACGGCGCCTTGGATTCCATCCATTCTGCAATTCCAGCCCACAAACGTGTGATGATACTTCCGGGTCTGGCCATGATCGCGCAACACTTGGATCTTCTCGCAAAGTTCACGGTCATTCGTCACCACCGCCCCGGCTTCGCCGAAGGCGCCAAGGTTTTTTCCCGGATAAAAACTGAAGCAGCCGGCGTCGCCGATGGAGCCGGCTTTGCGGCCTTTGTATTTTGCGCCGTGAGCCTGCGCGGCATCCTCGATGACAAGCAAGCCGTGTTTGCGACCGAAAGCCACGATCGGGTCCATGTCGGCCGTCTGACCGAAAAGATGCACCGGCACAATCGCTTTGGTCCGACTCGTTAGGGCGGCGGACAACGCGGCCGGATCCATCGTGTAGGTGCGCTCATCGACATCCACGAACGCCGGCGTCGCGCCGCAGTAGCTGATCGCTTCCGCCGTCGCCATGAAAGTGCTCGAGACGGTGATCACTTCGTCGCCGGGGCCGATGCCGTTAGCTAACAAGACAAGCCAGAGTGCTTCCGTTCCGCTGCCCAGACCGATCGCATATTCACAGTCGCAATAAGCCGCGAAGTCTTTCTCGAACGCGGAAACGAATGGGCCGCCGGCGAACGCGCTGGTTGCGATCACTTGCCGGATGGCGTCTTCGAATTCCGCGAGATGCGGCGCGTGATGAGCCTTGAGATCGAGAAACGGGACATTCATATCAAACGATTGCGCTAGCTTGCAAAATCGTGGCCGGATTTCCCGCCACAATGCTGTTTGGCGGGACGTCTTTGGTAACCACACTACCGGCGCCGATAACGGCTTTTTCGCCAATCGTGATGCCGCCGAGCAAAGTCGCTCCGGAACCGATCGAGGCTCCGCGTTTCACCAAGGTAGTCTGACAATTCCAATCGGCTTCCGTTTGTAACTCGCCGTCAGCATTCGTCGCGCTGGGGTAACGGTCGTTGATGAAGGTCACCCCATGACCGACGAAAACGCCGGACTCGATCGTGACACCTTCGCAGATGAAGGTGTGGCTGGAAATTTTGCAGCGGGCGCCGATTTTCGCGCCCTTCTGGATTTCCACGAAGGTCCCGATCCGGGTTTCGTCGCCAATCTCGCAGCCGTAAAGATTTACGAAGGCACGGATCTGGACGTTCCGGCCAAGTTTTACGTCGCTCGAGATGAGCTGATGAGCAGCAAGATTTCCGGTCATACTCCTACCACGCCTGCTGGCTTGACCGCCCGCGACGGAACCGAGCCAGCTTCCGGGAGGATGGAACTGGAATTTGAGAAAGTAACGGGCGCGCCGTTGCGACTGAGCGAAAGGGAGGCGGCTTCGAGAATGCGGACCAACTCGAGGCCTTCCCGACCGCTGGAGATCGGGCGATTACCGGAGGAGATGCAATCGAGGAAATGCTGGCACTCGATTTTCAACGGTTCTTCCTGCTGGATGTGCGGGATGTAACTGTCGCCGTAGTGATACGAGTAATGAAATTCGGCGAAGGTATCGTAATGCGGCGGACGTTCGACCCGCACATCGTAAACCCGGATCTTGCCGTGCGTTTTCAGATCGTCGTATACGATCATTCTGCGTGTCCCGACGATGGTCATTTCGCGGACTTTTCGCGGTTCGAGCCAGCTGCTTTGAATGGTCGCGAAACGTTTGTGGCGGAAGGTCAGCGACATATTGGTCACATCCTCGATTGCGGGAGTGACATGGGCGTTGCCCTGACAATTCAGGGTCGTCGGGAATTCACCCAGAATGTGCAAGATGATCGAGATGTCGTGCGGCGCGAGATCCCAGGCGACGTTGATGTCTTTCTGGAATAATCCCAAGTTCAACCGGCGCGAATTGATGTAGCGAATGTCGCCGATGTCACCCGCCTGCACGATCTCGCAAATTTTTCGGACCGGCGACGAATACAAAAATGTGTGGCCGACCATGAGGATGAGCCCGTTACGTTCCGCGATCTCGATCAGCTCTTCACACTCGGCGGACGAGGAGGCCATCGGCTTTTCGATCAGGGTGTGTTTGCCGGCCAGCAGGCTCGCTTTGGCCAGCGGAAAGTGATGCTTTACCGGCGTCGCGATGACGACCGCGTCCAAGTCGATCCCGTTGAGAAAATGCTCATAGTCGGTCAATCCCTCGACGTCGGCATAAACCGAGCGCATGTGCTGCAAGCGCGCCTGGCTTAAATCGCACATCGCGCGCACGCGGCAATCGGGCAAGCTCTTGAAATTCCGAACGAGGTTGGGACCCCAGTAGCCGCAACCGATGACTCCGAGTGAGATGGGTTGGTCCATGATTCGTTAGGCTAAATCATCCGCGAGGGTCGATATCCGGCGGGGACACATTTTCACCAAAATTTAAGTCCCCGGCTCTCCAAAACCTGTTGGAGAATCGCCATTGGAGTGCGGAATATGATCCTGAGATCGAGGCCCAGAGACATGTTCTTGCCGTAGAAAATGTCCATTTCGATCATCTCGCTAAAGGTGGTTTTGTTTTTACCATTTACCTGCCAGTAGCCGGTCAATCCCGGCGGACCGTTGACCCGCTCGCGCTGCCAGGGTTGGTAACGTTCGAACTCGTGCAGCGTGCAGGGACGGGCACCGACCAGGCTCATCTCGCCGCGCAGGACGTTGAAGATTTGCGGCAATTCATCCAACCCGGCCGCGCGATAAAAGCGCCCCCATCTAATCAGCCGCGGATCGCCATGCTCATCGAGCTTGGTCATGGGCGAATCGGTCGCAATTAAGCGTTCGAAGTGCGACTCGTGCACCTGCGTATCCACGTTCACTTTCATCGTCCGAAACTTGAAAATCATGAAACGGCGGCCGCGATAACCGACTCGTTCCTGCCGATAAAAAATCGGACCAGCGGAGGTCACCTTGATCGCCACCATGATCAGCAGCATGAACGGCAACCATATTGGCAAAGCCAGGGTGATGAGTGCGACGTCGAGAATTCGCTTCCACGTCGGGATTCGCGAAAAAGTCGCGGATAGGTCCGGCGCCGGGAGAACCCGCAACCCGATCGTAGGGGCGTCATCGATCGCCGAGAATGATTCCACGCCCGCGGTTTCGCTACGCAGGGCGCTCGTTCCGGCTGATTCCCGCGAGAGATGATTCATCACCGCGTTGTTCAGAAAGTTCGAAATCACATCCGCCGATGCGAGTTGAAGATTCATCTCGCGGCGGGAACCACGGCCTCGGATGCGACGTCCGTTATCAGGCTTCCGAGAGTTCACTGGATTACGCATCGCTATTAATTACGGATTTCCTGCTGAAGTGATGACGTTTTTCGCGGCTTCCAGACATGCTGCCGCCCTTGGTCGTTCGCCGGAAATTCCGGGGAAAGACTTGGTAATCATAAAATTTTGGTTGCCTAGGCGCGCTTTCAGTCGCGAGTATAATCACTAGATTCACTAGAGATAACTACAACCCCCCCGTATGCGTCAACAGCTTGTTTGGCCAACCCCATCCGAGAACGCATCATCCGTCGACGTGCGTCGTCCCCGCGGCACCTGATCACGGATTGTAGTGGGGAACCCCTCATACTCCACCGGGTTTCGATCTTTGGAAGAGTCGCGTCAGAATGCAAGCTTTCTTGCACATTCGCGGATTGAATTCTCCTCCCCCCGGGACGCGGGGTCTGCTCGTTGCCTAGATTGCCGCTGGTTGGAGAGGCTTTTCCGGCTTCGGCCCCCGCTCCTTCCGTGGAACCCTACAGAGTAGTGGCAGCCCGCGTATGCAGAAGCCGCGGGATCTGGGCAAACATCCCAGCAGGTCGACTGACCTTGGCGCCTTTGGTTCCAAAAGTAGCGGAAACAATTCTCGTCCTGTCGATGTCCGCCCCATTATTCTTGAAATGGAATCCGGTTTCATCCTCAAAACCTTCGGGTGCCCGATTCAGCCGCATCGAGATCAAACCGACGGAAGCCGAGACCGAAACGAGAATCCCAAGCGCAAGAATCATAGCCTCAATAAAAGCACGAGGCATGCCCCGGATTGCGATTATTCCTCCGGATTCACAAGCATCCAAACGCCAACTGAACCCATCCGGACGCGGACGATTAAATCGGCGATATCTCCGATGGAGCGAATTCTGCTAGGGTCGGTCTGGTGCAAGCGATCCCGACTACGATCTCGCCGAGGCGAGAAAAACCCTCCCCGGCGCTGAGATTCCGCGAGAACTTCTTGCAGCAATCCCGTAGTTCCTCTGGAATGTCGCGCCCCGTCACCGAATGATTCCTACCGAGCAAACAAAGAGAACCCGCAACCGGGGAATCGCGATCGCAATCGCTGTGATTTCGGTTTTTGTCGGCACCGGGTTGCTCGCGCAAGAATCAGAATCGACGACCGCCCCGTCCGCATCCTTGAACGAGGCCGCAGCTAGCAACCTTGGAACCGATCCGCAAAACCTTGTTCGCACCTCGGCGGAAATTCGCCCGCTCGCCGACTCCGAAACTCCAAACCCGCGATCGGAAGAAATCAGGGGCAATGATGCGGCAGTCTCAGCCGTGCCAAAACGATTTCAATACGCGGTTCGGCTTAACCTTCGCAGTGTTTACGACGATAATATTTCGCTCACCAAAGGGAACGGATCCAGTTCCGCAGCCGATATCTATTTTGCCATCGAACCGGCCGTGAGCATCGGCTTCGGCGACATCGTCGGCCATGAGCGAAACTTCATTCGTTTGGATTACGCTCCTAGCTTCTTCGTTTATACCGAGCATTCGGGAGCGGACGCCCTCCAGCAAGTAATGCGGCTGGAAGGTGAATATCGTTTCTCCCATCTGTCCCTCGGCTTAACCCAGGATGTCCAGTTGCTCGAGGGCACCAACCCCGGATACGTTGGTGTCGCTACTAGCTCTACCACGAGACCTGCCTTAAACCTGGATGCTGGCGGCAATGTGAAGCAAAACATCTATTCTACAAATGCGAGTTTCAGTTATGACCTAACCGGGAAGACCTTTCTAAGTGGATCTGCCCAGCTGGCGATTAACGACTATCAAAGTCTGATCGGTTCCGAGGTTTATTCGGGTAATCTTTTTCTGAATTACACCTACAGCCCAAAGCTGGTCATCGGCCTCGGCGGCACCGCCGGCTACAACGCGGTTGATTCGCCGAATCCCAGTCAGACCTTCGAACAAATTAACGGGCGACTCACCTACGAGCTCAGCGGAAAAGTAAACTTGAACGCGTCGGGCGGGGTCGAGTTCCGGCAGTTCGAGAGCGACTCCCGCGGCGGAAACTACGTCTCCCCGGTTTTCGAGCTTGGAGCGACCTACCAGCCGTTTGACGGAACAACTCTAAACCTGATTGGCAGCCGACGGACGCAAAACTCCGCCGTTTTATTTGGCCAGGATTACACTTCCACGCAGATTAACCTGAGCGCACGTCAACGTTTTCTGCGGCGTCTTTACCTTGGGCTTGCCATCGGCTACGAAAAATCCGACTATTTCAGCACTGTCCAAGCCATCAATGCTTCACGCAATGACAATTACTTCTTCGTCCAGCCATCTATCGACCTCACTTTGATGCGTTTTTGGACCTTGGGAGTCTATTATCTTCATCGTCAGGACGACAGTTCAAGTGAAGCGTTTAGCTTTAATGACAACCAGGTCGGCATGCGTACGTCGCTTACTTTCTAGAAAAATGCTCCGCCATACCTTTCAAACTCCGCGTTCATCGACCGCACTCATTCTTGGCGCGTTGCTGGCCCTAATCTCTCCCGCGGTCGCCAGTGCCCAAAAAGCATCGGATGCCCAGCCGCAGGAGTCAGCGCGTGCGCAACCCGCTGCCGGAACTGCTGCGGCGGCGCCGATTACAAGTGGCGTCAGCGCACCGGCCGGCTACGTTCTCTCTGCAAACGATCAGGTCGCGGTGGAGGTCTTCGGCGAAGACGATCTGCGGACAAATGGCCGGTTAAATGGCGAAGGCAACCTCAGCGTCCCTCTCCTGGGTTCGGTCCATTTAGCCGGACTCAACCTAACCCAGGCGACTGCGCGTCTGACCGAACAATACGGTAAAGATTATCTTGTTAACCCCAAGGTCAACGTCATCCTGGTCGGTTATGCGAAGCGACGTTTCACCGTTCTCGGGCAGGTCACGCGCCCAGGTAGCTTCGAGATGCCCGACGGCAGCCCCTCTGGCATAGATCTTCTGGAAGCGATCGCTATGGCCGGTGGGTATACCCGGATTGCTGCGCCCGAGCGCATCAGTGTCCGTCGCGAAAGTAACGGCCGCGAAGATGTCGTTCGCGTCGATGCCAAGCGCGCGGCCAAAGGTGCCGGCTCCTTCAAGGTTCAACCCGGCGACACGATTACCGTGGGAGAAAGCATTTTCTAGCTCGTACCATCCGCTCCCTCCAAAATCTCGAGCTACTCATAGCATGTTACCTCAACAAACTGACGTCGGCCCCCAACCCGTTTCCAGCCCAAGGCAGATTTTCTCCGGTTCCGCCGCGGCCTTGCCCGAACAGCACGGCGAACGACGTGGCTTTGATTTCCGCCATTTTTGGCATGCATTTCTCGAGAAGCTCTGGATCGTCGCGATTTGCGTTCTGGCGGGTTTCTTCCTCGCGCTTGGATACCTCGCTCGGACTCCGAAGTTATACCAGGGCCATGCTGTCCTCGAAGTGGACGTCCAGGATCCGACCCCGATGCGCTCCGATGATCCATCTTCGCGCATGCGGACCATGTTCCTGGCTAGCCAGGAAGCGATGCGCACGATCGAACAAAATCTGACCAACCGCGGCCTGCTGGCACGCGTCGTCCGCGCAGAAGGCTTGGCGGAAGATGGCGGACGCGCGCTGATCGGACGATCGATTGCAGACGAAGACAACAAACGAACTTCGAAGACCGCGGCTGGGCACCCGAGCCCAAGCGCTTCTTCGTCCGATGTTCTCAGCGCTCCGACTACTTTTACGCCCGTAGAAGAAGCGCTCGCCGGCGCGCTCGCCTTGCGCGTTAAGCCAGTGATCCGGCGTGGCACCCGACTGATCGATCTTTACGTGACCCACACCGATCCGGCGATGGCTAAACGGCTGGCCGACGCTATCGGCCGGGAATACATCCGGGACTCGATTGAGCGTCGCGCCTTCGGCAGCCAAGACTCCCTCCGCTACCTCATGGAAGAAGAGGAGCGGTTGAAGAAGAACCTGCAAAAAAGCGAGGCGGCGGTCGCCGACTATAAGGCGACTACGCCGGACGCACTTCAGCTCGGCGGCGGCGCCGCCACCACCGGCTCCCAAACCGGCGCCGGCAGCACCGGTAGCCGTGGTGGTCTGGTAGAAGACCGCCTTCAGGATCTAAGCAGCAAGCTAGCTGCCGCCAAAGCTGAGCGCTTTCGTCTGGAACACGAGCTTAGCCAAATCGAAGGAATCGGCGAGAACGTCGACCAACTCCTCGCTGTCCCCAGCATCGCGGCCGCGCCCGCAGTCATCGACCGCCGGCGGGACGTAGCCCAACTGGAAGCGATCGTAGCCCAACTCGCACAACGTTATAAAGAGAAGCATCCGAAAATGATGGCCGCCCGGGCCGCGCTGGCGGAAGCAAGAGACGCCTTACGGCGGACCGCCTTAGCCCAACCGGCGGTGCTCCGGAATACCATCGATCAGGCCGGGGCCACGGAGAAGAATCTGGAGAACTCCACCGGGGAACAAGAGAAAGCGGCGATCGCCTTGAACAAGGCGGCCATCCGCTACCAAGAGCTTGCTCGCCAGGCAGAAACCGACCGAGCCCTTTATGAGAGCGTGCTTCGTCAAATCAAAGAGACTAATCTGACCAAGGATGTGAAGACCAACGCGGTCAGCGTAATCGAACGTTCTCCTCTTCCCGGCGTCCCAGTTAGTCCAAAGCCGCTAAAGTCAATCCTGCTCGGCTTGCTAGGCGGGTTAGCCTTGGGCCTTGGATTTGTCTACGGCGCCGATATCTTGGATCGCTCTCTCAAAACGGTTGACCAGACAGAATCAATCCTCGGCTTGCCCGTCCTCGCCGCAATTCCAGAAATAGGAAAGAGCGATGAGGCAGAACAAACCAAGGGCAAAGCTCCGCCCACAGTAGCTTATCGTTTGGTGGACGAAGCTCCGGAAGGGCCGGCGGCGGAAGCCTTCCGGAATCTGCGCGCTTCGCTTTCGCTGCTCGGACCGGAAACTGAGCGGAAAGTTTTTCTCTTTACCAGCGCCGCGCCTAACGAGGGAAAGAGCTTTTCCTGCGCGAACTACTCACTGGCCCTGGCGCAGCAAGGACATACCGTCCTCTTGATCGACGGTGATCTTCGCCGCCCCAGTCTGCACAAGATTTTCCTGGGCGGAAACGAAGAAGCCGACGACGCACCTGGCATCGTCGACTATCTGGTCGGAGGCGCCGAGCTCCAAGCCGCAGTACGACCAGCTTCCGCGGCGGCCCTTGATCACACCGTGGAAGAAGGAGGCGCCTCCCGCATTCTGGCCTTAACTGCGGGCAGACTATTTGTTATGACCGGAGGACGGCGAGCTCCTAATCCCGCCGAGCTTTTAAGCGGCCCCAGCTTCGCGAAGCTCGTGGCCGAAGCCGCCTCTCAGTTCGATCGGGTGGTGATCGACAGCGCGCCGGTTCTGGCTGTTAGTGATACTTTACTAATGACCCCGCTCGTCCAAACGGTTTGCATGGTCGTGCGGGCTGGCAAGACCCCACGCAACGCCGTCCAGCGCGCTTTGGGCATGCTTACCGGCGCTGGCGCCCGTCCGGCTGGGGTTATTCTCAATCGCCTGCCGAAGAACCGTGGCTC
>JBPCJC010000044.1:0-46418 GCA_051005695.1 Chthoniobacterales bacterium | reverse complement strand
CTTCTTCGATGCTGCTGGCGACGGCGCTGTTGCCGATGTTGGCGTTGATTTTGACGAGGAAATTGCGGCCGATGATCATCGGCTCGAGCTCGGGGTGGTTGATGTTGGCCGGGATGATGGCGCGGCCTCGGGCGACTTCGGCCCGAACAAACTCTGGCGTTATCTCTTTGGGAATGGATGCGCCAAAGGGCTCTCCTGCGTGTTGGTGAAGGAGTGACGTTTGTTCGGAAGTAGAAAGTAGAAAGTCTGAAGTAGAAGACGCGGAGCCGCCGTTCCCATTTCTACTTTCTAATTTCTCATTTCTAATTTTGCGTCCGTGATTTTCGCGAATCGCGATGAATTCCATCTCGGGAGTAATGATGCCCTGGCGCGCATACCAGAGTTGCGTGACGGGATGATCGGCATTCGCACGCAACGGTTTGCGTTTCGTGCCGGTGAAGTGTTCGAGGCGATTGCGGCGCTCGGCGGTGGAGGCGAACTCTTCGTGACCTCTCGTTAGGTAACCATTGTCTTCGGGTTTGATTTCGCGGCCGTCGTACTCGCCGACGTCCCTTCGCCTGGCGATCCAGTCGGCGCGCAACGGCGCGAGACCCTGCGATGAATCGGGCGTTTGCTCGGCGTCGCCCCAGGGGCCGCTGCAATCGTAAACACGGACCGGTTCGTTCGGCTCAAGGTTGCCGCTGAAATCTTTCGTGGGCGCGAGATTAATCTCCCGGAACGGAACGCGCACGTCGGGATGCAATTCGCCCCCGACATAAACGCGCCGGCTATTCGGCATCACGTAGTCGGAGGATTTCGGTTCGAGTGAGTCTTTGGTCGCGATCATGGTTTGGGAGAAATAGTCAGAGATCCTTCGTCGTCTTCGCGACTCAGGATGACATTTTAGAGGAGGGCGGATTCAAAATAAAAAAGCCATGCGCGGAAACGCATGGCTGAAAAACTCGAACTCCTCGCTCCCTACGGCGGCATTACCCGCATCAGGTTTAAGGGGTCTCCGACGATCTCTCGCCGAACTCTCAGCCAGTGGCTCCCCCGCTCTGCCGTTTGCAGAATAGAGCGCCGGACCGTGAAGTCAACGCAGGGAAAGTCGCGCGCCAGGGCGATCGAAACGGCGATCGTCTCGAGGAGCGCAATCATTGTGTAGCTCAATAGTTCTTTCATGATTTCATTTCGGTTGAAGATACCTAACGAGTTAGGACTTCCTTGCCGGAAGGATCGGCAAATTGCACGCGGCCCGGCGGGGCGTTCCCGAATTACTCGCGGAACTTTGGCGGTGGATCGAACTTCAAGATCCAGACTTTCCGGGTTTGAACCGGAAGCGGCGCGGGACTGGGGGCCGCGGATTCTGCGCTGGCGATGGTCTCGTTAGGCGCGGACGGCTTTTCGTCGCTATCGGGCATGCCGACATTTTCGTCGGGAGAGGCGGCCGGTTCTTCGGTAGCGACGGCGACGTCCGCACTGCCGGCTTCCGGTTCGTTCACGATCGGCGGTGGCGGGATGCCGATGGGCGGCTCGACGACGGGGACCACGGTGTCGTTCAGCGAAATTTGTTCGGACGGTTCCTGGCGCGCGGCGGTAGTCATTTGCGCGTTCGGCGCGGGCGCGAGCTGATTGGTTGCGGGCACGACCGGCGGGACGGGCGCGCCCTCGAGACCGGGTGTCGTCGGATTGCGCGCGACCAGTTCGCCTTCGAGCTGGTGGCGATAATCGGCGAGCAACATCGGACGCTGTTTGTGTTCGACGAGGCCGCGATAATTTTCGATCCCGACGCTGATCGCTTCGGCGAGTTTTTCGCGCCACTCGTTCTTGGCGATCAGGCGGCTCTCTTCGCGCTCGGTCAGGAAACCGCCCTCGACGAGGATGGCGGGAATATTTGTTAGGCGCAAAACCGCGAAGCGCGCGCGCTTAATTCCGCGATCGAACTCCGGCATGTAACCGAGCATGGAGTGATAGACCGACATGGAAAGCGCGAGACTGTTCGCATCCACCGGGCTGCCGGCTTGCATGTTAATGAAGCGTTCGAGCAAAGCATTATCCTGGGTGGACGGTGCGCCGCGCGGCGTGAGCGAATAAATTTCGAATCCGCTGGCGGAACCGTTCACGTCCGCGGCGTTAAAGTGAATGCTGACGAAAATGCTGTCGCGAGTGGCGTTGGCGATCCGCGCGCGTTCGGGCAGCGGGACGAGCTCGTCGCGGTTGCGAGTCATGATCACCTGGAGACCTTTCGCCTGCAGGAGCGCGCGCAATTTGAGCGCGACATCGAGGGTGAAATTTTTCTCGTTCCCGTAACTGCTGCCAGCGCCATTCTCGACTCCGCCGTGGCCGGGATCGATGACCACGGTCTTGAGCTTGCCGAGATTGCGGATCATGTGCGGGCGCAACTGCGGCTCGATCGTTTTCGCGAGATCGATGCGCGAAAGCAAATATTTGCCGTCGCTGTTTTGCCGGACCGGAAAGCAGAGCCAGTTGCGGACGCCGTTCACGATGGCTTCGCGACTATCGAGCGTGAGCTCGAGCTGGTTGTGGCCATTATCGAGCCGAATGGTGTGATTGATCGGGGTGAGGTCGCCGGCGAAACCGTAAAAGCTGGCCACGTTATCGACCGTCAAATAATCCCAGCGGCCGACTTTGACCACGTGCCATTCGGTCGCCGCGTGAGTGGTTTCGATGAACGCGAAGGCGCAGAGGACAAGCACGGCAAGTGAGTGCCGGATCGATTTCTGCGAGACAAACATGACGCGCTAAGATGCAGGATAAGTGCCGTCCCGGCAAACAAACGCAGATTGTGTGGCTCCACTTCTCGCGTGCACGCGATCATCGCCCGATTTTGCCTAACGAGGTCTGACGATTGGCGCGCGTGCGCGCAGTTCCAACGTCCCGCAGCCGCCGCGCCTCCGCGTTGGACAACTCCCCGGTTCCGGCGTTTCTTCGCCGATGATTAAGTCTCCTCTTCTCCTGCTGGTGAGCTTGCTCGCAGCCGGCACTCTCTGCGCGCAGTCGGAACCGCAGAAGAAAGGTCCGCTAAATAAACCGACTCCGCCGGCGAACATTCACCAGGCGGACGCGCCGCCGCCCACGGACAAGGTGCCCGCGCCGGTGGCGACACCGGATGCGCAGGCCGATGCCGCAACCGCCAGCACGCCCGCGCTCGAAAAAAATCCGCCACCGCTCGATCCAGCAAACATGGATACGTCGGTCAAACCGGCGGACGATTTCTACGAGTATGCCAATGGCACCTGGATTAAAAAAAACCCGGTGCCGCCGGAGTTTTCACGCTGGAGCAGCTTCAATGAATTAACCGAGCGCAATAACGATGCGCTCCGCGAGATCGCGGAAAAGGCCGCGGCCGATACCGCGACCGACAAAGGCAAAGACAAGCTCGAGAAAGTCGCCTCGGAAGATTTGCAAAAAGTCGGCGATTATTATGCGAGCGGAATGAATGAGCCCGCGATCGACGCTGCGAAGACCGCGCCGCTGACTGATGAGTTCAAGAAGATCGACGCGATCAAGGATCTGAAAGATCTCGAGGCGGAAATCGCGCATCTGCACATGATGGGCGTGACCGCGTTCTTCGGTTTCACTTCCGGCCAGGACGACAAGGACAGCACGAAAGTGATCGGCCAGGCATTCCAGGGCGGCCTCGGTTTGCCGGATCGCGATTACTACACCAAGCCGGATGACGCTTCGAAAAAGATCCGCGAAGAATACGTCGATCATGTCGGCAAAATGTTCGCGCTCCTCGGCGACAAACCGGCAGTCGCAAGCGGCCATGCGAAGACGGTGATGACAATCGAGACCGCGCTGGCGACGCCGGCGATGACGCGGGTGCAATTGCGCGATCCGCAGGCGGTTTATCACAAGATGACGCAGGCCGATCTGCAAAAGATGACCCCGGATTTTAACTGGGAGACCTACTTCACGGACGTCAACCTGCCGGCGCCCGGCGATATCAATGTCGCCACGCTCGATTTCTTCAAGGCTTTCAACAAAACCTTCACCACGGTCGCGATCGACGATTGGAAGACTTATCTGCGCTGGCATTTGATTCATGCGACCGCGCCGGATCTTTCGAAGGATTTCGTGGATGAAAATTTCCGCTTTTTCGAAACCACCTTGCGCGGGACCGCGCAGATCAAGCCGCGTTGGAAACGCGTCGTCGCCTCGACCGATGCCTCGTTAGGCGAAGCACTCGGCAAACTTTACGTCGCGGAGAAATTCCCGCCGGAAGCCAAGGAGCGCGCGCTCGAGATGGTGCATAACCTCGAGGACGCGCTCAGCGACCGGATCAAGACCCTCGATTGGATGGATCAACCGACGAAGGACGAAGCGCTGAAAAAGCTCGCGGCCTTTGCGGTCAAGATTGGTTACCCGGACAAATGGCGCGATTACTCGACGCTCAAAGTAGATCGCGGCCCGTACGTGATGAACTCCATCCGCGCGGGAATTTTTGAAAGCGAGCGGCAATTGAAAAAAGTCGGCAAGCCGGTGGATCGCAGCGAGTGGGGCATGACTCCGCCGACGGTGAACGCCTACTACAATCCGAACATGAACGAGATCGTGTTTCCGGCGGGTATTTTGCAGCCGCCGTTCTTCGATCCAAAGGCTGATGACGCGGTCAACTATGGTGGCATGGGCGCGGTCATTGGTCATGAAATGACGCACGGCTTCGACGATCAAGGCCGTCAATACGACGCCCAGGGTAACCTGCGCGACTGGTGGTCGAAGGCTTCCTCGGACGAATACAACAAGCGCGCCAAGAAAATCATCGAAGAGTATGCCGAGTTCGAACCACTCCCCGGTTTGCACCTGAATGGCGAGCTGACCCAGGGAGAAAACATCGCCGACATCGGTGGCGTCCGGCTCGCCTACATGGCCCTGCAAAAAGCGCTCGCGAAACATCCCGAGGAAGCCAACAAGAAGATCGACGGCTTCACCCCGCAGCAGCGTTTCTTCCTCGCCTTCGCGCAGATCTGGCGCGGCAATATGCGCGAGCAAGAGCAGCGCTTGCGGGTCAACACCGATCCGCATTCTCCCGGTCGTTTCCGCACCATCGGGCCGCTCTCAAACTTCGACGAGTTCGCGCAGGCCTTTGATATCCCGGCCGGCTCGAAGATGATCCGCCCGGAGGATAAGCGGGTGAATATCTGGTGACAACCGCTCGTTAGGTAAACTTCGGCCGCCGCGCATCCGAAAGGTGCGCGGCGGTTTGGTTTGGCGAGAAAATGCCGAGTCCGATGTTTTTTCCCCCTTTCTTTCTCCTATAACCAAACTGTAGCGCAGGGCCTAGCTCAAAACGGTTCTCTCGAACAGCCAGTAAGCCCCCGCCGCGGCAACCGCCAACGAGCATGCGGGGACGCCGAGGCGGAGAAAGGCGGGGCGCTGGCGCAGTTTCCAGAGAATCGGTAGAAGGGCAGCTGCTACAGTTAGCTGCCCTACTTCCACGCCAGAATTAAAAGCCACCAGCGGCACCACCGCCGCGAGGCCGGTGCGGGCGATACCCATCTCGCGGAGGACGCTGGCGAAGCCCAAGCCGTGAATGAGTCCAAAGGCAAAAGTGAGGAGCCAGCGGCCGCGAAGCGCGCCGTCGGCCCGGAGGAAATTTTCAATCCCAACATAAAGGATGGAAGCAGCAATCGTCGCTTCCACGAAACGGCTCGGCAGATTAACTAACCCGAAGGTGGATAAGGCCAGGGTAAGAGAATGCGCAATTGTGAAGCAGGTAATCAAGAGGAGCGCAGACCGCAAAGTGCGACAGACCACGAGGAGGCCGAACAAGAACAAGAGATGATCGTAGCCGGTCAGGATGTGGCGGATGCCGAGGAGGAGAAACTCAAAAAAACGCGAGCCTCCCCGCGGCGCGCTCTGCGTTCCCCGGACAGAGACTGTCGCGACACGATCGCGCCCGCTGAGAATCTGGCGCGCAATCTCGTTCCCTGCGGCATCGCGCGCGGCGAAAGCCTGGCGATGTCCAAACGGAAGATCCTGGAGGAGTAACGAATCGAACGTTAGTTGCGTGATCGCGCGCGGCATGGCGAAGGTGTAGCGGAACTCCACGTTTTGATTCTCGTCGATCGCGGCGGAGCTAGCCGAGGGCGCAAGCACCAAACTATCTTGGCGGAGCGCGACAGCGCGGCTAGCCATGCCTTCGAGTTCGCGCTGGCTGCCGGGAGCCCGCAGGGTATCGGCCGTGATCCCGAAGAGGCCGGCGATATCGCGCTCGTTAAAGGTCAAGACCACAGTTACTCCGCCGTCAGTCAGGTCGAGATTCGCGCCACTCAATCCCGGGTCGTGCCCGAAAGCGCGGAGACAACTCGCCGCAAAGATCAACGCGGAGATCGCGATCAGTCGCAAGCGAATCGCACCGCCGCGTGTTCGGAGAGAACCTTGCATGGATCGATTAAAACTACGGGCCGACCCGGAGTTATCCAGGTCGGCCCGCGTTATACAAACTACTAGACGTGAACGGTGATTATTTCGCCGCGGTCGTCGTCCTCGGAGCTACCTCATAAGCCTCGACCAGGCCAATGCCAATCGAGGTATCCTTACTCCGCACGATCATGGTGTAGTTACCCGGGGCGAGATCGATCAAGACCGCCGCTTCTTTGTCGTCAGTCGGAGCGAGGCCAGTGGCCATGATCTCCGTCATCTGGGTGTCCTTCCAGTTATCGTTCTCGGCAATCTTGGTGCTGCCCGAATAGATTTCCACGACCGGATCGGCCAGGGGATTCGGCACTCCGCGCCCGGAGAGCTCGGGACCAATGCCGCGGATTAGGACGGACTTATTACCGGCGCCGCCGCCAATGATAATGCCGCCGATGAGGACGTTATCGCCGCCTTGAACCCATCCACGGGTCGAGACGTTTTGGAATCGACTGCTCACTCCGGCGCCCGCGGCGGTCACGTTATGATGCTCGTGGTTGCGACCGTTATGCGGCGTCCCGCCATATGGGAACACTTTGCTATAAACGCTGTCATTCTTGCTCACGTTATCGATCCCATCCGCGGAGCGGATCGTAGGAGGCGTCGTGCGCAGGTCGCTTATGATAGCGCTAACCGCGATATCGAGCACGTCGTCGCCGAAGCGCCGGCCGTTTGGCCAGCCGCCCGGGACCTGATCGGTGCCGAGAAATGTCTGCACCGTGCTGGTCAAGGTATCGCCGCCGAAGATGCCGAGACGGCTGAAACCTGCGTCATCTGGGTTAGCTGCGAAATTTGCGCCACCGCCAGCGAGCCGCGCCGGAGGAGTCGAAAGATCGACCTTGATCAAGTCAGGAATGAAAATACCGACGAGGTCAGTCCGGTTATTCTCCGGGGCGACTGGGGGTTGACCGGCGAAAACGATCGCATTGATCAACTTCGCCAGCTCAGGAGTACGGGCATACTTATCAAAGGTGGTCGCATCCTGGTTAGGCTGGGTGCGGCTGTAGAGATCCTTGTCTACCAATGCAACCAGACCTTCGTTAAAGAGCGGGTTGCCTTGGCGTGCTACCTGGACGAACGCACCGGAGTTAACCGGATTCTGAGATCCCGGACCATCGGTCAGGACGCGGGTCGTTTGCCGACTGGTGGTGGCATAGACGCCGACCACTTGCTGATCACCGCCGAGGGCGCTGACTGGAATTTCAAGGGTCATTTCATGCAGGTTAAAACCGGCCTGGCTATCAAATGAAGCTGTCCCTTTCCGGAAACTCAGCAGATCGAAGACCGACTGGATATCCGCATAGAAACCGTCTTCACGTTGTCCCGCAAAGGCCCGCGCGCCAGTAGTACCGAGACTAACAATCGACTGAGTAGTGTATTTATCCAATTGCGCAGGATCGGAGACGCCTGGCTTCGCGGGATTGTTCCCATCATCGCCCGTGTTATAGAACGGGGTCGCGATGCCTTGATTGTTCGGAGGTACTACTCCGGTGCCCAGGGTGGTGGTCGTCGCCGGGGTCGTCCGATTATCAATTTCCGTGACCGTGTAACGTTGGGTCAGGTTTTGGTTCGCATCGTCTACGTCCTTTACGACGCCGGTATACGACTGCAGGATCGTGTTCGTATTCTTAAAGGTGGTGGTGAACCGAAACTGGTAGGTAATGGTCGAGTTTCCTGCGGCCACGTCAGCGCCTAGAGCCACGTGGATCTCATAGAGAACGTTATCGTCGAAGTTATACTTGTTAGGTCCGATGCCGGGTTCCTCAAAGGGATAGACTGCCAGTGAAAGTTCGAGCATTTTTGCGCCGTTATCTTCAGTCAAGAAGGCGTAGACATCCGTCGTATTTGCCGACGGATCGAGGGTGATGAGGGGAGCGTCCATGTGACTGGAGGCTCGCGCTGGGACTGGGCAAAGCGTGACCAGCGCGAGAAGCGCTGCGCCAGCCGTGACCGCCCGGCAAGTAAACTTATTAGGTATCATGATCTGTTGTTTCTCTTGGTTGTTTGGTTGGGTTGTTATTTGGAAGAAAGATGGGAGGTGGCCGCGAGGACGGAAGCAGTAACCTTGGCGAGCCCCTGCTTTTCTGAGGGAAGCAGAAGCTGCTCAATTCCGTGCGCTTGATTTAGAAACTTGAGCGCGTCCGCGTTATCCCCATCGGCGGCGGCAATGGCCCCGGCATGGTAGAAAAGACGGGCGTCTTGCGTCCCCTCAGCCAGGGCGCGCAGGCTATTTTCCCGGGCTTCTTTTACCTGGCCCGCGGCTAGTTGTGCCCACGCAAGCGCATCATAGGTGAAAATGTCATGGCGCGTTTCGAGTTCAGCGTTGGCAAGCCGCAACGCCACCTCGGCACTTTCGCCACGTGAGCTCAGAAAGAGCGCAAACGTCCGCGGATCGGCCATCGCCCCGGACTTCGAGAGGAGAGCTTCCACTTTTTGCGTTGCCTCGGTCTGGCCGTCGCTCCGCAGTGCTTCCGAAAGCGTCCATAGATAATCTGGAAGCGGACTCTTCGCCGCAGCCTCCCGCAACGGAGCGATTGCTTCCGCCGCCTGACCTTCGCCGAGCAGAAGCTTGCCCCGCATGAGCAAAGCCGGCGCGTAAGCTGGAGCTAATTGCAACGCCAGGTCCAGGTCGGTGGAGGCATGAGGCGCATTTCCTCCTTGGAGTTCATAAAGCGCGAGGCGCGTATAGGCCCAGGCGGTCGCTTCCGGCTCGCGCGGGCTGCCCGCACCGACTGCAACACGCGCTGCCTTGACCGCGCCCGGCAGGTCGCCCTTCAGCCAGCGCATGTAGGCCACGCGGCTGTAGGTCTGCAAGCAGGGCTTCAAGTCGACCATTTTTTGGTAAGCATCCACCGCCTCAGTCAGCTTCCCCTGCTCCATCAAGGCATCGCCCAGAAGCGCATAATCGAAGACGAAATTCCGTTGGTTCGTTAACTGCCTCGCGATCTTCTCTGCTTCGGCAAAATTATGCTGCGCGTCGGCGATATGGCCGAGGAGCAACGCCCTTCCGGGAGCCGCCGGCCCCTGGACTGAGATTGCCTTCCCCGCGACTTCCGCGAGATTGTAGAACCCGGGATCACTCGTTAGGCGCGCCTTGGCCACAAAGGCCCAACCGAGACGTTCGAGCAGCGCCTCGTGATCGGATGATTGCGCGATCTTCCGCTGCAGATTGCGAATCTCGTCATCGAGCGCTCCCTCTCCGCTCAGTGGAGTCAAGACAACCCGCAAAGGATCGGCCGTCGCCGCGAGCGGACGTGTCTCCTGAAGCACCTGCCCGCGATGGCTCCCGCCTCTCAAGTAAAGGAAAGCGCCCGCACTAACGAGCGCGACGACCACGAAGGTTGCAATGAGTTTTTTTGCCACAGGTTTAATGCACGACTGGTGAGATACGTGCCGCTTGTGCCCGCGGATGCAAAGCGATCGGGCTTGGAAAGCGAGATGGCGACAAAATCGTCGCCGTTTCCAAAGCCTCCCAAAAGGCTGCCGATGGCGGGACTCGAACCCGCACGAGCGTTTAAGCCCAACGGATTTTAAGTCCGTTGCGTCTGCCATTTCGCCACATCGGCGCCGCGAGCACGAATCTTACCCGTCTCGCGCGCAGGACCAAATTATTTGCATGCACTCAGGGCGGGGCGGAACGACCGGCGAGTAGAAACGGCGCTTGCCTCGTTCGGCGCGAAGGTTTCAAATCGGGCATTCTCACCGGTTAATCATCGACCGCGCTGCAGCCCGCGATGAATCCCCTAACGACTCCACAAGCTGAGGTAAAGATAACCGCACCGCCGGCGGGGCAATCTGCCAAAAAGGTGGTCGTCGCGGTCCACGGTATCGGTGATCAGTTTCGTTACGCCACGGTGCAATCGGTGGCGGCGGCGTTCACCGATTATTGCGGGCATCGCGGGCGGACACCGCTGGGCGGATTTCATGCGACGCCGCCGGAGGTCGGATCGTGGAGATTATTCGAGCCGACCTGGCCGCCGGAGATTCCGGCGAAGCTGCGCGGGACCGTATTCGCGGAAATATATTGGGCTGGAATTCCGCGCGAAGCCGCGCAGAGCAAGGATACGATCGAGGAAGCGAAGAGCTGGGCGCAGACCGTGGTCGAGCGAGTGCGCGCGCTCGATTACTGCAAAAACAAGGAAGCCCAGATCGATTACGACAAGGCGAGCACGGTGGTGGCGGAAATGATCGAGACTATCCGGGTGCTGGAAAATTTGCTCTTCATCGCGAGCAAGGCGGGGATGGCCAAGTTCGAGCTCGCGAGTTTGCTGACCGATTACCTGGGCGACGTCCAGATCGTGACCGAGTTTGCCGATTATCGCGCGCGGATCGCGGAGGAATTCGACCGGGTGATGCGCGCGCTTTCCGATCCGCGAAAAAATCCCGAGCTGGAGGAAATCCATATCGTCGCGCACAGCGAAGGCACGGTGGTTTCGTTTCTCGGGATCATGACGGCACTAACCCGTAATAGCGCCGCGGACAAACAATGGACCGACAAGCTGGCTGGCTACCTAACGATTGGTTCGCCGATCGACAAACACATCGTGATGTGGCCGGACCTCTGGAAATCTTTCGCGCGACCAGAGGGGCGGGAGCGCGCACGCCCCATCCAGTGGCGCAACTACTACGACTATGGCGATCCGGTCGGTTTCGAGCTCGATAGCGCGCGCGATTGGCTGGTGCAAAATAAATGGAAACAATCGGCCGAGGAGATCGCGCCTAACGACTTCTTCGATTTCACCAGTGCGCACGATATCGGTTTCACGCGATATCCGTTTCCCGGAAAAGCGCACAACGATTACTGGAAAGACGGCGCTGTCTTCAGTCATTTCATCGCCGAAGTGATCGAAGGAAAACCGGATGTCGCGCGCCCGTCGACCAAGCTTCTGCCGTGGATCGTGAGCTGGATTTTGCCGTATCTGTTTTGCCTGAGCCTGCTCGGCTTCGGGGTTTATCTTTTCTACAAGGCGGTCGCGAAATTTGTTCCCGGCGCTACGACCGAGTTCGTGTTCGTCGGAAAGAATGTGGTGGCGCTGACCTTCCTGCTCGCGGGGATGACCCTGATCGCGCGCGTCCCGCGCCTGGCGAAATTCTGGCCGTGGCACATTGTGGCCGGGATCGTTTTTGGGCTCTCCATCTGGGGCTACAATTCTTTGATCAGCAACGCGGCCGCGAACGAGCTCGGCGGATTTTTTTACCGACATTTCGGCGGGAACGCGCGCTGGGATTTGATCGCGGTGATCGCGCTCATCGGGCTGCTCGCGGCGACCATTTCCGCTTGGTGGCCGCGCGCGGGATTGAAGCCGTTGATGTGGATGAGCGCGGCGCTGGCCGCGATCGTGGCGCATCAATTAATCAACGGCCGGCTCGGCGACGCGACCCTTTGGCCGGTCATTCTGGCGGGCGCGGCCTTTCTGTATTTGTGGTGGCTGAGCGCGCTCATCTTCGATTTGGTTTTCGTCTGGCATCGCTACATCCGCTTTAGCACCGGCAACAAAATGCTCCGGGCGATGCGCCCGGCGAATTGATTTTGCCGTCGCCCGATTGTCGCCCGGAAACATCTTGCATCTGCAGAGCCCGCGGTTTTGGTGAACGCAGAAACCATGACCACGGCGAACAAAATCACCATCGTCCGGATCCTCCTGATCCCAGCCTTCGTGACCATGGCGATCTACTACGGCCAGAGTGTGCAACGCGGCGAACCGCTGGAGTGGCAACGATTCACCGCCATCATCATCTTCCTGGTCGCGGCGGTCAGCGACGGTCTCGATGGTTACGTCGCGCGACGTTACAATCAGCGGAGCACGCTCGGCGTCATTCTCGATCCGATCGCCGACAAGGGTTTGCTTTTGAGCGCGATCATCACTTTGAGCATTTGTAACTGGAGCGAGATCGATCCCGATTACGGCCGCTTCCCCGCGTGGTTTCCGGTGCTGGTGATTACGCGCGACGTCGTCATCCTCGTCGGGAGCGCCGTCCTTCATCTCCTCAACGGCAAGGTCACTGTGCGCACCAGTTGGACCGGAAAAGTCGCGACCGTTTTGCAAATGTTCGCGCTCGGATGGGTCATGCTGCAACTGCATTTCGTCCCGCTGGTGTATATTGCCGGCGCGGCAGGGCTGTTCACCTTCGTCTCCGGCCTCATCTACGTGACCGATGGAGTGCGACAGTTGCAGGCCGCGGGGCACGCCAACGCGAAGATTGGCTAAACGCGCCGCTCCCCGGCGCTCGCATTGATGAACCAACCGCGCGCGGAAGATTTTAAAGTAGCCATCGTCGGCCGGCCGAATGTCGGGAAATCCGCGCTCTTCAATCGCCTCGCCGGCCGCAACATCGCTATCGTCCATGATCAACCCGGGATCACGCGCGATCGTCTGGCTGCGCCGGTAAACAAAGGCGTCCGTCCCTTTCTCATCTGGGATACAGGCGGCATCGGCGGCGCCGGTGAAACCGAATTGACCGTGCAAGTCCGCACGGCCGCCGACGCCGCGATGCGCGAGAGCGACCTGATTCTTTTCGTGGTCGACGCGCAGCACGGCCTCGCGCCGGTCGACCAGGAACTCGCGACCATGTTGCGCAAAGCGCGCACGCCAGTCGTGCTCGTGATCAACAAAATCGATCACGTAAATCACGAAGCGCTCGAGTCCGATTTCGCGCGCCTGAATTTTAACGACACCATTCCGATCAGCGCCGCCCACGGCCGCGGCATCTCCGAGTTGCTGCAAACCATCGACGACCTGTTGCCGGCTTCCGTGGAAATAGAAAACCAGGAATCGACAACCGAAAAACCCGTCGCCCTCGCGATCATCGGCCGGCCAAACGCTGGCAAGTCTTCCCTAATCAATTCCATCCTGCGCGATCAACGCACCATCGTCAGCGACCTTCCCGGGACCACGCGCGACGCCGTCGATATCGCCTACGAACGCGCTGGACAAAAATTTCTCCTCATCGACACCGCCGGCATGCGGGCGCGCAGCAAACATTCGACCTCGGTCGAAGTCTTCAGCGTGATGCGCGCCGAGCGCACGGTGCGGCGCGCCGATCTCTGCGTCCTGGTCATCGATGTCACCTGCGGCGTGACCACGCAGGACAAAAAAATCGCCGGCCTCATCCAGGAATCGCGCAAACCATCACTCGTTATTCTCAACAAGTGGGATTTGGTGAGACCGGCACGCGGACAGAAACAGGAAATGAAACGGCTCGTCGAAGAAACGCGCGCAAATCTTTTCTTTCTCGATTACGCACCCGTCTTGATCGCTTCCGCCATTACCGGTGAAAACGTTTTGCAGTTGTTTGAACTGATCGCCGACATCCAGACCGCGTCTTCCGCCCGCATCGGCACCGGAGTTCTCAATCGTCTCCTCCGCGCCGCCTTCGATGAAAACCCGCCGCCCACCATCGGCACCAAACGCCTGAAGCTTTTCTACGCCGCGCAGTCCAAAGGCGAAAGCGAACGCGCGATCGATCCACCGAAGTTCGTCCTCTTCGTCAACCAACCGAAACTCTTGAGCGACGGCTACGGGCGTTATATCGAAGGCCGCATCCGTCAGGCCGAGCCCTACCCGGGACTACCCATCCTTCTCGCCTGCCGCGCGCGTTCTGAAAGTTCGGAGCCTCGCTAGATCGAACATTCCGCGGCCCACTCTGTCTCACCCAATTCTATGAAATCAACGCAGGAGATCACCCGCGAAGTCCAGCAGCTCGGCCAATGGATCCCGCTCTTGCGCGAGCAGATTGGCCACGTGGTCATCGGTCAGAAATATTTGGTCGATCGTCTCCTCCTCGGCCTGCTCGCGAACGGCCACATCCTCCTCGAAGGCGTTCCCGGTTTGGCAAAAACCCTGACCGTCAAAACATTGGCGGCCGCAATTCAAACCGGCTTCCAGAGACTGCAATTCACCCCCGATCTTCTGCCCGCCGATTTGATCGGCACGCTGATTTACAATCCGCGCAGCGGCGAATTCACGACCAAGTTCGGGCCGCTTTTTTCGAACCTGATCCTGGCCGACGAAATCAATCGCGCCCCCGCGAAAGTGCAGAGCGCGCTCCTCGAGGCGATGCAGGAACGGCAGGTCACGATCGGCGATCAAACCTATCCCCTCTCCGATCCCTTCCTGGTTTTGGCGACGCAAAATCCGCTCGAACAGGAAGGCACTTACCAGCTTCCGGAAGCGCAACTCGATCGCTTCATGTTGAAACTGAACGTCGGCTATCCGCTAAAAACCGAGGAGCGCACCATCCTCGATTTGATGGCGACATCGTCGCCGGATCTCAAGGTTTCGCCGGTCGTCGACCCGCAACAGATCATCGCGGCGCGTGCGGTCGTGAACAGCATTTACATCGACGATCGGGTGAAGGATTACATCGTCGATGTCGTCTGGGCGACGCGCGAACCCGCTTCCTATAATTTAAAACTCGACGGCCTGATTCGCTACGGCGCGTCGCCACGCGCGACCATTTATCTCGCGCTCGCCGCGCGCGCCCACGCTTTCCTCAACGGCCGCGGCTACGTCACCCCGCAGGACATCAAGAGCATCGGCCACGACGTCCTCCGTCACCGCATCATCGTCAGCTACGAAGCGGAGGCGGAAACGATTTCGAGCGAGACCATCATCGAGCGAGTCTTCGCGGGATTGCCGGTGCCCTAACGAGTCGTCATGGAGGAAACGCAGCAGACACCCGCCGACATTCTCAAGAAAATCCGCGCGCTCGAAATCAAGACGCGCGGTTTGGTGCAAACGGTTTTCGCGGGCGATTACCACAGCGTCTTCAAGGGGCGCGGGATGAATTTCGACGAAGTCCGCGAATATCAACCGGGCGATGAAATTCGTGCGATCGACTGGAACGTGACCGCGCGCCTCGGGACCGCGTTCGTCAAAAAATTCACTGAAGAACGCGAGCTCACCGTCATCC
The DNA here is from genome assembly GCA_051005695.1 of Chthoniobacterales bacterium. Taxonomy (GTDB): domain Bacteria; phylum Verrucomicrobiota; class Verrucomicrobiia; order Chthoniobacterales; family UBA10450; genus JACCTI01. The sequence continues at coordinate 31,085 of JBPCJC010000044.1, read as the reverse complement.
TCGTTGTCGATGTTAGCGCCTCCGGGAATTTTGGAAGCAACCTGCAATCGAAACGCGAGCTGGCCGCGGAAGTCGCGTGTTTGCTCGCCTTCAGCGCGATCCGAAACAACGACAAGGTTGGGCTGCTCCTCTTCAGCGATCAGGTCGAACTTTATATCCCGGCCAAGAAAGGTCGCTCACACACGCTGCGATTGATTCGCGAGATTCTTTATTTCCATCCGCAAGGCCGCGGGACCGATCCCGCGCTCGCGCTGCGTTACTTGAACAAAGTGGTCACGCGCCGCGCGGTCGTGTTTTTCGTTTCGGATTTTCAGGCGGGCGATTTTTCGCGCGAACTCGCGGTCAGCGGACGGCGTCACGATTTCATCGCCATTCATGTGGAGGACGAACGCGAACAGGTTCTCCCGAACATCGGCATCATTACTTTGGAAGATGCGGAAACCGGCGAGCAAATCGAGATCAACACCGGCGATCGCTCGACCCGCTCCCACTTCGCCGAGCTCGCGCAAGCGCGCGCCGTGGAACTGAACCGCACCCTGCATCGCAACAACATCGACACCATCTCGCTCCGCACCGGCGAAGATTATCTCCCAGGCCTGCGCGCGTTTTTTAAACAACGCGAGCGCCGCCTGGCCCATCGCTGAACTCTCGTGATGCCGCTCATTCTTGCCCAGGAATTTCACGATATCTCGCCCCCAGTCGACTACTCGTTAGTCCCGGCCTGGGTGATTTTCGCGGGCGCCTTCGCCGCGCTTTGCCTGCTCGGCTTGCTCGTCTGGCTTTTCCTGCGCTGGCGCCGCCGGCCGAAGCCGGAACCATCACCGCGCACTCGCGCGCTCGAACTGCTGCGACGCGCGCGCGTCGAGATCACCAGCATGACGCCTTATCAATTCAGCATTCGCGTCTCCGATATTTTGCGCCGTTACGTGGTCGAGCAATATCAACTGCCGGTAACGCGCCAGACGTCGGTCGAGTTCCTCGAAGCGCTCGCGAAAACATCGCCCTTTTCCGCCGACGAGCACTCGCTGCTCGGGGATTTTTTGAGCCGCTGCGACCTGATCAAGTTTGCGCGTTACGAAGCGACCGAAGCTGACAGCGAATCGTTGCTCGAAGAGGCGACGCGCTTTGTCGAAGGAGGAAAACTTGAACCTGCCTAACTGGCTACCTTCCGGCACCGCGCTCACGTTCGCGCAACCGTGGTGGCTCACGCTCCTCCTCGTGCTCCCGATTCTCGCTTATCTGCGCGGGCAACGCGGCCCGGCCGCGGCGTTGATTTTTTCTTCCACCTCAGTCCTACGCGGCCTTGGAAAATCCAGCGCCGCACGCGCCGGGAAATTTCTGCGCGCACTTTTGTTCCTCACTCTGGCGTTGTTTGTCATCGCGCTCGCGCGTCCGCAACTCGGCAAGAGCCTCACGCAAGTCGAAGCCAGCGGGATCGACATCATGCTCGCGCTCGATGTTTCCGGTTCGATGTTGATCAAGGATTTCACCGTCGGCGGCGACTCGGCGACGCGGGTCGACGCGGTCCGCGAAGTCACCCGAAAATTCATCGAGGAACGGCCTAACGACCGCATCGGCCTGATCGCTTTCGCCGGCCGCCCATATGTCGTTAGTCCAATGACGCTCGATCACGACTGGCTCCTGAAAAATCTCGATCGTCTCCGGGTTGGCCTGGTCGAAGACGGCACCGCGATCGGTTCCGGCATCGCCGCCTCCGCCAGTCGCTTGACCGACAAGGCGTCGAAGAGCCGCGTGCTCGTGCTTTTGACTGATGGCGAAAATAACGCGGGCAAGATTCCGCCGAACACGGCCGCGGAAGCGCTCAAGGCTCTGCAGATTCATTTCTATGCGATCGGCGCCGGGATTAATGGGGTCGCACCCGCGCCGGTGCCGGATCGTCGCGGCGGCTTCATCACCGATCTCGCGGGAAACCTGATGTATCAAAACGAGCCGGTGCATTTCAACGAGGCCGGCTTGCGCGAAGTCGCCAAAATCGCGGACGGAAAATTCTATCGCGCGACCGACACGCAATCGCTCGAAGAGATTTACGCCGAGATCGACAAGCTCGAGAAATCGACCGTGAGCGTGAAAAAATATCAGGAATACCGCGATCTTTTCCCGGTCTGCATCATGACCGGTTGCGGCCTGCTCATCGCGCAGATGCTCCTCTCGCAAACTCTTTGGAAAAAACTGCCATGAGGCCTAACGAATGATCAGTTTCGGCGCGAACGAATGGCTTTGGGGCCTGCTCGCCCTGCCCGTGCTGGCTCTGCTTTTTTTGCAGGCGGAGAAGCGCAGCACGCAACGGTTGCGCCAATTCGTGGCCCCGCGTTTGCTCGATCAACTCGGCGGCACGGTCAGCCGGTTTCGTCGCGGACTGCGTTTCGCGTTGCTCCTGCTGGCGGTGGCGCTGGCACTCGTTAGTCTGGCGAAACCGCGCTGGGGTTACACTTTCGAAAACGTCAAACGCAAAGGGCTCGACCTGATCATCGCGGTCGACACTTCGCGGAGCATGCTCGCGAACGATGTCGCGCCGAATCGCCTCCAGCGAGTAAAGCTGGCCGCGCAGGATTTGCTCAACGAATTGCAAGGCGATCGCATCGGCCTGATCGCGTTTGCCGGGCGCGCATTTGTGCAGGCGCCGTTGACAATTGATTACGACGCGGCCGCCGAGGCGCTCAATAATCTCGATACCAAAATCATCCCCGAAGGCGGGACGAACATCTCCGAAGCAATCACGCTGGCGGTAAACACGTTCGGCAAATCTGCCGTCGGCAATCGTGCGCTGATCATTTTTACCGATGGCGAAGATCTCGCCGGTGACTCGGTTAAGCTGGCCAAGAATGCAGCCGACGCGGGCGTGCGCATTTTTACCGTCGGCGTCGGCACGCCGGAAGGCTCGCTCATTCCCCTAACGAGTCAGAATGGCGGGACCGCATTCGTCAAGGACAGCGCCGGGCAGGTGGTGAAATCGCGGCTGGATGAGAAACGCTTGCGCGAAATTGCCGAGTCCACCGGCGGCAGATTTCTACCGCTCGGAAACGGACCGGCATCGATGCATCAACTCTACACCGAGGGCCTGTCGAAATTGCAAGCGGGCGATATCGACGCACGCACTTCGCGCCGTCCGATCGAGCGTTATCAATGGCCCCTGGCCGCGGGGTTGCTCGCGCTGATGGCGTCGTTCCTGATCAGCGAACGCAAGACGGCGCCGCGCCGCGCGCGCCGGCTGACGGTGAAACCAAGCGCGGTCCTAACCACTGCGGCGCTCCTTTTGTTCGCGATCAACTACTCGTTAGGCGCAGCGCCCGGCCTGGACGAATATCGGAACGACAAATTCAACGAAGCGTACGAGCGCTTTCAGCAGACCCTGAAGGAACATCCTGACACCAAGGCGACGGATAAAATCCAGTTCGATGCCGGCGCGGCCGCTTTCAAAATGAAGGATTACGGGAAGGCGCTGCAATCCTTTAGCCAGGCGCTGCTCTCGCCCGATCTGCAACTGCAAAGCCGAAGCCATTACAATCTGGGGAACACGCTCTACGAACACGGCGACGCGCAGAAAAACGAAGACGCGAAGTTGAAGGATTGGACGAACGCGCTCGAGCACTACGCGCAGACCCTGAAGATCGAGCCGGAGAACAAGGAGGCGAAAGAGAACTACGAGTTCGTGAAGAAGAAGATCGAAGAACTGAAGCGCAAACAACAACAGCCTTCGCCCACGCCCACTCCGACCCCCTCACCTTCCCCGTCTCCGAGTCCAAGTCCGCAAGATAAAAAGGACAAGAAAGATCAGAACAAGCAGGACCAGGACAAAGACAAGGATAAGCAGAAGGACCAATCCGGCGGCGGCAAAGACAAGGATCAAAAACAGGATCAATCGCAAAAAGATCAGAACAAGGATCAACAGCAAAAGCCGGGGCAGAGTCCCACGCCTTCGCCCTCACCCGGCGAGCAGCAACAGCAACAAGGCGCGAGCCCGTCGCCGTCACCCGGCGAAAGTCCCGGCCAGAGCGCAAGCCCAAGTCCGTCGCCCGGCGAGCAGGGAAAAGCTTCGCCCTCGCCCGGGGAAAACGGCGCGAGCCCATCGCCTTCACCCGGCGAAGGTGAACAGGGCGCATCGCCCACTCCGTCTCCGGGCGAAGGTCAGGGCGAAGGCGATTCCAATTCACCTGCACCAACTCCGAGCGCCACTCCCGGAAAGAAACCGACGGGGGACGTGAAAGGAGCGGGCGAAGAGCAACCGAAAGATCAGAAAGCGGAGGATGCGGCCGACGCGGAAGCCAACGAAGATGGAAAGATGAGCGAACAACAAGCGGAACGCTTGCTGAAGTCGATGCGCGACGAAGAACAACGGGTGCAGCTCGATGAACACAAGGCCGTGCGCCGTGTCTATAAGGATTGGTAGGCGGGCGAGTGGGATTGATGCGAATGGCTTTTTTTAATCGAGCGCGATTTTTTTTGTTTTTGGCGACGACGTTTTGCGCGATCGCCACGAGCGCGCGTGCGGAGTCGCCGAGGGTGACTGCGGTGCTCACGAGTTCAGAGACGAGCGTCGGCCGGCCGGTGCAGTTGCAAATCAAAATCACTGGTGGCTCCAGCCCAAAACCTCCGGGCGAGATCGACGTCGAGGGACTCGAGATTCGTTCTGCTGGTGTCTCGCGCGAGTACCAGATGAACAATTTTAGCGTCAGCTACAGCTTCACTTATAACTACGTCGTAACGCCGTCGAAGGCGGGCACGTTCAAAATTCCGCCGCAAAGGATCGAGGTCAGCGGACAATCTTTGCAGACGCCGGAGCTGAGTTTGAATGTGCTCAATTCCTCGAGCCAATCGACTCGCCCCGGTCGCGGCGGGACTTCGCGGAGCGCGAGCAATATCGATCCAGCGCAGATCGGTTTCGTGGAATTGATCCTGCCGAAAACGACCGCATATGTCGGCGAAGTGCTGCCGGCGCAGGCGCGGCTGGGATTGAACATGCGCGCGCCCATCGAGTCGTTAGGCAGCGGCGTGCAAATCGACGGTCAGGGTTTCACCACCCAGAAAATGCCGGAGCCGCGGCAAACGATGGAATCGATCAACGGTCGCTCGTATCAGATGTTTATTTTCAACACCGCGATCTCCGCCGTCCGCGCGGGCAAGCTCGAAATCGGGCCCGCGGAAGCGACCCCGACGGTGCGGGTGGCTCGCAGCGGTCAGGTGAATCCAAGCCTGCCGCGCGATCTTCAGGACGATCCCTTCTTCAATAGTTTCTTCAACGATCCTGCGTTCGCGCCCTCGGTGCGGGCGGAGGTGCCCTTGAAGAGCCCGCCCGCGATGCTGGAGGTAAAACCCTTGCCGCCGAAAGCGCCGCCGGGATTTTCCGGCGCGGTCGGCACTTTCACGCTCAAGGTCGAGGCGAATCCGAAGAAGGCGCAGGTCGGCGACCCGATCACGGTTAAGGCGACAATTATCGGTCGCGGGAATTTTGATCGCGTGATCGCGCCGATCCTGGAGGACGACCGCGGCTGGCATGCGTATCCACCGTCGGAAAATTTCAAACAGGACGACGATGTCGGGATCAGCGGGACCAAGACTTTCGAGTTGGTCCTGAGCGCGAAGGATCGGAAGAATAAATTGCCGCCGCTCGCTTTCACTTTCTTCGATCCGGTGAAGGAGGCCTACGTCACGATGAAGAGCGACGAGATTCCGCTGGCGATCGAAGGCGCATCCGCGCCGGCGGCGACCCCTGCGGTCGCTCAGGCCGCGCCTTCATCGAGCGCCGCGCGCCCGACCGCGGCGACGCCAGCGCCCGCGAAGGAACAGGATATTCTTTATCAGTTGAACGATCGCCCCGCGGCTAACGAGACCTTCGCCGCGCGTTATTTGCAGCCGATCTTTTGGGCGGCGCAAGCGTTGCCGTTGCTCGCACTCCTCGGTTTCATCGGCTGGAAAATTCGCCAATCGCGCCTGGGCAATCGCGAAGCGCGGCGCACCGCCAGCCTGCAACACGAAGCCGCGGAATTGCAGCGCGGCTTGAAGCGCGACGGGTCTTCGCCGCAGGAATATTTCGCGAAGGCGGCGCGCGCGGTCCAGGTGAAGACGGCGCTGGCGCGCAATCTCGACCCGAACCAGGTAGACGCGGAGACGGCCGCGACCGCGTTTCGCCTCGACGAAAAACGCAGCGCAAGCTTGCGGCAATTATTCCAGGAGCGGGACGAACTCGCCTACAGTGGCGGCGGCGATGGCAACGGCAAACACGCGGTCTCGCCGGAGAAGCGCCGGGAGATTTTCGAATTAGTGGAGCATCTGCGCGGATGAGTCTGGCCCTCCGAAAAATCAGCTGCGTAGTGCTGGCACTCGTCTCGTTAGGCGCGGGAACGAGTGCGCGGGCGCAGGAGAACGACGCGTGGGCAAAAGGAAACCTGGCCTACGCCGCGGGAAATTTTCGCGACGCGGCTGAGCTTTATCAAACCCTGGTGCGCGCTGGTCAAACGAGCGCGGCGCTCTTCTACAATCTGGGCAACGCACGCTACCGAAACAGCGAGCTGGGCGAGGCGATTCTCGATTACGAACGCGCGCTCGCGCTCGAACCGCGGCATCCGGAAGCGACCGCAAATTTAAGCATGGCGCAGGACAGGGCGCGGGCGCTGGAACTAAAACGCAACCGTCTCGAGAACTGGGTCGCGCACTTTACGGTCATGCAGTTTTCCATCGCCGCGGCGGTCGCTTTTTGGGTTTGGATGTTCCTGCTCGCGGGATGGTTTTTTTCGCGACGGCGCTCCATCCTGATGCTGACGGGAGTCGTTTGCGCGCTGCTGGTTTTCGCGGCGGCGGCTTACGGCGGCTACGCGTTGGAGACTGGCCCGAACGGGCGCGCGCTCGCGATTGTGACCGCGAAAGCCACGGACGCGCGCCTGGCGACGGCGGACAATGCGGGAACGGTCCTGACTCTGCCGCCCGGGAGCGAAATCAAAATCCTCAGCACCCGCGGCGACTGGAGCTACGCCGCTTTGCCTAACGACCTCCGCGGTTGGATCCCGGCGAAAAACGCCGAGCGCGTTCGTCTTTAGCGGGATCTTTGTCCTGGATCGGGGCGCTAAGCGTGCACTTGCGAGGTCCCTCGTCGTCTTCGCGACTCGGGATGACACGCGGACCTGTGGAAAGCAGGTTGAGGTAAAACGAAATGTCCACATCTTGAGGCGATGAATGCGGAGATGGATGTGGGGACGAACAAGAAGGCGTTCCAGATTAATCTCGACGCGAAAAAGTACGGGACCTTCGCCGAGATTGGGGCCGGCCAGGAAGTGGCGCGGCGATTTTTTCATGTCGGCGGCGCCTCCGGCACGGTCGCGAAAACAATGTCGGCTTACGACATGACTTTCAGCGACGCGATCTACGGGACGGCCGCGCGCTACGTCAGCCGGGTCCGCCTCCAGACGATGCTGGATCACGAGTATGATTTGCTGGTCGAGCGCTTAAGCGAAAAGTGCGGCGGCGAGCGGACCTTTTTTGTTTTTGCCGACACCGTGGCGGCACGGAGTTTCAAGCAGCACAACGAATCACACGGCTGGCTCGGGGTTCGTTATCAAAGTGAAACCCGCGGCGAGCCCAGCCAAATCATCATCCACGTGCGGATGCTGGATAAAGACAACGTCGACCAGCAGGAAGCGCTCGGGGTCGTCGGAGTGAATCTGCTTTACGGCGCCTTCTATTATCACGAGCCGGAAAAGCTGATCGCGACGCTGAACGAGAACCTGGCCGAGGATCGGATCCAAGTGGACTTGATTAAGTTTTCCGGCCCAGCCTATGCCGGAGTCGACAATCGCCTGATGAGCCTGCAACTGGTGAGCCAGGGCCTAACGAATGCAGTCATGTTCACTGCCGATGGCGAGACGGTGCAGCCCGCGGAAGTTTTTTATAAAAAATCCATCCTCGTCGAGCGCGGCAGTTTTCGCCCGGTGACCTACGCGACCAATGACATGCTCAACGGCGCACGGCGGATTTTTCACGAGCAATGCGACTGCGTGGACGAAGACATCGTCGTCCTGATGGAGATGACGCTGGAAAATTTGCTCGCGGAAGGGCAGCTCAATCACGCGGATTTTCTCGCGCGCGTGGACATCCTCGGCGCACTCGGGCGCACGGTTTTGATCTCGAAGTTCGGCGAATACTATCGGCTCGCGGCCTACCTCGCGCGCTACACGAACAAGATGATCGGGATCGTCATGGGCGTGAGCACGCTCCTGGAAATCTTCGACGAAAAATATTACCTGAACCTGGAAGGCGGAATTCTCGAGGCGCTCGGCCGAATGTTTAAGAGCGGGCTAAAACTTTACGTTTACCCGATGATCGATGAGGAAACCGGCAAACTCCAGACGGCCACCACCGTCGAGGTCGCGGAAAATCTGCGCTCGCTTTTTCGTTACCTGATCGACAACCACTTCATCCACGAGGTCACGGAGTACAACCCCGATTACCTGCGGATTTATCCGCCGGACGCGCTCGAGAAATTGCAGTCGGGCAATCCGGCCTGGGAAAAAATGGTTCCGCCGGAAGTGGTCGAACTGATCAAGACCCGCGGGTTTTTCGGTTATCGCCCGCAATTGGAATCGGCGGCCGTCGGTCGCTAAAAATTTCTCGCCCACCCCGGCTAGGAAAACCGGGAAACCCGCGATGTGGGCACGCTTCCCGCTTTGGAAAGGACACCATCATGGCTAAGCGCGGGAATTCTGTTATCGGCATCGATCTGGGAAAGCACGTTTTCAAAGGAGTCTTGCTCCAGCGAAAAGGCGAGGATCGTTTTGTCCTGACCAGCTACGCCTCTCGCGAAGTGCCAGAGACGTTGAACACCGCGGAGGATCTCGCGGAACAGCTGAAACTTCTCCTGCGCGACATCGGCAGCAGCGCCAAGGGTTTCGCGCTCGCGGTTTCCGATCCGAGCTCGCTCCTGCGCATCATTGAACAACCGGACACGCCGGTCGATTTACTCCGCAATGCACTCCGGCTTAACGGGCTCGCGGTTCTGAACCAGGAATGCAAAGATTTCGTGCTCGATTGCGCGCCCGTCGCCTCCAATGGCGCGAACGGCCACGCTAGCCACAGCAGCACCGAGGGCGAGAGCAACGGCTCCGGAAATACGCAGGTCGCGACCAGCATTGGCCTGAAAAAATATCTCGTCGGCGGAATGCTGCGGCCGGCGGTCAAACAAATTTCCGACGCGATGAGCAAAGCGCGTGTCTCCGCGGATATCATTCAGCTCGCGCCGGTTTGTTCCTTTAACGCTTTCGAGCTCGCTTACCCGGACATCTTCGCGAATCACACTTTCCTCCTGCTCGACATGGGCCACCTGCAAAGCACGGTCCTGATCGGGAGCAAAAAAGAATTGGTCCTCGTGCGGAGCGTTGATTACGGCGGCAAATCGCTCATTCAAGCATTGACCGCGGACGGCGGTCTCGACGCTGCGGCCGCTCAGCTTTTGGTCAAGGAAGGTGATCCGGGAATGATCGAGATCTGCCGCGCTTCGCTCAACCGGCTGGCCACGGAAGTGCGCAACTCGATCGGCTTTTTCGAAGGTCAACGCGAGGAAAGCATTCACCGCATTTTTGTTTCCGGCGGGTTAGCCCGCGCGGAAAGCATTCTCCAAACCTTGAGCGATGAGCTCGGTTTGCCCTGCGAAATCTGGGACCCGCTTGAAACCTGCGAAGTCGCCCTGCCCGCGGCCAAGCGCCAGGCGCTCCCGCAGGAATTTGTCTCACTCAATGTCGCTTGCGGTGCTGCCTTCGAATATCTGCGGAACTAGTCCCTCGCCCTTCTCCCATGGCTCTCCACTTAAATCTCCTCCACGAGCAAATCTCGGAACAACGGCAGCGTCAGCGCGATCCGCTCAAGATCGGCATGATGATTTTGGGCACGATCGGCGCGATCATGTTGCTCTTCTATATGCTGAAGGCTTACCGGACTCTGGCGATCAAGAACCGCCTCCGCCAAGTCCAGCATGATCGGGCGAAAGTGGAACCGAGTGTAACCACCGCGCAAAAGCGTTCCAAGGAACTGAACACAATCATCGGCACGACCAGGGTGCTCGATACCATGATGGAAAGCCGCTTCTACTGGGGCCCGCTGCTGCAGCACCTTTCCCGTTGCGTCGCGCCGAATGCGCAACTCACCAGCATCGAGGGTTCGGTGAACGAAGACACCAAGGTGATCACGGTCTCGCTCCAGGGCATCGCCGCCGGTCGTGAGCCGCGCGCCGCCGCCGAAGAATTGCGCCAACTGCTCACCGAACAACTCGGACAAACCTACAGCGGAGTGAAAGTGGAATTCAAAAGCCTCGAAGACTTGGACACGCTGGTGAAGGTCGCCGGCACGAACATGGCGATCGCGCGTTACGCGCTCGACATCACTTTCAAACCCGGAACGGCGGAGAACATCAAGAACGCAGCCACCGCCACCGCATCCGCCCGGAGCCCGAAAAAATGAGCCAGGTAAAACTTAATAAAGATCAGATCCAGAAGCTGGGCCTGAGCACGCTCGGCTTTTTCGCCCTGCTCTACGTTTACTTCAGTTTCTTCCTCGGGCCGCTCAATCGCAGCCGCGAAGCGATGGAAAAAAACATCGTCGATCTGCAGGGTAAGCTCGCCACTTCGAAGAGCGAAACGATGCGCGCGAAAAATCTTGAAGCCGAGGCCGGCAATGCCACCACGCGTTACGCCGCCCTCGAGGCCTTGAGCCCGGAAGGCGCGCCGATCGCCTGGTTCCCGCCGCGGATCAAAGCGTTCTTCGCGAACGAGCAGATCGACAAGGCGACGGCCAAGCCGACCAACAACGGCGCGGCCATCCCCTTTAAACAGCCTGAGCTCGCCCAGTGGTCGAAGTACACCTGGCAGATTGATCTGGCGCAGGCCGACTTTATCGGCGCCGGCAAAGCGATCGCCGCGCTCGAAAACAGTGAACCGCTCCTGACCGTGCAGAGCCTGTCGATCAAAGGCGGCGCGGAAGACGCGCAATTCCAGCAAGTCATGCTCTCCGTCAACACCGCCATTCTCAAGCGATGAAAAAATTTACCTGTTCCCTTCTCCTAACGATCGCAGCCTTGCACTTATCGGGCGCCGCCGAAGCTCCGAAAACGAAGGAGAAAGCGGTCGCAGCATCCGCGCCCGCAGAAATTCCCGCGGTCGAATTAAAACATAAATCGTCCTTCGTGATGGACGAAAGCGGACGCAATCCTTTCTGGCCGATCGGCTGGAAACCGGCGTCCAAGATCGCCAATAACTCCGGCGATCACGCCGGTCCGGAAGTCATGCCGAGTTCGTTTCTCGTCAGCTCCATCGTCATGGATTCGGGCGCGAAGTTTGCCATCGTTAACGGTAAGACGATGCAGGAAGGCCAGGTCTTTGGATTGCAACTTGGCAACCAGACTTATCAGATCACGGTCAAGTCGATCGAAGATGGCCGCGTCATTTTTGCGCGCCGCGACGAAGAGATCGAAGTTCTCCTCCGCCGAAGATAGGCGGCGGCTACTGGACGCTTGAGTGCACCGCGGTTAGGCGCACGAATTCGCTTTCGTGTAGCACCACCGGTTTACGGCCACGCAGTAGTCGCCACCATTCCAGCGCGCAGCCGCCGACAATCAGGATAACCAGGGTCAGGAATCCGAGCGCGACCAGCGCATCCAGGCGCCACACTCCGGCCTGTCGAATCATGCCCGCGGCTTTTTCAGGCGCGGCACTGACCGCGTTCGTCAGCAGCCCATTCGCGCCACTGAGAAAACCAATCTTCGGGTCCGCGGAAAACACTTTCAGGTAACCCGCGGAAAACGTGACCGCGCACATGAAACAAAGCGGCGCCAGCGTTACCCAAAGATAACGCGCCTTCCCCATCTTGATCAGCAGCGTCGTCCCAAGACAGAGCGCGATCACGCTGAGCAATTGATTCGCCAGCCCGAAGAGCGGCCAAAGACTGTTGATTCCGCCTAACGGGTCCAGGACTCCTTGATACAAAAACCAACCCCAGGCCGCCACCAGCAGCCCGCTGGCCAGGACGTTCGCCGGCAGGGAACGCGTATCGCCTAACGGACGCCAGACGTTGCCTAACAAGTCCTGGAGTAGAAATCTCCCGACCCGCGTGCCCGCATCCAGCGTCGTGAGAATAAACAAGGCCTCGAACATGATCGCGAAGTGATACCAGAGCGCGAGCGCAGTTGGATTCGACGAGATGCGCGCGAACATGTGCGCCATCCCGACGGCAAACGTCGGCGCGCCGCCCGCGCGTCCGAACATCGTCGTCTCGCCAAGATTTTGCGCGAGCTGATGCATGCTCCCTTCCGTTACCGGAAAACCGAGCGCACTGATGTTCGCAACGATTTCCGCGGGCGCGCCTTTGCTGTTGATCGCAAAATATTCGCCGGGCTCAATCACGCAGGCGGCGACCATCGCCATCAACGCAACCATCATTTCCGTGACCATCGCGCCGTAACCGATGTCACGAATCCGCGCCTCGCGCGCGATCATTTTCGGCGTCGTCCCAGAGGCAATCAGCGAGTGGAAACCGGAAACCGCGCCGCACGCGATCGTGATACAAACGAACGGGAAAACCGGTCCGGCGAAGACCGGGCCAGTGCCATCGATGAATCGCGAAATCGACGGCATTAACAGCGTCGGTCGAAGCACGATCACCGCTACCGCCATCGCCGCGACCGTTCCGAGTTTTAGAAATGTGCTCAGATAATCGCGCGGCGTCAGCAACAGCCAGACCGGCAAAGTCGAAGCCGCGAACGCGTAAACCATCAGCGACCAGGCGAGCCATTTTTCATCGCGTGTGCACCAGCTTTGCACCATCGGAAAGTGCGCGAGAAATTGTCCGCCCCACACTCCGAACGCGAGTCCGGCGAGACCGAACGCGGTAATCCAGCCGACATTGATCCGGCCGCTGCGCAATCCCAGGCCCATGATGATCGCCACCGGAATCGTGGTCGTGATCGTGAAAACGCCCCACGGACTTTTTGCCAGCGCCTGCACCACCACCAGTGCGAGCACCGCCATCAAAATGATCATGATCGCGAGCACACTCACGAGCGCGAGCGCGCCGACGCCGCGACCGATTTCATCCTTCACCATTTGTCCGAGCGTCTTCCCGCGCCGCCGCACCGACGCGAAAAGCACAATCATGTCATGCACGCCACCGCCCAGCGTCGCGCCGATTAAAATCCAGAGCGTGCCCGGCAAAAACCCAAACTGCGCCGCGAGCACCGGTCCCACCAGCGGCCCCGGTCCGGCGATGGCCGCGAAGTGATGACCGAAAGCCATCCAGCGATTCGTCGGCACAAAATCCTTCCCGTCCTCCTGCACCACCGCCGGAGTCGCACGCTCATCATTCAATCCCAAAACTTTCACCGCCAGCCAACGGCTGTAGAAACGATAACTGATCGCGAACGAGCAAAGCCCGGCGACGATGATCCAGAGCGCGCTGATCTGCTCGCCCCGCGCGAGTGCGAGCACGGCGATCGCGCCGAGTCCAAGCAGCGCGATTGCGATCCAGAGAAGTTTTTTCCACAAGCTCATCAGGCGCTCGAGAAAATAACCTGAACCGGCCGGCTAGAGCAACGCATCGCGCGCGCGCGTCAGTTGCGCGAGTTGCTCGGTGAAATCAGTTTCGCGGCGACGATGCTCTTCCACCACCGCGGCCGGTGCGCGCTCGACGAACGAAGAATTGGCCAGCTTGGCCTTGACCGTGCGCAGCTCTTCCTCGCATTTGGCGATTTCTTTTTCCAAGCGGTCGCGCTCCGCGGCCTGGTCGCCGCCGGCGATGATCAAATGCAGTTCGCCTAACGAGCTCACCGCCACTGGCGTGCCCGGCACAGGTTGATGATTCGGATCAAGCTCCAGTCTCTCAGCGTTCAGCAATCGCGCGATCGTCGGCAATTCTTCCGCGACCCAATTCTCTGACGCCCGCAAAATGAAGTCCGCTTTCTTGTTCGAAGCCACACGCGATTCCGCGCGCAGATTGCGGCCGGCTTCCACCAATTCATAAACTGCGCGCACTCGTCCTCCATCGGTGCGCTCCAGTTGCGTCTTCGCGGGTGAGGGTTCGAATTGAATCGTCGAATCAGTCGCGCCGAATCCCATCACGTGCCAAAGCTCCTCGGTGATATGCGGCATGAACGGATGCAACAAGCGCAGCACCGCCGAGAGCACGTGATCCATCACCGCGAGCACGGAAGCTTTCCGGCTCGCATCTTCGCTGAAGATTTCCGTTTTCGAAGCCTCGATGAACCAGTCGCAATAATCGCTCCAGAAAAAATCGTAAAGTCGCTGCGCCACTTCGTTAAAACGGTATTCGGCGTATGCCGTTTCAATCGCGTCGATCGTTTCGTCGAGCCGCGCCAGCACTTCCCGCGCATAAATTGAAAGCGCGTCCGGCTGGAGTTGTGGCTTCGCTTCACTTGGCCCGTGCATCTGCCGGAAGCGCGCCGCGTTCCAAAGCTTGGTCGCGAAATTTCGCCCTTCCTCAATCTGCTTTTCGTCGAAGCGAATGTCCTGTCCGCTCGGCGCCATCCGCATCAAACCAAAGCGTAATCCATCCGCGCCATATTTTGTCATCAGCTCCAGCGGGTCGGGCGAATTGCCTAACGACTTGCTCATCTTTCGGCCGGAGCGATCGCGAATCAGGCCGGTAAAATAAACATCGCGGAAGGGAATGTTGTCTTCATCGCGCTCGGATTTGCCCGGCTTGAACTCAAGCCCGGCGATGATCATGCGCGCCACCCAGAAAAAAATAATATCCGGCGCGGTCACCAGCACCGAGGTCGGATAAAACTTCGCCCGCGTCTCCGCGTCCATCGTTTCGTAGGCCCACAGCCAGGACGAAAACCAGGTGTCGAGCGTATCGTCATCCTGCCGCCAACCATCGCCGGGCGATTCCAGTTGCACGCGGATGGTCTCGTTAGGCCCATACCACGCTGGAATCCGATGACCCCACCAAACCTGCCGGCTGATGCACCAGTCCTGAATGTTCTCCAGCCATTGCGCGTAAACTTTTTCCCAGTGGCCGGGAAAGAAACGGATCAAATGCTCGCGCACCACCGCGAGCGCTTCCGTCGTTTTTGGGTAACGAAAAAACCATTGCTCGCTCAGACGCGGTTCAATCGGCACGCCCGCGCGCTCGCTGAAGCCGACGGTGTTTTCGTACGGGATTTCCTTCGCGAGCAGGCCGCTTTCCGCGAGCATTTCGCCGGCTCTTTTGCGCGCTTCGAAACGTTCCATCCCGTCGAGCTCCGGGACGGCGGGACAGTTGATTCGTCCATTCGGATGAAGGACATCGATCACCGGCAGTTGATGGCGCTGGCCAATTTCGAAATCCACTTTGTCATGCGCGGGCGTGACCTTGAGCACGCCGGTGCCGAACTCCGGATCGATGACGTCGTCGCCGATAATCGGCAAAGCCTCGCGCGCCAGCGGGCGCCAGACTTTTTTGCCTAACAAGTCCTGATAACGCCCATCCTGGGGATGCACCGCGAGGGAGACGTCGGCCATGATCGTCTCCGGCCGGGTGGTCGCGACTTCGAGAAATCTTCCCGGTTCATCGACCAATTCGTAGCGCACATAATAGAGCGTGCTCTTCTGTTTCGTCGGAATCACTTCCTCGTCGGAAAGCGCGGTCATCGCGGCCGGGTCCCAGTTGATCACCCGGCGCCCGCGATAAATCATTCCCTTCGCGTGCAGGTCGACGAAGACCTGCTGCACGGCGCGCGCGTAATCGGCGTCGAGGGTAAAACGTTCGCGTTCCCAATCGCAGGAACAACCGAGGCGCTGGAGCTGCTCGAAAATGATCCGCCCATGTTTCTCGCGCCACTCCCAGGTACGGCGGAGAAATTCTTCGCGCCCCAGATCGTGGCGGGTGATTTTTTCAGTTTTCCGCAAGGCTTTCTCGACCGCTGTCTGGGTCGCGAGACCAGCGTGATCTGTCCCCGGCAACCAGAGCACTTCGCGCCCGAGCATGCGTGCGCGGCGCGCGAGAATGTCCTGGATGGTGGTGTTTAAAACATGCCCGAGCGTGAGCACACCGGTGATGTTCGGCGGCGGAATAACGATCGAGAACGCGGGCTTCGGCGACGCGGGATCGGCGTGGAAATATCTGCGCTCAAGCCAGCGTCCATACCACTTCGGTTCGACCGCCGACGGATCGTATGTCTTCGAAAGTTCGGGCACAGCGGAGCAATCATCCGGGAGCCGCCCGCGAATGCAAAATGAAAACCGGCGCGCCGCGGCGCTAAAGTTTCTCGAGCCGGTAACCGTGTCCGCGCAATAAACTCAACAAGCCCGCCGGCCCGCCGAGGTGACCGGCGCCGACGACCACGAAACAGGTTTTCCCGCTGTGGATTTCGCGCTCGAGCTTCGGAAGCCAGTTGCGATTGCGCTCGTCCAGCAGGCGATTGCCGAACGCCGGGAACTCGCGGTATTCGCCATGCACGATCGCCGCGAGCGTGTCGACGTCGCCGCGCCGCCACGCTTCCATCAGGCGATCGCCGCCTTTTTGCGCGCTCGCCTGCGGGATGAAGGTCAACAAAAGGAGCGCTTCACTTTGCCGATCCGTCAGGCCGGAAAACACTCGCAAGTGTTCCGCGAGCGTTTCCAGGCCGATCACCGCTTTGTCGTTCGCCTTCGCCCGGCGCGTGATGAATGCGTCGACGCCGAGATCTTCCGAACTGCCATGACGCCCCGCCGATTCCAGCATGATGACCAGAAACCACGGACGGCAGCGCGCGATTTTCGCCTCCGGCACATGCAACAACGCGAAGACGCGCCGCACATAATCGTAAGTGCGCGGGTCGACATGATTCTTCAGGCTGTCGCCCTTCGGATATTCTCCGCTCTTCTCCAGCGCCGGTCCGGAATTGCGCAGCGCTTTGTCTTCCACTTCGAGCGCGACCCGCGAGGAAGCTTCAAAGGCGCGGTTGTAAGCCGGCGGCAAAGGATAATCAACGCTGCGCAGCGAATGAATCGAGCCGCCGAGATAAAGCGTGCCGCCATCGGGCGCAGTCACTTTCCAGACACAACCGGAAGGCGTCTCGCTCCGTGCCTGCGCGCACAAAATCAAGGGCAGCACGAGGCCAGAAGATTGCCGCAGAAGAAATTTCCAAACCATCCCCCGCTCTAGCAGGAAGCGCCGACAGCGGCAACTTCGCGCCGCCCACACTGCAGATTTTCGATTGGAAGCGGGCCGCTCTCGTTCTACAAGACGCCATGCGTTCTTGTTTTTCCTTCCATCGCCGCTTCGTTCCCGCCGCGCTTTTGCTCTCGTTAGGCATGGCGAACTCCGGAGCGCAGGATCCTTCGATCGATCGGCTCCTGAGCAAACTTCCTCCGCCGGAGAAGCTCGTTAGGCCGGCGAATGTGCAGCGCGCAATGGAGCAGATCGATCCCGCGCTGCGCGATCCTTTGCTGCTACAAATCGACCAGGATCTGGCCGCGAAAAACCTTGCCCGCGCGCTCCCCTTGTCCCGCCAGCTCAGCGCCCGCTATCCGCGGAGCGCGGGCGCGCAAGGTCTGAGCGGTTTGCTCTCGGCGGCCGCCGGTCAATTTCCCCAGGCCGCCGCCGCCTTGCAGCGCTCGGTCGCGCTCGCACCGAATTCCGCGTTCGCCCATTCCTGGCTCGGCAATATCGAAGCCATGCGCGGGCGTTTCGCCGCGGCGCTGCCGCATTTTGTCCGGACCACGCAGATCGAGCCGAAACTATTCGCCGGTTGGTTTTGGAGCAGCGCCTGCGCGGAAAGACTCGGGCACAAACAGGAGGCGCTCACCTTTGCCAAACGCGCGACGGAAGTTTCGCCCGCGTCGCTCCTCGGCTGGATGCAACTGGCGCGCACGGAACGCGCAGTCGGCCACAGCGACGGAACGATGCAGGCGTTAAACGCGGCCTCGGAACTCGCGCCCGATAACTCCGAGCTGCAGGCCGCAGTCGGTTTCGGTTACATCAACCTGAACAAAATTCCGCAAGCGATCGCGCCCCTCCAGCGCGCGGCACGTCTGGCTCCGCACAATTATTTGGTGCAATCGCAGCTCGGTTATTGCCTGGAAGCAACCGGCCATCCGGACGCCGGGATTTCGTATTTGCGCAAAGGGGCGAGTCTTTCGCCGAGCTACGGCGCGGTCTGGGAACACCTCGGTGCCGCTTATCGACAACAGGGAAAACATCGCGAGGCCCTGGCAGCTTTTGAAAAGGCGACCCGCCTGATGCCTAACTACCGCAAAGCCTGGCAGCATCTCGCGGAGGAATATCGCGCGCTCGGGCAAACGGCGAACGCAGAACGGGCGTCGGCGCGCGCGCGTTCGTTACCGGATGGCCCGATCAAACGTCGGTGAGCGGAGGCCATTCTTCCATTTCAAATTCAATCTGCCTAACTTCCGAC
Organism: Chthoniobacterales bacterium; assembly: GCA_051005695.1. Lineage (GTDB taxonomy): Bacteria > Verrucomicrobiota > Verrucomicrobiia > Chthoniobacterales > UBA10450 > JACCTI01. The sequence continues at coordinate 12,697 of JBPCJC010000044.1, read as the reverse complement.
GCATGACGAAATCGATCGCGCTTCTTGCCCTCGCCGCTGCATCCTTGCTCACGATTCTGCCCGCGAGCTCGCGCGCGCAATCGCCCTCGCCTTCGCCGCTGCCAGCCGTCGCCGCGGTGCTCCCGGCGATCGCGCCCGATGCCGATCCTGCAACCGCTACACGCGCGTGGCTTGCGACGGTGCCGGCGGACAAGAAGGCAAAATCCGATGCCTACTTCGAAGGCGGATACTGGCTGATTCTTTGGAATTTTCTCCTCGACTCCGCGATCTCGCTTTTGCTCCTGGCGACGGGATTGTCCGCGAAGATTCGTGATTTTGCGGAACGCACCACACGCTTCCGGGCCCTGCAGATCGCGCTCTATGCGCTTGTCTATGCGCTCATCATTGCCGCGCTCTCCTTCCCGCTCGCCTATTATCAATTCTTTTTGCGCGAGCACGCTTACGGGCTGGCCACGCAAAATTTTTCCAGCTGGTTCGGCGATCAGTTGAAACAACTGCTCATCGGACTGATCGCGACCGCGCTTTTGTTGATCGCGCTCTACGCGGTTTTTCGGCGCGCGCCGCGTACCTGGTGGCTGTGGGGCACGGCGGTGGTGATCTCTTTCATGACGCTCGGAATCCTGATCGCGCCAATCTACATCGAGCCGCTCTTTAATAAGTACAAGCCGCTGACCGATCCGACGATCAGTCAGTCGATCCTGGCAATGGCGCGCGCGAACCAGATTCCCGTGACCCAGGTGTTCGAAGTCGACGCTTCGCGACAATCGAACCGCGTCAGCGCGAACGTCGCCGGTTTTCTCGGGACCACGCGGATCGCCTTGAACGACAACCTGCTCAAGCAATGCTCGCTCCCGGAAATCCGCTACGTCATGGCCCACGAGATGGGGCATTACGTGCTCAATCACATCACCAAATTCCTGATCAGCATTGCGCTTTTGATTTTAATTTCGTTCGCGCTCGCGAAGTGGGCTTTCGATGCCTGCGTGCGGCGCTGGGGCGACCGCTGGAAAGTGCGCGGGATCGCGGACGTCGCCGGAGTTCCGCTGCTCGCGCTCATCTTCGGCGCGATCGCTTTCCTGCTCACGCCGGTGACGAACACGATCACGCGCACCTCGGAAATCGAGGCGGACGCATTCGGAATTAACACCTCGCGCGAACCGATCGGGATGGCGCAGGTCGCCCTCAAGCTCGGCACTTATCGCAAGCTCGATCCGTCGCCGACGGAAGAATTTATCTTCTTCGATCACCCGAGCGGCCGCGCCCGCATCCGGATGGCGATGGATTGGAAGGCGGCCAGATTGCCCGCGGGACCGGTAAAGTAATCAGTGCCATTTCTCGCCGTCTTCTTGCTGGCCGCGTCCATCGCGGTGGGCGTGCAACCGGAGGCGGACACGGTTTTTCTTAGCGGAAATATTTATACCGTTAACGAGCGCCAGCCGCACGCGGAAGCGATCGCGACCAGTGATGGCCGCATCATTTTTGTCGGCGAAAACTCGGACGCGCAAAAATTCGTCGGCCAAAAAACACGCATCATCGAGCTCAAGGATCGCACCGTCCTTCCCGGCCTGACGGATGCGCATTATCACATCTTCGGCGTCGGCGAACGGGAGATGAATCTCAACCTCGAGGGCACGCGCAGCCTCGAGGATTTTCTCGCGAAGGTGAAAACGCGCGTCGAGCAAACGGCGCCGGGGAAATGGATCACCGGTCGCGGTTGGATCGAAACGTTTTGGACGCCGCCCGTTTTTCCGAGCGCCGCCGAGCTCGACGAGATCGCGCCCAATCATCCGCTCCTGCTCGTCCGCGCGGATGGACACGCCGCAGTTGCGAACACCGCCGCGCTCCAGCTCGCCGAAATCACCGCCGAGACGCCTGATCCATTCGGAGGCAAAATTCTGAAAGACAAAACAAGCGGCGCGCCGACCGGGATGCTGCTGGACCACGCGATTGAATTGGTGCAAAAAAAAGTTCCCGCGCCCTCTGCCGCCGAACGGGAGAAAGCATTTTTGCTCGGCGCGAAACGCAGCCTCGAGCTCGGCTGGTGCGAAATTCAAAATCCCGGGAGCAGTCTCGATGACGTCGAGATTATGCGAAAACTCTTCGCCGCCGATCGGGTAAAGCTTCGTGTTTACAACGCCGTCTCTGGCCCCGGTGAACCGGCCAATCGCCTGCTCGCCGACGGTCCGACGATCGGCGCCTACGGAAATCGTTTCACCCAGCGCGCGATCAAATGTTACGCCGACGGCGCACTTGGTTCGCGTGGCGCAGCGCTCCTCGAAAAATATTCCGACGCCGACACCAGCGGCTTTTTCGTCAGCAAAGAAGAAGACCTGCGACCGCTCTTCGAGAAAGCGCTCCGGCGCGGCATTCAAATCGAGACCCACGCCATCGGCGATCGCGCGAACCGCTGGATCCTCGATCTCTACGCGGCCGCTTTCAAAGCCGTTCCGCCTAACGAGAGGTTAGTGCGCGCGCCGCGGTGGCGAATTGAACACGCGCAGATTCTCAGCCCACAGGATCTGCCGCGCTTTGCGCAGCTCGGTGTCATTCCTTCAATGCAACCGTCACACGCGATCAGCGATCTCTTCTTCGCTCCGGCGCGTCTCGGTAAAGAGCGACTCGCGGGCGCCTACGCCTGGGAGAGTTTATTGAAAACCGGCGCCATCATTCCCGGCGGATCGGATGCACCGGTGGAACGCGGCGAACCCATGATTGAGTTTTATGCAGCGGTCGCGCGCAAAAGTCAGGACGGATTTAGCGGTGAAGGCTGGCATCCCGAGCAAGCAGTCTCGCGCGAACAGGCGCTGAAAATGTTTACCAGCTGGCCAGCGTTTGCCGCGTTCGAAGAAAACGAGAAAGGTTCGATCGAAGTCGGTAAGCTCGCCGACCTGACGGTGCTTTCCGCCGACATCATGAAAATTCCCGCGCCGGAAATCTTGCAGACGCGCTGCCTGACGACGGTGATCGGCGGCGATGCCGTTTTTCAAAGCGAATGATCATGCGGTAAAACTTTCCTGCAGAAAACAGGTGAATCGTGGTCGGCAAAATTATATTTTCCCTCGTATAACTCGAATTTCGTGACCGCGAATGGCGGAACGATTTCGACGGCGTCGAACGCCTTCTTCGCCGCGCTCGATGCCCGCAGGGCTTACTTCAGAATTCATTCGACCGCGTTTCCCGGCGGCGAATTCCGTGCCTTTCTGATTGAGCCGGTGGGCATCCTCTGCACTCACTCATCCGGCCATCAAAACCGGCTTCTTTGCGTTCGATGATACAAGCGCGCGCGAAAAACTTTTATCGCGCCGTCTATCCGTAGCCTTCGTTAGGCCCTAACGAGTGCTTCCATGGAGCCTAGGGGGTTCGAACCCCTGACCCCCGCAATGCCATTGCGGTGCTCTACCAACTGAGCTAAGACCCCGAGAGAGCTTTGACTTTAGATTTGCGCTCCCTCTTTGCAACTATCGGCCGACAATGGAGAGACCGGCGCGGGCGGCGGCTTCCTTGATGCCGTCGCGTTCGAGGAGGAGAACGCGGCCGGCTTCGAGAGCGATCACGCGCACGTTTGCTGCGGCCGCGACGCGGACAGTTTCGGTGCCGATGACCGGAACATCAAAACGCAGATCCTGATTTGGTTTTGCGACCTTCACCAGAACGGCGCCTTTGCGCGCGAGGGCGCCGCCACGTTTGACCGCTTCGTTGGTTCCTTCGAAAGCTTCCACTGCGAGGACGGTGCCGTTTTTTACGATCACGGTTTGCCCAATATCGAGCCGACTGATTTCGCGCGCGATTTCCAAACCGAAAGCAACGTCTTCATTTTCGCGGCGGCTCAGCTCGTGGCCGGCGATCAGTTCGTTAGGCGCGAGGAGATCCTCGAGAAAAGTCGTCGCCGGCAGAAGTTCGACACCGCCGCGGGCAAGCTCGTCGGCGATCGCGCCGAAGATGGTTTCGGCGTTGCGTCGCTTCAGTCGCGCGAGCAGGAGCAAGGCTTTCCAATCCGGCCGGAGATCGAAGAGATTTTTCGGCGCGATTTGTCCGGCCATGATCGCGTGCTTCACGCCGGCCTTGCCGAAGAAGCTGAGCATGCGCGCAAGCTGTCCAACTCGCATCCACTCGATCTGATCCACGCACTCCGCCAGTTTCGCATCGGTCTCGTCGATAAAAGCGACCGCGACGATTTTTTTCACCCCTGCGCGGCGCGCAGACTCGGCGAGCAAACGCGGGTAAACGCCGCTTCCCGCGATGAGGCCGAACGCGTCGGGCGTTTGCAAATTCGTGCGAGCGCGCGGGGTGCGCGGTTAATCAGGAATGTCGCCGGCGCTTGACGTGCAATTGCGCGAGCGCCTTCTGCAACGAAGCCTGGATCGCGGCGACTTCTTCGGCACCGTGGTCTTCCTTCATCGCCGCCTGCGCCCGTGCGACCGCGGCTTCCGCGGCACTTTCGTCAATCCGCGAAGCTTCCAACGCGAGATCGGTTAATACGGAAACGGCGTCGCCTTTAATTTCCACAAAGCCTTCACCGACCGCGAGAAAAGTTTCGCGGCCGCCTTTGAGCACACGGAGTTCGCCGGGTTTCAGAGTGGTCAGGAGTGGAACGTGATTCGGATAAATGCCGAGCTCTCCCTCCGAGCCGTTCAGAGTCACCATCTCCACATCCTCGGAGTAGGCGGTGGCGTCGGGGGTGACGATTTCGAGTCGGAGGGTGGCGGCCATTTATTTGCTTTCCGCTTCGTGGATCATGTCGATGCCGCCCTTCATGTAGAAGTTCGACTCGGGCACGTCGTCGTGTTTGCCCTCGAGAATTTCTTTGAAGCCCCGGATGGTTTCCGGAATGGAAACGTACTGGCCCTTGGTACCGGTGAAAACTTCCGCGACCGCAAATGGTTGGCTGAGGAACCGCTGAATCTTGCGCGCGCGCAGCACGGAGAGCTTGTCTTCCGGACTCAATTCATCCATGCCCAAAATCGCGATGATGTCCTGGAGATCGCGGTAGCGCTGCAGGACTTTTTGCACGCCGCGCGCGACTGCGTAATGCTCTTCGCCGACGACATCGGGTGCGAGCGATTTCGAAGTGGAAGCGAGTGGATCGACCGCCGGATAAATTCCCAGCTCAGCGATGGAACGCTCGAGCACGATGGTCGAATCCAAGTGCGCGAAAGTGTTCGCCGGCGCTGGATCGGTTAAGTCATCGGCGGGGACGTAAACCGCCTGCACGGAGGTAATCGATCCTTTTTTCGTGGAAGTGATGCGCTCTTGGAGGTCGCCCATTTCGGCCGCGAGCGTCGGTTGGTAACCGACCGCCGACGGCGTGCGTCCGAGCAACGCGGAGACTTCCGAGCCCGCTTGGGAGAAACGAAAGATGTTGTCGATGAAGAGCAAGACGTCCTGGTTTTTTTCGTCGCGAAAATATTCGGTCATCGCCAACGCCGAGAGCGCCACGCGGAGACGCGCGCCTGGCGGTTCGTTCATCTGGCCGTAAACCAGCGCAACTTTCGATTTGCTGAGATCCTTCTGATCGATGACGCCGGCTTCGCTCATCTCGGTGTAGAGATCGTTGCCTTCGCGGGTGCGTTCGCCGACTCCGGCGAAGACCGAAAAGCCGCCGTGGCCTTTCGCGATGTTGTTGATCAGCTCAAGAATGACAACCGTCTTGCCGACACCGGCGCCGCCGAACGCGCCGACCTTTCCGCCTTTAGTGAACGGACAAATGAGATCGATAACCTTAATCCCAGTCTCGAGAATCGTCGCGCCAGTGTCCTGCTCGGTGAGCTCCGGCGCCTTGCGATGAATCGGATAACGCTTGGTGAAACTAACCGGCCCGCGATTGTCGACGGGATCGCCGGTGACATTGAAAACGCGGCCGAGCGTCCCCTCGCCAACCGGCACGGTGATCGGACCGCCAGTGTCATTCACCGACATCCCGCGCTTCAAACCTTCGGTTGAAGACATCGCGATCGAGCGCACCCAGTTTTCGCCGAGATGCTGCTGCACTTCGAGCGTCAGCTTGGTCGGGTTGCCGTTGACTTCGTACTCAAGCTCGAGCGCGTTGTAGATGCGCGGCAGCTCTTTGGTGTTGGCAAATTCAACGTCGACCACGGGGCCGATCACTTGGACGATGTTTCCTGTATTCATAAAATTTCCTAAGTGCCGACCGCCATCTGCGCGGTGGAGATTTCGAGCAGCTCGGTGGTGATGCTCGCCTGGCGCATCTTGTTGTATTCGAGCGTCAGATCCTTGATGAACTGCTTCGCGTTATCGGTCGCGTTCTTCATCGCGACCATCCGCGCGCTGTGCTCGGAAGCGCGCGCGTCCAGGATCATTTGGAAAACCTGATACTGCAGATAATAGGGCAGCATCACATCGAGCACGCCTTCCGCGGTTGGCTCGAAGATGTATTCGCCCATCGGGTCGGTGCCACTCGCCGCCGCGGTGCCCGGCACTTCGGCTTGCGCGACTTCAAAGTTCGAGATCGGCAGAAGCGTCCGCACCGTCGGCTTCTGGGTGATCGTGTTTACGAAGTGCGTGTAGAGCACCGAAACCTTGTCGACTTCGTGGGCGAGAAATTTTTCGGTGGCGAATTGCGCGATCGCTTTGGTCTCGGCAAAGGCGGGCGCGTCTTTCAATTCAAAGTCGGCCAGGATTTCGCGACGAGTGCGCGCGAGAAATTGCCGCGCCTTCCGGCCGGCGACCACGTAAACCGTTTTCTCCGCAGGGAAATTTCCGGCTTCACGAAAGAGATTCGTGTTCAACGCGCCGGCGAGACCCTTGTCGGTGCTGATGACAATGACCAACTCCTTTTTCACCTCGCGCACCTGCAGGAGCGGATGAAGTTTCGGATCGGTGCGCCGCTGCAGCGACACTAACACGCGATTCATCAAACTCGCGTACGGGCGACCGCCGAGTGCGTGCTGCTGCGCCTTGCGCATCTTCGATGCCGCGACCATTTGCATGGCCTTGGTGATCTGCGCGGTGTTGCGAATCGATTTGATCCGCCGCCGGATATCCTGGGTATTGGCCATTCGTTAGACTTTCTTTCGCACCCGATATCGCGGCGCGTTCTCACGGATGTGGAAACCAATCTCGCGCTTCTTAATTGGAGCAGGCGCAAGGAGTTGTCGGATGGCCGAAAAAAGCTGCGCAATCTGGGCGTCGTGCGTGTCCAAGCGCTTCTCAAGATCGGCAAACTTGCGCGCGAGCTCGGAGTTCGCGGAAATCATTTCGCGCAGCTGAACGAAAGCACGAACGACGCGAATGCTCGCGTCGATTGCGACCTCGCTGTTCAGGACGCTAGCAAGCATGATCGCGCCATGCTCCGTGAAGGCCCAAGGCAGTTTGCGCTTTCCGCCATGCAAACTTGAAGTCGCAAATTGCGACTTCAAGATAGTAAACTCTTTGGGACGAAGTTGATATGCGAAGTCGAGTGGGAACCTTTTCAAGTTCCGCCGCACCTGCTCATTGAGCCGCTTCAGCGGCACGCCGTAAATTTTCGCCAGATCAGAGTCCAACATCACACGCTGGCCACGGATGAGATGGATTGTATTCTCAACCATCTCAATTTCGCGCTGCGCTGTCATGTCTGAGTGCTGATCGAGCAACGAAATCATTGCCAGGTGGATTTGAACTCATCCAAGGCGGACGCGAGTTCGGTTTCCAAATCCTTATCGATCGCCTTTTTCGCGACGATGTTGCTGAGAATGGCTTCTTTCCGGGTGCGAAGGTAATCCTGAAGCTTGATCTGGAATTCCTTGATCCGATCCACCGGGATAGAATCGAGGTAGCCGTTCTGCATCGACCAGAGAACGGCGACCTGTTCTTCGACCGGGATTGGATTGTATTGCACCTGCTTAAACAACTCGACGATGCGCTGGCCGCGATCGAGCCGCGCCTTCGTGCCAGCGTCAAGATCGGAACCGAACTGCGCGAAGGCCGCCAGTTCGCGGAACTGCGCGAGGTCGAGTTTAATTTTGCCCGCGACTTGTTTGATCGCCTTGATCTGCGCCGCGGAACCGACACGGCTGACGGAAAGACCGACCGAAATCGCCGGACGCACACCTTGGTAAAACAAATCAGTTTCCAAATAAATCTGTCCGTCGGTGATTGAGATGACGTTCGTCGGGATGTAGGCGGAAACGTCGCCCGCCTGCGTTTCGATAATCGGCAACGCAGTTAACGAACCGCCGCCGGCTTCCTCGGTGACGCGCGCGCTGCGTTCAAGCAACCGCGAGTGCAAATAAAAGACATCGCCCGGATAAGCTTCGCGACCCGACGGGCGCTTTAGGACTAACGAGACCTGGCGATACGCGACCGCGTGTTTCGAAAGATCGTCATAAACAATGAGCGCATCCATTCCGTGGTCCATGAACCATTCGCCCATGGCGGCGCCGGCAAACGGCGCGAGATACTGATTCGCCGCGGTGTCGGACGCGGGCGCGGAAACGATGGTCGTGTAAGGCATCGCGCCATTCGCTTCGAGAACCGCGAGGGCGCGGGCGACGTTCGAGCTCTTCTGCCCAATGGCGACGTAGATGCAATAGAGCGGACGGAAATCCGGGAGCCGTCCGTCTTCCCCGGCCTTGTTCAAGCGCGCCTGGCTGATGATGGTGTCGATCGCGATGGTCGATTTTCCTGTGGCGCGATCGCCAATAATCAATTCGCGCTGACCGCGACCGATCGGAACCATCGCGTCGATCGCCATGATACCGGTCTGCACTGGTTGGTTAACCGCTTTGCGCTTGATCACGCCGGGCGCGATTTTTTCCAATGGGTAAGACGCCTCGGCTTTGATCGGGCCCTTGCCATCCAGCGGTTCCCCGATGGTGTTAACGACGCGACCAAGGAGCGCTTTGCCAACCGGCACCGAGAGCAGTTTGCCGGTAGTCTTAACTTCATCGCCTTCCATCACCCGAGTGGTGTCGCCGAGAATGATCGCGCCGACTTCGGTTTCTTCGAGGTTAAGCGCGAGGCCAAAGACTCCGCTGGAAAACTCGATCATCTCATTGAGCATGACATCGCTCAGACCTTCGATGCGGGCGACGCCGTCGCCCGTGTCGCGGACCACGCCGACGTTGCTTTTGCTGGTGGAGGTTTTCAGTCCCGCGATTTGGGTTTCGATGTCTTCGAGGATCGTGCTCATAAATAAGGTTGCTTAAAGTTGTTGCTGGAGGCGCTGCAAACGGTTGCGCACGCTGCTATCCCAAACGTCGCTGCCTACCCGGATGCGCATGCCGCCGAGTAATTCCTGGTTAACTACAAATTGAATCGTTAGGCCGGGACCGTATTTGCGGGTCAGGTTCGCGACTACCTGCTGGCCCGCCGCCGGTGGCAGCTCGGTCGCGCTCTCGATAACTGCGCTACGCTTTTCCACTTCCAGGCGCAGCAGCCTTTTGTAGGCCTCGAGCACCTTGAGGTAATTACGCGGTTTCTTTTCGATCAACGATTTCACAAGCGCGGAAATCCGGCCGCTATCGAGTTGTCCATCCGTGAAGCTGGAGCGCAGAAGAGCTTTCGAAAGTTGCCGCGCTTCCTTGTTGATCTTCATACCTAACGAGTGCTTAGGAAGCGAGCTGGCGGGTTGCTTCTTCCTGTAAACGCCGTTGATCGTCCGAGTTCAAAACTTTGCCGGTTACTTTCGCGGTCGTATCGACCACCAGCCGCCCAAGCTCGCGCTTTAGCTGCGCCATCGTCTTTTCGTGCTCGATCGCGCTAGCTTCGCGGGCTTTGGCCACGATTTGTTCCGCAGCCAAAACCGCTTCCTGCTGCTTCTGCTCCGCCACGTGGGAGGCGCTTTCGCGCGCTTCATCGATCATCTTCTGCGCGGCAGCGTTGGCCTTCGCGAGAATTTCGGCGTAGCGCTGTTCCGCTTCCGCGAGTTGTTGCTTGATCTTCTCCGCGTTGAGCAAACCCTCCGCGATGCGCTGCCGGCGTTCTTCCAACACCGCCAGGATCGGCTTGTACGCGAACCAACGCAGCAAGAGCGCGACGATCACGAAGCTGACAACCTGGGAAAGAAACAATTGGACGTTCCATCCGAAGGTTTCGCCTATCCCGCGGACCGAATCGCCGATGCTTGTGGTCGCTAAAAACGTCAAGCTCATTAAACCTGATTAGTGCGGTGCAAGATACAATGCGTAGAAGACGATGGCTTCCGTTAGAGCGATAGCTAAGATCGCTTGCACCAATACTTGGGTCATCGCGCCTGGATTTCGGCCTACCGCTGAGGTTGAGCCTAAGCCAATCAAGCCAATGCCGATCGCAGAACCAAAGGCCGCAAGGCCAATGTGAATGCTTCCGGTTATTTCTGCTAACAATGGTAGTATCATATTGCTTTCTGTTTGTTGTTAATTAGCGGCTTCCGCGGGAACCACGGTCATAGCCGCCAAAATTCTAATGTGCTCTTTCTGGACCGTGATCGGAGATCAACATGGTAAAGACCGCCGTCAAGAGCATAAAAACGAGGGCCTGCACCATCCCCACGAGGAGTTCCATAAAGTAAAAAGGAATCGGTAAGAGCCAAGAAAGAGCCGGGACGATTGTCGACATTGATTCCAACATCACTTCGCCCGCATACATATTCCCGAACAAACGAAAGCTCAAAGATACCGGCCGGAATAATATCGAGATGATCTCCAACCATCCTACTGCGAAGAAAACCACTGCCATCAAAACCCTCAAAACGCCGGTCATCTCTCCTTTGGGCGCGAAAATGTGTTTGAGAAACCCGCCGACTCCATTGGCTTGCAAAGCCCAAACGATCCACAACACGAAGAAAACCATTGCCATCGCCGTGGTCATATTCAGATCCGCATTCGCGCCGCGAAGCAGCGGTCGATCCACGTGGAAGATTCCGTGCGCGATGTCCTGATGGCCCCAGCCGATCGTTCCAACGCCAGGGAGAAGCCCAGCCCAGTTCGTAAACAAAATAAAAATGAAGATGGTCGCGAAAAACCAAAATGTCCTTTTTACGAGTTCACTGCCGATGATCGATTCGAGAAAGTTGTAGAGACTTTCTACCATCCATTCCCAGAAGTTCTGTAGGCCGGTCGGAACTTGCTTGATGGTGCGAGTAGCTAGTTGAGCGAAGAAAATGATCGCCGCGGCCACTATCCACATCACCAGCATCGAGTTGGTGATGGTGAACTTGCCAATGTGGAAAAGCTCCACCGGTTTCAGCGGGAGGGTGTGATGCTCCGCGTGCTCACCGGTCGCCGCTTCGTGCGCTGATTCCTGCGCGAAGATCGGAACCGGAGCCGCCGCGAAGAAGATCATCGCCAGCGTTGAAACTAGAAAAAGACGATACGGCATGCGTTTACAAAAAGGGGTCGCAAGACAACGGCCCGATGTGTTTCACAGGTGCACTGGCCGCGGAGACCGTGCACGCCGCACAAGGGGGCGTTCGCGCGGCTTACAGAAGCCGGTTTTGTCCGGATGACAAGAGACTTTCGGAAAATTTCGGCGAAGAATTTTCCAGACGTTAGGCGGCTATTTCGCGGCGGCGTGTTCGGGGAAAGATTCTCTGACCGAGGACTTTTGCGGGACTTTGGCCGGCGTTCTTTCGGCGGAGAGCGCGACCGCTTCATCGTAGAAGCGTTCCAACTGCCGGACCTGCGCGCCTTGCTCGAAATTTGTGGCGACGAATTCGCTCCCGAGCAAACCCATCTCGCGAAATGCATTCGGCGAACGCGCGATCCCTTTCATCGCGATCGCGAGCGCTTCGAAGTCCCGCTCATCCACCAGCAGACCGCCGCGGCCATGCTCGACCGCTTCGGGAATTCCGCCGTGACGCGTGCCTAACACTGCCAGGCCGGTGGACATCGCTTCGAGGACGGAATTCGGAATGCCTTCCTGGTTTTGATCGGGCGGCATTTCGCTCGGGTGAATAAACAAATGCGAGGAAGTGTAGAGATCGCGCAGTTCCGCTTGCGTCAGGAAACCATGAAAATGGACCTTCCCAGAAATCCCGAGCTCTTCGGCCAACTCTTCGAGATGAGCCTGCAACGGACCTTTGCCCGCAATCGAAAGCTCCGCGTTGGGAAATTCCTTTTGAAAAATCGCAAAAGCACAAAGAGTGGTGGCCACACCTTTCTTCGGAATCAGCCGGCAAGCCTGCAGAAAATGCCAGCGACCATCACTCGGCGCCTCACGGCGAACGTACGGAAATTCCTTCAAGGGCAAACCCGTCCGGCTAATCCGCAAACGTTCCGGCGGACAACCCAAGCTAACGAGTCGATCAGCTAACGACTGGCAGCGCGCAAGGACCAGCGGGACCGCTTCGAACAAATCCTGGAGCTTGCTCCCGTAATCACGAATGTCCCGCTTGAGCGCAACGTCGGCGCCATGAAACGAGACCACGCAAGGTTTATCCCAGCGCTCGATGAAGGGCAGAAGATGCACCCCGGTGTGCCCGAAATAAATATGCATCAAGTCGGCGCCGCGCCGCTCGAGCAACTTCGCCAGCATCTGATATTCGCCGCGATAAACAATCGGCGGTCGGCGTTCGACAAATTTCAACCAACCATGCCGGAACGGATTCGTGTGCGGCTCCGGTATTAGCTCGACGTCGCGAAACGGAAAGCGTTCGCGGTTCTGCAACTTCTTGGTCATGACAAAGGTTTCATAACCTTGGAGCGCGCAGACCTGCCGATAGATGTGCAGCATCTCCCGTTTCAGAAACGTGGTGCAGTAACTGGCTACGACGCGTTCG
>JBPCJC010000043.1:0-19743 GCA_051005695.1 Chthoniobacterales bacterium | reverse complement strand
GAATACCGCCATCGTCGAGAACCGCACCTCGCGGGCCTGCGGTCCGCCTAACGAGCGCAGGAAGTTCTCCTCCTCAGGTTTAAAAGCACGCGATGCCTCGACGATCAGATCCGCACCAATCAGCGTGCGCGCCTGATCGTCGATGGATTGGGAGAGGCTCTGGCGAAACGAGCCGATACTGACCAGCGCGGCAATTCCGAGCGTGATCGAAATCGAGAAGACCAGCAGCCGGCGCCGGCTGGACCGGCTGTCCCGCCACGCCATCTTCCAGATGAACGACGGATGCATCGCCGTTTACACCGCCTCGCCGCTGCGCAGCCGGATCGTGCGTTGCGTGAGCGAGGCCACGTCGGGATCATGCGTCACCAGGACCAATGCCGTTCCCGCGCTGCGGTTCAGCTCCATCATGATGTCGATGATGCCGCTGCTGGTCTCGGCGTCGAGATTCCCGGTTGGTTCATCAGCGAAGAGGATCTTCGGGCGATTAATGAAGGCACGCGCCAGCGCCACGCGCTGCTGTTCACCGCCCGAAAGTTGCGTCGGATAATGATCAACGCGTTCGCCGAGCCCCACGCGTTGGAGAAGCTCCAATCCCAGCGCGCGCGCGGTGCGATCGCCGCGCAATTCCATCGGCACGGTCACGTTCTCAAGCGCGGTGAGTGTCGGGATGAGCTGAAAATTCTGGAACACGAAGCCGACGTGCTGATTGCGGACGCGCGCGCGTTCATCCTCGTCGAGATCGGCGAGCGGCTCTCCGTTCAAGAGGACCGAGCCGGAGGTGGGGCGATCGAGGCCGGCGCAGAGTCCCAGAAGTGTCGTTTTCCCGCTCCCCGATGGCCCGAGGATCGCGCAGGTCGAGCCCTGCGGAAGTTCGAACGAGATGTCTTTCAGCACCGTCAATTCACCCGCGCCGGTCGTATAGCTCTTCGTGAGATGCTGCGTGCGGAGGATCGGGATGGGTGTCATTGACGCTGTGCGCGGGCTCGTCTTGCTTACGCGAACCTAATTCGCTCCGCATGGAAAAATTGATGCCACTGATTCGATGCACGCTGCTGCCGGCGCTCGTCTGCGGCAGTGCCTTCGCGCAGCAAAACCCGGCGCGCGCGGAAGGCGTGATTCCAAAGAAGACGATTCTGTTTCTCGGCGACAGCCTCAGCGCGGGTTCGGGCGTGAAGGCGCAGCAGGCGTTTCCGGCCCTCGTCGAAGATAAGATCCGGGAGCGGGGGCTGCCGTTTGAGGTGGTGAATGCCGGACTCGGTGGTGATACCACGGCGGGAGGACTGCGCCGGCTCGACTGGCTGCTGCAGCGGAAAGTGGACCTCCTCGTGCTGGAGCTCGGCGGCAACGATGGCCTGCGCGGTCTGCCGGTCAGCAACATCAAATCAAACCTGCAGGCGATGATCGACAAGGCGAAGGCGAAGCATCCGGAGATGAAGATCGTGATCGCCGGGATGCAAATGCCGCCGAACTTTGGCGCGAAATACGCGGAAGAGTTCCGTCAGGTCTTTTATGACGTGGCGAAGGAGAACAACGCCACCATGATTCCATTTCTGCTCGAAGGCGTTGGCGGGCTACGCGAATTCAACCAGCCCGACCTGCTCCATCCCAATCCAGCGGGGCACAAGATCGTGGCCGACGTCGTCTGGAAGACGATCGAGCCGCTGCTGCTCGAAAGCTGAGGTGCGGCAGTCTCCGTCTGTGTCTGGGGAGCGCAGGCTGCCAGCCTGCTGATCGCGGCAGCTTGCCGCGATTTAATCGCGGGTGTGCGGCGGTACAGGAACATGGCACGTCCGCGGGTGTTTTCGGCAAGCTGCCGAAAACTGCAGGCTGGCAGCCTGCGCTCCCCAGACGAAGAAACGCGCTCGGCCAACCAGTCGTTAGGGCGCGGGCACGCGCGGCGGCGCTGCCGGCGCGCTCATCCCTTTGAGCACGCGCCCCAGATCACTGTTCGTGGAAATGACCGCGGTGGTGTCGTGCTCGAAAGAGGCTTTGGCGACGTCGAGACTGCGCAGGAAAATGTAGAGATCCTGCGCGTCGGGAGTGCTGTAGGCGGAGGTGTAAATACGCGCGGCTTCAGCGTCAGCTTCGCCCTCGATTTTCAAGGCGTTGCGGGTCGCGCCGGAAGTGATCGAGGCGACTTCGCTTTCCTTTTGGCCGTTGATGTTGGCCGCTTCGCCGCGGCCTTCGGAGCGGAACTTCGAGGCGATCTGGTGACGCTCGCTCGACATCCGTTCGATGATTCGTTCGGCCACCGCGGGATTGTATTTGCTGCGCTTGAAACGCTCGTCGAGCAGTTCGATTCCGAAATCGGCGATCTTCTGACGGGTGCGCTCGGTGATTTGTTTTTCGATTTCGCCGCGGCCGAACTCGATGTCGGGAATGGTGCTCGGCAGAATGGTGCCGCTCTTTTCCATTTCTTCGTCGTGCAATGGCTTCCGGCCTTTGATCACGCGGATGATCTCGACCAGATCATGCGACGCGACCGCGGTCCGGGTTTCGCTGCCGAGGATGTCGTCGAGCCGCGAGAGGGCGCTGCGTTCGTCATTCAGTCTATTATAATAGAGAAGCGGATCGCTGATGCGCCAGCGGGCGAAGCAATCGACGATCAGGTAAAGCTTGTCCTTCGTCGGGCATTCCGTTGGCGGGCCGTCCCAGGCGAGAATGCGATTATCGAAACGATGGACCGCGTCGAAAAACGGCAGTTTCACCTTCAAACCGGGCGTGGTTTCGGTGCGAATGGCTTTGCCGAAGCGAGTGACGATGACGGTTTCGTATTGATGGACGACGAAGAGGAGCGCGCCCCATTTCAGCGCGGTCAGGATGACGATCACGCCGACGAACATCATCAACCGGCTCTGCAAAAAGCGGAGCGGCGCGGCGGGCAAATGCGGCTGGGCGAAGGTCGCCATTTTATTGTCCCGACTTCTCGTTAGGCGCGAGCGGCAAAGTTTGAAGGATGCCCTTGATGCTGTCGTCGACGATGATTTTTTTCTGGAGCGACGGGAAGATGGCTTCCATCGATTCGAGATAAATTCGCTGCCGCGTGACTGCGGGCGCTTTGCGATATTCCGTCAGGAGGAGATTGAATTTTTCGGTGTCGCCTTTCGCTTGGTTGACGCGGCGAAAGGCGTACGCCTCCGCCTGTTTCTCGCGGCCTTTGGCCTGGCCCTTGGCGTTCGGGACGGCGTCGTTGTAAACCGCCCAGGCTTGATTGATCGCGGTCTGTTTTTCCTGCTGCGCCTGGTTCACTTCGTTGAACGCTGCCTGCACCACCGGGGGCGGCCGGACGGTCGCGAGTTGCACCTGTTGAATCTGCAAACCGAGCTCGTACTCCGAACACAAATCCGCCAGGCGCTTGAGCGCGGCGGTTTCAATATCGTGCCGGCCGATGGTGAGGACTTCATCAACCGTGCGATCGCCGATGATCTCGCGCATGACGCTCTCGGAAAGATCGCGCAGCGTCTTCTCCGGCTCGCGCGCGCCGAAAAGATACATCTTCGGATCGGTGATCCGGTATTGCACCACCCACGGGACAAGCGCGGTGTTAAGATCACCGGTGATCATGGTCTCAGTGTCGCCCGGTTCGGTGTCGGCCTGGTATTCGTTAGTCGCATTCGGGGTGGTGAAGCCGAACTCGAGTTTCAAGAGCCGCTGCGTCGGCACGACGACGATCTCGTCGACATACGGAATCGCATAGGACAAACCGGGCGGCACAATTTTCTGGAAGGCGCCGAAACGCACCTTCACCCCGACGGAATTTGTCGGGATGGAAACGAAGCCGAAGAGGAGCGAGAAAACGGTCGCGATAATCCCGAGTGCACCGATGCCGCCGAGGATGAGCCGGAGCGGACGAATCGGCGAAGCCGAAGCGGCGTTAGGCGAGCGCGGGATGATTTCCATGTGTGCGAACTGGGAGCAATCACGCTATGATCGCGCCATGAGCATTGACGAGATCAAAAAAGGATTGGCGTCACTCTCGGAGGAGGAACAGCGGGAAGTGACCGCATTTCTTTTTCATCTTCGTCACGCGCGGGATCGTGATTATCAAAACACGGTCGCCGCACGAGCTGCTGATTCCGACAAGACGCACTGGCTCACCCCCGAAGAGTTTGAGGAGCGATTGGATCGGAAGTAGCCCGAATGCCTCCCTACGAGGTCTACATTCATCTGGATCTTTTGGAGGCGGCGCCGCAACACGGGCCGCGACGCGACAATCTGATGGCGTTCATCTACAGCCTGCGCACGAGTCCTTACACGCCGGGCGATTTCACGGATACTGATTCATCTTTTCGGAGACGGCAGATCAAGATCATTGGCGATTTCGCAATTACCTATTGGGTCGATGATCCGGTGAAAGCGGTCATGATCGTGGACCTGCGACTGGCGGATTAGGCTTCAGCCGATCTTCCTCTTGAAACGAATGGCACAGACGCAGAAGAGGAGGATGGCCATCCCGGTCATGATCGCGAGCGATTGCCAATACTCGAAGAAGGTCGCGCCGCGGAGGATGATCGCGCGCATCAGGGCGATGAAGTAGGTCGTGGGCATGATCGCGCCGATGGCGTAGAAAATTCCCGGCATGGTTTCGCGCGGGAAAATGAAACCGGAGAAAAAGACGCTCGGAAGGATGAAGGCCATCGACATCTGGAGCGCTTGCATCTGGTTTTCGGCTTTGGTCGCGACCAGCAGGCCGAGGCTGAGAAGCGCGAAGACGTACACTAACGAAGAGACGAGCATGGCGATGACGCTCCCGGCGATCGGGACGGCGAAGACGAAACGCATGATGGCGAAGAGCAGGATCGCCATGGTCATGCCGAGACAGAGATACGGGATCAGTTTCCCGAGCATCAGGCCCCAACTGCTCAGTGGACTAACGAGTAGTTGTTCCAAGGTCCCACGCTCCCGCTCCCGGACGACGGCCATGGCGGTGGCAAAGGTGGTCCCAATTTGCAAGACCACTCCGATCACGCCCGGGACGAAAAAATTCGGGCTGCGCATCTGCGGGTTGTAGAGCATCTGCGGGCGCACCTCGAGCGGGACGCGCGTGCGCCCGCTTTCGCCTAACAACTGCTGGACGGATTGGGTCAGGGCGACCGCGACCGCGGTGTTGAGCGCTTGCAACGCGGTGGTGGAATTCGAGCCGTCGATCAACATCTGCACCTGCGCGGGATAACCGGCGCGCAAATCGCGGGTGAAATGCGGCGGAATTTGCAGGCCGACGTAGGCGCGGCCTTTGCGGATTTCACTCGTTAGGCCATCGACACTCTGGACTTCGCCGACGACGCGAAACGTTTCCGTGTTGACGAAGCGATCGAGAAGTTGGCGGCTCTCGACGGTGCGGTCCAGGTCAAGCACGACCATGCCCATGTGTTTGACGTCGTTATCGAGCGCGTAGCCGAAGGCGATCATCTCGATCAGCGGCGGGAAGAGCATGAAAAAAAGCGTCATCGGATCGCGCAGGATGGCGATGAATTCCTTAAACAGGATGGCGCTGAGGCCGCGGAAGGACGGGAGATTCATGGGGCGATTTTAGTGGGAATTGCCGCGCGCTTCCCAGTTGTCATCCCGAGTCGCGGAGACGACGAGGGACCTCGCTCCGGCTGGTAAAGTGCGGCGGAAAGGTCGGCCCACCGGGGGTTCTTGGTTTCCACGAGCGCGTTCTTTTTGCTCCGACGCCAGGCTTTTATTTCTGTTTCGCGCGAGATGGCGTCGCCCACGCGCTCAAAGGATTCGTGGTAAACCAGGCGATCGACTTTATAGCGCTTAGTGAAGCCTTTCACATCGCTATGCCGATGTTGCCAAACGCGAGTGGCTAAACTGTTCGTTAGGCCAATGTAGAGGACGACTCGGCTGCGGTTGGTCATCATATACACGTAGTAGGTCTTCACTGCGTGGGGGAGGTCCCTCTCCGTCCTTCGGCGGTTCGGGATGACATTGGAAGTGCAGGGGACTGATGTGTATCGGTACCGCCGTTCGTGTTGCCGAGTTTTGCAGTTAACGAGACGAAGACGTCTTCGAGTGACGGACCGATTTCGTGAATCTCGGGATTGGAAATACCGACGCCGCGCAGTTTTTCTTCGATCATTGCGCTGGTCACGGTGTCGTCGACTAACAAGTGCATCGATTGACCAAAAACCGTCGCGCTGCGCACGCCCCAGACGCCGCGCATCGCTTGCAACGCCGTGGTCACGTGTTCGCAGGTGACGTCGAGTCGCCTCGTGCCGGTCGGGCTGACTTCGGGCATCCGCTTGAGATCATCTGGCTCGCCGCAAACCGCGAGCTTCGCCATATGGATATAGCCGACGTGCGAGCAGCGTTCGGCTTCATCCATATAGTGCGTGGTGACGAAAAGCGTCATCCCCTGCCCGGCAAATTCGAAGAGCAAATCCCAGAGTTCGCGACGCGCGACCGGATCGATCCCAGCGGTGGGTTCGTCAAGAAAGAGGACAGTCGGTTTGTGCATGAGCGCGCAGGCCATCGCGAGCCGTTGGCGCCAGCCGCCGGAAAGCAGCGCCGCGCGCCGGCTGAGGTATGGCTCGAGATGGGTGATCGCGATTAATTCGTCGCGTCGTTGCTTCAACGCTTTGTCGCGCAGCCCGTAGAGTTTGCCGGAGAAGATGAGGTTCTCGTTCACCGTCAGCTCGTCGTAGAGCGAAAATTTTTGCGACATGTAACCGATGATCGATTTGATCTCGTCGTTCTCCCGGCTGACATCGTGGCCGCCGATGCGGGCGACGCCTTCGCTCGGCTCGAGGATGCCGCAGAGCATGCGGATGACGGTCGATTTGCCGGAACCGTTCGGGCCGAGGAAACCGAAAATGGAGCCGCGACGAACTTTGAAACTGACGTGATCGACCGCGGTGAAAGCGCCGAAACGTTTCGTTAGGCCGTCGCACTCGATCATCGTCTCCGCGGACATCAGAGAAGATGAAGTAGGAAAACGGTGAAACAGGAAAAAGCTATGAACTGCGGGTTGGTGATTGCGCAAAAATCGCGACTTCCAACCCGGTCTTTTCCTGCGTTCCTGCTTTCCTGATTCATTAAGTCTTCGGCACGCTCGGAAAAGTGACGTCAGCGGACATGCCGGCGCGGAGTTTGTCGGCGCGGTTTTCGAGCCGGATTTTTACCCCGAAGACTTGCCGGACACGGTCCTCGACGGTTTGGACATTGCGCGGGGTGAACTCGGCCTGTCGGTTAATTTGTTCGACGGCGCCGCGGAATTCCTGGTTGCGAAAAGCATCGACGCGCACCCGCACTTCGTCGCCAAGTTTAACCCGGCCGAGCCACGGCTCCGGGACGTACACGCGGACCCAGAGATAGCTCGGAATGATGAGAGTGGCGACTTCGCGATTGGGCGCGAGGACGTCGCCGACTTTCACGCTCAGGACTTCGAGAACGGTGTCGCCCGGGGCGACGACTTTCATCTCGTCGAGCTGGGTTTGGATTTGCGCGAGATTCGCTTTCGCCTGCGCGACCCGCATCTGCGCGGACTCGATGTTCTTGGCTTGCGAATTTGCCGCGCTGCTCGCGCGCTCCGCCTCGCTCGGCGAAACGGTGTGATTGCGCAAAAGTTCCTGTTGGCGCTTGGCCTCCGCGCGGAGGAATTGCAACTGCGCTTCCTGCGCTTCGACCTCGTGACTGGCGGCGTCGACCTGTGCCTGCGCGAGGTCGCGTTGCGCGGGCAACTCGGCGGCGTCGAGTTGCACAATTGGATCGCCCGCCTTCAAGGTCTGGCCTTCGCGCGCGAAAATTTTTTGCACCCGGCCGGCGGCGCGCGAGGCGACATGGACTTCATCGACTTCGATCGTGCCGGAAACGGCGTCGCTGCGATGCTGACAACCGGCGCCGAGCAAGAGCGTGGCCGCGCACAAAGCCATCGCCAGGGAATGAGGCGTTCGGAGTTGCAAGGCGCGCAGAAGCTAATCAATCTCGGCGAGAAGTCGAAAGCTTCTCCCGCACGCATGGCTGGATATTCAGGAACCCCGCTGGTGCGCAAACTCGGCCTCCGGCCTAACGAGCGGATCGTCGCGCTCCATCCGCCGGCAAATTATGCAGAGTTGCTGGGAGACTTGCCGGAGGCGCGGTCATCATCCGGCGCGCCCCGGCGGGTGCAAAGTTCGTGCATCTCTTCGTTACGCGGAGAACAGAACTGGAGAAACAACTCGCGATCTGGCGCACCACGCTCGATGAAGCCGGCACGCTGTGGGTTTCGTGGCCGAAAAAATCAGCGCGCGTCGCCACCGACATCACCGAAGACACCATCCGGGAAGTGGCGTTGCCGCTGGGATTCGTGGACGTGAAAGTGTGCGCGGTCGACGATACCTGGTCGGGACTAAAATTGATGATTCGTCGCTCCGAGCGAAAAGCTGCTAGCGTTTGCGAAATGAAAACGCGCTGCTTCGATCACATTGATCTGCGGGTGCGCGACCTCGCGGTCGCGCAGATTTTTTACGATCAGGTTTTGCCGGCGATCGGATTTACCGAGAAGTCTGGGGAAGGGACGGAGTGGATCACTTTTACTGCGCCGGGTGAAGGGAAGCCGGAATTTTTCGGCTTCACCGCCGATGGGAAACATCAGCCTAACGAGACTCGAATTTCTTTCTGGGCGGAGTCGCGCGCGGAAGTCGATCGCGTCGCTGAAGTCGTTAGGCGCGCTGGTGGGCGAGTGCTCGAGGGGCCGGAGCTTTGCCGCGACTACACTCCGGATTACTACGCGTTTTTCTTTGAGGATCCGGACGGGAACAAGCTGGAGATTTGCCATCGTTCGCCGCCGGTTTGATTCCGAACTCGGCCAGCGCGGGCAGGGTTTCTTCCATCGGCAGGCCGATGACGTTGCTATAGGAACCGCGGAGGCGGCGAATGATTTCGCGGCCCGCGCCCTGGGCGGCGTAGGCGCCGGCTTTATCGAGCGGCGAGATCTTCGCGAGATATTCCCGGATTTGCGCATCGCTGAGCGGATGAAATTCCACCCGCGAAACGATTTCGAAATTCAGCAGCCGATTTTGCCTAACGAGACAAACGCCGGTGCAAACCTGGTGTTCGCGGCCGCTCAGCTGGCGGAGGATGGCACGGGCGTCGGCGAGGTCGCGCGGCTTGCCGATCGTCTGGCCATCGAGCGCGACCAACGTGTCCGCGGCGAGGATGACGCAAGCGGGATGAAGCTGCGTGATCGCGAGCGCTTTGCGGAGCGCGTTGCAGCGGGTGAGTTCGCGAATGGTTAGCGAACGGTTCGCGCTTTCGTGGACGCGCGGGCGTGCGATTTCGAACTCAATCCCGGCTTCAGCGAGCAACTCCTGCCGACGCGGTGATCCGGACGCGAGGATGAGACGCGGTTTCAACCGAAATTATTTTGGCGAAGGCACGGGGCGGCTTGGTTTTGCTTTGCCGCCGAGGAGCGCGTCGAGATCGGGCATCTTCATTTCCTGGTAGCCCGGCGGCGCCTGGAATTCTGCTTCCGCGAGCGGTTCCTGTTTCAAGGAGACGAGGGTGCTGGTGATTTCCTTGCCATTAACGACGACGCGCGAACGCAAAGGTACTCCCGGAAAGTCGCGATAATCCGGCATGCCTTTACCGCTCACGCCCCAGGCCTGCGGAGTCATCGCCTGCAATTGCTGTACAATCGCGGCGGCGTCGGGATATTTCGGTGCGATCCAATAAGTCGCCTGGAAGGACGGCGCGTCGCACGTGTATTCGACGCATTCGTAGCCGTTGATAGTTTCCTTTTTGCCGGTGGACTTGAGCTGGGGCTTGGTCGCAGGCTGGTCTTTCTTATCGGAAGCGATCGCCATCTCCGCGACCGCCCGCGCCTTGGCGCCCGGGATGCGGAGGAATTTTTTCTCGCTGTTCATCAGGTTGAGAATGTCACCGCTCTTGCTGTCGATGATCGTGGTCATCTGCGGATTGACTTCAATCCGGGCGCGCTCGCCTTTGATCTTAATCGTCATCGTGCTCATCTCCGGGCTGATGCCATCAACCTTTTGCACGATGGTGAGATCGGCGCGCGCAGGGAGAAGAAGAAAAGCGCCGACGAGCGCGGCGAGGGCGATGATTTTCATAGGATGGAGCTAATGACGACGCCGCGAAATGGCAAGCAGAGTCGTGATGAAATTGAACAGTGGGAGCGGAGATCAACGGCCTCAAATTTGCTCTTATCCAAAAAGAGCTTGGCAGGTTTGAGGAGCGGCGGCAGTTTAGGCGGCCATCGGGCGCGGGTGTAGCTTAATGGTAAAGCTGTAGCCTTCCAAGCTACTGACGAGGGTTCGATTCCCTTCACCCGCTTTCCACGCGGGAGCGAGAAGTTTATTGACCAGCCAGACTGAACGGAATAACAAAGCACAGTCCAAATCCAAAACCCCTAACACAAGGGTCTCTTCTCTATGAAAAAATTGCTCACGGTTTCCAACGGCCAGCTGTTCGCTGCGCGTATCCTCAAAACGATATTCGTGGTCTTGATCGGCGTGGCCTTGGGCACGGCGTTCTGGGTCGCGAGCATGCCGGTCGCGCAAGCGCAGGACATGTCCCCCACGCGAATGATCGAGTCGCAGTTGCCTGCGGGCAAGACGAGCGCTTCGGCGAGCAAGCAGGAGTATCTCGGTGCCGTCTGCGCGGCGGTGAAAAAGTTCCGGAACGCTGCTCCGCAAATCGTGCGCGTCGCGGTTGAGACACATTCTGAGTGGAAGAAGGATATTCTGCGGACGGCGTTTCGTTGCCTCGGGCCTGATGATTGCAGGCTCCTCGGCCGGGTGCTTCACGCCGCGATCTCTGGTAACGGCAGCGACGCGAGTGAGCTTACTGAACTCGCAATTGAGCTGGCGCCGAATTGCGCTGGGGCCTTCGGCGATGCTAAAGAGGGCGGCCATGGGGAAGAGCAGGGCGAAGGCAACTTTGGCAATCCTCCGGGAAATGTGAATCCTCCTCCGGGATCCATCGGCGGTGGCGGGGGCCAGGGCAATGTGGTCGCGGTTTGCCACAACGGCGTGACCATCTTCCTGACGCCGCAAGGCGCACAGGATGATCTCCGCAGGAATCCTGGCGATCGCCTCGGGCCTTGCGTGGTCACGCAGAGCACCAACAACTAAGCAGTAGTTTTTCGATTTCGGAAAAGCCGTTGCGAATTCCCGCAACGGCTTTTCTGTTTCTCGGCTTAATCGTCCGGCAGAATTTCCGGCGCTGATGGCTGATTTTCTGCATGGCAAAAAGCGAACGCCTTTCCTCGATCAGCGAAGCCCTTTGCTTTTTGCTCCTGGCGCTGGCGTTCGCCGCGATCCAAATCATCATCGGCGGCACGCGAATGGCGTTCAGCCTGCCGTCCTACGGAATTTTGGGCGTGCTCGGATTGCTGGCGTCGGTGTCTTGGCGCTCGCCGAAACCTGCGCCTAACAAGTGGTGTCTCGCAATTACCGCCATCTTCCTCGGTTACATTTTGCTCCGCGCCATTCTTTCGCCGGTGCCCTACATCGCGCGCAGTGATTTCTATTCCGTGCTCGCCGGGCTGGTGGTCTATTTTTTCACCGCCTGCATTTTTACGAGCGCGCGCGAGCGAATGTTTTTCATTTGTTTCCTGTTGCTGCTCGCGCTCGGACACGCCTTTGTCGGCGCGCTGCAGTTTCGTGACGGGAGCAACTTCATGCCCATCTCCTGGCTGCAACGCGCCGACTACGATCGCCGCGCGAGCGGATTTTATATTTGCCCGAACCATCTGGCCGGTTTGCTCGAAGTGGTCGGAGTTTTGGGGTTGAGTATCGCCTGTTGGAGCCGCTGGCCGTTCTGGTCAAAGATGCTCGTGGCTTACGCGTCCGCGATTTGTTACGTCGCACTTATCCTAACCGGCAGCCGCGGCGGTTACCTGAGCACGGGACTGAGTTTGCTGACCTTCGCGTTCCTCAGTTTTGCGGTGCTCAGCCGAACGCGCACCGGGTCAGCCTGGAAAATTGGCAGCGCAGGCGCGGTGGCTGCTATCCTGCTCGGGGTGGTCGCGTTTTACGGAATCAGCAAGAGCCCATTTTTGAAGGGGCGCGCGCAAAATACTTTCGAGACCACGAATATGCGGGTCGATCTTTGGCAAGGCGCGCTCGAGCAATGGAAATTGCAGCCGATCTTTGGCACCGGCAGCGGCACCTTTCTTTACTACGGGCGTTTCTTTCGCACCGACCGCGTGCAGCTCGATCCGATATATACCCACAACGATTACCTGAATCTGCTGGCCGAGTACGGGGCCGCCGGAGCATTAGGAATTTTGCTTTTTCTGGGCGCGCATTTCTGGCGCGGCGGACAAAATTTTATCCGGCTCGGTCCGAAGCGCGTCGCGGTTTCGCAGCGCATCCTGAGCAATGCGCTTGCGCTCAACGTCGGCGCCCTGGCGGCAGTCGCGAGTTTCACGGCGCACTCGGTGGTCGATTTTAATTTGCATATCCCAGCCAATCTTTTGCTGCTCGCTTTCGTCTTCGGGATGTTGGCGAACGACGGCGTGATCCGCGAAATGGAACCGCCCGCGCCGACTCGTTCGGACATTGGCTGGCGCCTAATCTTGCCCGCGCTCGGCCTGATCCTGCTCGCGCTGTCGATTCGATTGTTTCCCGGCGAATATTTTTCCGAACGCGCACGCGCCGCCGTGCGCGACTGGCATCCGGGCTCGGGGATTCGTTATGCGCTCGAGGGTTTGCGTTACGACCCGCAAAATCCCGATCTCCATTTCCGCCTCGGCATGGCGCGCGAACAATTTGCGCGCGCCATGCCGAATGCGGAAGCCGCGAATTCCTTTCGCGACGAGGCGATTCGCGCTTTGGAAACTGCGCGCACGCTGGCGCCGCAGGAAGAAATTTATGCGCTGGAGTTAGCGGGCGCGCTCGATGATGGGCAACGTTTCGCGGAAGCGGAAAACGTCTTCGAAGATGCGCTCCGGCTGGATCCGAAATCGCTCAGCGTGCGCCGGTATTATCAACATCATCTCGAACTCTGGGCCGGGCCGGCCCACCCGAAGGAGGAAGGAAAAGCAAATGATTCCTGAGTTCACCGGCAAATTTCGTCCTGAGAAAAATCGCGGATCGCGTCAAAAAAGAATTGCTGAGCAAATTTACCCCGGCTACTCTGCGGGCCACGTGACCAGTTCCCCGGTGGCGAAAGGCTGCATGGCCGAAGCGTGATGGATTAAACGGTGCCTATGAAAATCTCCAATCTCTCCACACTCGCCTCGGCGACGTTTGTGACTGCTCTCCTCACGTTGACACCAGCTCTGGTGCAGGCGGGCGGCGGACAAACCTTTGACAAAGAGATGTTGGAAGACACCTCCAAGGGCGTTGATTTAGGACTTGGTAAATTTGCGGCCTTCCCGTTCCACGTCTCCGTGACGGTGCGCGGCGGTTACGACGACAATGTCAATCTGACCAGCTCTGATGAGCAGGGCTCGGCCTTCGCCAGCACTCAGCTCGGTTTGTCTTACAATTTTGGCAGCCCGCGCACGACCTTGGCCTTGGCGGCCGGCGGCGGCGTCACCTATTACTTCGATCGCACCGATAATGGGTTTAACAGCTCAGACAGTTACGACGTCAACGGTTACGTTTCCTTCTCGATCACGCACAAGGCGACCCCGCGATTGACCCTCGCGGCCAGCACCTACGCGACCTATCAATCACAGCCCGACTTCACCACCTTCAATTTCGGGGCGATCAACTTCAGCCGGCAGAGCCAGAACTTTTTCTTCACGGTCAACAAGTTCTCCGCTGGTTATGCCTGGGCGCCGCGCTTCAGCACGCTGAGCAGCTACACCCTTGGATATACTAACTACGATGACGCGGTCGTGAGCCGGTTCGAGGACCGCTTCGAGCACACCCTCGGCAACGAATTCCGTTTCCTCATCTGGCCAACGACGACACTGGTCGCGGAGTATCGCTTCGGCATCGTGGATTACACGGAGAACGATGCCCGTAGTTCGACCTCGCATTACTTCCTCGGCGGCTTCGATCACAGCTTCAATCCCCGCTTTAACATGTCGTTGCGCGCCGGTGTGGAAGTCCGGAATTTCGATCAGAACAATACCTTCCTCGGCAACGGCGATCAAACCAGCCCCTACGCCGAAGCCACCCTCAATTACGCCATCGCGCAGAACACTTCCGTTTCCTGGACCAACCGCTACTCGTTGGAAGAGCCCGATGTTCCGGATGCGCTTAGTCGCACGACCTTCCGCACCGGACTTTCCCTGCGGCACAATTTTACCGCCCGCATCAGCGCCGGCCTGAACTTCGCCTACCAGCACGACGAGAACGACAGCACGCCAATCACGCAAGGTTTCACCGAAGACTCATTTGAACTCGCGCTTTGGGCGAAGTACGCAATCAATCGGAACTTCGCTTTGGACATCGGCTACGATCATACTGAAGTCGTCTCTGACACGGCACTCTTCCGTGAATACGCGCGGAATCGCGTCTACGGCGGAGTGACCTTTACCTTCTAGACGCGACCGGTTCCCGGTTTTGCGTCCAGCTGGTTTTTAAAGTAGCCTGTCTGCCCGAGCGGGGGATTCTCCTTATGGCACACACCGAAGAAGCGAAACTGCATTTTCTCGATTATTGGCGCGTCATCCGTGTCCGCTGGGTGCTCATCCTGCTGGCGTTTTTGCTCGTTCTCCTGACCGCCGCGGTCGTGACCTATTTCCAGCCGCGCGAGTTTCAATCGTCCGTTTTCATTGAAGTAAAATCCACCGCGCAGAACGTGCGCATCTTCGGTAATGGCGATCCGAACATCCCCATCCACGATCCGCAGCTGGCGCCGACCGTGTTCCAAGTCATTCAGCGCACCGGCATTCTTTATCCGGTGATCGACGACCTGAAGCTTCAGGATAAGTGGACCAAGGGCGGCACTCGCCCGACGCGCGAGCAGGCCTACCAGCATTTGCGGAGCAAGCTCGAAGTCGATGAAGTCAGAAATACCGACCTCCTGCAGATCAGTGTTTACGATACTGATCCGCAAGTGGCCGCAGATATCGCGAACAAGATCGTCGCCGTTTACCAAAGCACCCGCGTCGAGGAAGAGAAAGACATCATGAATCGTGCGGTCACGAGCATGAACGAAGAAGTCGCGAAGCAGCAAAAGCGAGTGGACGACGCTTCCGTGGAAGTGGCCAAAATCCGTGACTCCGAAGGCATCGTCGATCTCAATCCTGAAGGCACCGAAGACACCCAGACGCCCCTCAACACTATCGTCCTCAAACAAGAGCAGGAAGTAAATGATGCCGAGACGAAGGTCTCCGTGCTCTCGAATCAGCTCCAGCAGATCGAGAAGGTCAAAGGCGAAGACCTGATGCGGATGATGCCGACCCTGAACATTCAGGATCCCACTATCCAAAAAATCCTCCCGATTTATCAGGAAGCGGTCGCAAACGAAGCGTTGATGCTGAACTCTGGCCTGGGCGAAAATCATCCGAAGGTGAAAGCGCTCCGCGCGACCAAGGCTGTTTATACCAAGCAATTGGAAGAGCAGGTGACGAACATTCGCAGCGCGCTCGAAAAGAATGTGCGAAGCGCGCAGACGACGCGGGAAGAATTGTCCAAGCGCCTTGAGCAGATCAACCAGAAGCAGCTCACCTCCAAAAATCTCAGCGCCACCTACACCCGCGCGAAGAACAATTACATCAAGGAGAAGGTCCTGCTTGATGGCGTGCGCACCCGGGCGCAGAGCCAAACGATGGAGTTGGCGATGCCGCGCATGGCCGTGAGCGTGAAGCAGATCGCGGAACCGCCGAGCTACGCGGCGCGTCCGCGCGTCGGCCTGAACCTCGCACTCGGCGCGCTCGTCGGCCTGATTGTTGGTTTAGGCCTGGCCTTCTTTATTGAGTACCTCGACACCAGCGTGAAGACGATGGAAGACGTCGAGAGCCTGCTCGGCGTTCCCGTGCTCGCGATCATTCCGAAGAACATCAAACTCCTCCACACCGAGCCCGGCGATACGCCCGATGCCGAGGCTTATCGAATCCTGCGGACGAACATCGAGTTCAACCGCAAGAATCCGGAGGCGAACGCCATCTCCATGGTCAGTGGCGGTCCCGGCGAAGGAAAATCAACGACCCTGGCCAACCTCGCCTTCACTTCCGCGCAGGGCGGCTACACGACCCTGATTGTGGACGCGGACTTACGCCGGCCGGTGCAGCACTCGCTCTTTGATCATAGCAACAAAATCGGCCTAACGAATTATCTGACCACCGACATGCGGCTGGAAGATGTGATCTTCCCGACCACGGTGGAGAATCTTTCCCTTCTCCCCAGCGGCATTCTTCCTTCCGATGCGGTCGGGATTTTGAACTCCCAGCGCATGTCCGACATGATCGCGGAACTGAAGACCCGTTATGACATCGTCTTCTTCGATTCGCCGCCGATGCTCGGGGTTAGCGACGCTTCCGTGCTCGCGAGCGAAGTCGATCAAACAATCATCGTCGTCCAGCACCGCCGTTTTCCGCGCGCCATGCTCACCCGGGTGAAACAGGCGATTCTCGGCGTCGGCGGAACGGTCCTCGGAGTTGTCCTCAACAACGTCGATCTGAAGCACGACCAGAACTACTACTACTACACTAACTACTACGGCTACTACCAGCCGCGGGACGTGGAAGCCCGGCGCGAGTCCCGCCGCCCGGCCACTTCCACCGCGACCAGCAACGGTTACTCCGAGCCGGAAGAATATTAATGCGTACGATCTCTGCAGTCTTTTTGATTTTCTTTGCGAGTGCTCTCGCCGCTTATGCCCAGGCGACGCTGCGCGTGGGCGACCCCTTGGAATTGAAGATCGCCGGGGTTCCGACCGAGGAGCAAACCCAGGTCAATAACATCTACACCATCGACGCCAGCGGCACGGTCAATCTCCCTTACATCAACAAGGTCAAAGCCGAAGGCCTGACTCCCTCGCAGTTCGCTTCTTCGATCGAATCGAATTATCGCGCGGACAAGATTTTCACTAACCCGACGATCACCATCGTCATGCAGCCGAACGCGCGTTTTGTGAATGTCGGTGGCGCGGTCCGCTCGCCCAATCGCGTCCAATTCACCGAGGACATGACTCTACTGACCGCGATCAACGCCGCCGGTGGTTTCAATGATTTTGCTGATCAGCGCAAAGTGCGCGTGCTCCGCGGAAACGAAGTGCGCTCCTACGATGTCCGCCAATCGCGGCGCGATCCCTCGAAGGACATCAAGCTTCAGCCCGGCGACCGGGTGGAAGTTCCGCAGAGCTTCTTTTAGTCGTTAGGCGATTGCTTCGCCGGGCTCAGGTTTCGTTCGTGATCACGCTGCGGTGCCGCCAGGCGTAACCCAGCCCCGAGTACAACGTCAGCAGGACAGTAATCCAGACCAGGCCCGGCCCGCCTTCCGTCCAAGCCCGTTGCCACCAGGCGGTTTCCGCGTTGGCGTAATGCAGTTCGCGCACCGCCAGCAGCGCGAGGAAAAAAACAACCGTGATGATTTGCCACGAAGTCTTGTGTTTCCCGAGCCGCTCCGCCGGCAGCACCTGACCTTGCGAGCTTGCCATCAGCCGCAATCCGGT
Source organism: Chthoniobacterales bacterium (assembly GCA_051005695.1). Taxonomy (GTDB): domain Bacteria; phylum Verrucomicrobiota; class Verrucomicrobiia; order Chthoniobacterales; family UBA10450; genus JACCTI01. Next base: position 2,220 of record JBPCJC010000043.1, on the reverse strand, counting down.
GATTAAAAAATCGCGCGCCACCACGATCGTCGCCGCCCATGCCGGGATCGCCTTTAGCGGCACCAAAGAAATAACCGCCGCCGCGATCATGATCTTGTCCACTAGCGGATCCATCAGCCGTCCGAAGTTGGTCACGGATTGATAACGCCGCGCGATCTCGCCATCGAAAAAATCCGTGATCCCCGCAGCCGCGAAAAGCAAGAGCGCGGCCGTGCGCGCATAAGGCCAGCTCGAGTTCAGCGCGATCACGAAGAGTATCGTTAGGCCAAGCCGGCTCAGGGTGAGACGGTTCGCCCAATTCATGCCGCGGAGATTACTGCGCTCTTGGTCCCCGGTCCGTTGGAATTTGGCGCTTTGATGAAAACCGGATGCTTCCAGATCGGCGCGTGTTTCTTCAATTCCTCCACGATCGCGGCGCTGGCCCGATACGCTTCCGCGCGATGACGGCTGCCGACGCGAACGAGGAGCGAAGCCACGCCCACCGGCACAAAACCAAGACGGTGCTGGATCGTAATCTGCGACAGGTCGAAATTCTCCTCCGCCTGCTCGGCCACGCGCCGCAGTTGATGTTCCGCCATCGCCCGATGTGCCTCGTAATCGATCCCCCGAATCTTCGCGCCCGTTTCAGTTTCGCGGACCACGCCCCAGAAATCGATGATCGCTCCCGTTTCGGCAGGCGCGCTGTCCGGCGGCGGCAGCAAAGGTTCAGCGGTCAGCAAAACTTGGCAGACGGATTTTGCCATCGGTGTAAGATAGAATGAGAACCGCGCACCGAGAAACAGGAGATACGCAAATGAAAAAAGCTGATATTGGCCTCATTGGGCTCGCCGTCATGGGGGAAAACCTCGTGCTCAACATGGAGTCGAAGGGCTTCACCGTCGCCGTCTTTAATCGCACCACCGAAGTGACCGAGAAATTCGCCGCCGGCAAAGCGAACGGAAAAAATATTCAGCCGACGAAGACCATGGAGGAATTTGTCGCCGCGCTCTCGAAGCCGCGCAAAGCGATGATCATGGTCAAGGCCGGCGCGCCCGTGGACGCCGTCATCAACCAGCTCACCCCTTTGCTCGAACCCAGCGATGTCATTATCGACGGCGGCAACTCGCTCTTCACCGACACCCAACGCCGTTGTCATGATCTCGAGGCGAAGGGATTCCATTTTGTCGGCTGCGGAGTTTCCGGCGGCGAAGAGGGCGCGCTCAAAGGCCCATCGCTCATGCCCGGCGGCTCGCGCGAATCCTGGGACATCATCGCGCCGATTTTCCGCAAGATCGCCGCGCAAGTCGATGGCGAACCCTGCTGCCGCTACATGGGCACGGACGGCGCGGGCCACTACGTTAAGATGGTCCACAACGGAATCGAGTACGGCGATATGCAGCTCATCTGCGAAGCCTACGCCATTCTCAAAGACGTTCTTGGGCTGGAGGCCAGCGAACTCGTGGACATTTTCTCCGAATGGAACAAAGGCGATCTCGACAGTTATCTCATCGACATCACCGCGCAGATTTTTCGCAAGATCGATCCCGACACCGGCAAGCCGATGGTCGACGTCATCCTCGACAAAGCCGGGCAAAAAGGCACCGGCATTTGGACCCTGCAATCAGCGATCAATCGTTCCGTCGTCATCTCAACCATCAATGCGGCGGTCGAAGCGCGCGTCATCTCCTCGCGCAAACAGGAGCGCGTCGATTCTTCGAAAATTCTTCCGCAAATGAAGCCGAAGAAATTTGAGGGCGACAAAGCTGCACTCATCGAGGCCGTCCGCGACGCCCTTTACGCCTCGAAAATTGTCTCCTACGCGCAAGGCATGGAGTTGTTAGGCGCAGCCAGCATCGAGTATAAATGGAAACTGAGCTTCGGCGACATCGCCACTATTTGGCGCGGCGGTTGCATCATTCGCGCGAAGTTTCTCAATCGCATCGTCGACGCCTACGCGCGCGATCCGCAGCTGCACAATTTGCTCCTCGATCCTTACTTCACCGAGATCATCGCCAAGACCCAGGACAATTGGCGCGTCGCCGTCGCCGAAGCGATCAAGCGTGGTGTCGCCGTCCCCGCCTTCAGCGCGTCGCTCGCTTATTTCGATAGCTACCGCTCGGCCCGTTTGCCCTCAAACCTCCTGCAAGCGCAGCGCGACTTTTTTGGCGCGCACACCTATGAGCGGGTCGACAAACCCGGCGTCTTCCACACTGAATGGCTCGACTCCGGCGATCAACCAGC
>JBPCJC010000042.1:0-10496 GCA_051005695.1 Chthoniobacterales bacterium | reverse complement strand
TCGAACGCACCACCACGCTGGCCTGGACGCAGGCGCAGGTGCAGCTCTTCCATCTCGGCATCGGGCAGGATGAAGCGACGATGTTCCAGCGTCTCGCCAGCCATGTCATCTATTCGAGCCCGGCGCTTCGCCCGTCGTCCGATGCGCTCGCCCGCGCCGACGGCGCGCAACCGGTGCTTTGGGCTTACGGCATTTCCGGCGATCTGCCGATCGTGCTCTGTCGGATCGACGACATCAACGATCTCCAGCTCGTTAGGCAGCTGCTTCAGGCGCATGAGTACTGGCGGATGAAACGGTTGGCCGTCGACCTCGTCATCCTGAATGAATATCCGGAATCGTATGCGCAGGACTTACGCGCCGCGTTGGAAGCGATGGCGCGCGCGGCCGAGGCGCGCCGACCTTCCGGAGCAGCCGAGACTACGCGCGGCGCGGTTTTTATTTTGCGCGCGAATCTCGTCTCGGACGAAGCGCGCAGCCTGCTCCAAAACGCCGCGCGCGCTGTCCTCTTCAGTCGGCGTGGCAGTCTCTTCGAGCAACTAAAGCGCCTCGACGAGACGGATGCCCTAACGACGAGATCACAGCGCCGTCTTGCTCCGAAGGAAACGCCACAATCGGTCCCGCGGCCCGAGCTCGAATTCTTTAACGGCCTCGGCGGATTTTCGAAAGACGGCCGCGAATACGTGACCCTCCTCAGCGCCGGCCAATGGACGCCCGCGCCTTGGATCAACGTCATCGCCAATTCGTCGTTTGGTTTCCAAACCTCGGTGGCGGGCAGCGGTTACACCTGGGCGGAGAACAGTCAGCAGAATCAAATCACGCCCTGGTCCAATGATCCCGTCTCCGATAGTCCCGGCGAAGCGATCTACATCCGCGACGAAGATGGAATGCTCTGGACGCCGACCGCCCTGCCGATCCGGGAGGAAGCGTTTCCATATATCGTTAGGCACGGCCAGGGTTACAGCCGTTTCGAGCATACCTCGCACGGCATCGCGCTCCAGCTCCTGCAGTACGTGCCAGTGCACGATCCGATCAAGATCTCGCGCCTAACGATCAGGAATGAATCAGCCCGACCGCGCCGGCTGTCGGTGACGGCTTACGTCGAATGGGTGCTGGGCGCTTCGCGGGCCGCAACGGCGCCGTTCGTCGTGACGGAGATCGATCCGGAGACAAGCGCCATGTTCGCGCGCAATCATTGGAGTGCGGCCTTCAGCACGCGGGTGGCCTTCGTCGATCTGGGTGGACGCCAGCAATCCTGGACCGGCGATCGCCGGGAATTTCTCGGCCGCAACGGCACCCTCGACCGCCCGGCCGCGCTCGCCGGCGCGAACAGCCTAACGAATACCGTAGGCGGCGGACTCGACCCCTGCGGCGCACTGCAAACAAGGATCGAACTCGCGCCCGATAGCTCGGTAGAAATCGTTTTCTTCCTCGGCGAAACCGCGACCAAGGAAGAGGCGCTGGCGTTAATCAAACGCTACCGCGCGGCCGATCTCGACGCTGTCTTCAAGGAAGCAACCGGCTTTTGGGACGAGATCCTCGGCACCGTGCAGGTAAAGACGCCCGACCGTGCGATGGATCTACTACTGAATCGCTGGCTCCTTTATCAGACGCTCGTCTGTCGGATCTGGGCGCGCGCTGCGTTTTATCAGGCGAGCGGCGCTTACGGCTTTCGCGACCAACTCCAGGACGTGATGGCGCTGAGTGTCGCGCGGCCGCAAATTACGCGCGAACACCTTCTGCGCGCAGCGGCGCGGCAATTCGTCGAAGGCGATGTGCAGCACTGGTGGCTGCCGCCGTTAGGTCAGGGCGTGCGCACGCGCATCTCGGATGACCGGCTTTGGGTCCCCTTCGTCACTGCGCAATACATCGAAGTCACAGGCGACGTCGGCGTGCTCGATGAACTGGTGCCGTTCCTCGACGGCCCCGCTTTAAAACCGGACGAACATGAAGCGTTTTTCCAGCCGACCGTTTCCGCCATACGGGGAACGCTTTTCGAGCATTGCACGCACGCGCTCGAAACCAGTCTCGCCGTCGGCGCGCACGGTCTGCCCTTGATCGGCACCGGCGATTGGAACGATGGGTTGAATCGTGTGGGCGTGGGCGGCAAAGGCGAGAGCATCTGGCTCGGCTGGTTCCTGCATGCCGCGCTCTCGCGTTTTGCGCCGTTGGCCGATCGTCGCGGGGAGAAAACGCTGAGCGAAAATTGGCGTCAGCACGCCGCTAAAATTAGCGAAGCCCTCGAGCGCGACGGCTGGGACGGCGCCTGGTATCGTCGCGCTTATTTCGACGACGGCACACCGCTCGGTTCGCACGGCGACGCCGAATGCCGGATCGATTCGATCGCCCAATCGTGGGCCGTCATTTCCGGCGCCGCGGAGAAAAATCACGCCGCCGCCGCCATGGCCGCCGTGAACGAGCAGCTCGTCTCGCGCGACGACGAACTGGTGGTGCTCTTCACGCCGCCGTTCAATCAGACGCCGCTCGATCCCGGTTACATCAAGCGTTACCCGCCCGGCATCCGCGAGAACGGCGGTCAATACACGCACGCCGCCGCGTGGTCCGTCATCGCCTTTGCCCTCCTCGGCGACGGCGACAAAGCCGCGGAGTTATTTTCCATTTTGAATCCGATCAATCACGCCCGCACCCGCGCGGAGATTTATCGTTACAAAGTCGAGCCGTACGTCGTCAGCGCCGATGTTTACACCGAGTCATCTCACGTCGGCCGCGGCGGCTGGACCTGGTACACCGGCTCGGCCGGCTGGATGTATCGCGCCGGACTCGAATCGATCCTCGGCTTCCACTTAAAGGGAACGAACCTCCTCATCGATCCCTGCATTCCCAAATCGTGGCCCGGCTTCGAGATCGCGTTTCAATATCATTCCGCGCGCTACGACATCGTGGTGAAGAATCCTCACACCGTCAGCCGGGGCGTCACGAGCATTTCGTTGGACGACCAAGCCATGCCCAACGACCAAACTGAAATTTCCCTCTTAGACGACCACGCAAATCACAAAATCAAGATCGTTCTCGGATGATCCAGCTTAGTCTCGAGTCAGATTCACAAGCAACGCGTCCCCATCTTGATGGAGCGGTTCAATCGCGGCTCGAAATCATTCATCTCATCGGCGGCGACGATACTATTAGGCAATACGCGTTCCCGGTTGTAATTTGGCAATCTCAACAGTCGCAGCGTCAATCGACCGCGCGTCGCGACCTCTTCCTTCTGCGTTTAGAAACGGAACAATGCTATGACTGACAATATTGCTGCGAGCGACGAGGCGCTCGGAACCTGGTTGGTGGACTCTGCGGGCAACATTGCACGTCGGGCGCCAACCTCGCCCTATTGGAAGCCGAGATCACGCCCCTCCGATCTTGCCTTGGTCGACAAGAATGGCGAGGTCGGCAACGGTGAACGCTTTGCCCGTCGAGCCGGTGGGGAAAATGGTGTCCGCGTCGACTGTCTCCGGCACGCCAAGTTTTTTCACGCCGTAACCCTTGGCAAGAGTCGCCTTGCCGTCCTCCACGATGGCGATCGCCATGCCGGGCACGCCGACCTGCTTGCGCAGCATCTCCAAGCGGCTGTCGAAATCTGCCGGCGGAGCGGCGAATGCGGGGATACCTAACGAGAAGAGAATGCCGAGGACGAGTCGTTTCATTGTAGCTTCCCTTCAGCAAGACAAGCGTCCACCAGACGCTCGAAGGTATCGCCGCCGCGCATCGGATCCGCGACTGCGAGGCCGAGACGTTGGCTTTGTTCGTCGATCAGCCGTTTCGCAGCTTTCGCATCCAGTTGCGCAGTATTCAGGCTGACGCCTGCACAACGGATAGCGGCATTCGTGCGGCGGCCCAGCCGTAGCGTGAGATCGATCGTCTCCTCGACACTCGGAACCAGGTAGCCGGGATGACCAAGAATGCGTTCACGTCCGGGTTCGTGGCAAATCACCACCGCATCGGGTTGACTGCCGTGCAACAGCGCCAATGACACGCCTGCGTAAGCCGGATGAAGCAAAGAGCCCTGGCCTTCGATCACATCCCAATGATCGTCATCCGCGTCCGGGCTTAGCATTTCCGCCGCACCGGCCGCGAAGTCTCCCACCACGGCGTCAATCGGGATGCCGCGTCCTGAAATGAGAATCCCAGTCTGTCCGGTCGCGCGGAAATCGGCCTGGATGCCGCGCGCCGCGAAAGCGCGGGCGAGAGCGAGTGCGGTATACTTTTTGCCGAGCGCGCAATCGGTGCCGACGGTCAGCAGGCGCTTGCCGCTGCGTTTGCGTCCGCTGGCGATTGGGATGTTTGCTGGCGGTCGCCTGACATCAAGCAGATTGCGTCCATAACGCGCCGCGGCCGCTTTCAACATCGGCATGTCTTCGAGTGAAGTGTGCATGCCGCTTACTATGTGGAGGCCCGCCTGCAAAGCTTCCACCAGGGCAGCTATCCACGCATTGGGAATAAAGCCGCCTGGGTTAGCCACACCGATGACAAGACCCCGCGCGCCCTCGGCGTAGGCTTGTGCAGGTCTAAGAAAAGGCAGTCCGGTAGTTACCGTCCCACCCTTGCAAACGAACTCGCCAACGCATAGCTTAGGTGCCCAGTCGCGCAGGCCGAAGGCGGTCTTGGCATAGGCCGCTTCAGTGGTATCGCCCAGGAAGAGAAGGTAGGGCTGGGGTAAGGCGAGGAGACCGAGCGCGGTGGATAAAGGTTTGTGCATCCGTTGGTCTGACGAAAGCTCGCGGCAGCTGCGCCCGCGCCAGCGGATTCTAGAACTTGAAGTCAACCTCCGCGCCGACAGTGCGCGGCTGAATCGGGGTGCCTTTTAGGTGGTCGATGGTTCCAGTCAAGGTCGGAAATGCGTCGATGTTCTGATAGGCACGCTCGTCAGTCACGTTCTTGACGAAGACGCGGACCGTCCAGTGGTCGTTAGAGATGTCGGCATTCAAATCGAGAGCGCCGTAGCTATCCAGAGGAAAGCTCTGGCCCGCGGTTGGAGTGTTCCTCCTGTCACCGACCAGCCGGACGCCGAGGCCAACGTGGCCGTTCCATCCTGCTCGTTGAGTGGTTCCCGCTACCATCGTCGTCTTCCCATCTTTACCGTCCGCGGCCACCGGTGCACTATGCGCTCCCCAGAGCGGCCTGTAATAGTCTACCGTAATCGATCCCTGCCATTGCGGGATGTTGGGTAGACGGTCACCGGCCTTTGCGTTGAGGCTGGGGGCGTCGTTATCAAAGGTTGAGTCTGTGTAAGAGCCGTTTAGACCAATTTGCAAGCCGGTGATCGGCCTGAAGCCAAGCGACAACTCCACGCCATTGCTGGTCGCTTGACCGCCGTTGGCCAGCACTCCGATATTGTTGACGACGGCGGGGATCTGAATGTCGGTCCACTCGAGGTGATATCCTGTGATGTCGAATATGATCCGTTGGTCGACAAAATCAGACTTCAGTCCGGCTTCGTAACTGACGAGGGTAGACGAGGCGACCGCAGGCGGGACGCCAGGAAGAGCGACGTTTGGGCCGCCGGGCTGATAGCCGCTCGCGATCCGCGCGTAGAGAAGGCCGTCCTTCCATAATTTAAACTCCGGCGTGACCAGGAAATTGACGATGTCTTCCGACGAACCGCCTGGACGAATGAAGTGGGGGATAAGCGCGCCGCCAGTGAAGTTCTGGGAGAACGTCTGATCATTATGCGAATAGCGCAGGCCCGCGCCCAAGCTGAACCAGTGGGTGAACTTATAGGTGGCATTCGCGAAAACTGCTTCTTCTTCGTAGGTGCTCGGAAGGGATAGATCGGCGAGAACGGCCAAGCCCGGATAGGGCGTGCCGTCCAGTTGACTCAGGGGCAGGAACTGAGTCTGATTTCCATCCTCATAGGTGTAGAACGCGCCAAGCTGCCAGAGGAATGCGCCGTCTGCCCTCGATGTCAGACGAAGTTCCTGAGTGAACTTTTTCAAGGTCAGTCCCAAGTCGAAGCCGGCGATGCCTGCCGGCTTTCCCAGGAACGTAGGGTATTGCCCGTAAGACCGTGTCACGTCCAAACCTGATTTGGTGGTGATGTCGGCGTAAGAGCTGGCGGAGGTGATAGTGGCCCAGCCCAAGTCCCAATCCACCGTCAAGGCGATGAGACCGATGTCTTTCTTGAATGGCTCGTTGACGTCGACTCGATTTTTCAAGTCACCGTAAACCGGACGCTCGGTCACCGGATCGAGTTCGACCACGGAGTTGTTGGCGCTGTGGATCCTTTGGCCGAAAGCACTGAGCCGGACGGTAATCGCTTCGATTGGTTTCCACAAAAGGGCGATATGACCAGTCTGTTGCGTGGCGTCGTTAATACCTTTCTGACCATTCGCGACATTGTCGATGAAGCCGGGGAGTTCGTTGCGGGCATAGCTCACGCGCAGCCCGAGGTGGTCCTGCACCAAGGGCAGGTTAGCGACCGCGTGCACATCCCAGCCCGGATCGTCTGCGTTATAGGTGCCGCTCAAACCGCCACCAACGTGAAACTCGCGGGTGGTGAGTGATGGATCTATCGTCACATACTTGATCAACCCGCCGATCGAATTTGCGCCGTAGAGCGTGCCCTGTGGTCCGCGGAGAACTTCGACACGGCGAATATCGTAAGGCAACAGGTCCAACTGGAAGGCAACGGCAGTCTGATAGAGACCGCTCGAACCGACGGGAGTCTCGTCGATGTAAGTGCCCACAGTGCTGCCGCTCGAAAGCGCCGCGATACCGCGCAAGGCGATCGTGGTTCTCCCGGGCGCGCCGATCGAGTCAACTTGCAGGCTCGGGATGTAGGCCGCGTAATCGCTCAGAGAAGTCGCGTGTAGATTCTCCAGCTGCACGTCATCGAAGGCGGTGATAGACGCCGGCACCTCGCGAACATCTTCTTCGCGCTTGTTCGCCGTCACGACCACGCGTTCGGTTTCAGAAACTCCCGTTTGAGGGAGCGGTGTCGGCGTCGGCGAAGCGGTCTGCGCGAAGGCCACGCTCATGGACGACAATACTAACCCAAGAGTGACGGCGACCGTTAATCGGGCAAGCTGGTTTGGTCTAACGAATTCACGAGTGCTCATGGTTTTTCCTTCCGGCATTATTTGAACTTGGCCATTGACGCTCTCTGGACTTCAGAAGGCGAACAGTGCGCGATCGGGATATTCGTAGCCTGAGAAGAGAACTGTCAATCCTAATTAGAGAATTATTTTACCGTGACCGTTTGACGGCCACGAATCGGTCGGTCGAGCAGCCAGAGTAGAATCGCCGCGGTCGCGGCCAGGCCGGCGAGCAAGACGAAGAAGCCGCCGTGGCTGGCTCGACTCCATAGGGTACCGACGACCCCGGCGAGCATACTGCCGCTGAAGATCGCCAGGAACCAGGCGGCGACCGTCGTTGCCCCAAGGTGGGCGGGGGCGAGCCGCGCGAAAAGGCCCAGTCCCGTCGGCAGAATGTAAAGCTCGCCCAAGGTAAAGATGACGAAAAAGAGAACCAGCCAGAGCCAGTTTGCCCGATTTGTTCCAGCGGCGCTTGAGACGATCGCCAAAAGCAAATACGCGCCCGCCACGATGAGCGCACCGATGGCCATTTTTCGCGCCGGCGACGTCTCTTCTCCGCCGGCTGCCCGCTGTCGCCAATAGAGCAGGAGCGGCGGCGTTAATGTGATGACAAGGAGGGGGTTCAAAGCCTGAAACCAAGTCATCGGAATAATAAATCCGCCCAGAGCGCGATCCACCCCGGCGTCCGTCCAGAGGGCAACGGTATTGCCGACTTGCTCATAGGCTCCGCGGAAGATCGTAGCGCCGATCCCTACGCCCAGGAGTAGGAGCCAAAGCTTTAGGTCGTTGCCGGGTTGCTCGGGACTTACTGACTCGGCAGATACGAGAGACTTCGGAGACTCGCCAGGCAGATACTTTCCACCCGCCAGATAGATAACCAACCCGCCAAACATACCTACCCCGGCCGCACCAAAACCGTAGTGCCATCCGTAGACTTCACCCAATGTCCCGCAGATGAGCGGAGCGAGAACGCCGCCGAGGTTGAGGCCGGCATAGTAAATGTTATAAGCGCGGCCGCGACGGGGGTCGTCGGCCGCATAAAGATCGTTAATTTGACTGGGAAGACTGGGCATGAAGAGCCCGTTGCCGAGCGCGATCGTCGCCAGCGCCACATAGAAGAGCGGTTCGAACGCCATCATGAAGTGCCCGAGAGCCATGGCGCTGCCGCCGATGATCACAGCCTTGCGCTTCCCCAGCCAGCGATCGGCGATAAGGCCGCCAAAGATCGGGGTGAGATAGGCCGTGGCGGTGTAGGAGCCATAGATAAAAGACGATTTCTCCTGCGCGAAAAGCAGGTGCTTGGTCATGTAATAGACCAGCAGCGTGCGCATGCCGTAGTAGGAGAAGAACTCCCACATCTCGGTCAGGAAGAGGATGGTCAGCCCGCGCGGCTGGCCGAACCAGGTCTTCTCCTGCGCTACGTTCATGCGGCTTTTTGCCGCGCAAATCCCCAGACCGCTTCGTCGCACCGCACCAGACCGTCCTCGTAGATCACTCCGGGGTTGCGATCACTCGTTAGGAAGATAGGACCGTCCAGATCTACTACATCGCACTGCTGACCCAGGATGAAGGCCGGAGCCATCGCCAGGCTGGTGCTGATCATGTTCCCGACCATTACCTTCATGCCAAGAGCGCGGGCACGCTCGCCGATCAGGAGTCCTTCAGTTAATCCACCACACTTATCGAGTTTGATGTTCACGACATCGAAACGACCCGCCAGAGTTTCGACTTCGTGCAAGCTTTGCAAGCTTTCGTCGGCCGCGATGGGGATGACATGATCCACACCATCCAAATCGGATTCATGGCCACGCGCGCAAGGTTGCTCAAGCAACGAAACGCGCGCCTCGACTAAGACTGGCAAGAGCCGCTCGAGCGTGCTGGGAATATAGCCCTGGTTAGCGTCAACCCCAAGCCAGACGTCCGGTCGCGCGGCGCGGACGGCGCGCACTCGCTCGATATCGATATCTACTTCACCAGTGAGTTTGATCTTTATCGCGCGGGCTTGAGTATAGGTCCTAGCACCGTCCGCCATCTCATCCGGAGCCTTTGCGCTCACGGTGAAGGTAGTGAGTAAAGGGCGGGGATTTTCGACTCCAGCTAGTTGCCATGCCGGGACGCCAGCGCGCTTCGCCTCAAGCTCCCATAGGGCACAATCAAGCGCGTTACGCGCGCCGCCGGGCGGGAGCAAGTCGCGTAATTCCTTACGTGTAAGACCCGACTCGATCGCGCCGCGCTTTCCCTCGATGGTAGCGAGCATTTCATCAGGCTTATCACCGAGATAATAGACGCCCGCTCCCTCGCCGCGACCTTCCCGTCCGTCCTCGCGTAATGTTACCAGAGTTATCGGAGACTCACTAAAGGTGTAACCGGAAATACGAAATGGTTCCTTGAGCCTTAGATTTTCATTTCGGACTTCAAGACTTAGACGGGTAAGACTCATATTACTTTTTAGTCGGCTAAGATCAGTAATTCGCGGTGTAGCCAAAGACGTGGAACACGATGCCGACGTAGAGCACAATCAGAAACGAGATCGCCAGCACCACGCTCCAGAGTTTCGCGAGCTTGCGACGATCGCTCCGCAGCACCACCGCCGCGTTCCAAAGTCCGATCACGGCCGCAACAACACACCCGACGAACGCAAGCAGGCGCAGCGCGATGATAACCCCGTCCATCGCTGGCACGGCCCACTTCAGATCGCTCGCGATTAAGAACACGAAGATTGTAACGGCGAGCGTCGTCGCGAGGGCGACCAGCGATGCGATTCGCACCAGGCGATGCGCCTTCGCGTCGGCCCCGGTTAATCCATAGGCGACGCCGTAACGCCGGCGGACGAGGGCAGAAAACGGCCACGCCAGGACCGTCAGAGCGAGCGCGGCCAGCGCCGCTACCCACAGCGGCAGTAACCATCCGGATGACCACCACCAAGGGACCGGCTCGAAGATCATGAATGGATAACTGTCGTAGCCAAACCGCGTGACCCGACCGTTCTCCACCTTCGCTGCGACCCGATCGCCGCCGGCGACGTTGCGCCAGACGAACGGTGCGATTTCGCGCCACTTTATCGGCTGGTCATCACCACCTTTCAACGCCGGCACCGTGATCGCACCGCCGGCGCTGGCGGTCACGTGGATCTGGCCGAACAGACTCAACAGGGCCAGAAAGGTTGTATGCGGGCCGCGGCTCAAGTTGTAGCGCCCAACCATCAGCTGCGCGTGCGCTTTCGCAGTGTTGGCGTCGACCTTCCCTTCCGGCAGCGGGCCAGGGAAGTAGCGTTCCATGAATTGCTGAAAGAGCATCGTGCGGATCGGATGAGCGGCGCCCTCTTTGCCGGCGCTGTTCATAGAGATGAAAATGCCCGTGCGGTCATCCGGCAGCAGGTTCAGATCGCTGTGGAACCACTCGAGGTCGCCGGCGTGCGAGATGACGCGACGGCCGTCGATATTACTCTCGTAG
>JBPCJC010000041.1:0-138233 GCA_051005695.1 Chthoniobacterales bacterium | reverse complement strand
ACCGTAGACTTCCTCAGTGATGGTGTGCTCGACCTGGATGCGGGTGTTCATCTCGATGAAGTAGTAATGGCCGGAGTTATCGACCAGGAACTCTATCGTGCCGGCGTTCACGTAACCGACGGATTGGGCGAGCTTAACCGCGGCGGCGCCCATCTTCTTGCGCAAGGCAGGCGTCAATAAAGGCGACGGGCATTCCTCGATGACCTTCTGGTTGCGCCGCTGGATGGAGCAATCGCGTTCGCCGAGGTGAATGGTCTTGCCGTGGCTATCGGCGATGATCTGGAACTCGATGTGGTGCGGGTTCACGATCAGTTTCTCGATGTAGACGTCGCCGTTACCGAAAGCTTTTTCGGCTTCGGTTTTCGCGGCGTGAAACATGGAGGGCAGGCTGGCTTCGTTATGCGAAGCGCGCATGCCGCGGCCGCCGCCGCCGGCGACAGCTTTGATCATGACCGGGAAGCCGATTTTGCGCGCGACTTTAAGGGCTTCCTTTTCGTTCTCGACCACGCCGTCGCTCCCGGGGGTGATGGCGACGCCGGCTTTACGCGCGGAAGCGCGCGCGGAATTCTTGTCGCCCATGGCGTGCATCGCGCTCGCGGGCGGCCCGATGAATTTAATTTTGCAGCTCTCGCAGACTTCGGCGAAGTGCGCGTTCTCAGCGAGGAATCCGTAACCGGGATGGATGGCATCGACGTCGCCGACTTCGGCGGCGCTCATGATCCGATCGATTTTCAAATAACTCTCGGAGCTGGGCGCGGCGCCGATGCAGATGGCTTCATCGGCGAGCTGGACGTGCAGCGAATCGCCATCGGCCTCCGAGTAAACCGCGAGGGTGCGGACGCCGAGTTCCTTGCAGGCGCGGATGATGCGGAGGGCGATTTCTCCGCGGTTGGCGATGAGTATTTTATCGAACATAGAAAGCGCGAACGTCCAGCCTGCCGGCGAAAATTACGCAGGCCTGAGGCTTGCGCTACTTGACCCGGAAGAGCACCTGCCCGAATTGCACCGGCTTGCCATTCTCGGCGATCACTTCCGCGATCACGCCGCTGGTCTCGGCTTTGATTTCGTTCATCACTTTCATCGCCTCGATAATGCAGACGACGGTCTCTTCGGTCACGTTGCTGCCGACATCGACAAAGGAAGGCGATTCGGGCGAACCGGCGCGGTAGAACGTGCCGACCATCGGTGAGATGACGTCTTTCAAGGCGGCGCCTTTATCCGCGGGAGCAGCAGCGGGGGCCGGGGCCGGCGCGGACGCGGGAGCAGCACCGGCGGCGGGCATGGGCGCGGCGAGCTGCATGGGCGCGAAGTTAGTTTGTTCGCCCGCGCCTTTTTGCAGCTTTAACTTGAAGCCGTCCTTTTCCATCTCGAAGACCGACAAGTCGTTCTTCTTCATCAGGTCGATGATGGCTTTGATGTCTTTGAGTTCCAAGAGCGTCTCCGGCGTTAGGCTGGGCGTTTAGGTAAAGCGGGTTTGCGAGGGAGGTCAAGCAAACGAATCCCGGCGGCTTCGCCGCAAGGTTCATCGAACTCCGGCAAGCACGCGCGACCCGTCATCCTGAGGCTGGCGGAGCGCGCCGATGGATCTCGCACCGAAGCCGCAGGTGTCGTTAGGCGTGAGCGGACGAGACCAAACTGGTCAGCGTTTGCTCGCGGAAATCGAAAATCTGCTCGAGTTGCGGGCGAATCATCAGGCGATTCAGGATTGCGCCAAGCGGACCAAACGGCGGAACGTAATGGACGAGATCGCGCACCTCGGTTTCCTCCGAATTAATCGCGCGAAAGAAATGTTCGTGATGCCAGACGCGGTAGGGCCCGATGCGTTGTTCATCGACAAAGTAATGCGGCTTCTCGACCCGCGTGATTTCCGTCAGCCACGCGACCGGGATCCTAAACAGCGGCGAGACGGTGTAGCGGATCATCAGCCCAGGATAAACTTCCGCGGGCAATTCCGATTTCACCTTGAAGCCGAGCGCGGGCGGCGTGATCCGGGCGAGGTTGCGCGGATCGGAGAAAAAACTCCAGCACCAGTCGAGTGACTTCGGGAGAATTTGCGCGCGGTTGAGAGTGTAGATGGCCACGAGAAAACTACGCGCCTGGCACTCCGGCGGGACGCAATCCGCGTGACGACTGCGCGCCTGCTCGACAGGATGTGCCCGATGAATTTCCGAATCGCGCTTCTCTTTTGCACGCTTGCGCTCGCGAGCATTTCGACCGCGGCGGCCACGGCCGGAAACGTTCCGCCGATTGCCCCCGCCGATCTCTCGGAAGGGGAGTTCCAGTCGTTAGTCGAGAAGACAAATATGTATGTGAAGGCGCTGAACGCGGTCGAGAGCGCGCAACGCAGTTACGATCGCTACGCCTCTTGGCTGGAGGTGAAAAAAGGCCCGACCGGCAAGGAGCGTTACATCAGCTACGGACTCTATGAGATCAGCTCGGGATCAGTGGATGCCGTGAAGAAGGCGGCGCAAAAAGGGCCGCGGCTGTCGCCCGCGCTACCGGAGCTGGACGCTGTCGTCGTTAGGCTGGCGAACAACATGATGGCGCTGGAGCCGTTGGTGAAGAAGGCGCACGATTATTACGAGCAGGAAGATTTCAAGGACGACGACACCAGGCTCGGGAAGGAATTGCATGCGGCGATGATGCCGTTATTTGAAAAAACATTTGCCGCGGAGCGCGAACTGCGGCGCGGTCTCGACGGCGTGAAGTTACAGGTCGATCGCCGTCAACTGGCGATGATCGAGAAAACCAGCGGACGCAAATACGAATGGCACCTGCGCAGCTATCTGCTCGCCGCGAAATCGTTGATCAATCTCCTGCCGGAAAACGCGGAGGCGCCGACGTTGAAAAGCGAAGATTACCAGCCGCGCTTTACCGACTTGGAAGAAGCTTACAACGCCCTCGAAAATTATGTGGCGGAGAACCCGGAGGAAGTGAAGACGGTGATGCTGGCCAGCTTAGTCGAAACCACGGTGAAAGATTTTTTCACCGCGAGCAAATTTCTCCGTCGCACGCTGGAAGCGAAGAGGCTCGACCGCCGCGAATACTTCACCCGCGTCGGCGAAGTGGCGAAGACTTACAACGATCTGATCGGGCGCAGCAACAGCACGTGACTTGCCTAACGAGTGTGGTCCGCGATTTTACCGTCGCGCATTTCCACCGTGCGTGAAGCAGTGCGCGCGATCTCTTCGCTGTGCGTGACCACGATCAGGGTCGCGCGCTGGTCGCGACCGATGCCCTGCAGAATCTGCATCACCATCCCGGCGGATTTCGAATCGAGGTTGCCGGTCGGTTCGTCGGCGATCAGGAGCGATGGCCGATGGATGAGCGCGCGCGCGATGGCGGTCCGCTGCTGTTCGCCGCCGCTGAGCTGGTGAACAAAATGCTGCGCGCGTTCTTTCATGCCGACGAGATCGAGCAGGTCGCGCGCGCGTGTTTCCGCTTCGGCCGCGGCGGTTCCCTGGAGCAACAACGGGAAGCTGACGTTCTCGAGCACGCTCAGGGTTGGCAGGAGATTGAAGAATTGAAAAACGAGCCCGAGCCGATGACGACGGTAATTGGTCAGGGCTTGATCGTCGGCGGCGTGCAGCGCGAGGCCATCGACGAATATCTCGCCACTCGTCGGCGTGTCGAGCCCGGCTAACAAGTGCATCAGCGTGCTCTTGCCGCAGCCGCTCGGGCCGCGGATGGCGACGAACTCGCCGTGCCCGATTTCCAGGGAAATGTCGTCGAGCGCATGCACGGCGCGCGCTCCACTCATATAATGGCGGGTGACGTTGCGGAGTGAAATCAAGCCTGCCTTATCCGCCAGCGCCGGCGATCGCGCAAACCTCCGGCCGGACTTCAGGATCATCGCCGAAACCGATGACTACCTGGTGGTGGAGAAACCGGCCTTTCTCCTGGTGCATCCGACGAAACCGGACGGGCCGCGGACTCTCTGGTGCGAATTGAAGAAACTGCTCGCCTTCGAGTTGGCAAATGGCGGCCAGGTTTCGCTGGTTAACCGGCTCGATCGCGAAACCAGCGGTTTGATTCTGGTCGCGAAAAGCGCCGCGTCGGCGCGGCGTTTCGGCCTGCTCATGCAGCAGCGACGAATCGCGAAGGAATATCTCGCGATCGTCTGGGGTTGGCCGACATGGGAGACGAAGATGTGCGACGCACCACTCGTTAGGCAAGGTGCGCTCGGGATCTCGCCGATTCATTTGAAACAAGCCGTGCACCCGAAAGGCGCGGAGGCGCGGACGAAGTTTCAGGTCGAGCGGCGCTTCTCGCGGCAGACGACGGCCGGGGAAAAGTTCAGCGTCATCCGCGCGTTGCCGTTAACCGGCCGGACTCATCAAATCCGTGTCCATCTCGCGAACCTCGGCCACCCGATTGTGGGCGACAAAATCTACGGGCCTAACGAGCAGTATTACCTGCAGTTCACCGAGACCGGCTGGACCGCGGAACTGGAAGCCGCGCTCCTGCTACCGCGCCATGCGCTGCACGCCGACCGCTTGCGCATCGGGACGACGGAGGGTTGGCAAATTCCCCTGCCCATCGATTTGTCGAGCTGGCTCGATGGCGCGGACGCACTTGCCTAACGAGTCAGGTTTTACTTCGTCGTGGTTACCTTGACCCCGGTGAAACGGATCATCTTGCCGGCGAAATTATGTTCCGTCGCAAGTTTGAGTCCGCCGGAATTTTCATATTTTTCCCAAGTGCCATGCATGTTGGTGTCGGCTTTCGGCATGTAATCCCACGAGCGCACGAGCTTCGTCTGCGGATCGATGTAGAGGATGTATTGATCGCCCGGGGTCAGGCCGACTTGTTCGAAGCTGACGTGCAACGCTTCGCACTTGGCGCCGTCCATTTCCTTGCTTCCTTCGTAGGCAACTTTAACTCCTGGATCGGTGATCTTGAGCGGCGCCATCAACCAATAGGAATCATTCACCCAGCGCGCGTAAGCCGCCTTGGCGGCATCGTCTTTCTCCGGCGCGATCACGTTCACGGTCACGTCCTTGTCTTTCCATTTCACGTGATCGGTCCCGGCCGCGATGTCCCAATCATGCGAGGCGGAGGCGAGCTGCTTGCCATCCTGCTCGACCACGAAAGTGAATTGGATTTCCTTCACCTTGTCCCAATTTTCGCCGCCGCTCGCCTTCCAAACTTCGCGCGCCAACTGCTTCGCCTTGTCCGGCGTTTCCTGCGCGTGCAACCGCGGAGCGGCGGCCAGAATTAACGAAAGCAAAACGAGTAGGCGCAGGTTCATCGCGCGAAGATGACAGGCCGGCCGGCGCATTGCAATCGGAGGAGTCCGCAATATCTTGCGCCCGCCATGAGCTTCCGCCGTTTTGGTTTTATCTTAATTCTGCTCGCCAGTGCCGCATTCGCACGCGCGGGTGACGAGGCGGTGAGCCATCGTTTGCGCGCCAACGGCGACCTCGAGGCGCCGACCTGGGAAGTAGCCGCGGAGAGCTCGTATCTCCTGGGTACTTTCGGCAATCCGAACAGCTACGAGATCGGCGCAGAGTTTCTGACCGCGCGTTTGCGCTGGGGAAAAATCGAGCAAGACGGCTGGCTGCGCGGTTTCAATCAGGTTTATTTGCTGGCCATGGCGGAGCCGATTTTTCGCGGCGTGGAGAATTACTACTTCGGAATCTCGGCGGGTATTCGTTACAACTTCATTCAACCGGGACGGCGCTGGAACCCTTATGTTTCCAGCGGTGTCGGCCTCGGTTGGATCGATAGCCGCGCCACCGTTCCCGGCGGCCAGGGCCAGGATTTCACTTTCAATATTCTCTCGGCCGCGGGGATTTCTTATCGCGTAAACGACAAGGTGCAGCTGACCGTCGGCGCGCTCTATGAGCATTTCTCGAATGGCGGGCAGACCGATCCGAACACCAGCCTGAATCTTTTCGGGCCGCAGGTTGGACTGACGTATTCGTTCTAACCTGCAACGAAGATGGCGCCGACAGAGGAAAACGTATTAGTCGTTAGGCGAAGTCTTTTCGACGAGCTTGGCAGTTTTCACGGGCTCAATTTCGAGCCGGAGAAATACCTGAAAGCGATTCTCTCGCGCGGGAATAATTTCTTTATCCCGCGCAGCCAAGCCGAGAACGATCCGAGTTACAAACAGATCGTGCCCTACGCCTTGATCGTGCACGGCGAGACGGTGCTGCATTACGTGCGCGGAAAAAAAGCGGGCGAAAAACGCCTCGTTTCGAAAGGCTCGATCGGCATCGGCGGACACATGAACGACACCGACGAATCGCTTTTCGCCTGGGACGAACAGGCCTATCGCGCGGGGGTGGAGCGAGAAGTGAACGAAGAGATTGCGATCGAAAGTCCGTTCGAAGATCGCATCGTCGCGCTGCTGAACGACGACACCACCGAAGTGGGACGGGTCCATCTTGGAATCGTCCACGTCTTCCGCCTGGCGGAAGCAAAGGCCGAGAAACGCGAGGCGATGATCACCAATCTCGCCTTCCTCACACGCGACGACTTACTTGCGCGCCGCGAGAATCTCGAGAGCTGGTCGCAGCTTTGCCTGGACTCGTTAGGCCAACTCCTCGCCTAACGAGGGCGGCCGCCCCAGAGGATCACGCCGTTGCGGATCAGGATGCGATATTTCTGCTTCGGAGTGCGGCCGCCAAAACGGTTGCGCGCGGTTACCTTGAAGTCGACGAAGTAGCCGACTAATCGCTGACCTTTCTCGGTGATTTCGCCGGTGTGCGGCTCGCCGTTCCACTCGTAGGTCGCACTTGTCGGATCGACCAGACGCTCGTCCATCCAATGTTTGGTGATGTCCTGGTAGGCGAGCGGATATTCGCCGTAAATTACCGGCTCACCGGCGGTCGCGGGCGTACCCAGCGGAGCCGGCGAAGGGGTTGCGGTTTGCGCACGTAGTGTTGGCGCCACCACGAGTGCGATCACAGTCGTTAGGCAAAAAGCGAAGAGCGTTCTCATCGGACCAATTACGGTCGCTCTTCGAGCGGCACCACTTTTTTGCCAACCGGCTCGCCGACGTACTGGCTGAGCGGACGGAAAAGGCGATTGTCCTCGAGCTGTTCGAGAATGTGCGCGCACCAACCGGAGCAGCGCGCGATCGCAAAGACCGGCGTGAACAGATCGGTCGGAATGCCTAACGAGTAGTAAACCGTGGCCGAATCGAAATCGACGTTGGCGTTGAGATTCTTTTTCTCCTTCATCAAGGTCGCGATCCGTTCGGACATCTTGATCCACTTCGGGTCGCCCAGTTTCTCACTCAACTTCACCGCCATCTTCTGCAAATGCGGCGCGCGCGGATCGAGCGTTTTGTAAACGCGATGGCCGATCCCCATGATCTTCTCTTTGTTCGCCAGCTTTTTCTCGATGTAGGCGTCGACGTTTTTTTCCTCGCCGATTTCCTCGAGCATTTGGATGACGCCTTCGTTGGCGCCGCCGTGCAGCGGTCCCTTCAAGGTGCCGATCGCGGATGTGATCGCGGAGTAGATGTCGGTTAAGGTGGAGATCGTCACGCGGGCGCTAAAGGTGGAAGCATTCGTTCCGTGATCCGCGTGCAATACGAAAGCGACATCAAGCGTTTCAGTCGCTTCTTTCGTCGGCTCCTCGCCGCTCATCAGATAAAGGAAATGCGCGGCTTCGCCCAAATCTTCGCGAATCGGCGGCAACGCTTTGCCCTGACGCGTGCGATGAAAATAAGCAGCGATCACCGCGATCTTCGCGGTAATGCTGCGCGCGCGTTCGCGATTTTTCTCCGGCGATTGCACGCCGTCTGCGTCCGGATCGTAGAGGCCGAGCATGGAAACGGCCGTGCGCATCACATCCATCGGGCCGGATTTCTTAGGCGCATTCTTCAAGAAATCGATCACCAGATCCGGCAGTTTGCGCTGCGAACGCAGATCGTTGGAGCAGGATTCGAGTTCCGCGCGATTCGGCAGTTTGTTATTCCAGAGAAGGTAGATGACCTCTTCGTAGCTCACCTTGCCGGCGAGTTCGTTGATGTCGTAGCCCGCGTAAACGAGCTGTCCTTTGTCGCCGATGACCGCGCTCAAGCGCGTGGTGTTGGCGACGATTCCTTCCAGTCCGCGAGCGAAATCAGCCATGCGCGAGCAACCTAGCTCAGCGCTTCATCCGCGCAATCAACGTATCCGCCATTGTCGCGGGCGTTTCCGCGACGGCGATGCCCGCGGCTTTGAGCGCTTCGATTTTTCCCGCCGCCGTCCCCTTCCCGCCAGAAACAATCGCACCCGCGTGCCCCATCCGTCGCCCCGGCGGAGCCGTCGCGCCGGCGATGAACGCGGCCACCGGCTTGTCGTAATTCTCCTTGATCCACTCCGCCGCTTCCTCTTCCGCGGAGCCGCCGATTTCGCCGATCAAAATGAGCGCGTGGGTCTCCGGGTCGTCGTTGAAAAGCTTGACCGCATCGAGATGCGACATGCCGTTAATCGGATCGCCGCCGATGCCGATGCAGGTCGATTGACCATGGCCGCGCGAGGTCAATTGCCACACGGCTTCGTACGTCAACGTCCCCGAGCGCGAGATCACGCCAACGTTTCCCGGTTTGTGGATATAACCCGGCATGATCCCGATCTTGCATTCGCCCGGAGTGATGATGCCGGGGCAATTCGGGCCGATCAGTCGCGATTTTTTGCCGACCATCTGCGCCTTTACCCGCATCATATCCATCGCCGGAATTCCTTCGGTGATGCAAATGACCAACTCGACGCCCGCATCGGCCGCTTCCAAAATCGCATCGCCCGCGCCCGCCGCCGGCACGAAAATTACTGAGACATTGCAGTTCGTTTTCGCGCGCGCTTCCGCCACGGTGTCGAATACCGGCACTTTGCTTTCGAAGGTCTCGCCGCCGCGGCCAGGGGTCACGCCCGCGACCACATTGGTCCCGTATTCCATGCATTGTTTCGCATGAAATCCGCCGGTCTTGCCGGTGATTCCCTGGACCAGCAGGCGCGTGTTTTTATCGACCAGAACAGACATTCGTTAGGCAGATTTACGTTTGTGCACGACCAATTTATTGCCGTCCGGATCACGAAACTGCGCCATCCAGCAAACCGGCGTTTCCGTTTTTTCCATGTCAAAACTGACGCCGCGTTCTTTCAGTTTCGCGATCGTCGCATCGATGTCATCGACCTCGAACGCAACCGTGGTTCCGTCGCGAGATGGTTGCCAGTTCGGATGGCAACCAACCCCGATCGTCGTCCCGCCGAGATCGTATTCCACCCATGCGCCTTCCATCGCCGAGCTGCTCGGCTTTAGCTCCAGCGTCTCTTGGTAAAACTTCCGCGCGCGTTCCGGATCGGAAACGGCAATAGCCACAAACGCGACTTCCTTGATCATGACCCCGCGTTCCTTTCAGCGTCCGTTTTTAGTTTGTGAATGATGAGTTTGTTACCGTCCGGATCCTGAAGCACCGCCATCCGGCAAACCGGAGAATCGACCTTGTCGAACGAGACCTTGTGCTCCGCCAGCCGCGCGATCGCGTCCTCAAGATCTTCCACTTCCAAGGCCACGCTCGTCCCCTGATCTGACGGCTTCCATTCATCGCCGATGCAGGCGATCGCAATCGTACCTTCGCCGATTGGATATTCGGTCCAGCGATCTCCCGTGAGTTCCGGATCGGGCTGCAAACCCAGCACACCTTCATAAAAATCACGCGCGCGTTTCATCTCCGTCACCGGAATTCCGGTGAATGCGATCGCCTTGACCTTCACGCTTTTCCTTTCGCGGCCGCGACCGCCTTTTGCGCCGCATCGCCGAGGTCATCCGCCGTCGTCACCGGCAACCCGGAGTCAGCGATGATTTTTTTGCCTTCCTTCACGTTCGTGCCTTCCAGCCTAACGACCAGTGGCCCCGGCAACTTCACCGCCTTGACCGCGTTCACGATGCCTTGCGCGATCACGTCGCACTTCATGATTCCGCCAAAAATGTTCACCAGGATGGCCTTCACATTTTCGTCCGAAACCAAAAGCTTGAACGCCTGCGTCACCTGCTCCTCGGTCGCGCCGCCGCCGACATCGAGAAAGTTCGCCGGGCTGCCGCCGTAAAATTTTATGATGTCCATCGTCGCCATCGCCAGGCCGGCGCCATTCACCAAACAAGCGATGTTGCCATCGAGGCCAATATAATTCAGCCCCGCCTTCGAGGCTTCCACTTCGCGAGGATCTTCCTCCGCGGGGTCGCGCAACGCGGCCACCTCCTTGTGCCGGTAGAGCGCGTTATCATCGAAATTAAATTTCGCATCCAGCGCCAGCACTTCACCCTTGTCGGTCACCACCAACGGATTCACTTCCACCATCGAGCAGTCGAGCGCGAGAAACGTCCGATAAAGTCCGTCGAACAATTTCGAAGCGTCCTTCATTTGCCCCGAAGTAAACCCGAGTTCCTTCGCCAGCTTCCGCGTTTGATACGGCTGTAAACCGGCGAGCCGATCGACCGGTTCGCGAATAATTTTCTCCGGCGATTTTTCCGCCACCGTTTCAATCTCCACCCCGCCTTCGGTGCTCGCGACAATCATCGGTCCGCCGCTCGCGCGATCGACCAGAATGGCAAAATAAATCTCGCGCTCGATCTCCACCGACTTCGCCACCAGCACCGTATTGACCACCCGACCGGCCGCGCCGGTTTGATGCGTCACCAAAGTCTGCCCCAGCATCTTCGAAGCAACGTCACGCGCTTCCTCCGGCGATTTCACCAGATGGACACCACCCTTAAAACCATTCGCGAACGTCCCTTTCCCGCGCCCGCCCGCATGCACCTGCGCCTTCACTACCAGGTCAGTCGTGTTCAATTCACGCGCCGCTGCTTCTGCCTCATCCGGAGTCCGCGCTGCTTTCCCCGCGGGAGTCGCGACACCAAATTTCTGGAGCAACTCCTTCGCTTGATACTCGTGAATGTTCATCGGCCGGACTTCTGCGCACACTTAGCCGCCTAACCGCGTCAGCGGCAATTTGTTTTTCGTTTTAAGCCAAACGAAACACGCGCCGTACGTGACCGCCGCGATTTCTCGATGAAATGTCAGCCATGAAATTTACCTACTACGGACACGCCTGCTTTGCGGTCGGAGTCGCGGGCAAAACGCTCCTCTTCGATCCTTTCATCACCGACAACCCGCTCGCGAAAACGATTGATGTCGAAAAAATCGAGGCCGATTTCATTCTCGTTTCGCACGGTCACGGCGATCACGTTGCCGACCTCGTCGAGATCGCGAAGCGCACCAAAGCGAAAGTGATCGCGCCCTTCGAAGTGGGCTCCTGGTTCGAAAAGGAAAAAGGCCTAACGAATGTGCAGGCGATGAATCACGGCGGCGCCGTGAAGACGGATTTCGGCCGGGTGAAACTGACCGCGGCGATCCACAGCAGCTCGATGCCGGACGGAAGTTACGGCGGAAATCCCTGCGGTTTCGTCATCGAATCGAGCGCGGGAAATTTTTATTATTCGGGCGACACTGCGTTGACCATGGACATGAAATTCATCGGCGAACAAACCAAACTCCAGTTCGCGGTCTTGCCGATCGGCGACTTCTTCACCGTGGGAATCGACGACGCCCTGCGCGCGGCCGAGTTGGTTGGGGCGACGAAAATCGTTGGCGTCCACTACGACACTTTTCCGCCGATCAAGCTCGACCGCGAGGCCGCCCTGAGCGCTGCCAAGAAAGCCGGCAAGGAATTGCTCCTGCCGAAAATCGGCGAGACCATCGACGTTTAAACGCCGTCTGACTGCTCGTTAGGCAAGCGAAACGCTGGCTAGCGTTTGCGCTCATTCTTCTTCGCGGCGGCGCGATTTTCTTGTGCGCGAAATTTTACCATCTGCCTGATGAGGCCGAGGGGCAGCGGTTGTTCGTGCGGGAACTTTACCGAGCCCTTTGCGCTTTGGTATTTCGCCAGTTCTTTTTGGAATTTTGCGATCGCGGAAGTGCGCGGATAGAGCCCGAGGTGATGCTTGAAGGCGGCGAAGTAAACCAGATTGCCCTCGAGCCGGAAGGCGGGCATCTGGTAGCTGATCGTTTCTTCCGCGGCCGGCGCCGCTTTGCGAATTGTCGCTCGCACTTGTCGCAAGCGCTCCTGCACTCCCGGCGGAAAACGGGCAATGTATTCGTCAATGTCTCGCGGGGTTTTGGTCTCCTTTTTCATCGTGTCTGATTTCGTACGCTATCTTCCTGCATGAAAATTCCGTTCAAGGTTGGGGTCGTGGGACACTTTGGACTCGCGGTGCGTGATCCGAAGAAAAGCGCGCAATGGTTTGAGCGCGCGCTCGGTTTTAAAAAACAATTCAGCTTCGAAGATGGCGTGGCGATCGGGAACGATAATGTGACCATCGCGCTCCATAAAGGAAAACCATCGGGGAACACCATCGGGCACATGTCGTTTCATTTGCCGAACATGACGGCGCTGAAAAAGGCGCTCGCGCATTTAAAGAAGCACAAGGTGAAGCTGGAAGATCCGGGCGATGAAATCGGGCCGGAATCTCCCGGTTCGTCGCACATGGGTCTCTGGTTTCACGATCTCGATGGTTACCGCTGGGAGCTGAATGTGCAGGGCGGGAAGTAATCCCGCGTTCGTTAGGCGCGGCCAACGCTTGCAATGCGCCAGCCGCGCCGGGAATTTGCGCGCCATGGGGAACGTATCCGATTCGTTAAACACGACACTCGAGGGCGCGATGAAACGCGGCGTGTTACTCGATTCCGCCTTGCAAAACATTCGCGGGCTTTTGCGCGGGTCGAACTCGTTGGTTTACGCGGACAGCATCCAGGAACTCGCGCAAGCAGCGAACTGGGATGAGTTAAACGATCGTTTTTATCGCACGCTCGCCTTCGGCACCGGCGGTTTGCGCGGGCGCACCATCGGCAAAATCGTGACCGCGGCGGAACGCGGAACGCCGGACGCGCTCGGCCGCCCGGAGTTTCCCTGCGTCGGCACGAACGCGATGAATTATTACAACATCGGCCGCGCCACCCGCGGGCTGGTGGCGTATCTGCACGATTGGTTCGCGGCGGAAAAATTGCCGGGCAAACCGAAAATCGTGATCGCGCATGACACGCGATTTTTTTCGAAAGAGTTCGCCGCGTTGGCCGCGAAGATCGCGGCGGAGAATGGCGCGGACGCGTATGTTTTCGATGGTCCGCGCTCGACGCCGGAGTTGTCGTTTGCCGTCCGGCATCTGCGCGCGAGCGCCGGCATTGTCATCACCGCGAGCCACAATCCGCCGCACGATAACGGTTACAAAGTTTACTTCGATCAAGGCGCGCAAGTCGTGGAGCCGCAGGCCAGCGGAATCATCGCGAAGGTCAACGCGATCGCCGACGAAGCGTTTGAAAAATCAGCGACGCCCGGCGCAGTGATCGTTCTCGGCACGGAGATCGATGAGGCTTACATGGCGCGCCTGGAAACGCTCGTCCTCGATCGCGAGCTGGTTCGGAATGCGAAAGAATTGCGGATAGTTTTCACGCCTATCCATGGGACTGGCGGCGTGATTACGAAACCGATGCTGGAACGCTTCGGCTTCCAGGTTGATGTCGTTAGGCAACAGGACCAATTCGACGGGCGCTTCCCGACCGTCGCCTCGCCTAATCCGGAAAATGCGGACGCGTTGAAGCTCGGGGTCGAGTTGGCTAACGAGCAGATGGCCGACGTCGTTATCGCGACCGATCCGGATTGCGATCGCATGGGCGTGGCCGTGCGGAGCGCGAGCGGCGAGATGAAATTGCTCAGCGGAAACCAGATCGGATCGCTCATGGCTTTCTACCGCGCGCAGACGCTTTTCGAGCGCGGCATTTTGAACCAGGAGAACGCGGCGCGCGGCGTGATCATCAAGACGTTCGTGACCACCGATCTGCAAAAAGCGATCGCGGAACATTTCGGTTTGCGCTGCGTCGAAACGCTGACCGGATTTAAATATATCGGCGCCAAGCTCGGGAAATATGAGCGCGCGCTCCCGCCGGAGTTTGCCGGGAAATATCGTGATTTGCCGGAGGCGGAAACGCGCCGGCTGCGCCTGGCGCATTCGTCGTATTACATCTTCGGCGGGGAAGAAAGTTACGGCTACAGCGGACACGATTTCGTGCGCGACAAGGATGGGAACGCGGCCGCGATCATGTTTTGCGAAGTGGCGGCTTACGCGAAGTCGCGCGGCCTAACGATCGATGCGCTGCTCGACGAAATCTTCGTAACGTTCGGTTACTTCCAAGAGAAAAATGGCGCGCTGACTTTCGAGGGCGCGGAAGGCGCGGCCAAAATCAAGCGCCTGCTGGAATCGTATGTGGCTTCCCCGCCTAACGAGATGTTGGGTTCGCCAGTGGCGGCGGTGAAAAACTTCGAGCGCGAAACTTTCCGCGATGTCGAGGGCGATGTCATCCCGAAGGAAAAAATGTTGATTTTCGAATTGGCGGATCGCACGCGTATCGCCGTCCGCGGTTCCGGCACCGAGCCCAAGATTAAGTATTACCTCTTCGCTGAAAAGCGCCCGCCCTTCGCGCGCGAGGAGCTGCTGGAGATCAAAAAAAACATCGACGCGCGTCTGAGCGAGCTTTGGAGTTGGCTACAGCGCGATGCCACGACGCGCACGGAAGCGGCGATCTAGAGGTTTAACCACAGAGGTCACGGAGAACGTCCGCCTCTCGACAGAAGGCAAATTTCTGCCGAAAGTCCGCGATGCCTCGCGAGATTAAATTGGACGGCGGCGAGATCAGCGTGTTGAAAACCCTTGGGCTGAGCGGCGCGCAGGTTTACGGCAAACTGCTGCTGGAGAAGGTCGACGACATGATGCCGGCGGAATTTCTCGAGACCCTCGATGGCCTGCTCTCGCTCGGCTACGTGATCTCGAACAAAGTGAATGTGCGCCGGATCGAAGACGTGGAGCGCGCATTTTTTCGGGTCAATCCGGCGTATCAGCGCGACCTGCGGGACGCGATCAACCCCGGCAAACGCCGCGAACGCGAACAACGCGGCCGGCGACAGCGCCGCGGCTAACGAGTCTTGAATTCGATGACGCGAGCGCTCCGGCTTTGGCCGTGGCTGGCAGCCGTGGTCACGGGCCTAGGCTATCGCGCGTGCTTTGCGCCGTTCGATCAGGCGTGGCTTTGCTGGATCGCGCTAACCCCATTGCTCGCGGCGATCTGGTTTTCCGGTGCGGCTTGGAAACGCCGCTGGCTGCGCGATCTGCTCCTGGGATATCTCGCGGGAGTGATTTTTTTCTGGGGCGTCTTTTCCTGGCTGGTGACGGTGACGGTGCCCGGAATGATTTTGGTGGGACTCTACATGGGAATTTATTTCGCCATCTGGAGCTGGCTCGCGGGGGTTTTGCGACCGCGCCCGCGCGCACCAAAACCAGCCAGCGGTTTGGAAGCGGTCACGCGCCGGCTGGAAGAAAGACGACGCGCGGCTGGCCTAACGAGTAATCCCTCAGGCGAAATTCTCGCGCCGGTTTCGCCGCAAATCCGCTCGCCCTGGTTGAGCTCGCTGCACAATCTCCGGCTGGCGTTTCTGCTCTCCGCGGTCTGGGTCGCGCTGGAAACCGTGCGCGGTTTGCTCTTTTCCGGTTGGGGTTGGAACTCGTTAGGCAGCGCGCTCCATAGTCAGTGGGCCATGATCCAAATCGTCGAGCTCACCGGCGTGCCCGGGCTCTCCTTTCTGGTTGCGTTCACCAACGTCATTCTCGTGGCCACGGTTTGCCGTTTTGTGATCGAGAACGCGGTCAAAAAAATGCGACCGCACTACGATTTCACGCTCACGATGGCGGCGATCATCGGCGTGATGGGCTTTGGAATTCGCGCCGTCCAAGAGCGTCCCCCGGTCACGCCGGTGCGCGTTTCCGCGGTGCAATCGAACGTGCCGCGCGAGCAAAAGTTCAACGCCGATTTCGCGCAGGCGACCTTCGACAAGTTCACCCGTTTGAGCCAGCTCGCCCTGCCATCGCAGCCGGATTTGCTCATTTGGCCGGAGAGCTCGATGCCCGATCCGGTGCTGCCCGGGACGCCGAGTTATCAGTTCGTGATGCGCTTCTGCGCGGAAACAAAAACCGACCTGCTCCTCGGCGTGATCGATGAGGACGAGCACGATGCCTACAACGCGGCCATGCTGGTTTCGCGCGCCGGGCAGGAGACGCAGCTTTATCGCAAACTGCATCTCGTCCCCTTCGGCGAATATGTTCCAGGGCGAAACACGCTCCCGGGAATCGGAGCGATCGTGGGCGACCAGGTGCCAGCGGATTTCGGCTTCGGCAAAGACTACACGGTTTTTCGCCTAACGAGACCTGACGTGCGGGTGGCGCCGTTGATTTGTTTCGAAGACACGATCGGCGAGTTGACCCGGCAGTTTGTTTTGCGTGGCGCGAATTTGCTCGCGAACGTGACTAACGACGGCTGGTTCCAGCGCTCCGCCGGTTCGCAACAACATCTGGCAAACGCGGTTTTTCGCTGCGTGGAAACCCGTCTCCCGATGGTGCGCGCGGCTAATACCGGCGTGACCTGTTTCATCAACGAGTTCGGCCGAATCACGCAGGTGCTCCTGGATGAAACCGGGAGCCAGTTTACCGAGGGCGTGCTCAGCGGTGAGGTCGAGGTGCCGACGCAATACCGGCCGACGTTTTATGTCCTGCACGGGGAACTATTCGCGCAGGTTTGCTGCGCGATTGCGGCGCTGACTTTTCTCGGAGTAATTCCACTGCTCGTTAGGCGAAAACGTGCCGCACCGCGGTTGAGCACGGAGCTACTCAGCAGCCGCGACAACTAATCTTTCCAAGAACTCGTGTCATCCCGAGTCGCGAAGACGAGGAGGGACCTCGCGCGGGTGGAAGATAAAGACGCGCCCGCACTGGTCACCGGCCCACGGCTTTCGATTTTGCGTCTTGTGCCGTGTTGCGAGATCCTTCGCCGTCTCCGCGGCTCAGGATGACAAACGCTGGAAGAAGTCGCGCGAGAAGGAGCGGAGATTTCGCGGAGCGACGTTTCTTCTTGTTCCCCATCCCGCGCTCTGTGAATTAATCGCCTCACTTATCCATGAACGGCGAATTCGCGATCTACGTCCGCGGCTTGACCAAATCCTACGGCGCCTTCGAGGCGGTCAAGGGGATCGATTTCGAGGTGCGCTCGGGCGAGGTCTTCGGCTTGCTCGGCCCGAATGGCGCCGGGAAAACTTCCACGGTCGAAATTCTGGAAGGCTTGCGGCCGCGCACCAGCGGCGAAGTGAAGGTGCTCGACTTTGATCCGGACAAACAGAAGCGGCAATTGAAAGATCGGATCGGGGTTTGCCTGCAGGCGACGAATCTGCCGGACAAGATCACGGTGCACGAAGCGCTGAAACTTTTCGCGGCATTTTACACTCGGAACGGCGATGGCGATGCGCTCCTGAAACGCCTGCAAGTCTGGGAAAAAAAGGACGCGGCCTATTCGACGCTTTCCGGCGGACAGAAGCAGCGCCTCGCAATCGCGCTGGCCTTGATCAATGAGCCGCAGATGCTTTTTCTCGATGAGCCGACGACCGGGCTCGATCCGCAGGCGCGCTTGGAAATTCGCGATTTGATCGAGGAACTGCGGGCGGAGAAGCGCACAATTTTGATGACCACGCACTACATCGAGGAAGCGGAACGGTTGTGCGATCGGGTGGCGATCATCGATGCCGGAAAAATTATTGCGATCGGTTCGCCGCGAGAGTTGCAGGAGAAAAGCGCGAATCAATCCGCGATCGAAATCACTCTCGCGCAACCGTGGCGCGGCGGCGCGCTCCCGGATTGGCCGGAAGGCCTAACGAGTGATCTGGCGAAGGATGGCCGGCATTTGAAAGTGACTTCCCGACGAACGGCGCGGACGCTGGTCGAGATGGTGAAATGGATCGATGCCCAAGGCATCGAGCTGGAAGATGTGCACTTGAAACGGCCTACGCTGGAGGATGTTTTTATCGAACTCACCGGCAAGAAGCTGCGCGACTAACGAGACCATGAAAGCTTTTTTCGCCCTCTTCGTCATCGACCTGAAGCTCGCGCTCCGGAACAAATCCGTCCTCGTCTTCAATTACTTTTTCCCGCTGGTTTTCTTTTTCACTTTCGGCCAGGGCTTCGGCGCGAAACAAGGCACGGTCGTGCTCCTGGTCATGACCATGGTGACGACGATCGGGATTCTCGGGAACGGACTTTTCGGCGCGGGGATGCGCGCAGTGCAGGAGCGCGAGAACGATGTTTTGCGGCGTTACAAGGTCACACCGATCACGCCCGTTCCGCTGCTGATGGCGTCGATGATCACCGGGGTGATTCTTTATCTGCCGAGCGTGATCGTCACCCTGATCCTGGCGAATCGCCTCTACGGAATGCACGTGCCGCCGAATCTGCTTTCGTTTTTCATCTTCGTTTGCATTGGCTCGCTCGCTTTGCGTTCGATTGGTTTGATCATCGCCGCGGTCGTCAATTCCACCCAGGAAACGATGCTCCTGATTCAACCGCTCTACATGGGAATGCTCTTCCTCAGCGGCGCGACTTTTCCGATCACCATGTTCCCGACCTGGCTGCAAATCGTCGCGCAATTTATCCCGGCGACTTATTTGATGACTGGGCTGGCCGGAATTCTGCAACGCGGCGAATCGGTCGCGCAAAATTGGCTGCCGGTGCTCGCGCTTTTGATTACGGCGTTAGTCGGGATGTTCATCGCGACGAAACTTTTCCGCTGGGAGAAAGAGGAAAAATTGCGCCCGGCGGCGAAGCTTTGGGTGGTCGCCGTCTTCATCCCGTTCCTCTTGTTAGGCGTGTATCAGGCGTGGAGTCGCGAAGACCTGGTGAAGGCCAAAATCCTCGCGCGTGATGTCCGGCGCGGGCGGAGTTGGTTGATCCAGAACGCGCGCATTTTTGTCGGCGACGGCAAGGTGATCGAGTCTGGCTCGGTGCTGGTGCGCAGAGGGAAAATCGCGGAAATTTATGATGGCCCGGCGCCCGATGCGAAGAGCTTGAACGCCGAGCCGATCGAAGCCGCCGGCAAAACTTTGCTCCCCGGGCTGATCGACATGCACGTGCATCTCGGCGCCAGCGGCGGGTTTTATGACGATCAAAGCAAGGGCTTCGATCCGAAGAACGGCGAGCGCGAACTGGAGGCGTATTTGTACAGCGGCGTGACCGCGGTGCGCAGCGCCGGTGACAGTCTCGACGACATGATCAAGCTCCGCCGTCTTTTCGGCAGCGGCGAAAAACTAGGGACGGAATTATTTTTCTGTGGCCCGCTCTTCACCGCCGAAGGCGGACACGGAACCGAGTATGCGAAGTTCATGCCGGAGACATTGCGCGCGAGTTTTCTGGCCGGTTTTGTACGCACGCCGAAGACCGCGGAGGAAGCGCGCCAACAAGTCGACGAGCTGGCCGCGAAAGGCGTGAACGCGATCAAAGGCGTGCTCGAATCGGGCGTGCCCGCGTATCCGTTCGTGCGCATGAACGTGGATCTGCTCGTGGCAGTGGTGAACGAGGCCCACGCAAAAAAACTTCCAGTCGCGATCCATACCGGCAACGCCGCTGACGTGGCCGATGCCGTCCGGATTGGGACTGACTCGGTCGAGCACGGATCCTACGCGGATGAAATTCCGGACGCGGTCATCGCGGAGATGAAGGCAAAAGGGATCGCGCTCGATCCAACGCTGAGCGTGGCCGAAGGAGTGGCCGCTTTCGGCCGCGGCGACGGCGCGCTGCTCAAGCGCTCGTTAGTCCAGCAAGTCGCGCCGAAAGAATTGCTGGCGGGCACGGAGCACGCGTTGAGCGATCCGAAGATGGCGCAGATGCGCGAAGGCATTTCGCATTACCCGATGTCGGTCGAGATGGGCGCAAAGAATTTGCTCAAGGCCTGGCACGCGGGTGTCATCCTCGTTACCGGAAGCGACGCCGGAAATTTTCTGGTGATTCATGGCCCGACGGTGCAGCACGAGATTGAACTCTGGGTCGCCGCCGGAATCCCGATCGACGTCGCGCTCGAAGCCGCGACTTCGAACGCCGCCAAGTTACTCCGCGCCGATGCGCGCATGGGCACAATCGAAAAAGGAAAAGAAGCGACCCTTCTCGTCGTTGACGGCAACCCGCTCCAGGATGTGCATGCGCTTTCCGCGATCTCGTTCGTGATGATGAAAGGCGAACGCGTCGGGCGGAGCGATTTGTTTGACCAAAACTAACCGTTGATTTTGCGCGCCAATTTGTACGCGACCTTTTTTCTTCGCGCTCTATCGTGTCTCGCGAGATGACGCTTCCGCATTGCCGCTCACGCGCTCTCCTCGCGATCGCGTTGCTGGCCTTCTCCGCCCAGGCGGTGCGCGCTTACGGCCCGGATGGACACCACATTGTCGGCGCGATTGCTGACGAGCTTCTGGCGAACACGCCCGCGGGTAAGAAGATCGCGGTCATGCTTGATGGAATGAGTTTGCGGGAAGCCGCGCAAACCCCCGACACGATCAAGGGCTGGGACAAAAAGGGGATTGATGATCCGAAGAACGCCGGCTATTTTTCGTCGCGTCCGCGGCTGGCCGCGCAGTTACGCGAATTCTGGAAAGCGAACCAGCCCACGCACGACAACAATTCTCCGAACCCGTCGCATCATTGGTTCCATTACACCGATGTGCCGGTGGAAGCGGCGAAATATGCCAGCGGCAAAACCGGTCGCAGCCAGTGGGATATCGTCCACATGATCACCTACTGCATCGGAGTTTTGCGCGGAGAAATTCCGGAAAACAATCCGCGCAAAATCACCAAGCCGGTCGCAATCATTTTGCTCGCGCATTATCTCGGCGACATCCATCAGCCGTTGCATGTCGGGGCGGCATATTTTGATGCTAGCGGCCACCCGACGAATCCGGATCTCGGCAAACCGGCGCTCGACGATCAGGGCGGCAACTCGATCATGCTCGAAGTGCCCGGCGGCCTTTCTTCGAAGCCGCAAAAGCTCCATAGCTTTTGGGATGGCGATCCGGTGAAGGCGTTGCTTCCGGGAAACAGCGGACCGGCGGACAAGGAAGAGCGAAAATCGGAAATGAGTGCGGCGGAAAAAACCGTCGTCCACGCCTTCGCTTCGATCCAACCAAAAGTCTGGCGGATGCCGGCGAATCTTCCGCTGAAAGATTACGCCGAAGCGTGGGCGAACGAAATCTTACCGATCGCGCGCGAAGCGCATTCGCGTCTCGATTTCCAGGGCATCACCGGCAAAACCCAGGACGACGGAACCACGCTGGCCTCCGGCGTCGCGCACGAAAAACAGATGCCCGATCATCTTGGTTATCGCGCCTGGGCGGGGATCATCGTGAAAGATGAACTGCAACGCGCCGGCTGGCGTTTAGCGGATTTGCTGACCAAATGCGTCGCGCCCGGAACCGACCAGATCGCACCCGGGCCTGCGGCGAGCGAGAGCGCAGTTCCGGCGGCGGCCATTCCACCCACCCCAGCGCCCGCTCCTTCCGCGAGTGCGCCTGACGCCTCGCCGTATGGAATGTTCCCGAGTGATTACAAAAAAATCGTCGGCGACTGGTTACGCAAAACGGTGCGGGACCCAACGAACGCGATGGTTCAATGGCAATCGGAACCGAAACCGGCGGATCTCGCGGATGTCGGCGGCCGAAAAATCTACGGCTACCTGGTGATCGTTGGCGTCGGGTCCAAGAGCAGCACTGGCGTTGTCGGCCCAATGCAAACCCACACCGTCCTGATTCACGACGACCAGGTCGTGAAGGCGAGTGGATTTTAACAATCGAACGCGCAAATTTCCACGACGAAAGAGTTCAGATCCCAAAAAAAGAAAACCCAAAACTATGGCCAGACTTCTCGAAGACTTTCTTCAGCAATTCACCGGCGGCGCGCCTGCGGCCGCCGCCGACGCGGGCGAATTCCACGATCGCTTTGTTTCCCACCACGAAGACGACAAGGAATTTGATAACCAGACTTACCATCAGGCGGTTGCCGATCATCTCCGGCAACTGCCGGACGATCAATTCAACGACGCCGCCCAAAATGCAGTTGCCCAAGCCGGCCCGCAGCAACGCCAGGACTTGTTAGGCGGATTGTTGAATGCGCTCGCCGGTGCCGGCGGAGTCGGCGCGCTCGGCAACATGGTTGGTGGTGGTGGTGGCGGTGGCGGCGCGTCCGCGATCGGACAAATTGCGCGCATGCTCGGCCTCGGCACCACGGATCCCGCGCAGATGAGCGGAGACGATGCCGCGAAATTGATGAACTACGCGCGCAAAGAAAATCCGCAGATCCTGCAACAGGCCGTCGCCGAAAAGCCGTGGTTCGTGAAGGCGCTGGGGAACCCGATCGTGATCGGCGCCCTGACCATGGCGGCGACGCGTTTGCTCAACAGCCGGCGTCGTTAGTCGTTCGTAACGGAACTGTCAGCTAGTAGTTTGTCGACGAGACCGGCGGGCCGCCGGCAGTTCCCACGCGACTGCCAAAAGTAACAACTTTGTTACTTCGCAGGGCTTGTGCGATTCCGCTCGATTGGCAGACTTCGAGCGTTCACCGGCTTTTAAAACCAGAAGTGGAGCGGGAAATTCTCGTAACCACGTTTGCTCAAGCGAAAGGAAAAGTGCTATGAACCTCCAGTGCAACCTTGGCGTTCCATTCCGGCGCGCCCTCTGCCTAACGACAGCTCAAGTCGACTCTAACCTGCGAATTCCACGCCGACAAAAATCGTTCGCACGCATTCTTCACGCGGCGCTGCTCGTGGCTGCGATATGGGTCGGGCCGCTTGGCTTCGCCCAAGTCTATCTGCAAACGAATCTCGTCTCGGACTTGCCGGGCATGGCCGCACACACTGATCCGAACCTGGTCAATCCGTGGGGCATCGCCTCCAGCGCGACCTCGCCCTTTTGGGTGGCCGATAATCACGCGGGCGTCTCCTCTCTCTATAATAGTAGCGGGACACCGCAGGCGTTGGTGGTGACAGTGCCACCGGCGGCGGGCGGAACTGCCGGCAGCCCGACCGGCATCGTCTTTAACGGAACCTCGGATTTCCAAGTCGCCTCCCCTTCCGGATCTCCCGCCCCGGCGCGTTTTATTTTCGCGACCGAAGACGGGACTATTTCCGGTTGGCCAGGATCGACGGCGACTGCCGCGGTGATCGGAGTGGATCGCAGCAGCGCGGGCTCGATCTACAAAGGATTGGCGAGCGGAAATAACGGGACCGCCAACTACCTTTACGCGGCCGATTTTCATAATGGCGTGGTCGATGTTTTCGATGCGAACTACGCGCGCGCAACGCTGGCCGGCAGCTTCAGTGATCCGACCATTCCCGCGGGCTACGCGCCCTGCGGCATCCAGAACATTAACTGCGTCCTCCATGTCACCCACGCGCGACAGGACGAGAGCGCACACGACGATGTCCGCGGCCCCGGCCACGGCTACATCAACAAGTTCGACTTGAACGGCAACCTCCTCGGCCGGTTCGCGTCGCAGGGCACTTTGAATTCGCCGTGGGGTGTTGTCCTCGCACCGGCCAGCTTCGGTCCGTTTTCGAGTGATCTCCTGATCGGAAACTTCGGCGACGGCCGGATCAACGCCTTCGATCCAGCGACGGGCGAGTTCCTCGGACAACTCGAAGACGCCGCCCGCGATCCGATCACCATCGACGGTTTGTGGGGTTTGCGTTTCGGTAATGGCGGAAACGGCGGCGGCGCTGGCACACTCTATTTCGCGGCCGGGATCGCGGGCCCCGATTCGCTTGAAGACCATGGCCTTTTCGGCAGCATCGGGTTCGTCCCAGCGGAGCGGCAGTTGGTAAACATTTCCACGCGCGCACTTGTCGGGACCGGCGATAACGTGGCCATCAGCGGCTTCATCATTCGCACCGATACAGGGCACGTCGCCGGCACCAAACGCGTGCTCCTCCGCGGCATCGGCCCTTCGCTCAAAGTTGGGAGCACACCTATCCCGGGACGGCTGATGGATCCGTTGCTCGAACTGCACGACAACAACGGGGACCAGATCGCCATCAACAACGATTGGCAGGACACCAATAAGGCCGACATCATCGAGACTGGTCTGCCGCCGAGTGATCCCCACGAATCCGCGATGGTCGTGATGCTCAACGCCGGCACCAACTACACCGCCATCCTGCGCGGCAACGGGAACACTACCGGTATTGGTTTGATCGAGGGTTACGATCTGGAACCGAACACGGACACCCACCTGGCGAATCTCTCCGGCCGCGCCGTCGTCGGCACGGTTGATAATGTGCTCATCGGCGGCGTGATCGTGAGCGGCGCGAATCCAGAGCAAATTCTTCTGCGCGCGAGCGGGCCCTCGTTAGGCGCACGCGGAGTCGCAGGGTCGTTAGGCGATCCGATGCTCGATCTCTACGATGGCCAGGGCAATCTGCTCCAACATAACGATAACTGGATGGAGGAACCCGACGGCACGCCGAACGCGACCAGAGCCGCCGCCATTACCGCCACCGGACTCGCACCGGGCAACGACCTCGAATCCGCCATCCTTACCACCCTCGAGCCCGGCAACTACACTGTGATCGTGCGCGGACATGGCAACGCCACCGGAGTCGGATTGGTCGAGGCCTTCCGTCTTGGCCCGGCGCCGGTTGGACGTCGGCGATAACAGGAACTGCTCCTCCGAAGCTGGCTTAATCTTCGGGATCGTGGTCGCGGCGATGCGGCCACGATCAGGACGAGCGCTGCCGCTTACGAAGTCGGCGGCGTGAAGGTGAAGCGGTAAAACACGGGCCCGGTCATCACCACCACGCGGCTCAGGTTGCCATTGCTATCAGCGGTTAGCGTGACCATCGGCGTCCAGTATTGGAACTCACTGGAGAACTCGAGCTGATATTGCAATCCGGCCGTGGCCTTGCTGGTCACCGTGACCGTGCCGCCAATATTTTGAATCCTCATCGACGATGCCGGGAGCACGACTAACGAGAGGTTGTTCGCGGGGCTGAATGGGTTCGACCAGCGCGCGTCGGTGTAAACCGCGCTCCCGGTCAGCGTGGTCATGAAGGCGACTAGATCATTCTTCTGCGTCGGCGAGAGGTTGAGGTTTCCGCCGGGGCCGCGGAGGCGCGGATCGAGGTTGGTGTTCGCCGGGTTGTTTGGAACCGCGTCGTAGTGATTGATCACCTGCGCCAGCGTGGTGAAGACGCCGTTATGCATGAAGGGCCCGTTCGATTGCCCGCCAGGGCCGACCGAATCCCGCAGCGACGGTGAGCGCGTATTCGTCAGGTCGGTCCCACCGGCGATGGAATCGATGATGCCGTTATTCTTGCTGTTGGGATCGATGTCGAACTCCGGCGGGCGATGGCAGGCGGCGCAGCCGGCGGTGCCGAGGAAGAGCTGTTTCCCGTTACTTTCGCTGCTGGTGAAATTCGGAAACGTTTGGTTGTCGTTATTCACCTGCGCGCGGCCAATGTCGTATTTCGAATCGAAGGATTGAATGCTGCGAACGAACTGCGCGATCGCTTGCTGCATTTTAGTTTCATTGATCGCCGCGCTCCCGAAAGCTTTCGTGAAGAGCACGCGGTACTCGGGAATTGCCGACAGCTTCGTCAACAAATCGGCAAAAGTCGGATCGCCCAGCGTCCCGCTAAAACCCATCTCCCCCTGGTTCTGGATCGGCTGTGTCGCCTGGCTTTCCAGGCTGGTGGCGCGCTCGTCCCAGAAGAAATGGACCTCCGTGCCGAAGCGATCGTTGATCAAGCGCGTGGTGTGCCGGCCGGTCATGCCGGCCACGCCCGTGCTCGCCGTCTCCAGAGCCCCGAAAGCCAGCGACTGCTGGTGGCAGGAACTGCAACTCACGGTGTCATTGCGCGAAAGGCGTTTGTCGTGAAAAAGCACCCGCCCGAGGGTCGCAGCCGCGTCCGTAATCGCATTGTTGGCCGGCGTGTTATCACGCGTGATGTAAGCGGGGATCGTCTGGTGCGCGTAATTCCCGAGCGCAGTCAGGTCGAGGATGCCCTCGTCCGCACGCAGCATGAGCGGGAGCAGTGCTAGCCCGCAAACTGCGAGGGCAAAGTGATAGATCCTCATCGTCCGAACGGTAAAAACTGTCTCGTCTCTAGCCGGACTCCACAGAATTCCAAGCAACTTCTCGGGCCAACGTTCCTTCCAGCCACAGCCGAAAAACACAACGCGAAGTCCGAGATCGCAAGATTTTTCGGCCAGACGCTAACGCGCAATTGTGGTAATTTCGTCTCCAGCTTGAAAAAATTAACTGCACCTGCACGCGCCTTCGTCAGCGTTTTGATTTCACTCCTGGCCGGCTCTTCGGCTTTGGCCGCGCCCTTGCGCCAGTTGAGCAAGGAACCGCTGGAGACCTACGAAGATCCGCCGCGGTTGATTTTTCGCACCGGCGTCTCTCCGGCGATGATTTCGCAGCACGGCGGCTTCATCAGCTATCAGGTCAACGTTGACGCCAGCGGCCAGAACATTACCGGCGACGCGGCGAACGAGCCTTCCATTGCCGTCGACCCGACTGACCACAACAAGATGGCCATCGGTTGGCGGCAGTTTAACAGTTCCGCCTCAAACTTCCGGCAATCCGGCTACGCTTACTCCACCACTGGCGGCACTTCCTGGAACTTCCGCGGCGTGCTCGAGAATAATGTCTTCCGGAGCGATCCGGTTTTGAAATCCGATGATACTGGGAATTTTTTCTACCTTAGCTTGCTCGAGAATTTCTTCGACGACATCTGGCGTTCGGTTAATGGCGGCTTCTCCTGGGCGCGCCTCGGCCCTGCCACCGGTGGCGACAAGCAGTGGTTCACCATCGATAACACCAACAGCAGCGGCCACGGCTTCCAGTATCAAAGCTGGAGCACCGCCGGGAATAACTACAACGGCCGGCAGTTCAGTCGCTCGACTAATGGCGGCGCGACCTGGTTGAACCCGGTTGCCCTTCCCGCCTCGCCCGTCTGGGGCACACTCGACGTCGATGCGGAGGGCAACCTCTTCCTTGCCGGAGTTAACTTCGATAGTAAACAAATCTGGAGCCTCCGGTCCAGTAATGCGAAGCAGGCCGCGAGCATCCCTAGCTTCGATATCGTGGCCCCAGTCGACATGGGCGGCACCGTCAGCAGCAGCACCTTCATTAATCCGGAGGGTTTAGTCGGCCAGGTCAACGTAGTCGCCGATCGCTCCGGCACTGCCGCGCGTAACAATGTCTACCTCATGGCGAGCCTGCTCCCCGCCCAGGCAGTCAACGGCGCCGATGTTATGTTCATTCGCAGCACCGATAGCGGCCAAACCTTCAGCGCGCCGCAGCGGATCAACGATGACGCGATCGACCAGAGCCACGTCCATTGGCTGGCTTCGCTCTCAGCTGCGCCGAACGGCCGTCTCGACGCCGTCTGGCTCGACACCCGTAACTCCACGAACGGAATCGACTCCCAACTCTTCTACTCCTATAGCCTCGACGCAGGTAGCAACTGGTCGACCAACATCGCGGTGAGCGAGCAATTCGATCCCTCCATCGGTTATCCTAACCAGAATAAGCTTGGCGATTACATCACCAGCGTTTCCGACGACGGCGGCGCCGATGTCGCCTATCCCGCCACCTTTAATGGGGAAGAGGATGTCTACTACGTGCGGGTGACTCCAGTGCTCGCTTCCCAGCTCTTGAACATCTCCAGCCGCGCCCCCGTCCGCACCGGTGAGGAAGTAGTTATCGCCGGCTTCATCATCAATGGCGCCGAGCCCAAGAAGGTGATCATCCGTGGCCGCGGACCTACCGTAACCGGCGCCGGCGCATCCCTGGCCGATCCTACTCTCGAGCTCCACCAGGGCGATGCCACTCTCGCGACCAACGACAACTGGAAAATCCGCTCCGACGGCACCAGCCAGCAGGCGGAAGTGGAAGCTACTACCCTTCCCCCGTCCAATGATCTCGAGTCCGCCATCGTTACCACCTTGCCGCCCGGCCAGTACACCGCCATCCTCGCTGGCAAGAATGGCGGCATCGGCGCCGGCCTCGTCGAAGTCTTCGACCTCCAGCGCACCAGTAACTCCAAGCTGGCCAATATCAGCACCCGCGCCGTTGTCGACACTGATAACGGCATCCTTATCGGCGGCTTCATCATCGATGGCGGCGCCGGCGGCGGTCAGCGGGTGATAGCGCGTGCCATTGGTCCTTCATTAGCTAGCTCTCAAATCCAGAACGCTCTTCAGGATCCTACCCTCGAGCTGCACGATGCCAACGGCGTCCTCATTGCCACCAACGATAACTGGAAGATTAACGATCAAACCGGGCAATCGCAGGAAGCGGAAGTGCGCGCCACCACCCTCCCGCCTTCCGATGATCGCGAATCCGCCATCGTCGCCAACCTCGCCCCCGGCCCGCACACCGCCATCGTCCGCGGCAAAAACCGCAGCACCGGAATCGGGCTGGTCGACGTCTTCGGCCTCTAAGTGGCTCGGCCTTCCTGCCGGCAGGAAAGCCTAACCTAACGAGTCGTTCTGTGGAAGTCGCCTTCCTACTTCTTCGCCTTCCGCGGATCGTCCGTCGGGTTTACGTAGTTAATCACAAACGGCCCTTCCGAGGTAATTTGG
Source organism: Chthoniobacterales bacterium (assembly GCA_051005695.1). GTDB lineage: Bacteria > Verrucomicrobiota > Verrucomicrobiia > Chthoniobacterales > UBA10450 > JACCTI01. The sequence goes on along the minus strand of JBPCJC010000041.1, from coordinate 109,746 downwards.
ATGATCGATTCTTCGCTCGACCACGCGTAATGCTTCATTCCCGCCGGCATCGCGGTAAAACCGCCGGCAGGCATCGCCTCCCCCGCGCTTTCGTCGAACGTACCACCCGCCCCGACGTGGAAACTTCCCGAGATCACCGTCATCATCTCTGCTGTCGGATGGGTATGCGGCGGCACCTTGTAATCCGCCGGCACCTTCAGCCGCACGATGAAGAGCCCTTTCTTTCCGGGATCACCCGCCAGCACCGCGATCTTCGCGCCCGCTGGCAATCCCGGAGGCGCATCGCCCCACTGGAGACCTGCCGGGTCCATGACCTTGTGTTCTATCGCGACTTCCTTGCCGCCCATCTTTTCCTTCTTTTCCGCACCGATCACTACCGAAGCGATCGCCACCATCGTCGTAATTAACAGGGTGTATCTAAGGGATTTCATTTTCCGGTCCTTTCAGGTTGGAGGTTAAACAGGCGCGCTCAGAGCCATGTCCAGCAGGTCACGCCCGAACACTTAGTTTGCAAAATAGTAGACTCGCTCGTCAAACCCGAACTTAGCCGCGGCCCGGGGCGCCGTGAACGAAAACGTCCCGTAGAAAAAGTGCGCACTAGTCGCCACTGGCCAAAAAACTCTGTATTACGCCAATCCGCACCGTTTGCGGCAATCGGCTTTTTTAGCCGGTTTTGAGAACACAACATAACCTAACGAGCCGTAACTCAAGGGGGCCGCGACAGAATATCCGCGCTTCTCAACGCGACCGCGCGGGCCCGCCCTTGCGATGGATGACTCCCGAGACCACGGTCAGCGCGAGAAACAGGCAGGAGACGAAGACCCGGGAATTCACTTTGCGAGTTTCTAGACGATCTTGTAACCGCTCGCAAAATCCGACTGAGCCCTTCGCCGGCATCCGGCTTGCTCTGAACCCTGTGTGATTTTTTACGACGTCCTCAAGGATGGATATCATACCCCACTCACTCGCGAGCAGATTTTTGAACTATTTCACGCTCGGCTGCTCGAGCGTGAAGACCCCTGCAAGTTGGCAGCGAAAACACAATGGCGGACGCTCGACGAGCTCTTTCCTTTGTTGAAATACGAGTCCGCCGGTGGATTGAGGCCTTCCGCCGATCGAAGGAGATCGGGTAAACCGGTGGATACTTGGACTCGCCGCCTTATTCGCCGTAATCCTGGCGGCGGTCATAACCAACTTTGTAATGCTGGGGATTGGCAGACCAAATTCTTCGGCCGCCGCGTCCACAACTAGAGACGCAAGCCGGAATCAAATTCCGCTTAGCCATCAATCTGCCGCATCTGCCGTCGTGGGCACGCGTCGCATATCAGCGCCAAATCAGTTCATCGGCAACAGCGCGTCAATGATTGCCACGCAAACGCCTTTATTGCGCCCTCCTCCGGTGGCGGCGCAGCCCGACCCGGTGCGAAGCAGCAACGGCTACATCGAACGAGAGCGAGCGAGGCTCGAGCAGGCTAGCATTGCGCGCGAGCGATCGCGCGCGGCTATTCAGAAGCGAGAGGCCGAGGCGCAACAGGCGCAGGAGTCGACACCATCGTTGAATTAGATGCTTGGAGAACGATCACCGTGGGCGGCTCGTCCGTCGCCGTGAAAATCCACGATAACGACGTCACCAGTTTCGATGTCTGGATCAATGGCAGTTGGCGCCGCGAAGTAAAGAAAGAGAAAGGCATCACCCAGAGCGGGACGGATGAGACCTTTATCTATAACAATGGTCGCGCCTCGCTCTATTACGTGTGGGAGATCAGCGGCAAGCTGAACTACTGCAGCTTGCGAGTCCGCAATAACTAGCTCCCGGGCTGCCCCCGCTGAGGTCCAAAACAAGAAGGCGTCTCTTGGGGCTTGCCAGGCGTGGCCAATTTGTTAGTCTCGCCGTTATCGTATGACTGTTGAGGAAGAGGCGCAGCTGTGGAAGTCGATCGCCGATCTCGAGACGAAGGTCGATGGGCTGGCGCATGACCCCGACACCTTTAAGGGGTTAGGGCAAGCGGAGCTTCTGCAGAATTGTCGGACCCGCTATCAGGAGAATGGGAACTGGGCGCGGCACTATAGCACGGTGCGGATGACGGTAACGACTTTTCTGATTCCCGTGAGCCTGGGCGTGCTGGCTTTCAAGTGGACGCCGCCGACGCATCCGCCGATCAATTTCCTCGCGCTCTCGGACGTGGTTTGGATGGCAGCGGTGTTCTTGTTTGTTCTCTTTACCCGGCTGACTTATGAGGAGATGGAGCGCGCTCGGCGCCGGCGGATGCAGTTACGGGAGGGTGTTGCAACAGGCGAAGGTAGTTCTTTTCACCCTTGCCAGGACCATGCTTCCTATGTGCTAGCCTTCCTGACTATCGCTTACGGGGTGCTGTCGATGCGCCTGGGCGATCTGCGCTGGTGGTTGTTTGTGAGTTTCGCCAAACTGGTCCGTGCGTTCGCTTGCGTGCGCCATGCCGGGCTGTGTGATCGCGCTGGATGTAACCGCGCTTTTGTTTACTCTTGTTCAGCCGAAGCTGGATTGAGGCGGCAGGTCTTCCCGTCGAGTGATCGTTAGCGCGCGGATCGATAAATTCGTCGCCGCCAGCCCCGTGGAGAAGAAAAAGGACGCGCGGGTTCGTCAGCCGGAGGTTACAAACGGTAGATTAAGCTAAGGCCGTTACTCGTGGCCCCTAGAGGACGGATCTAATCGGTAGGTCTTCTTTCTTTCGGCAGTGTAATGCCACCAGGGTCTTGCGGGAGCGCCCTCCATGAAGCGGACGGCGGCGATGAAGGTGTCTAGGACGCATGGGTCCTGGCGGATTTTCGTTTTCTGGCAAAGGGCGCGGTAAAGTTTAACGGGATCTTTGCCGATTAACTGGTGAGGTTGTCTAATTCCAAGAAGGCGCAGATCTTCGGCGACCGATAGGCCGATGTTTGGGATCAACTCGAGGACGGTTGCGGCGCGGGCATTAACTGCTTTGGGGTGATTGGCCATAACCTTAGAATCTGGGGTTCGCGGTCTTGTCGGTTTCAATGCGCGGGAATAAAGGCGTGGGTTTTCCGACGATGTGGCCATCGGGTAGTTTCCCCCACTCTGCCTCAGCTAACGAGAAGCGCTCTTCTATTCCACTTAGCTCCATTTTCCAATTGAGTTGATCGAAGATGCCGTGCGCGGCTTTTGGGAGGACGGGTGAGATGAGGATGGCGATGATGCGGAGGGATTCGGCTAAACTATACAAGAGTGCGTCAAGTTGTTCTGCTTGTGCCTCGTCCTTTGCCAGCAACCAGGGCTTCTTCAGCTCAATCTCCTGGTTCCAAACAACAACGTAACCATTGACGCGATCTAAGCCGGCACTGATGGACGACCGCATCTCGTCTCGATAGGCTGAAACGAGCAGGATAGTTCCCGGGCCGCGGCCGGTGAGCCTGCCCGCTCGGTAACGCAGCGTCATGCTCAGAGCGCGATTCAGCAGATTGCCGAGAGCATTCGCAAGGTCACTATTGAAACGACCAATGAGCCGTTCCTCGGAAAAATCCGAATCCTTGCCGGTGACGATGTCGCTCATCAAATAATAGCGCAGCGCTTCCGCACCGTGCTCATCGGCTAACGAATCGGGGTCGATGACGTTGCCTAACGACTTGCTCATCTTGGCGCCGCTGATGTTCCACCAGCCGTGGACGAGAAACTTCGGCATTTGCTCATCGGGGAAGCCGAGCGCGTGGAGCATGATCGGCCAGTAGATGCCGTGGGCCGGGATGAGGATGTCCTTGCCGATGATGTGGAGGGCGGGCCATTTTTCCTGAAAGGAAGAAGACTGAAGGTTGAAGGAAGAAACGGTCGGGTCGTAGCCGATGAAGCTGATGTAGTTGGTTAGAGCATCGAACCAGACGTAGTTGACGTAATCGCGGTCGAAAGGAAGCTCGATGCCCCAGCTTAAGCGGGATTTCGGGCGGGAGATGCAAAGGTCGCCGCTGAGTTTCTCGACGGCGTTTATGAGTTCGGTTTGGCGGAACACGGGAGTAACGCAGTCGGGATGGGCGCGCAGGTGATCCAGGAGCCAGTCTTTGTGCTGGGCTAGTCGGAAGTAATAATTCTCCTCGGTGCGATGCTCTACCTGGCCCCACTCGGGACCGAACTCCCCATCGGCGCCGCGTTCTTTGTCGGTGAGAAACTGCTCCTGGCGGACGCTGTAATAGCCCTCTTGCCTGTCCTTGTAGATCTGACCTTCGTCGTAAAGGCGCTGGAGCATGCCTTGGACACACTGTGTGTGCACCGGCTCCGTGGTAGCTGCCCAGCCATCGTAGCGGACTCCCAGTTTTTCCCAAAGCGCGACAAATTTCGCGGTGATCTCATCGACGAACTGCTGCGGCGCAACCCCGGCTTTCTCGGCGGATTGCTGGACTTTTTGGCCGTGCTGATCGACGCCGGTGAGGAAGTAAACCCGCTCGCCCTTCAGGCGATGATAGCGCGCGATGACATCAGCCAGGACCTTCTCATAGGCGTGGCCGATATGCGGCGCGCCATTGGTATAATCGATCGCGGTAGTGAGGAAAAAAGTCTTCGGCATGGCGACGCGGCTACCATGCCGGTGTCGGCTAACGAACGCAACCGCCGCTCGCGCCTAACGAGCGGGATCGCGGGCGCGCAGCGGGGCCAGCTTCCGCCGATGCGCGAACCTATGCACCCGCATAACGGGGAAGATAAGCAGGTAGGGCAGCCCGGACAGGCCGAGAGTCCTCCGGGAGGAGGAGAGCGCGGCGGCGATCAAGCCGATGGCGACGAACATAAGCATCTTGCGCAGTTGATAGCGAGTGTCGGCACGCTCGAGTTCGTCCAATTCCAGAAGTTCGCGCAGCCGCCAGGCGTGCAGGTAGAGGAAAAAGATCGCGAGATAGACCGCGGCAAACCCAAGCCCGTAAATCACGAGGAGCAGGCTGATTTGGTCCCTGGTCAGATTGAGCGCAGTCGGCGAGACGCCGAAAATCAACCCACTGACGCTGACGTTGAAGAGAAACTTCAGCGGGTAAACGTAGAAGAGGACGAGGAACAAAAGCACACAGGTGAGCACGCGCGTGGTGGTGTCGTCGAGGCCGTAGCGGCGGCAGTAGTTATTGTGCGAATTCCAGATGAGCGCGAGGAGGAGGAAGCAGACCGCGAACGAGGGAAAACCGCGCATTGATTCCATAAGATCATTGAAAGTGCGGGGCACATCGAGCGAAACCACGAGCAAGGTGAGCGCGAACCCGAAGACGGCGTCGCTGAAACCCTCGAGGCGAGTGACTTCGCGGCCGCGCAGGCGAAAGCCAGGCAAGTCGCCTTGCAGATTATTGCTCGGAACGCGCGCCATGCCCGAATGAATACCGGAGACGACCGCACCCGACAAGATCAAGGCTTTGATCGCCGCGCTCATTTTTGTCGTGCAATGGGCAAACAAGCTCGATAAAAAAGGGCAACCCCACCAGCCCCAGAAACATCATTCCAGGAAAGGTTCTCCCATGAACATCTCGACAAAGCTTCTCGCCATCAGCGCGGCGCTCGTGCTCGCGGGCGCCAGTGCACAAGCCCAGGTTTACACCGCCGTGCTAAACGGGGCTAACGAAAGCCCGGCCAATATTTCGCCCGGGACCGGATTCGCCACTATTACCCTCACCCTGGCGACGCATACTCTTCGGGTGCAGGTCGATTTCACCGGACTCTCCGGCACCACGAGCGCGGCGCACATCCATGCCCCGACCGCGGTCCCAGGCACTGGCACCGCGAACGTGGCCACGCAGACGCCGAGCTTCTCCGGTTTTCCACTCGGCGTGACGGCAGGCACCTATGATTTCACCTTCGACATGAGCAGTTCCTCGACTTGGAACCCAGCTTATGTGACCGCAAACGGCGGCAGCGTCCCGGCGACGGAAACGGCTTTTGCGTCGGCGGTGCAGAACGGGACCGCGTATTTGAACATTCACACGAACGCGTTCCCGGGTGGCGAGATTCGCGGGTTCTTCGCGGTGCCGGAGCCGGTCTCGACTCTGCTCTTGATCGGCGGGGTGGGCGTAGCGATCGCGGCTTACCGGATTCGGCGGCGGTAACTTCGCCTAACGAGTCGTTAGGCTTCGAGAACGATCGTGGCCGCGGCGTAGTGCTCAGTGTGGCTGAGGCTAATCCAGACATTGGTCACGGACCATTCGGTCGACAATTTTTTCGCCCCGGCGTCGAGGACCACAAACGGCTGGCCGCTGCCGTGCCGATGGACATCGATGTCGCGCCAGCCCATCGATTTGCCGATGCCGGTGCCGAACGCTTTCGAGACCGCTTCCTTAGCCGCGAAACGCGCCGCGAAATGGCGTGCGGGGAATTTCATCGACTGGCAATAAGCGATCTCGCCGGCAGTGAAGACGCGGTGAAGGAAGCGTTCGCCGAAACGGTCTAACGAGTGCTGAATACGCGTCGTCTCGACGATATCGACGCCGATGCCGAGGACGCTCATTTCAACCCGAGTAATCCTGCATCAACGCGAGCATTTCGCGCACAGCGGCGTCGAAGCCGACGAAGATCGCGCGCGCGACGATCGAGTGGCCAATGTTCAGCTCGGTGAGGTGCGGGATTTTGTGAATCCGCACCACGTTCCGGTAGTTGATCCCATGGCCGGCGTTGACCTGGAGATTGAAATTAAACGCGCGCACCGCCGCTTCGTGCAAACGCTCGAGCTCCGGCCTAACGAACTTATCGGTGAAAGCATTCGCCAGTTTGCCAGTGTGCAACTCGACGATGTCGGCGCCGAGTTCGACCGCGGCATCGATCTGCGCGCGCTCCGGATCGATGAACATGCTCACGCGGATTCCCGCGGACTGCAGCCGTTTTATCGTCGGCGCCAGCTCGCGCGCGTGCGCGGTTAAATCGAGACCGCCCTCGGTCGTGATCTCTTCGCGTTTTTCCGGAACCAGACAGACTTCATCGGGCACGATGCGCAGCGCGATGTCGACAATCTCGGGCGTGTTTCCCATCTCGAGATTAAGCTTGGTCATGACGTTCGCGCGCAGCCGCTCGAGGTCGCGATCCTGCAGGTGGCGGCGATCGGCGCGCAGGTGCGCGGTGATGCCGGCGGCGCCGGCGCGTTCGCAAATACTCGCGACCGCGATCGGATCGGGCTCGGCATTTTGCGAATCCGGCATCGCCGCATAACGCGCCTGCCGCAGGGTGGCGACGTGATCGATATTAACTCCCAGACGCAGCGTGCTCACTGGCGATCAATAGGAGCGAGCAGTGCGCGCCGAGCAAGCGAATTGGCGCGGGATGCATCTCTTTCCCACCCCTCGCCGTAAGATCAGATAACCAGCTGCTCGGAGTCGCCAACGGTGATGCGCTCGGAAGAAATCTCGAAGAGCGCGAGCAGCCTAACGAAAGAGACCAAATGAAAAAACTGACCCTGTTATGTACCGCGCTCATCGCGGTCACCTTCACCGCGCAAGCCGCGGAAAACATCGTCGAGACCGCCAAGAGCACCGGCACCTTTAAGACCCTGGTAGCTGCGCTCGACGCGGCCGGCAAGACCGAAATGCTGGAAGACAAAGGCCCTTACACCGTCTTCGCGCCGACCGATGAAGCCTTCGCCAAGTTGCCCAAAGGCACGGTGGAAAATCTTCTCAAGCCGGAGAACAAAGAGAAGCTCGCCAAGATCCTCGCCTATCACGTGATCAAAGGCGAAGTCATGGCCAAAGACGTGAAGACGATGATGGCGGTGACGGCGAACGGCGCCAAGCTCGACATCAAAGTCAAAGGCGACACCGTGATGGTGAACGACGCCAAAGTCATCAAGGCCGACGTCAAAGCCTCGAACGGCGTCATCCACGTGATCGACAAAGTGCTGATGCCGCCGACCAAGGGCTAAGCTCCGATTAGTTTCATAGAAATCCCCAGATGCCGTGTGTGTCTGGGGTTTTTTATTGCCGGCGAAAGCTTGCTTTGCTGCATCCGATTGCTTATCAGCGACGTATTCATCGTGTTTGTTTGATCCAGGCCCATGCTTTCTTCCATCGCCCCCAGACGTGCAGTCCTGATCTTCGCGGACGCGGCCGGGCGCGATCGGGTCCGGCGCGGATTTCCCACCGCTTGTTTGCCTTTGCTGGCGGTGCCGAATGCGGACGACGCGGCCGCGGACGTTCACCTTTTCACTCGCGGGCGTGCGCCTAACGAGACCAAAAATGTTCACCGCCAAAGCGGCGCCGATTTTTCCGAACGCTTCGAGAATGCGATCGAAACCCTGGCCAGCCTGGGTTACGCCGAAGTGGTTGCGGTGGGGCGAGATTGCCCCGCGCTCGCCGCTGAAGACATCGCGCGCGCCTTTGCCGAATTACAAAATCAAAGGCTGGTGCTCGGCCCGGATCATCGCGGCGGCTGTTATCTGATCGCCTTCCGCAGCGCCGACGCGGCCTTGCTGCGCGGGATCCGTTGGCTCAAAAACACGGATTGCGCCCAGCTCCGCGCACGTTGTGGGCCCTCGGAAGTTTTTCTTCTCCCGACTAAGCACGACCTCGATTCCTGGGCAGACGTGCGACTGCTTGCGCGCGCCGGCGAAATCGGGGGACGGCTGGCAGCGCTGCTGGGTGACTTGCTTCAGCTTGCGCCGCGTTATCTCCGCCCCTTCGTGGATCTCTCCGCGCAAGCCGTGCGAGTGCGCGGGCAAATGCCGCCGCCGTCGTTCCTCGCGGCCTAATTCGATTCTCCGCGCACGCCGCGCGTGAGATTTCCCTGCCACTCTCCCATCGCGGTGACTTGCACCGTACTTTCGTAATTTTTTAACTATGCTTTACTCAACTCAGAATTCCACGCGACTCGCTTACTTGCGCGTCGCCGCCTTGTTGCTCTTAGTCGAAACACTCGCCGCCCCGCAAATTCGGGCGCAAGACGCGCTCCAGCCTCCTCCAGTAAAGGCCCCCTCAGGTCCGGCGCGTCAGCCCGACACTACCGCGCCCCCGACTACCTTCGAAGGATCGGCCACCGTTTCCGGCTACCTTTTTGGCCAGGATAATATTTGGGATAAGACTTACGACGACTTCGAGGCTTGGAAGCAGGAGAATCATTTTCCCATCTCTGTCGGTGCTAATCACTGGTTTCACCTCGATCGCGACGAGCGGATTTACGGAAACGGCTACGGCGTACCTACCGAAAGCGGCACGTACTATTTTTACATCGCCGCAGATCCATCAATCAAGTTGGGTGACGGCGCGATCAAGGAATTCGGCGCGCATGTACAGTTCCGGATTCGTGATGATGCCAACGACAAACTGCGCGCGTTTTATTCCGATACTTATTGGTTCTACGAAGCTTACGGCTATGCCAAAACTTCCATCGGTACCTTCAAGGCCGGCCAACTCGTAACTGAATTCGGCGTCCCCTGGGATGGCACCTGGTGGGAAGGCGTGCCCTACTTCGATGGCTACAAGTTCGATCCCGACTACGGTGTGAGTTGGGATAACTCCTGGAAGATCTCCGATCGGTTTAGCATCGATTCCGCCGCGCAATTTTTCTTCGCCTCGGATGGCATCAATGGCTCACTCGTCGGCGCAGATGCGGAGTCCGGTCTGGGACTGAGCGAGCGTAACACCGGCGTCGTCCGGCTCGTCCCGACTTGGAAGCCCAGTAATGATCTCAAGATCGCCTGGGGTGTTTCCGGATTATTCGGCGGGATCAAAGGCGCCGGCCGATATACCACGGTGGACGACACCCGCGGCGTCTTCGGTTCCGATCTAACCCTGACGTATAAGAACTTCAGCATCTTCGGCGAATACATCGATGCCTTCGGGGCGAGCAATCCCGTGCGCTATGTTTCCGGCGGGGCGAGCGATCGCGTCAATAGCGTGCGCGGCGGCGCCGCCTACAAATACGGACCTGTCACCTTCCGCGCAAATTACTCTTACGGTTGGGATCATCATCCGGGCGGCCACCAATACATCTTCGATCCCGGCGTTACCGTCCAGCTAACAAAGAACATCACCTTCTACGGCGAGTATGTGAAGTGGGACGTGACCGATCGCTTTGGCAACACCGCGAAGTTCGACGACGGCTTCGAATTAATCCTCGTCTGGAATCTCTAACTCAACATCCATCATGAAAATCAAATCCCTTGTTCTCTTCAGTTTCTTCCTTTGCTCGTTAGGCTACGCACAGGAGAAGGTCGTTATCCAATACGATTGCATCCCGAATTACGCCAACTGGGGCGGCGTGACTGCAGCTTACACCAAGGAAACCGGCGTCCGCATTCCGCCCGATATGAAAGGTAGCTCCGCCGCGATGGCCGCGCTCGAAGCTGAGAAGGCGAACCCGCAAGCCGATTGTGCTTACTATTCGGGAGCGATCGGTTATCAGGCCGCGACGAAAGGATTGCATCAAGCTTACAAACCCAAGGGCTGGGAAAAAATTCCCGACGGCTTAAAAGATCCCGACGGTAAGTGGTGGACGGTGCATACCGGCAACATCGCCATCTTGGTCAACACCAGCGCGCTCAAAGGCAAATCCGTTCCCCGCTCTTTCGCCGATCTGCTGAAACCGGATTATAAAGGCATGGTCGTTTACGACGATCCGACGATTCAGGGCACCGGCTTTACCTTCGTCTATGGAATCAATGCCCTGATGGGTGGCGGTACGGACATGAAGGCCGGTTTCGATTACTTAAAGAAGCTCGACGCGAACGTCATCAACTACGCGAAGGAAAATAGTTACAACGATCTCCTTCGCGGGGAGATTCCGATTTGGATCAACGCTGACGGCAACGGCTTGAAAGCCAAATGGGTCGACAAGGCGCCGATCGAAACCGTCATCGCGAGTGAAGGGACGATCGTTATGCCGCTGGTGATGGGCTTGGTCACGGGCGCGCCGCACGCGGAAGAGGCGAAAAAGTATCTTGATTGGTGTCTGGGCGACGAAGCGCAGAAGCTCATGGCGCAATCCTTCTTTCGTCCGGTCATGAAAGTGGATCTTGGTTCCGAGTTGGAAAAGGAATTCCCGCCCGAGTCTGCCTATGCCAAGGCAAAGGCGTTGCCCTTAGCGGAGATGGCGGCCAACGCCGATGCGGTCAAAGCGCGCTGGAGCAAAGAAATCAAACGCTAGCGATCCCTGGAGGAGCGCGATGAATAGCATCCGACGAGTCGCCCTCTGTTTGCCACTCGCGCTCCTCCTAGGGGTGCTCTTGTTCTATCCACTCGCCCTTCTTTTCCAGCAAAGCCTTCGTGGCCAGACCGGCATCGGGCTTAGTTACTACCTTCTGCTTTTCACCCACCCTTCCTATCGGCTCGCGCTCTTCCATTCCATCATTCTCAGCGCACTTGTCGCCTCAATCTCGTCGCTTATCTGTCTCGCGCCCGCCTGGCTCTTTGCGAATGAGAATTTTCCCGGCAAGAACCTGGTCCGCGCCGTTTTCACCCTGCCGATGTCCTTCTCCGGAATCATCGTCGGTTTCCTCGCGGTCATCATGCTCGGTCGGATCGGGGCAGTCCCGCAATTCTTCGCACGCCTTACCGGCCACGATTACGCCACCGGCTGGGCTTATCGGCTCAGCGGGCTCGTGATCGCATATCTTTATTTCGAAATCCCGCGCGCCACCCTCACCCTCGAGGCCGCCTTGCGAAAATTCGATCCACAGCTCAGCGTCGCGGCACGCTCGTTAGGCGCGGGCGTCGGGCAGCGTCTGCGCTTTCTCATTCTTCCGCTCATCTGGCGGCCGCTACTTTCCACTTTCGCGGTTACCTTCACCGTCTCGTTAGGCTCATTCGGGGTGGCTTTGATTCTTTCCAAACGTTTCTCCGTCCTGCCGCTGGAGATCTTTCAACAAATCACCAGCTACGGGAATCAGGGCTTGATGGCAGCGATGGCCATTGTCCTGGTTGGATTAGCCTTCCTGATTAACTACTCTCTTCGCGGTCTCGGCAGCGAAAGGACCTCCGCGTGAAAGCCCGCCGTTGGAGTATGCTTGCGCTCCACGCGATCACCTGGGGGTTACTCATGGTGATCGCGGCCCCGGTACTCGTGGTGCTCGCCGGCGCCTTTTTCAATCCCTCGCTGCTCGGAGTTTCCAGCGAACGCTGGGCGGAGACCACCCACGGCATCTTCGCGCAAAGCTGGTTCGGCTACGTCTTCGCGCTCTACGGTCGCTCGATCCGTTTCAGCCTGCTGCTCGCCACTCTCTCGGTGGCGGTCTGCCTTCTGGTTTGTCTGCCGGCGGCCTACGCAATCGTGCGCTCTAATTCTCGCGCCAGTCGTCTGCTCGACGAAATCAGTCTTCTCCCGCTTTCTATTCCGGGAATCGCGCTCTCGATCGGATTGATCCAGGCCTACGCAGTCGTCCGCGGCCAATGGTGGCTGATTCTCTGCGGTCACGTGCTCTACACCATTCCCCTCATGATGCGCGTCCTCACTAACACCTTGCGCAGCTTCGACCTCGACCGTCTGCAAAGCGCCGCGCGCAGTCTCGGCGCGAACGGTTGGCAACGGTTCGCGTTCGTTGTCCTGCCGAACTTGCGTCACGGAATCATTGTCGGCTCGCTCCTCGTCTTCGCGATTTCATGGGGAGAATTCAACGTTAGCTTTCTCCTCAACACACCGTTGAACCAAACCTACCCGGCGGCTCTCTACACCACTTACACGGCGAATAGCTTTGCTGTCTCGAGCGCCGCCACGACCATCTTTCTCGTCGTCATCATTCCCGTCCTTCTGGCCTTGCAATGGATTGGCGGACGCGAGTTCAGCCGCGTGGAGCAGGCGGCCTAACGACATGTTGGAAGCGCGTTCACTGCAAAAAAGCTACGGCGCTCGCCCGGCGGTGAGTGATTTCAGTCACCGCTTCGTCGATGGCCGGATCACGACCATTCTCGGCCCTAGCGGTTCGGGGAAGAGCACCGCGTTATCTCTTATCGCTGGCCTTAAGGACCCGGACTCCGGCGCGGTTCTGCTCGATGGACGCGACATCACCAACCTGCCGGCGGAACGGCGCGACTTCGGTACCGTCTTTCAAAACTACTCGCTCTTCCCGCATTTGACCGTGCAACAGAATGTCGAGTTCGGCTTGCGTGTCCGCCGCATTGGCAAGAGCGAACGCCGCTCGCGCGCGCGCGAAACTCTGGCGCTGACACGGATCGAGCATCTGGCGGATCGACGGATCACCGAAATTTCCGGCGGCGAACAACAACGCGTAGCGATGGCTCGAGCGCTCGCTTTCCGTCCTAAAATTCTTCTGATGGACGAGCCGCTCTCGGCCCTTGATGCGAAATTACGCGAGGAACTGCGGGCGGAGTTGCTGCGTCTTCTCGCGGAGCTGGCAATCACGACGATCTACGTGACCCACGATCAAACGGAAGCGATGAGCCTGGGCCACGAGATGATCATCCTCAACGAAGGCCGAATCGAACAAACGGGAGCGCCGATCGATCTTTATCGGCGACCGGCAAATCTTTTCGTGGCCAATTTTCTCGGCGACTCGAACGTCCTCCCCGCACACTGCGATGCGGCTTCCGGCAAAGTGCTTCTTCCGTTCGCCAGCGCCAACGGGTCGAAACCCGGTGCCAGTTGTTGGGCGATGATTCGACCGGAGGCGCTCGAGTTAGTGGCGCAGGAGGAATCCGATTTCGCTGCCGTCGTGGAAGCGTCCACTTTTCTCGGCAATCGTTTGCGCCTGCAACTTCGCGCCGGCCCGGAAAAACTGATCATCGACACCGTGAGTCGCAGTGTGGTCGCAATCGGTGCGCCGGTTTTCGTGCGCGTGAAACAGGAGGAAATTTCCACATGGCCGCGCTAACCGACATGATCGCTACGGATAGCGAGCGTCCGCCGCTGCTCCCTTTGAGCGCTCTGGATGCGCTTTGGTTTCAGGTTTCCGGCACGCTCTGCAATCTGCGTTGCAATCACTGCTTCATCTCCTGCGCGCCCGATAATCACACCCTCGGTCTGATGACTTTCGCGCAATTCACACCATACCTCGAGGACTCGTTAGGCTACGGCGTGAAGGAATATTATTTCACCGGCGGTGAACCATTCATCAATCCCGAGATCTTTGAGATTTTGGAAGCGACGCTTGCCGTCGGTCCCGCCACCGTGCTGACGAATGCGACCCGGTTCAACGAAGAAAAAATCAAGCGGCTGGCCGCATTACGCGACGGCTCAGATTATTCGCTCGAACTGCGCGTCAGCATCGACGGCTTCTCGCCCGAGACTAACGACCCGATCCGCGGTCCCAACACTTTCGATCAAGCGATGCACGGCGTCCGTATGCTCGTGGCCGCAGGCTTTCTGCCGATCATTACTTCCATGCGCTCGTGGGAAATTCACCAAGACGATGAATTCCTTCGCGAATTCCGCGCGCGTCTCGCCGAGATCGGTTATACCCGGCCGCGAATGAAGCTGCTGCCCGCGCTCAAGATCGGTCAGGAAGCCAAACGCGATCACGGCTACGGTAAGTACGAATACGTCACCGAAGCGATGATGGCCGGTTACGATGAGACGCAATTGCTTTGCCATAACAGCCGCGTGATCAGCGATCGCGGCGTGCATGTTTGCCCGATCCTGGTCGATAAACCGGACGCGCGACTTGGCACCACCTTGCAGGATTCGCTGAAGAGCTACCGCTTGCGCCACCAAGCCTGCATCACCTGTTACCGTTTCGGCGCGCTTTGTTCGAACGCGAGCTCGCAGGGGCTGGAGGGGGCGCGACTCACCCGCTCGGGTTCGGAAGCCAATCCCGCGCTGGGCTCGACGCCAACTGCGAGCTAATCAAAATGTCCGCCGAACGCATTGCGATCTTTGGCGGCGTTTATTCAAACCATGTGGCACTCGCCGCCTTGCTCGAAGACGCGCCAAAGCGGGGCGCGACGCACCTCTATTGTCTGGGTGACCTCGGAGCGTTCGGGCCGCATCCCGACAAGATCTTTCCACTGTTACGCGACGCGCAGATTCCCGTAGTCCAGGGAAACTACGATAACTCTGTCGGCAACAATTTGGCCGATTGCCAGTGTGGCTACACCGACCCGAAGGACAATTACTTCGCGCGCCTGTCCTACGATTACACCTTTGCCAGGACCTCGGCTGAAAACAAAAACTGGCTGCGCGATTTGCCCGTGGAATTACGGCTCGAACTTAATGGCGTGCGACTTCTCCTGATCCATGGGTCACCCCGAAAGATGAACGAGTTCCTCTGGGAAACAACCACCTCGCGCGCCTTCCTCGAGCGGCTTTGCCAAAGCCACCAAGCCGATGTCATCGTGGGCACGCACACCGGTCTTCACTGGCATCGCGCCTTGCCCGGCGGAAAACATTTTGTGAACTGTGGCGCCATTGGCCGACCCGCTAATGATGGCCGGACCTGCGTCTGGTATTGTCTGCTCGAGGTAAACAAGAACGCCGAGACCGCGGTCGAATTCATTCCCCTGGAATATGACCACGCTCGGCTGGCCGCGGAAATGGAGCAGGAAAACTTACCACAGGAATTTATCACCACGATCGACACCGGCTGGTGGACAACCTGCCTGGAAGTTCTGCCGATGAAAGAGCGCGCCCGTGGGATTTACTAAGGCAAGGAGAGGAAGCAGGCCCGGCGCGTGACCGATTGGCTGGCCTGCATCTGCGTCCGCGAGGGCGCTGGGACGATTGCCGAAACCGCCTGTTGCGATGCGCTCCAGGAAAATCCGCAATGTCAGGAGGTCGTGGAATATCTAAGCCGCGGGAGTATCGTAAATCCGTGAACCGCTTCGCCGCCAAACTCTCCGAGCACGCGCTGCCGTTGCGTCACGCGAAGACGGAAATCCTGCAGGTCAATGTGGGCAAGCTTTGCAACCTGACCTGTGTGCACTGCCACGTGAACGCGGGCCCGAAGCGCAAGGAAATCATGACCCGCGAGACAATCGATCGAGTGGTCGATTGGCTGGCAAAAACGGATATCCCCACGGTCGATCTAACCGGCGGTGCTCCGGAAATGATTCCCGATTTCAAATATCTCGTGCGCCGGTTGAAGTCGCTCACGCCGCCGCGGCACATCATCGATCGCTGCAATCTCACCATCCTGCTTGAGCCGGGGTTTGAGGACTACGCCCAGTTCCTCGCGGAAAACCAGATCGAAATCATCGCTTCGATGCCCTGCTATTCGCCCGAGAACGTGAACGCACAGCGCGGCGAGGGCGTCTTCGATGGCAGCATCAAAGGTCTGCAACTTTTGAACTCGTTAGGCTACGGGACCAATCCGAAGCTCCCACTCCATTTGGTTTACAATCCAAACGGCGCATTTCTTCCCGGCCCGCAGGCGGAGTTGGAGGCGGACTACAAACGCGAGCTGAGCGACCACTTCGGGATCGTCTTCAATCAGCTTTTCACGATCACCAACCTGCCGGTCGCGCGTTTTGCCTCTTACCTGAAAAACAACAACAAGCTCGGCGACTACATGCTTCTGCTGAACGATGCTTTCAATCCCGCGACCGTCACCGGCCTGATGTGCCGGAACACAATTAACATCAGTTGGCTCGGCGAAGTCTTCGATTGCGACTTCAATCAAATGCTGAAAATGCAATGGCGCGACCGCGAACGCGGGCTGCATCTTTGGGACATCGATCTGACGACGGTCGAGGGGCGCGAAATCCAGACCGCCGAACATTGCTTCGGGTGCACCGCGGGCGCGGGTTCGAGCTGCAGCGGCGCGCTGGTCTAACGAGAAGTTCACGACGGTCGGCCGCTTCGCGAAATGACAAACGCCGCTTCGGCGTTTAATTTCCCGCAGGAGGATTCCGATGTGCCGAAATATTAAGACACTGCATAACTTCGAACCGCCCGCGACGGAGACCGAAATCGAGGCTTCCGCACTGCAATTTGTGCGCAAGCTCAGCGGCTTCACCAAACCATCGGCCGCAAACGAGGCCGCGTTCATCCACGCGGTTGATCAAGTAACCCAGGCCGCGCGCAAGCTACTCGGCTCGTTAGCCACTCACGCCCCGCCGCGCGATCGCGAAACCGAAGCGGCCAAGCTCCGCGCCCGCGCAGCGATCCGATTCCGTCGCCCCGAAGACGAACACGCTGCGCCATTCGGGGAAGTCAGCGCGCGTAGCTAGGCGAGCAAAGGTTCCGGGGAGCGCAGGCTGCCAGCCTGCGGTTGCCGGCAGCTTGCCGGCAACATCGAGGACGTGAAACGCTCGTCGATATGGCAAACCGTAGGGCGTCTCGGCAAGCTTCCGAGACGTGCAGGCTGGCAGACTGCGCTCCCCAGAATTGGGATGGCTCCCGCGCCGCGACTTAGCCGCTCTTCGCCGGATTTCGATTTGGATACGGCGGCACCGGCGGGAGATCGTAGCGCTTGGTCTTGAGCTCGTTGGTGATCTCCTCGATCGCCTTGTCCAGCTGCTGATCTTCGCCGTGGAATTCCTTCGTCGGATCGTTGTCGACCACGATGTCCGGATCGACGCCGTGGCTCTCGATTACCCAGTCCTTGCCCTCTTTCGAGTAAGGCGCGAACTCCGGCCGATTGAGCACGCCGCCGTCGGTTAGCGGCAGCGGATCGCGAATGCCGATGACGCCGCCCCAGGTGCGTTTGCCGATCAATTTTCCGAGACCCATCGCGCGGAAGCGATAGGGAAAGATGTCACCATCGGACGCGGAAAATTCGTCAATCAAGGTCACCAGCGGTCCGAGGAAAGTTTGCGGCGGATTGGTTTGTGGAACGCCGTTGCGCGCGATCTCCACCATCACGAGTGCGCGCCGCAAACGCTCAATCACCAGCGGCGAAACGAAACCGCCGCCATTTCCGCGCACATCGACGATCAGCGCCTTCTTGTGAATCTGCGGGAAGTAGAGCTTGGTGAATTCATTCAAGCCGGGCTGCCCCATGTCCGGGATGTGAATGTAACCGACCTCGCCGTTAGTTTTCTTCGTCACTTCGTCGATATTTTTCTGCACCCACGCGAGGTAATAAAGCGGCGCTTCGTCCGCCGTCGGGATCACCGTGACATCACGCGCGCCGGCATCGGTCGGCTTCGAACTTACCCGCAGAATCACCTGCTTATCGGCAGTGCCAATGAGCCCATCGTAGAGATTGCCTAACGAGGAAACGGGCGTGCCGTTGATCGCGAGGATGTAATCGCCGGGCTTCACGTTCACGCCGATCGCGGTCAACGGCGAGCGCGTGTGTTTGTTCCAATTCTCTCCCGGCAGAATGCGCTCGATCTTGTAAGCCTTGCTTGCCGGATCACGCGAAAATTCCGCCCCGAGCAGACCGAGTTTGATCCGCGGCGTCTCCGGCCGCTCGCCCCCGCCGACATAAGCGTGGCCATTGTTCAGCTCGCCGATCAATTCGCCTAACAAGTAGGTGAGATCGTTGCGATGATTCACGAACGGCAAAAGCGCAGCGTACTTGTCGCGCATCGCCGGCCAATCCACCCCGTTCATCGTCGGCGAGAAAAAGAAATCGCGCATCTGTCGCCAGGCTTCGAAATAAATTTGCCGCCACTCGGCGTGGCGATCGAGCTGCATGTCGAGCGCGCCCGACTTGATCACGTGATCCTTGGTTTCGAGTTTGTCTTTCGGCAGATCGATCATCGCGTAATCCTTGTCGATCTTGACCAGCATTTTTTTCCCGTCGGCGGTGATCTGGTAACTGTTCACGTCGCCGAGCACGGTTTCTTTGCGATCCTCCACGCTGTAAACACACAAATGCCATTTCTGCTTGTCCGGGCCGCCGTCCTCTTCGTCATCGCCGGCTTTGTCGTCCGCCGCGGTGCGGCGCAGATAAAAAATGCGACCCTCGACGACGCGAATGTCCTTGTATTCTCCGGGCGCAACCTCGAGCCCGATAATCCGGTCCCGTAATCCGTCGGCGTCCACTTTTGTCGCCGGCGGCTGTTTTGGCGGCGCCTCTTTCGCGTCGCTTTTTTTCGTCTCGGAAGATTTTTTGTCGGCTTCTTCTTTCTTTTTATCGTCCTTCTTTTTCCCCACTTCATCGCTCCGCGGCGCCAGCGGATTCTCCGTGTCTGTCGCCAGCGCGACCAGGTAGATCCGCTCCATGTCGCGGTAGACGTTTTCAAATTCCTCCGCGCCAAAAGTCGGCTTGAAATCACGCGCGGAACTCATCAGGACAAACTTCCCGTCATCACTGAAAACCGATTTGCTCGAAGCGTACCAATCATCCGTGACCGCGAGCGGTTTCTTTTCGCCTAACGAGTAGAGATAAACCTTCGAGAGCTCGTTTTCTTCCGGCCGCCCCCAGGTGATCCATTGGCTATCGGGCGACCAATCATAGGATTCGATCTCGCCGTATTTATCCTGATCCACCTGCGTGACCGCCTTGCTCGCGACATCGACGTAGCGCAGCCGCTGCAAGCGATCGCTCCAAAGCAGCTTCTTGCTGTCGGGCGACCAGATCGGTTGGTAATAATAAGTGTCCGCCTTGCTCGTCACCTGCACCGGCTCGCCTTTGCCGTCCTGCGCGCGCACGTAGAGTTCGTTCTCGCCCGTCGCGTCGGAGTTGTAGGCAATCCATTTCCCATCGGGAGACCAGACCGCGTCGCGCTCGTGCGCATTCGGAGTTTTCGTCAGATCCCGCGGCGTTCCATCCTTCGCCGGGACCGAGAATAAATCGCCGCGCGCAACCGCGATCACCCGCTCGCCATCGGACGCGGGATTAACCGATTGCAACTGCTTCGAAGCGTCGATCAGCGCCGCGCGCCCGGAGGAAAAATCTTCCTTGATCAAGATCGGCACCGGGGTCGCCTGACCACTCGTTAGGTCAAAACGCCAGATGTATCCGGCCTGCTCGAAGACAATCGCGCCCTTGCCGATGGTCGGGAATTTGATGTCGAAATCTTTGAACTCCGTGAGCTGTTTCTGCTCTTTGCTCGCAAGATCGATCGAAAAAAGATTCATCCGCCCGTCGCGATCGGAGAGGAAATAAACATGATTGTCCGGTCCCCACATCGGGCAGATGTCCTGCGCCGGATTGTTGGTTAGGTTTTCCGTTGTCCCGGTTTTGAAATCGTGGATCCAAACGTCGTCCGCCATTCCGCCGCGATAATGTTTCCAAGTGCGGAACTCGCGAAAAACGCGGTTGTACGCGAGCTTCGAATCATCCGGGGAAAACGAAGCGAAACCGCCGCGCGGAAACGGTAACTCCTCCGGCAACTCCGCGTTCAGGCCCACCGTGTAGAGCTGGCCATTAAAGGAATTGTAGGATTTCATCCGCGACCGGAAAACGATCAGTGGCTTCGTGTTCTCCCAAGTCATGACCAGATTGTTCGGCCCCATCCGATCGGAAATGTCATCACGGCCGAGAGTTGCCGTAGTCGTTAGGCGTTTCGGTTCCCCACCCTCCGCCGGCATCACATAAACCTCGGTGTTGCCGTCGTAGTGCGAAGTGAAGGCGAGCTGTTTGCCGTCCGGCGAGAAATGCGGGAACGAGCTGTAGCCCGGACCACTCGTTAGGCGACGGGCCGTTCCACCTTCCTGGCCGACGGTGTAAATTTCCCCGGCGTAGCAGAAAACAATCTGCTCGCCGTTGGTCGTCGGAAAACGGAGGAGACGCGTGGTCTCGGGAAGTTTTTGCGCGGAAGCCGGCGGCAACGGCAGCAGACAAAAAGCGAGGAGCGCGAGCAGCAGCGGAGTTTTTGGAGCGGGCGACATGGTGCTAAATGAGACACCAAGCGTCCGATGGGACAACCGCGTTTTGCGCGCGCTCAGGCCGGGACTAATTCCGGCATCGCAAACGGCACTTCCTCTTCCGCTTCCTCCTCGATCGTCTCCAGCGGCGCAAAACGATCAGCCCGAAAACCGCGTTCGATTCCGTGGGCATTCAACGGTCCAGTGATCTCGCAAAGATAAACCGCCGTCTCCCCTTCCTCGCCGGTCAGGCCGATGCCCGGGACAATGTCGCGAATGGTGTAAGTCGTCCCCTCTTTCGGCAACTCCGAGTAAAGTTTTTCGATTCCGAGTGGGAATTTCGCATCCACACAGACCACTTTCTGGTTCGGCAAAAACATCGCCGTCACTATACCACAGGTGGCCGGCGACAAAACTGCGAGCGCGTCTGCACTTCTCCTTTTTCCGCACCCAGGCTTGCAGGACTCGTTAGGCCGGCGCTGGAATTTTCTCACCGATCGCCAGCTCCAGTGGCGGCTGGCCCCGACGAAAAAGGCGCGCACCGGCGGTTCCGCGCACTTCGTATTCGCCATGCTCCCCTCGCAGGATGGCGCCTTCGCGCAGGCCGATGACCGGGGTGTCGTTCTCCTCGAGAAATTGCAGGAGCCGTTCTTCGCGGGTTTCGCCCATGTGGGTGGAAGCGGGATCGGGGTCGAGGTAATGCGGGTTGATCTGAAACGGGACCAGGCCTAACGAGTTGAACGACGGCGGCTCCACGATCGGCATGTCGTTAGTCGTGCGAATCGTGGGACCCGCGATGTTTGAACCGGCGCTGGTCCCGAGGTAAGGCATGCCGGCTTCGACTCGCTGCTGGATCGGCGCGAGCAGTTCCCCGTCGTAAAGCGCCTTGAGCAGACGAAACGTATTTCCGCCGCCGACAAAAATCGTCGACGCCTGTGCGATCGCCGATTGCATGTCCGCCGCCTCATGCAGGGAATAGATTTCGTAGTCCATCTGCGCGAAACGCGCGCGGGTCTTCGCCGCGTAAGCATCAAGATCATGCAGCGCGAAGGGCACGAAAAGAATGCGGGTGATCGAGCCGAGGAAATCCCGGATTTCCGGCTCCGCGTGATCTAGATAACCGCGGCCGAAAACGGTGGAGCTACTGATGAGAAGAACGCGCCGCCGATCAATCATGAATGAACTCTAGCGCGCTCGCCTAACGAATGCAGGCAAGCTAATCAATCTCCGAGCTCCAAACCGTGCCGGTGTATTTTCCCTCGCGATATTTCACCTGCACGCGGTCGCCGGTTTTTAATTTATCCCAACGCTCCTGCGTCAGGCGCACATCAACCAGGCGCCCATCGGCTACCATTCGCACCGTCGCGATCCATTGTTCGTGATCCACGGCGCGGGCATCTGTGTGGGTCTCCGCCAGGGCTTCTCCTGGAATCGGGCTGTCCATCTCTCCAGGAACTGGTTCGGTACTCTCCGCCTCGGCCGTCTCCTCGTCTGGAACCGGAATCGGCGACGGCGTTTCCGCGCCGAGAGATGACTCGTTAGGCGTAGGACTGGTGCTGATCGGCAACGCCGGCACGTAATCTTTCGCAATCACAATCCCGTCACCGCTTTTTTTCCAGCAACCCGCGGAGGCCAGCAGAAGGATAAACAAACCGGCCTGCAGAGCCGGCCTAACGAATCGGAAAGACATGACCGGAGGAGATGTCGCCGGAAGTTTTTCGTCAAGCCAACGCCTGCGGGCTAGCTCCGCGGCGGACGCTGGCGCGTTCCACGCCTTCCGTTAAGCTCGTTCATGAACGTCTCGCCCCGTCAGCAAGCCGCCGTCACCGAGTTCCGGGCGCTGCATCAAACCGATTGTTTCGTCCTGCCCAATCCCTGGGACATCGGCAGCGCGATCTACCTGCAACATCTCGGATTCAAAGCGCTCGCCACCACTTCCGCGGGCGTAGCTTTTTCCCGCGGAAGATCGGACGACACGCCCGCGCTTCCGCTCGAAGTGATGCTCGAGCACTTTCGCGAAATTTCGACCGCGACGCCCTTACCGGTGAACGCGGATTTTCAGGCGGGTTATGCGGATCAACCGGAAGGTGTCGCCGCCAACGTCACGCGCTGCATCGCGACCGGCGTCGCCGGCTTGTCGATCGAAGACAACACCGGCGAAAGCGAGCAACCACTTTACGAAAAAGCAGCGGCGATCGAGCGCATCCGCGCCGCGCGCGCGGCGATCGATTCCTCCGGCATTCCGGTGGTGCTCACTGGTCGTTGCGAGGCCTGGCTGGTTGATCAACCAGATCCTTTTCGTTTTTCGCTCGATCGCCTAACGAGTTATGCGGAAGCGGGCGCGGGTTGCCTGTACGCGCCCGGGGTGGTGGATGAAAAAGAAATCGCTGCCATCGTCAAAGCGGTCGCGCCGAAACCGGTCAACATCCTGCTGCACGGCACGCTCGCGAAGCTTTCGCTCACGCAATTTGCCGATCTCGGAGTTCGTCGAGTTTCCATCGGTTCCTCGTTGGCGCGCGCCGCCTGGGGCGGATTTGCGCGGGTGGCGAAACGCATCAGCGAAGACGGCAAATTCGATGGCTTCGCCGACGCCATGCCGTTCGGCGAATTGAACGAACTCTTTCGCCACCCGCAGAGCCACGTCTAAAAAAGCCGGATCTCGGTGATCGCAATCCGCCCGCCGAAACAAACATCGACATCCGCGCCCGGCTTCCGCGCGCGCGCGTGATAATCTCCATCGTAGAAAAGCCCGCTCTCTGCTTCGTGCCGATAACTGAGCGGCAACGGGTGCGGATCCAGCGGGCAAAAAACGACCGCCGGATCGGGTTCGCCGGCGTTGAGGTGCGGTAGATTCACGTTGTAGAAAAGTCCGGGTTCGAATGGCCTAACGAGTAAATCCGCGAGCACCGGTGCAAGCCATTTTTCCGCGCGCGCCCAATCGAATTTCAATCCGCGACGGCGATAATGCGAAACCGCCACCCCCGGCCAGCCATGCAAAACCGCCTCGCGCACCGCCGCGACCGTGCCGGAATAATGCACGTCCGCGCCGAGGTTGCCGCCGTGATTAATCCCGCTCAGAACCCAGGCGGCATCGGGCGCCAACCGGAGCAAACCGATACGCGCGCAATCCGCCGGCGTCCCGTGAATCGCGAACTGATTTTCGCCGCGCGGCTCCACCCGGATCGCGCCTTCCCAAGTGGCGGTGTGGCTGACGCCGGATTGCGGACCGGCCGGCGCGACCACCACCGGGTCGCCGAGGGTTTCGGCCGCGTGCAAAAGAGCCTGCAGGCCGGGCGCATCAATCCCGTCGTCGTTGCTGAGAAGAAATTTCATTGGCGGAAAACGCGCACCGCGTGAATCTCAAAACCACATGAGCACTCTGGTGGAAGGCGCGCTTCTCAATCTGCACGAATGGGTGCAATCCGATAGTCTGCGTCGCCATTGTTATGCGGTCGCGGATTCGATGCGTTACTTCGCTCAGCAGGAGGGCGCGGAGGCGGATCTTTGGGAAGCCGTCGGGTTGTTGCACGACCTGGATTACGAGCGTCATCCAAATTCGGCGCAACAGCCTAACGAGGGACATCCCTTCGTCGGCGTGGCCTGGTTGCGTGAGCACGGCTGGAGCGAAGAAGTGACGCGCGCGATTCTTTCGCACGCTGATTACGCGAACGTTCCGCGCCAGACGGCACTCGAGCGGACCCTTTACGCGGTCGATGAATTAAGCGGATTCGTTATGGCGGTGGCCTACGTTCGCCCGTCGAAAAGCCTCCATGAAGTCGAAGTCGCGTCGGTGAAAAAGAAGATGAAGGACAAGGCCTTCGCGCGCGCGGTCAATCGCGATGACATCGTGCGCGGCGCAGAGGAACTGGCGATGCCGCTGGACGAATTGATTGCCGGAGTGATTGCTGCGTTGCGCGCGGACGCGGCGCGGCTTGGTCTCGCCGGCTTGCCCTTCGCCTAACGACTCATCTGGAAGGCGCGCTCTCGTTAGGCCGATCGGCTTGGAGCGCGGCGACAAACTGCCGGAGGGCGGCGCGCTGTTCCGGAGTGCGGCCGGAGAGAACGATCGGACGCTTCGGATCGACACGTGCGGCGGTCGCGGCTTCGTGCGCAAGCTTGCGTTCGGCTTTGTCCTGTTCGGCTGCCGGCAGGGTTTGATCGATGGTGGCGGCGAGTCTTTCGATCGCCGCGCGTTGCGCGGGCGTCAGCGAAAGCATGGTCGGCACCGGTTCCTCCTTATGCGTCTTCGTCCATTCATCGACGAAGTGCGTGAAGAAATGGTGCAGAATAGTATGGGTCGGCGATTCTGCGCGCACCAAGACGGCGGCGGACATCAGGGCGACGATAATCATCCGGCCTGCGCGGCCGCTCGTTAGTCTTGCATTCATGAAAAGCAGCATCTCGTTTCGGGCCCGCGTTTGCACGCAAATCCTGCGATTCTGTTTGCTCCGGCGTTTTCGCGGACGGTAGGCTCGCGCGATGAAAATTGATTGCCGAAACTTTTGTCTGCTCGTCGTCTTTTGCTGCGCCGCGAGAAGCGCCGAAGTTCGCGCCGCGGAGAAGGAAAAGCCACAATACGGACAGTGGGGCTTTGACCTCGCAGGCGCGGATCTGAAGGAAAAACCGGGCGATGATTTTTTCCGTCACGCCAACGGCGCCTGGCTCGATCATGTGCAGATTCCCGCGGACAAAGCGGCCTACAGTTTGCGTCTCGCGATGAGCGACACGACTGAGAAACGACTGCACGAATTGATCGAAGAAGCGGCCAAAAATGCCGGGCACGAGCCGACTTCGACGGCCGGAAAAGTGGGCGCGTTTTACCAATCGTTCATGAACGAAGCGGCGGTCGAGAAAGCGGGCGCCGCACCCTTGAAGGAAATTCTCGAGGAAATCCGCGCCGCGAAAACGCGCGAGGCGCTCGCCGGTTTGATGGGAAAACATAATGCCGATCTCGAAGGCTCGATCTTCAACATCACGCTCGATGTCGATATCGGAGACCCGAATCGGTACGCGGTTTATCTCGGCCAATCGGGGCTCGGCCTGCCGGATCGCGATTATTATTTGAAGCCGGATTTCGCACCGCAGAAAGCGAAGTATCAGGCTTACGTCGCGCAGTTGTTGAACCTGATCGAGTGGCCGGAAGCGGAAGCGCGCGCGCAGGAAATTGTCGCGCTGGAGACGAAGATTGCGGAGGTCAGTTGGGCGCGCTCGGAGCAACGGGATCCCTTGGCGATTTATAATCCGGCGTCGATCGAAGAACTAATAAAACTCGCTCCCGGTTTTCCGTGGGCACCGTTTCTGGCCGGCGCGGATCTGGGAAAAATCGATCGCGTGGTCGTGGCGGAGAAGACCGCCTTTCCAAAAATCGCCGAACTCTTCGCGCAGACGCCGATTGAAATCCTGCAAGCGAAGCAGGCCTTCGAGGTGGTCGATCACGCCGCGCCTTATCTAGCGAAAGCATTCGCTGCGGCTTCGTTTGAGTTCCACAACAAAACCCTTTCCGGCCAAGCGGAACAGCAGGCGCGCTGGAAACGCGCGGTGCACGCGGTCAGCGGCGGTGATTACGGGACGGGCGAGCGTGCCGATCGCTTCGGCAATTTGGGCTGGGCGGTGGGCCAACTTTATACCGACAAATTTTTCCCACCGGCAGCGAAGGCAAAAATCGAGGAGCTGGTCGCGAACCTGAAAACCGCGATGCACGCACGCATTGAAAAACTCGATTGGATGGGAGCCGCGACCAAGGTGGAAGCGCTCAAGAAACTGGAGACTTACAAGATCAAGGTTGGTTATCCGGACAAACCGCGCGATTACGCGCAAGCGGTGGTGCGCGATGACGACTTGTTAGGCAATGTCCGCCGCGCGGCTCGGGCCGACTGGGCGTTTTTCGTCCAGCGGCTCCCAGGCGCAGTGGATCGGAGCGAGTGGCAAATGACTCCGCAAACGAACGACGCGTATAACGGCTTGCTCCGCGATATCGTTTTCCCGGCAGGAATTTTGCAGCCGCCGATGTTTGATGCGAGTGCCGACGCGGCGATCAACTACGGCGCCATCGGCGGCGTCATCGGCCACGAAGTAACCCACGGTTTCGACGACCAGGGTCGGAAGCTGGATGCGGAAGGCAAGCTGCGCGATTGGTGGACGGCGGAAGATGCGAAAGCTTTTGAAGCGCGCGCGGCCGTCCTCGGCGCGCAGTATTCCTCCTACGAACCGCTCCCAGGCGCGAAGGTAAATGGCGCGCTGACCATGGGCGAAAACATCGCCGATCTTGGTGGCCTAACGATTGCGCTCGACGCTTACCGCACTTCGCTCGGAGGAAAACCAGCGCCAGTCCTCGATGGTCTGACCGGTGATCAACGCGTCTTTCTCGGCTGGGCGCAAGCGTGGCGCGGGAAGCTGCGCGACGACGCAATCCGCAAACAAGTGGTGAGCGATCCGCACTCGCCGCGGCAATATCGGGTCAATGGTCCGGTGCGAAATATCGACGACTGGTATGCGGCCTTCGCGGTCAAGCCTGACGCCAAGCTTTTCGTCGAGCCGAAAGCGCGCGTGCGAATATGGTGAACGCTTTTCGGAGTTTCCCCTAACGAGTAGTCAGCGTCGCCGGATTTCGGCCGGAGCTGCTGCGCAGGACAAAACTTGCGACGCGCACGCCGCGCGCGCACTTTCCCGCTTCATGAACGCCGGGAAGCTCGCCGCGATCGTGGCCTTGGGCCTGATCATCGTCTCGACTGCGAGCGGGGCCGTTTGGAACGTGCGCAAGCAACAGGGGCGCGATTACGTTTCTTTCGGCGACGTGGCCGAGTTTTATCACTTCGGGCAATACCGGCACGCGAACCGCACGGTCTCGCTCCAAAGCGATCGGCGCGGCCTCCGCGCGCAAGCCGGCACGAGCGAATTTTTCATCAATGGCGTGCGCTTTTTCACCGACTTCCCGCTCGTTAGTCAGGGCGATGACACCCTGGTCTCGGCGGTGGATGTCGGCAAAATCATCGAGCCGGTTTTGCGCCCGAGCCGGATCGCGAGCGCCGCCAAAGTGGAAACGGTGATCCTCGATCCCGGCCACGGCGGCATGGACCAGGGCACCGCGAACCAGTGGGGCAGCGAAAGCAAATTCGCGCTCGCCGCGGCCTTGAGCGCGCGCGAGCAATTGCGGCACGCCGGCTACCAGGTGGAGATGACGCGCACGGCCGACGTCGCGGTTTCCCTCGAAGATCGGGTCGCTTTCGCGAATCGTTTTCCGCACGCGGTTTTCATCAGCATTCACTTCAACAGCGGCGGCGGTGCGGGCGCGGAAAGTTATCTGCTCGCGCCGGACGGCGTGCCGTCGAACGCCTCCGCCGAGCATCATGTTTCCGCGGCGGAATCTCAGCCTAACGAGGGCAACACCCAGGACGGTGCGAATGTCGCGCTCGCGGCGGCGGTGCACGCGGCCGTCTTGACCCAACTGGTCACGTTCGACCGCGGAGTGCGCCACGCGCGCTTCAAAGTCTTGCGCGATATCCGCGTGCCGGCGGTCCTTTTGGAAGCGGGGTTTTTGACTGATTCCGCGGAAGGCCGCCGGATCGCGACGCCTCTTTATCAACAGCAACTCGGAGGCGCGATTGCCATGGGCGTGCGCGCTTATGACGCGGCGGTGAATTATCGCGCACCGAATGCGACCTTCTCCGTCGCGCAGGCGAAACTGCCGCCGCACACGCATTCTATTACCGAACCATTAATCTCCGCGCCGTCTTCCGAACCCTCGCCGGCACAACAACCCTCAGTTTCCATCAATGGCGGCCGCTAACGAAAGCAAACCCGCCACCGCGATTGGCGACGGCGATCCACGCCCGATCGGCGTTTTCGATTCCGGGATCGGCGGCCTGACCGTGGTCAGTGCCTTGCGGCGCGCTTTGCCTAACGAGTCCATTTTTTATCTCGGTGACACCGCGCGCGTGCCCTATGGCGGCAAGAGTCCGGCGACAGTGCAGCGTTACAGTCTCGAGATCGCTTCGCTCCTGATGAGCGAGAATGCCAAGACCATCGTGGTGGCCTGCAATACCGCCTCGGCGGTTGCCCTTTCTACCCTTGCCGAACGCCTGCCGATTTCCGTTACCGGAGTCATCCGACCGGGCGCGCACGCGGCGCTCGCGGCCACGCGTAACGGACACATCGGCGTCATTGGGACTCGCGCCACGATCAAGAGCGGCGCCTATGAACGTGCCCTCCGCGAAGGGAACGGCGACATTCGAGTAACCGCGCGCGCCTGTCCGTTGCTCGTGCCTTTAATCGAGGAAGGTTGGCTAACGAGTGCTATTACCGACACCGTGTTGATGCAATATCTGCAACCGTTGCTCGATGATGGCATCGATACTTTGGTCCTCGGCTGTACTCATTATCCCCTCCTCCGTCCGGCGATCAGCCGTTTGTTAGGCGAAGCAGTTACCCTCGTCGATTCGGCGGAAAACTGCGCCCGCGCGGTGCGCGCAGCCCTGGCTGATGAAGGTCTCACTAACAGCACGCAGAATCCGGGCAAGCTCCAAGTGGCCTTGACGGATCCACCCGACAGTTTCTTGCAGATCGCCCATGACGCGCTGCAGCTGGAGGTGGGTGAAGTGGAATTGCGCGCGCTCTAAGCGAGCGACAATTTCGCGCGCTCAGCTTTCGTTAGACTCTGCACGACCAGTTCGTAGGAATGATCGATCATGCGACGGATTTCCGACTCCGGAATTCCCCCCGCCAGCTGCACCGTGTTCCAGTGCTTTTTGTTCATGTGATACCCGGGCGTGACCTCTTCATAGCGATCGCGCAATTCCAGCGCGCGATCCGGATCGCATTTCAAATTCGCCGTCGGCGGGACTTCGTCGAGCGCGAGAAGCGCGAACATTTTCCCGCGCACCTTAAAGACGAGATTCTCCGGGCCGAACGGCGTGCTTTCCGCGGAGCCGGATTTCTTCAGGCAGTAATCGCGGAAGGTATCGCTCTCCATCGCTCGAATCGGCGGCGAGCTCAGCTCACCGCCGGCAAGAGTTTGCCTAACAAGTCTTTGATCGCGACGCGCTCCTGTTTCATCGAATCGCGATGTCGTAGCGTGACCGTATCGCGCAATTCCTCGCCCTTCTCGCCGAGCGTCTCGAAATCAATCGTTAGGCCAAAAGGCGTCCCGGCTTCATCCTGCCTTCGATAGCGCCGCCCGATCGCGCCGCCTTCATCATAGAAAACCATCATGTGCGGCCGGAGCAGCGCCTGCACTTCGCGCGCTTTCGCCACCAGTTCCGGCTTGTTTTTCAGCAACGGAAACACGCCCACTTTGATCGGCGCCATCCGCGGATGAAACCGCAAGACCGTGCGCGTTTCCGATTTCCCCTTCTCGTCCGTGACCGTTTCTTCGTCGTAAGCCTCACACAAAAGCGCCAGCACCGTGCGATCGACGCCCGCGCTCGGCTCGACCACGTGCGGGACAAATTTCGCCTTCGTCTCCTCGTCGAAATACTCCAGCGGTTTCCCGCTCGCATTTTGGTGCTGGGTCAAATCGTAATCCGTCCGGTAAGCCACGCCTTCCAGTTCCTGCACACCGAATGGGAACTCGTATTCGATGTCGTAAGTCCCCTTCGAATAGAACGCGCGATCCGCGTCCGGCACCGTCAGCACATGCAACTTCGCCCGCGGAATCCCGATGTTTTCGTAGAACTTCAGCCGCTCCTCGAGCCAGTAGTCTAACAACTGCATCCCCTGCTCCGGCGCGCAGAAATATTCCAATTCCATCTGCTCAAACTCGCGCGACCGGAAAATGAAATTGCGCGGATTGATCTCGTTCCGAAAGGCCTTTCCGATCTGCGCGATCCCGAAAGGTAATTTCTTCCGCGCGGTATCGAGCACATTCTTGAACTGCACAAAAATCGACTGCGCCGTCTCCGGCCGCAGATAAGCGATCGAATCCGGATCGACGGACGCCCCCATCTGCGTTCGAAACATAAGATTGAACGCGCGAGGCTCGGTGAGCTGTGCACCATTCTCGGGATTGAATTCGCGAGTGTTGTCAGCATCTTCTTTTCGCAAAAGCGATACGAGAGGACTTTGTATTCCCCGGTCACGATAGAAGTCGCGAGCGACTTTGTATGCTTTCGACTCGTTCTCTCCCTTGCGGACGAGCACCCGAAACGCGTCGCCCGATATCCTCGGGCTGTGGACATAGGCAGTTTGGAATTCCTGTCCTAACTCTGGATTTTCACTCTCAGGATTGGCAAGCTCATGGCCGAGGTTAAGAAAGAACTGCCGGATTGACTCGGGGTCACTCGTTGGCGCGGCTACAGCGAGTTTTCTCTTCTGCACAACGCGCTTCCCGAGATCGATAGAATCCGCTCGACTCAATGGCCTATTGATTTGCGGTTCGGCTTGCGTGTCCGCCATCTGCGCGAGTGGTAAGAAGGCGTCGCTAGACGGAACAGCGTCGCGAGCAAATTCGAAATGGTAAATAGTGCCGCTTTGCACGGGGATCTGATCCGCACGGAAACGCTGTTTCGTTAATAAACAGTCCACCATCGGATCACTGAAGGTGTCTTCGTGCCCGCTCGCTTGGAGCACCGCGCGATGAGTCAGAATGGAGCCATCGAGCCCGACGACGTCGTCGCGTTCGCGCACCATCACCCGCCACCAATAATCCTTCAGGTTGCGCTTCAGCTCCACGCCAAGCGGGCCGTAATCCCAGACGCCGTTGAGCCCGCCGTAAATCTCGCCCGACTGGAAAATGAAGCCGCGCCGCTTGCACAAGCTGACGATGCGCTCCATCCGCTGCGGATTGTTGGGTGGCTGGGGCTCGGCGCTCATCGCCGGAATAAGTGGGATAGCCGCCCGCCTTTAGCAAACGATTTGCTCGCGCGCCGAAAGTTCCGCGCGCGCGTTTTGCCGCCGGTCAATCGCGCGTCAAAGGAACTTCATCAACGCGTCAGTCGTCTCCTTTGGCCGCTCTTCCAGAATCCAATGACCGGTGTCCGGGAGGACGATCACGCTGACATCCGTCGCGACCAGTTTGGCCTGTTCGCCGAGTTGTTTGCCTAACGACTTCTCGCCGCCGATCGCGAGCACCGGCATGGTCAGCTTCGTCTGCGAAAGTTGGGCGAAGTCTTTCGCCAGTTGCGGCCAGGAAGCGAAATAGGCGAAACCAGCATGCATCCGTCCGGGTTTGGCATAGGCCTCCGCGTAGGCTTTTCGATCCGCTTCCGGAATCGAATGCGTTTTGTCCGCGGCGAAATTGTTCCAGAAATGCTCGAAGAAAATGCGCTCCCGACCCTGCACCAAAGCTTCCGGCGTCGGACCGACAAACCGGAAATGCCAGGTGCCGGGATCCTTATAGATCGCTTCCCAACCCGGAACGCCCGGGAGGAAAGCATCCATCAGCACCAGCTTCTGCACCTCGCTCGGAAACTGCGTCGCGTAGGCGTAGGCCACTATCAGCCCAATGTCGTGCCCGACGACTTCCGCTTTCTCCACGCCTAACGAACGCGCGAGCGTGTGGATCCGCGTCGCCGAGGTTTTCATATCGATTCCGTCCGTGGGAATCCCGGAGTCGCCGATCCCCGGCAGATCCGGCGCGATCACAGTGAACCTTTCCGCCAGCAGCGGAATGATCGGCCGCCACATCCGCGAGGTCTCGGCGTAGCCATGCAACAGAATCAAGGCCGGTCCGTGGCCTGCGGTCAGGTAATGCAGTTTCAGACCGTCGATCTCGGCCGTTCGCTCCGTGATCGCCTTCCCGCCGGGTTCGGCACCCGCCGCGGCAGCGAGGGTGAGCGCGAGACCGAGAAAAAATAATCCGCAATTACGGGAAAGTGGCATGGTTAAAACGTTTCGTTAGGCCAACCGCCTGCGCGGGGTCGCAGGAGAACACGCCGAGGTTGTCGTTGGTCGCCGTGGAGAGGAAGACGAAGCTCGTCCCGTTCAGATCCGTGGCGGCTTCAATGGTGTG
Source organism: Chthoniobacterales bacterium (assembly GCA_051005695.1). Lineage (GTDB taxonomy): Bacteria > Verrucomicrobiota > Verrucomicrobiia > Chthoniobacterales > UBA10450 > JACCTI01. The sequence goes on along the minus strand of JBPCJC010000041.1, from coordinate 77,218 downwards.
CACGCTATCGATCACGCCGGTACTGGCAAAGTTGATCGTGTCCCCAGGCAACGCGTCTTGGATCGCCTGCCGCAGGGAACCGACGAGATTATCGTGGCTGTTTGTCACGCTGAGCGTCGCCGCCGGCAAACCAGTCGTTAGGCCGAAGAGCAGCGCCACCCAGGCGATTCGCCGGCCTCGCATTCCGCAGCAATGTCAGGTGTTCGACGCCACAACAAGGCGCAGTTGGGTCGGTAAATTCTAGTGCAGATGGCGCACTAACAAGACACGCCGGCGCGCGCTTTACTTCACCGTGATCTCAGTCTTGACCGAGTTCGCGATGAAACAGTTGTCGTGGGCCGCGTGATGGAGCTTCTCCAACTCTTCCGCGCTCGGAGTTTTATCGCCGCCCCAAGTAATCCGGGGATGCAATTCCACTTTCGTGATCGCCATTTTGCCGTCCGCATTTTTCTCCATGTGGCCGACCGCTTCGTCTTCGTATTTTTCGATGACGAACTTCTGCTTACAGGCGATCGCGAGCAGAGTGAGCATGTGGCAACTGGAGAGTGAGGCGACGAAGGATTCCTCGGGATCGACGTTCGCGGGATTGCCGAGATAAGCGGGCGCGGCGGTCGCGGTCATGGTGTGTCCGCCATCGAAGGAGAGGGTGTGATCGCGCGGATATTTTTGGTAGGAGAACTCAGCGTCGCCGCGTTCCCAACGAAGAGTGGCTTTATGTTCGGACATCCTTTGGTATAAAACGCGGCCGACGAAGTGCAAACCGACGCGGCGTTTTCGGTGACGAGAACGTTACCAATTTCGGTGCCCCCGCGTCTGTTCAAGGTCGACCTCTCGATTCTTCCCGGCGAAAGCAGAACCGCAGTGCATCCGCTGGAAAAATCCGGACGAACCGTGAACGGAAATCGCGCCGGACTCAGGACGATATTTCTGTATCAGTGCAGGAGTCGTTCTCATGGAAAAGCTGCGCATCTTCGTCGATTTCGTCACGCCGCCGGACATCCTGGAATTGCTCAGCGCCGGCACCACGGGACACGAGCTGGTCTTCCCGGCCAAACGCGTTCCCTCCGTGCTCGACCGGGGCGCGCCCGATCCGCAAATCGCCACCGCCGAGATCGTCTTCGGTCAACCGGACCCAGAGGCGATCGCGGAGGCGCGCGCCCTCCGCTGGATTCAAATCAGCTCCTCCGGCATTACCCGCTACGACACCCCGGAATTCCGTGCGCAACTGAGCGCGCGAAAAATTGCCCTAACGAATAGTGCGAGCGTGTATGATGAAGCCTGCGCGACGCACCTGCTCAGCTTTATCCTGGCGCAGGCGCGGCATTTGCCGCGCGCGCTGACTTCGCGCGATCCCGGCGGCACTGCGAGCTGGCAAGCGTTGCGCGATTCCTTCATTCCCCTGCGCGGCCAGACCATGATCATCCTGGGCTACGGCGCGATCGCCGAACAGCTGGCCGCGATGCTGCAACCGTTCGCGATGGCGATTTCAGGCTACCGCCGGAAAGCGCGCGGTCACGAAGCGGTGCCGATCCTTGCTCGCAGCGAACTCGAACACGCGCTGCAGCAGGCCGATCACGTCGTGGATATTTTGCCGGACAACACCGAGACGCGGAGCTTTTTCGACGCCGCGCGCTTTCAGGAGCTCAAGCGCGGCGCAGTTTTTTACAACATCGGCCGCGGCCCGACAGTCGATCAATCGGCGCTACTCGATGCCCTCCACCGCGGGCGGCTGGCGGCGGCCTGGCTCGATGTGACCGACCCGGAACCATTGCCCGAAGATCATCCGCTGCGGGCGCAGCCGAATTGTTTCATCACGCCGCACGTCGCCGGCGGACATGCCCGCGAGACCGAAACACTCGTTAGGCATTTCCTGGAAAATTTCCAGCGCTTTACTCGCGGTCAGCCGCTGCGCGATCAGGTGCGGTAGTCGCGGTTCGCTCGCGCGGCGGCTCCCCGCCGGTCTCGGATTTCGAAGGAATATTTTCCGGGCTGATGAATTCTTCCTGGGGTGCGTCGGTCGTTGCCGCGGTGACTTTCTTTTCGGGATGCGGTTGCTGGTTATCGCTCATGATAAGAATAGTTCGTCTCTGGAGCGCGAACGGTTCTCTTCAAAAACATTGCCGACGCCCGCGAGCGCGTTATTTTCCCGGCTCTCCCGCGCGATTAGCTCAGTGGTAGAGCGCTTGCTTCACACGCAAGAAGTCGCAGGTTCGAACCCTGCATCGCGCACGCCCTTCGTTTACGCGAGTGGCGGCTTAGTTCTGGACCACGCGTAGTCTTAGAAAAACGCTCCCCGGGCCGAGCGGTCCGTTGTAGCGATAACTGCGCAAGGTTGGCGGGTTCGGAGTTGTCATCGTGACCTCTTCGACTCCGACAGTGCTCCAATTGAGAAGATTGGTCGACGCTTCGACGATGTATTTCGCGCCGCTCGCGGCCGGGATAAAGGAAACGCCGAGCGAATCCGTCGCGGTCGCGAGCAAGCCATCGGAACTGTCGCCGCGCAGGAAGGTGAAGACGGCGGTGTCGAGGCCGAGTCCCGGCGCAAACCCGACAGCGAGCGCGGGCGCTTCAATCCGACAGGAGACGTGCGCAAGGTCGTTGTTCGCGACGATGTCGCTGCCGCCACGAAAAACGATCGTGCTTCCAAGATCGCCCGCGGAAGTGCTCGCGCTCAGGACCAGGCGGAAAAGTTCGTCGGTGCTGTAGCTCTCGTTAGGCAGAAGGATGCCGGGGACGTTCGAAAAAAAACTGTTGGGATCAAGGGCCAGACTATTCGTGAATGCGCTGCCGAAATCGGCCGCAACATCGTTCAAGTAAATCTTACTGGTCGTGCTCGTATTCGTTAGGCTCCCGCGCACGACTAGTTCGCGTCCGTATGCGGAAGTCTGGACCGAAGCCGCCAGGCGGGTCTTCAAGCCGGCTTGCGCGGAGACGACGCTGAGGAGGAGAAGAAACCCGAAGATCCGCCTCATGGGGTGCCTCCAATCGCGAAGAGGATTCCGTTAGCAATCGCATAGACGGTCCCGTCGACCCCGATCATCGTGGGTGTGTAAGCTTCGCCGATTCCGTTAGTCAAGGTAATCGTTTCCGCGAGCGTGTTGGTGGTGAAATCCCAGCGATAAAGCTTGCCGTCTTCGCAGCCGACAAAAGCGGATTTTTTCGCGGGATCGATCGCCGCGGTGTTGATACACCATTCTCGGACCGCGTTCGGCAGCGACGGATAATCCGCGTCGTGCGTCGGGCTCAGGATGGTGAGGATTTCCTGCATCACCGCCGCGCCGGTAATGGGGTCGGTCATGGTCGCGTTCGGGTCGAGCAAGGCGAGCTTGTTCCTCCCGTCGCCGCCGCCGCCGACGTAGTTGTTATACTTGGTCATGAGCAAGTAAGACGACGCACCGGTGTAGGATGGGACTAACGAGGCGGGAACAATCGAGGCCGTATCATCCCAACCAAAAGCGCCGGACGGCTTGGTTTGCGCGAGGGTCGCGTCGAAGTGCAGTAACCAACCGCGGTAATGATTGTAGTTAAAGGGGGCCGCGGCGAAGACGCCGAAGTAAACATCCCCATCCGGCCCGACGGTAGGTGAAGCGGTGCCGTCATCTGGGAGCGAGGCATAAGTCTGAGGGGAGATGACATCGAACAGCCGGGTCTTGGAAATCGTCGCCAACGTCTGGCTGTTTAGCCTAACGAGATATCCATTGCCGTAGTCGCCATCGCTGACCACGAGGTAAAGTGACTTCTGGTCATTGCTCAAGGCCGGGGCGCAGTTCTGCACCACCTTATACATTTGGGGATCGTCGGCGGCGGCGTTCGCGGCAATCCAGGAAGCGCTGCCATCTTCCGCGATTCGGGCGATCCCGCCGGATAACCCCAGCGGCGTGCTCGCGGTGACGATGAAGCCGAAGTAGACGTTGCCGTAGCGATCGGAAGTAATCGGCGTGTTAATCTTGACGTTTGCGTTATAGGTCTGCGGCGCCACTTGGTATTGCTCCAAGCCATAGAAGAAGATCTGACCGCCAGGACCACTCGCGGCATCCGGGTTATCGCGATAGTAAACGCTCCCGGCGATGCCCGGATACCAAAGCCGATTTTTCGGAGTAAGCGCGATGCCGCAGCTCGGCACCCAGCCGTGAGCAGGAAGCGAGTAATCAGTTAGCAGCGTCCATTTCTTCCCGCCATCGGCGGCGGCTCGTCCTTCAATTTCAAAGAAATCATCGGCGCCGGTTTTGACCGGCAGAAGAACGGTGTTCTGCGGGGTGATTAGCGGCGAGCCATAATGAACGAGGAGCGAGTTGCTCCAATACACCGGCGCGCGATCAACCAAGGTTTGCCAGCGAATCTGTTGCAGCGGTTGCGCGGTAGTTTTTGAAAGCCCGGTGTGTTGCGGATCGTGGCCGTGCCCGGTCCACGGGATCGCGATGCTCTGGGCCTCGGCGGAGGCCGCGAAAAACAGGAGCGGGAGCAACTTAAACAACTTCATCCTGCGCGCAGTCTAGCGATTCGTTCGCGAATCCGCGAGCGCGGGTTTCTTGGAAAAACAAGAGGCGGCGGAACGCCCTTAAAAAATTCTCGCATCCGCTGGCCCTTTCTAATGCGTATTAATGACGACCGTCCATCTCGATAAGTGAGTCTTGTCCGGCGGGAGCGGCCTTTTTGCACTCAACCAAATCAGCGGAACCACGGAAAGAAACCTATGCAGACTAAACTTGAATCGATGCTCGCAACCGACGGCCTCTCGCGCCGTCAAGCTCTACGTAATCTTGGCCTCGGCGCTGTCGGCCTGACTGCCCTCGGTGCGCTCGCCAAAAATGTCGGGGCCGCGCCTAACCCGCCAGTGACCGCGCGCGATGGGGCCATTGGCCAATTCGCGCTTAACCTCGAATACCTCGAGGCGGAGTTTTATACCTACGCCGTCTTCGGCACCGGTATCGAATCGCAAGGCATCGCGGTGGACGGCTCGGGCACACCGGGGACCGTCACGATTAAGTCCAACCCGAAGGTTCCCTTTAGCGATCCGAAAGTCGAGCAGTATGCTAGGGAGATCGGCGGGGACGAACGCAATCACGTGAAACTGTTCCGCGGCTTTCTGAGCGCGGCCGGCGCCCAGCCCGTGGCTCGCCCGAAGATCGATCTGTTGAACAGCTTCAATACCCTCGCGAACGCCGCTGGAATCGGGCCCGCGTTCGATCCGTTCGCAGACGATGTGAGTTTTCTGCTCGGAGCGTTCATCTTCGAAGACGTAGGGGTGACTCTTTTTGGCGGCGCAGCCAAGCTCCTGGCGAATAAGGATCTTCTGGATAGTGCGGCCGGCGTCCTGGCAGTCGAAGCCTATCACGCGGGAAACATCCGGGTGAACATTTTCTCGCGTGGGACCGCGCAGAACAAGGCGATCGAAAATGCACAAAAGGTTTCCGATGTGCGCAAGATGCTCTCTGGTGCGGATGACGATCAAGGCGTGGTCGATAGCGACGGCAATGCCAATATCGTCCCGGTGGATAGCATGGGCCGCGCATTCCGGCGGACCACACGCCAGGGACTGAATATCGTTTACGGCGCCGTCAACGCGACTAAAGGCTTGTTTTTCCCGAACGGCCTCAACGGTCCCATCTCCTCTTAACGCGAACGATTATTTCAATCCGGAGAACATCTAAGTATGAAAAAAATCTTTCCAAACCTGGCGGTCGGTCTGGCGACATTTCTCGCCGGCACCGGCCTGCTCTGCGCCGGCGCGCTCACGCCGGCTAACACTGCCCTCTTCGGCGTGACCTTTGGCACCAGCCAGTTGGTGGCCGTCGATCCGGCAACCGGCGTGGCCACCACCCTGGGCTCATTCGGACCAACCGCCTTCCCCTATGGAATCGGGGTCCACAATGGGCACCTTTACGCCTTCGATCAGGTGGACAATCACATTCACGAAATCAACAAAGTGAATGGGAAATTCACCCGCGACATCACCCTTACCGGTCTGCCGACCGTGCAAGGCGAAGGCGACCTGACCTTCCGCAACTCGGACGGGATGGGCTTCCTCACCTCGCAATTAGATGCCAATCGCAACCCGGTGAACGATTTTTACCAGATCACAATCACCGAAGCGGTCGATACTGGCACCGCCGTGCGGATCGGTTCCACTGGCGTGGCGATCGACGCTCTGGCCTTCAGTGATAATGGCACGCTCTATGGAATCGGCCAGGCCGATGCCACGCTCTATACCATCGATCCAGGTACAGGCGCGACGACCGCGGTTGGTTCGTTAGGCGTAGATATGAACAGTCCGGTTTCCGGGATGGCCTTCGTCGCCGGAGCTCAGCCCGGCGATCCCAGTCGGCTGGTCGCGGCGATCGACGATCGTCTGTTCCAGATCGATGTCACCACCGGCGCGGCGACGCCAGTGAAAGCCGAGGTCTATGATTTCGGCATCGGCAGCAGCATCTCCGGGCTGGTCGCCGCACCCGGCGCTGGCGCGGTGGGTAACATGGCCGCGCGTGTCGCCGTGGGGACGGGCGATAACGTCGGCATCGGCGGGTTCATCATTCGCGGCACTCCCGATAAGCCGGTCATTCTGCGCGGCATCGGGCCTAGCCTAACGAAGGTCCCGGGCGCGTTGGCCGATCCGGTGATCGAGTTGTTCGACTCGAACGGAATGTCACTCGAAAAGAACGACAACTGGATGGATAGCGCCGAGAAGGCCACGATCCTCAGTTCCGGTCTGGCTCCGGGCGATCCGAAGGAATCAGCGATCGCGCGGACATTGCCGGCCGGTACCTACACCGTCGTGCTCAGCGGCGCGGGCGCGACCTCCGGCATCGGCCTGGTGGAAATCTACGATGCCGATCCCGGCAATGGCAGCCGCTTGGGAAATATTTCCAGCCGCGGTTTCGTCTCCACGGGTGACAAAATTCTGATCGGCGGTCTCATCATTAGCGGATCAGGACCGCAGCGAGTGGCAGTGCGGGCGCTTGGGCCCGACCTGACCGGACGCGGCGTGGCCAATGCATTGGCCGACCCGTCGCTCGATATCCGCGACGCCAATGGGACGAGCGTGGGTTCGAATGATAACTTCGCCACTGCCAATCAAACGACGGAGCTGGCTGCGAATGGCCTTACTCCGGGCGATCCGCGCGATTCCGCGTTCATCAGGGACTTCGTCCCGGGCAATTACACGGCCTTGGTTACGGGAGTGGGTGGAACCGGCGTGGCTCTGGTGGAGTTTTATAACCTGACCGTGGACGCACCGGTCAACTTGGCGATTCAACAACCGTAGCCGCGCAACAAATTCGGGAGCTCTCGTCCGATCCGAGAGCTCCCATCCCCGCGGCCGAGATGTAAAGCTGCGGAGCGGCAACAATCGCTATTCCTTCGCGATCTTTCCGCCCCAGGAAAGAATCTTCGCCTTCGTGCCCGCGGCTTCGGCTTCCTTGATTTCGCCGTTACGATTGTAGAAGAGCGAGAGGCTGGTCCAGCCGATCTGGTCGTTAGGCCGAAGTTCAGTGGCGCGCTTACCGGCTTCGATCGCTTCCGGGAAGCGGCCGATTTTCATCAACGCCATCCCGAGCGCGTGCCAGCCGTCGAAAAAATCAGGATCCAACTCGACGCAGCGCCGATATTTTTCGACCGCACTTTCCAACTCGCCGATCGCGAGATCGCCGTTGGCGTCATCGAAAATTTCCTCGAGGTTTTCCATCCGGCGGATGGCGGCAAGCTCGCCTAACCAGCAGTCGGCAACACGCCCGCTTCGCGGCGGCGTTCGCGCAGCCATTCGTAAAAAACGATTTCGCGCTTGCTGTTTAGATATCGCCCATCGAGCAGCATTTTCGCGGCGTCATTTGTTGCGGCGTGCGGCGCTTCCCGTTTTTCCAACACCGCCACCAATCCGCCCGTCGCCGTCGGAATCATCTGGCTCACTTCACCGGAGCTTAACTCCGCGACCGCGCTCTTGATCGCCGACAAGTCCGGCGTCTCCGGCGCCGGCGATTGGTCCGGCTTCGGCTTGGGGGCCGCGCTTTCCGCCAAGGAAAACGGCGTGATTTTTTCCGCGACGAGGCCGGCCTGTTGAATCGCGGCCTCCGCCGAAACCCCGGTCTTCATCGCATCGCGAATTTTCTGCGCCGCTTCCGCACCTTTGGTCGAAAGCAATTCCTGCAAACGTTCAGCCTTCAACTTCTCGAGAATTTTCGGAGTCGCTTCCGCGAACGTCAGCGGTTTTGCCGGCTCGGTCGCGTCCAGGTGGAGCACAAAAAAACCGTCCGCCACCTGGAGCGCGTCGCTGTTCGGTTCCTCGGCGGTGAGCGCAAACGCCGCCGGCGTGAGTTGCGCGTTCCCCTTCAACAAGGGATCCGGCGCGCTCTGCGTAAACTCGCCGGTGGTTTGGATCGGGGTTTGGAATTTTGCCGCCACCTGATCGAACTGCCCACCCTTCTCGAGGAGCGCCTGGTTAAAGTCATTCGCTTTATCGGCCAATCTTTGCAGCACTTCCACGCGCTCTTTGCCCGCAAGTTTTTTCTGTTCATCGCTCAACGCGAAGCTCATCAGACTGACCTTGCGCTTCTCTTCCGTTTTCAGGTCGCCACCGTGAGTCTCGAAATATTTCGCGACCTCGTCGTCGCCAATTTTAATTTCCTTCGCGAGATCATCGGAACGAAACCGCACCACCGCGACATCCATTTTTCCGTAGGCGCGCTCGAAGTTTTCCTTGCTCTCGGAAGCGGGAATTTGCACGCCGGTGCCGAGCAAATCCTTCACCTTTTCGAGCATCAACTGATCGCCCGCGAGTTCTTCGATTTGCGCGTCGCTGAAACCCAGCGTTGGAAGCACATTTTGCGTGAACTCGTTATACTTTTCGATCTCGAATCCGTTCGCGCCGCGGAAGGGACGCATCGCTTTGACCACGGTCGCGATCTGCTGCGAGCTCGGCGCAATCCCGAGCCGATCGGCTTCGTGGCGCAGGATCAAACGGTTCCAGGTGAACTCCGCGTAGGCTTCGTTTTCGTTCGCCGCGCCGCCGACCATGTCCTGGAGAAATGCGAACATTCCCAGATTGCGCGCGAGGTTGAAGAGGCGCGCGTTCCGCTGAAATTCGACGCTCGGAATCGAATGCCCGTAAATCTTTCCGAAGTCGTTGCGACCGATCGGGCCAACGCGGGAGTTGGTAAAATAAAAGACAAACGGAATGCAAAGGACGGCGATGACAATCCAGAGTCCTTTTTGATTCTTGCGAAGAATAGTGATCATAGAGAAAAGGCGCGGGCTCCGACCGGGAGCGCGAAGTTACTTGGTGAACTCGCGCCGCGCCACTCGCTTTTGCAGCGCCTAATTGCCGAAGGAAATCTCGACCGCGCGCGCGGTTTCCACCATTTCGCCATCGGGCGGAACCAGGCGCAGACGATTCACCGCTTCGGAGATCGGGACGTGTCGCACCTGGTAGTTTTGGTAGCTCACCATCGAGCCGAATTGCCGCTCGTGAATTAACCGGACCGCCTTGACACCGAAGCGTGTGCCGAGAATGCGATCGAGCGTGGTCGGTGCGCCGCCGCGTTGCAAATGGCCGAGCACAGTGCAGCGCGTCTCCCGCCCGGTGCGCGCGGCGATTTCCGCCGCGACCACATTGCCGATTCCGCCGAAGCGATCCTCCCCGGTTTCGACGTGGCGCATCACTGCCAGGCCATCAGCGGAACAGGCGCCTTCCGCGACCACGACTAACGAGTAGATGCTGCCGCGATCTTCTCGCCGTTGCAGGGCCGCGCAGATTTTTTCGTAATCGAAAGGGATCTCCGGGATCAAAATAATATGCGCGCCGCCCGCGATGCCGCCGTGCAACGCGATCCAGCCCGCATGCCGTCCCATCACTTCGAGAATCATCACCCGCTTGTGACTCGTCGCGGTCGTGTGCAGGCGATCGAGCGCATCCGTGACTGACGCGACCGCAGAATCAAAACCGAATGTCATCGCGGTCGCGGCGAGATCGTTGTCGATCGTTTTCGGAACGCCGATGCAATTGATCCCGGCTTCTTGCAGTTGCAGCGCGGTCGTCATCGAGCCATCGCCGCCCACGATGATCAACGCTTCGACGCCGAGTTCGCGCAGACGTTCGCGCGCGGCCGCGACGATTTCCGGCGCCACTTCCGCCCGCTCGCCCGCGCCCACTTTCGCGACGAAGTGCCCGCGATTCGTAGTTCCGATAATCGTGCCGCCGCGCGGCATAATCCCGCTGGTGCTGCGGCGATCGAGCACCATGTGTTCGCCGGTCGGAAGCAAACCTTCGAAGCCGTCTTTGAACCCGAGCACTTCGAGATCGAGTTTCTCCGCCGCGAGCGCGACGCCGCGCAGGACTGCGTTTAATCCGGGACAATCGCCGCCGCTGGTCAGGACGCCGATTCGGGGCTTCATCGCGTTCGTCTCCGCGTTATTTAGAGACTCTTCTTCGGATCAATTGGCCGGCCCGCCGCCGCCCAGCGATCGTAAAGTTGCCAGCCTAACGAGAGCAATTGCCGGCCTTCGCCGAAGCGATCGGTGCTGCCGAGGAGGACAATAATCAGATGGCGCGGAATCACCGTCGTGCTCGTCGGCCCGTTTTGAATGACCTCCGCTTTTTGCTGCGCGGAGAGCATCAGGCAATCACCGGCACGCGCCGTCTTGCCCGTCTTAACCCCTTCCACGCCGTCGACTCCGAGGAGCTCATTCGTGTTGCGCAATTTGTATTGCAGAGTTTTGCCCGCGCGCTGGAAGGAAATTTGCCGCTCCTTTTGCGAGACATAAAAACGGAAGCCCGCCTTATCCATCGCGTAACGTGCGAGCCGCGCCATGTCGATCGCAGTCGAGTAGGGTAAAGGTTTCACGTTCACGTCGCTTCCGTGCGGATTCACAAAATGCGTCCGCGCCATTTTCAAATTTTTCGCGAGCGCGTTCATCTGTCCGATGAACAAGTTCACCGGCGAAGTCGCCTGCGTGGAGGGCACGATCGCTTGCAATTGCTCGCCCACCGCCGCGGCCAGGGTGTAGGCCGCGATGTTGTCCGACTGCACGAGCGCCGCGTAGAGCAGATCGCGCAGCGTGCAGGTGTCGCCCGGTTGCAGGCCGATAAAATTTTCCGGCGCGCCCGTGAAGGCTTCCGGCGGCACCGTGGCTACCTGGTTGAGATCACCCTTTTGCCGCTCGGCCCAATCGAGCACCACCATCGCCATCGCCACCTTCGTTAGGCTGCCGACCTGGCGTTTTTGGTTCCCTTCCCGCTCCTGCAGAACGGCGCCCGTCTTGGAATCAGCGATCGCAAAAGCCTGGGCCGCGTGCCCACCGCGGAGCGCGCCCAAGGAGAGACAAACTGCGAGCAGCGTCGCGGAAAAACGATTGGAAATAGTCACGGTTGGATAATCGGCTGCACCCTAAGCGGAGCCATTTGATTGGCAAACGCAAAGGCGCACCGAGACCCGCGCGCGCAGCGCGCAATCGCTCGCTATTGCAACGCAACGTTCGCGCGCGTGCCGTAGCGGAAAGCATTCGGCGTCAGCGCCAGGTAGATGCGTTCCGCGGCATTCACGAGATCGAAGCTGGTCGCACGGCCAAGGCCGCTGGCGCGAAGCGTGCCCGCCGGACCTTGCAGACGGCTGCCGCCCGCGACGTCGAATTCATAAACCACCAGACCTTTGTCGACATCCGTCACGCGCACATGCAAGGCGAGAAACGAGCGTCCAACACCGAAGTGTCCGAGGAAGAATCGACCGAGCGGGCTGCCGCCATCGACGACACTGAACTCGCCGTCCACCAGCCAACCGGTGCGCGGCGTTTCGTTATCCTGCAAGACACGCGCGGGCGCCATCTTCTCGAGCTCTTCTTTCAAAGTGCCGGCGAACGAAATCGGCACGAGCGCTTTGCGCAGGGGCATTTCGCCGTCGGACGCAGTCTGGTCGCCGGTGAAGGTCGCCTGGTCGATGCAGAAGGGACGAATGTAAATTGCTTTCGGGTTCGCCGCGCCGACACCGCAATTGGTGACCATGTGCACACCGGACGAGCCGTAATCCTTGCTGTCGATCGCAGCGGAGCGGCCGCTGGTCGCGGTGCTCACTTCTGTCTTCGAGACATACATGTCGGCGCAGGAACAAAACAGGAGACTGCTGGAGAGGATGGCGAGGAAAGATTTCATATTCTGGTAATCGATAACTCGCCTTTTTGATGCAACTCCCGTGCCGCGCATCCGCGAAATTTGGTCGGAACGCTTCCGCCTCAGGCTTTCAACTGCGCGGCCCGCCGCGCGCGCGCCCGATTCACCAGCCAGCGAAGAACGAAATACGAGAGCACCGCCGCCGGCAAAGCAAAGAAAATCGAGCCCACCAGCATCGGCCAAATGATCCGCTCAAACGTGCGCCAATGTAGATAATCACGAATCTCGAGATGCGCGAAATGGACCTTCACCGGCATCCGGCCATTGAGTGCGTAGAAGCCGAGCTTGTACTCCCACAAATAAATCGCCGGCATGAACGGCAGGATGACATCGTGCAAAGTCACGCTGATCGCCGCCGCGATTTTATTGCTATTTAAAAGCCAGGCGACCCCTATCGAGAGCAGCGTCTTCACACTCAAGAGCGGTGTGAACCCGAAGAAAATTCCCACCGCCATCCCGAGCGCGATCGCGTGCGCGGAATCTTCGATCGTCATCAGGCGATGATGATGCGCCATCCACCAGCGTTTAAAACGCGGCCACCAGCGCGTGTCGGTTTCCGTCGTCATTTCGCGAATAATTCCGTTTGCAGCACGGGCGCAGTCGCGATTTGCCCCAGGGCCGCGCGCATCCGCAGCGCCGCGTGCGGCGCGTAATCGAGCGCGTTGTTATTAAAGACCACGTGCACCTCTTTCGCCTCCGCCGCCAGATCAGTCGCACGCTCCGCCACTTCCGCGATCTCCTTCTCGTCGTAATCGTAATTGAAACGCGCCGCCACCGTCTTGCCGGTTAGGTACGCTTTCGCGTCGCGGCCGTGCAAGCGCAGGTAAGCCAGCGCGGGATTCGTGATCTCATCGAGCGCTAGCGGCATGATCGTGAAATGCTCCTGCGCCGGCGCATCCACCGAGACTAACGAGACCTGATGCGCGCGAAAAAATTCCAGCGTCGCCAATAATTGTTCCCCTTCCGCCCAATGCCGGTTGCGCAATTCAATCGCCAGCCGGTACTCCGCGAGCCCCTGGACTAACGAGTGCAATTCCTCCAGCCGATGCGCCTTCGGCGAAAACGCCGGCGACATTTGCAGAAGGAGCGAGCCCAGTTTACCGAAAGCCTGCAGCAGCCGCACCGGCCCGAGAAATTCCTCCAGCATCGCCGCCTCCAGCTTCGCGGTCAGCTTCACCTTCCCCTTCCCGTCCACCTCCGCCTGTCCCCGCAAATTTGGCGGCAATAACTTCGCCGCCGTCGAATGCCGCGAGAGCAGCTGATGCAATTTCACATCGAAAACGAAACCGTCCGGTGTGCTTCGGCACCAGCGCTCCACCATCCGCGGCGCCGGGATCGCGTAGAAGGTCGAGTTGATTTCCACCATCTCGAACTGTTCCGCATACCAGCCCAGGCGATCCCCCGCCGCCATCCCTTTCGGATACCAATGCTCGACAAAACCCGGATCCGTCCAGCTCGCCGTGCCCACCAGGATTTTCGTGTCTCCGGTATTTTTATTCGCACGCGCGCCCACGCATTCAGACAACCGCGAGCCGCCGCGAAAGCAATCGCGCGTTTCGGAATTAATGCAGTTGCGCCCTCAGAACCGCGCGCCATACTACCCCCTCAAGACGCGGGGTGGAGCAGTCTGGTAGCTCGTCAGGCTCATAACCTGAAGGCCGCGGGTTCAAATCCCGCCCCCGCAACCAACTCGGCGTTCGCCCCGTTCCTTTTTTATCCTGTGCTTCCTCCTGCTGGAGCCGTTGGCTGAGGTATGAAACTGCCGTTCGTCACCGGGCTCGTCGTAACCTGCACCCTGTTCACACTGGAATCTCCACCCAGCGCCGCAGCGCGGCGTTCTTCCCACAGGGTCGCGGGCGATCCCGGCGGTCACACAGGCAAAGGCGTCGCCGCCGCGCGGAAAAAAGATTACGAGACCGCGGACGGAAAATTCACCAAGGCGATCGACGCGCAAAACCGCGATCCGAAAAACTAACTGAGCCGCGGAATGGTTTACCGGCTGACCGGAAAACTCGACCAAGCCAAAGCCGACTTCACGAAGGTAATCGAGTTGCGGCCAAAGAGCGCCGACGCCTACGTCGAGCGCGGCCACGTTTTCCTCCAGCAGAAAAACACCGAGCCCGCGTTGAAAGACTTCGACGCCGCGGTCGCGGCCGATGCGCGCGATCTCAGCGCGCGCTGTTACCGCGCCTGCGCCTGGATGTCGCGCAAGGACTGGCCGCAAGCGATCGAAGATTACAGCGTCATCCTGAAGAAACAGCCTAACGACACCAACGCCCTCGAGCGCCGCGGCTTCGCCGAGCGCATGGCCGGGAATTACCCCGAAGCCGTCGAAGACTTCAACAAGCTGATCAAGAAATCGCCCGACGCCGAAGCCTACCGCCGCCGCGCCTACGTCTACGGCTTGATGGGGCAGAACGACAAGGCCATCGCCGATCTCAAGTCGGTCCTGAAAGAGAAATCGGACGACCGCGACGCGGCCAAGCAATTGAAAATCTTCGAACGCCGCGCCGGCACCACGCCGCTGAAAGCTTCCCCCACCAAGCCTCCCGCGGCCCATCCGAAGAATCCGCGGCCGACGCCGGCAGCTTCGCCCACCGCCTGACAGGCCCGCGAAGTCGCCAACGCAAAGAACCACTTGCCGCCGCGAATCCGACGGGGAAGATATACTCCCCGTCCATCCGGCGGGGCACGATCCTGAGTAGCTCAGTGGTAGAGCGGTCGGCTGTTAACCGATTGGTCGTAGGTTCGAGTCCTACCTCAGGAGCCAATTTTGGCGCTGCCGGCGTATTTTTTCACTCGCCTGGCGGCCATGCGCTTTCCAGAACGACCACTGCCGACAACGTCGTAGCATGCCCTTGGTTATCCCACGGCGGGTCGTAGTTAATGCCACCGGAGGGGACAACGCGCCGATCGGCTCGTTCAAATTTTTTCTTCAGTAATCTAAAAAAATCTTGTCACCCATTTCTCCATCGCTTCTTCTCAGGCAATCGTCGGCCAACCAAAGGAGAACATATGACAAAAAGCAGACACGAAACTTTCGCATCTATCCGCGTCGCGCTCGCGGCGGCTCTCGGAACGGCCCTTCTCATGTGTATGAGCGCGAGGGCGCAATCTGCAGGGTCGGCTCCAATCATTTCTTCCAACCCGGGGCAAGGCCCCACCGGGCCTCAGTCCGTGGGTGAAGCGAGCACGGAGCGGGTGGTTGTCACCGGTTCGTATATTCCGACCGCCGAGGAGGTATCTGCTTCTCCGCTTGACACCTTGACGACTCAGGAAATCAAGCGCGCGGGCACTTCGGACGTCCTGACGGTCCTGCAAAAGCGCAACCCCGATTTTGTCGGCGCCGGCAATCTCGGCAATTCCAATGCGGACATTTCCTCCGGTTCGACGCAGGGAGGCGCGGTTGTTCAAATTCGCGGCTTGCCCACACTCGTTCTTTTCAACAATCGACGGATCGCGGACTCTGCGGCCATTTCCACGGGCGGATTCCAGTTCAGCGACGTCAATCTGTTCCCGACTGCTCTGATCAGCCGAATCGAGGTCCTGAAAGACGGCGCTTCCGCGCTCTATGGATCGGATGCCGTCGGCGGGGTCGTTAACATCTTCATGAAAGAAGAATTTGAAGGCGTCGAGATCGGTGCGCGTTATGGCTTCACTGTTGAGTCCGGAATTGCGGAGCGCAGGGCCTACCTCATCGCGGGGACCGGGAATGAAACCACGCATGTGACCGCGGGCTTCCAGTATCTCGAACAAGATCCGCTTTTTAATCGCGAGAGACACTACTCACGGAGCACTGCGGGCGGTGGCTCGATCAACTTTGCCGGCAATGGCTTGGACGATACCCAATTCTACCTCCTGAAAGGCACGAATCCGAATAAACCTTTTGGACCCTTTGGCCTGAACTCACCCTTCGACGCGCCCGGAGTGGTCCCTGGAGGAGTCGCACCGTTGCCGGAGAATGCGGGATACGGCCAGCTTCCGCAGGCATATAATCCCGACGGAGACCAGCCCATCCCCTACAATCTCACCTTCGTCCCCACCAGTACGCTCGACGTCTCGAATACGAATGCTTATGCCGCTTTCAAGCACCAGATCTTTGGCAAGCAGTTGGAGGTCTTCGGGGACTTTCTCTACGCCAAGAACCACAACGAGAGTTTTTTGAACGCGCAGCCGATTAACAATACCCCTGGCGGGGTGGTAATCCTGGGCTCGCTGCGCATCGATCCCAATGGTGACGGTTCCACTCTTATCCCGGAAACCCGTGGCCCGCCGGCGGCGTTTAATCCCTTCAAGTTAACGATCGACGACTTCTCGACCTTTGGGCCGTTCAGCCTCTTCGCCTTCAACCGCTACCAGGCTCAACAGCCCCGGCGCTTCCTGGATGACACGAACTTTTATCGTTTTCTGGTTGGTCTCCGTTCGGAATTTGCCAAAGATTGGACAGCGGAAACAGCGGCCTATTATAGCCACTACTCGATCGATTTCGTTAATAGTGGACTAGTTAGGGCGGACCAGTTGAATGCCATGATCGCAGGGACTGCGGTCGACAATAGCGGCAATCCCATCCCCGCGCTGGATTTCTTTGCGCACAACCCGATTGGGACCGGACCTGGGCAAGTAACAGCAGCGCAATTCGCCACCGCCTTTGGCAATAACATTCGGAAGCAGGACTCGTTTCAGGAAGTGTTCGATGCCAGGATCACCGGGTTGCCCTTCAAATTGCCCGGCGGCTACGTTGGCATCGCGATTGGCGGAGAATATCGCGAAGAGGGATTTAAGGTGCAGGACTCACCGGAGATATTCATTCAGTCGGTGCCGATTCAGGAAATCAACGCGAACCGATCCATCTATTCGTTCTTCGGAGAGTTAAGCATCCCGATCGTCGGCTCGTCGCAGCATGTCCCCGGCATTTATAGCCTGGAGTTAAATCTGGCCGGACGGTATGACCACTACGAAGGCGTGAGCGAAGACGCCAAGGTCCCGAAAATCTCTCTGCGTTATCAGCCGATCAAGGACCTAACGTTGCGCGCCACCTATTCCAATTCGTTCGTCGCGCCCAATCTCTACCAGTTGATCGGACCAACCAGCAGTGGCTTTTCGCCGACCGTCAGCTTAATTAACCCTGCCACCGGTCAATCCGAACAACAGAATACTCAGGCTCAGGCGCTCGCGGGCTCGAACCCAAACCTCGTTCCATCAACCGCGGAGTCCTACAGCGCAGGCTTAGTCTATAGCCCAAGCTTTGTTCCCGGGTTAACGATTACCGTCGATTACTTCCGAACCCTGCAGCAACAGATCGTCAGTATTCTGGGCGGCGCGACCATCTTGAATAGCGTGAACAATAGCGGGCCAGCATCTCCTTACGCCGATCTTGTCGCCTTCGGTAACTTCCCGGGTCGGCCAGGCGCGCGGCCTATCACCGCTCCTGGCCAGTTATTCAATTCTCTGATCAACACCTTCTATATCGACACGAACCGAAACATCGGCGCTGCCCGGGTCGAAGGTTTCGACCTTTCTGCGCGTTACAATCTCGATCTGCGGCGCTGGGGCCAACTCGAACTCGGGACGAACGCAGTCCTATTCACAAAAACTGATCTGAAGCGCACCGCACAAAGCCACTACTATAATATCCTCGGACTCGATTTCGCGGAAGGCCAAGGCGGAAATCCCGATTACAAGCTCACCTTTCTCGCGGAGTACCGGTGGCAGGGAGCCACCCTTTCACTCAACGCGAACTACATCCCGGAACTACTAAACTCTGTGACCGAAGATCCTGAAACCGTCGATCAAAGCACGTTGCCGGTAATCGAAGACTACATCAGTGTCGATGGTCGCCTCTCATATACATTTAAGGGTAAAGCCATCGCAGGCGCAGTCCCGATGGAAGCGAAAGATGCGAAGAGCATGATGGATGGGAAAAGTAGCGCAGCGAATATGCCCGCGCCGGACGCGGTCATGAGCCCTGTCCAGCGCCTGCTGGACGGAACGACCCTCACCGTCGGATGCAACAATCTCTTCGACGAAGAGCCCCGGTTCATTGCCGGGGCGAACGGGGCGACCGACCTGTCGCTTTACGATCCCTACGGGCGATTCGTTTACTTCGAGATTTCCAAGAAGTTCTAAGGCAATCGAGGATAGCCCTGCCGAGTTCTAGCCGGGCGACACATCAGTTTTTCCGAAGCCGTGATCGTCTGCGATCCGTCGTTAAGGAATAGATCGCACGGCGCATTCAATTGATCCGATCGGCGGGTGCGGGTCGATTTGATCACGCGCCGCAACTCGCGTAAGCAGTCCGCACATGCGGCCTCAACTCGAACCTCCCCAAGGCAGTTCGCCACTGGCCACGCCGGTTGCGGCTAATCGGTTGCCCACCGCCCCCATCCTCGGCGTCCTCTGGGCCTTGAGCGTCGCCCATCTCCTCAACGATACCATGCAATCGTTGATCCCCGCCATCTACCCGATGTTGAAAGACGCGCTCAATCTCGACTTCCGCCACATCGGCCTCATCACCCTCACGAACCAGATGACCGCCTCCATCCTCCAACCCTTCGTCGGCCTTTACACCGATCGCCGCCCGCAACCCTTCTCCCTCTCCCTCGGCATGACCTTTACCCTCGCCGGGCTCATCCTGCTCTCTTTGGCTAACAGCCTCGCCCTCGTCCTTGGCGCCGTCGCCTGCGTCGGCATCGGCTCCTCCATCTTTCACCCCGAAGCCTCAAGGCTCGCCCACCTTAGCTCCGGCGGCCGGCACGGCTTCGCCCAATCCCTCTTCCAGGTCGGCGGCAACGCCGGCAGCTCCTTCGGTCCCCTGCTCGCTGCCGCCATCGTCGTCGTCCGCGGGCAGGGCAGCATCATCTGGTTCGGCTTACTCGCCCTCGCCGGCATCGTCATTCTCACCGGCGTCGGCCGCTGGTATCGCGCCCATCTTACCGGTCGGGCGAACCTCCGCGCCGCTGGTAACGAAGAGCCCGCCCGCCCTTCGCCCGTCTCCCGCCGCCGCGTCATCCTCTCGTTAGGTATCCTTATTGTCCTCGTCTTCTCCAAGTATTTCTACCTCGCCAGCATGGGAAGCTACTATACCTTCTTCGTTATCGAAAAGTTCGGGCTTAGCATCCGCAGCGCCCAGCTCCACCTCTTCGCCTTCCTCTTCGCCGTCGCTGCAGGCACCTTCCTCGGCGGCCCCGTCGGTGACCGCATCGGCCGCAAAGCCGTCATTTGGGTCTCCATCCTCGGCGTCGCCCCCTTCGCCCTCGCTCTGCCTTATGCCGACCTCTTCTGGACCGGCGTCCTCACCGTCATCATCGGCCTCATCCTCTCTAGCGCCTTCTCCGCCATCCTCGTCTACGCCCAGGAGTTAATCCCCGGCAAAGTAGGCCTCATGGCCGGCCTCTTCTTCGGCTTAGCCTTCGGCATGGGCGGCATCGGCTCCGCCGTCCTCGGCCTGATCGCCGACCGCCACGGAATCCAGTTCGTCTTCCACCTCTGCTCCTACCTCCCGTTTATCGGCCTGCTCACCGCGCTCTTGCCGAATTTTGAAAAATCCTATGCTATCTCACCATCCTAATCACCACATCCCGTGATGAAGAAATCGTATTTGACGGCACCACTCCTCTACCTCCTATGGTTCAGCATGGTGATCTCGATAGATGGGAATCCCGCTTCCGGCACGCCACCGAGTGACAACCCACCTCCCTGAGCTCCAGCGCTTCGCTAACTTGATTGGCGTGTGGGATTCGACCACCACCTATAGGTTTGCTCCCGACATGCCTGTGTTTCAATCACGAAGCGTTGAAACGGTTCGTTGTGGTGCGAACCATCAATTCCTCATCGCGGAAGCCCGCGCGCTCATGCCGGATGGATGGATGAACTGACTCGTGATTACTACTTGGGTTCCCAAGGAACAAAAATATAGAGTCACCAGCCTCTACACCACCGGCGAAGTTGTTCAAGCGACGATGGAAAATGAGGGGAAACCTCTCAAAGATCCTATCCTATCGCTCTGTTGGAGTGCACCACATACGTTCCGAACTTACGATTGAGAAGGTGTCTAACACGGAGTCAAAGTCTCGCTGCGAATGGACGGATGAAGGTAAAACGTGGCTCTTTAGCGAAGGCATCTCGAAGAAACGGGTAAACGACGAACCCTGAGCTCCACTCGCCTAGTCTGACCCTTTAGCTACCTGGCGCGGTCACCCAATCTCGTCGATCGCCCGCCAGCCGATAATTAACTGTAGCCGCGGCCCTGCGGGCCGCGAACGCAACCCCAACGAAAGAGGCGTGCCGACTCACTCGAGCGATCCCGCAACTCACTCGAGGCGAACCCCAGGGCACAAAAAGTGTTCCCCAAAGGAGCTTCGGTGCGCCCCAAAAAGCGACCAAGGGAAGCCAAAATCACCTTGCCGGGACCCCCAAACACTCAAGGGGCGTCCCAGATGTAAATTGCTGTGTCCCAAAAATGGCCAAAAAGCCGGGCAAAGCCCTCAAGCCCACCAATTTCGCCCCGTCATGCCGGCTCAAGCCGCCGAAGTGCCAAAAACTTCCGAACCCATCCGGAAGCCGCCAATTTCAAGCTCCCGAAGAACAAAAGACGAGTCAGCGACCGCCTCGAACCCCTCTACCCCGGCCCCACCCCTGCTTTCGCCTTGTAGCGCTCCGCCTGAATAATTAAGCTCCCCGAATGCCGCCCTTTCCCCCACCTCCGCGAGGCAGAGTCAAGAAATAGGCTGCATCCCGCCGCCTTTTTTTACGACATCTCGCAGCCTAATTCTCGTTAGATGCTGAGTCATCTCCCATATCACACTAAGGATCAGCTAACCCAGCCCACCACACCAAAATGTATGCATTCACACGTCGTCTAAACCTCAGCACTTTTCTTTCCACGGCGCTGCTGCTGTCACTCCAGGCGCAGGGCGCCACGGCGCCATATCAAGACACTTTCGACGGCTACCCGAGTGGGGCGACTCCGAGCGGCTTCGCTAGCAGCGCGAGCGGCCTAAACACGATGAGCTCGTGGAGCGTGGCCCAGCAACCGAACGGTGGCGTCTACCGTAATTCTCTCTATACAAACCAAGGGAGCACTTCAACCGGCATCAGTATCACCAATCTGAGCGGCATGAACTTCACTTTCTCGACCGCGTTCACCCTCGGTGGTTTCTTTACAACTTCCGGGTTCTACAACTGCTCGGTCGGCATTTTTGGCTTTGCGAGTAGTGTGAGTTCTGTCGTAAGCGGATACAGCGTCTCGTATGAGACGTTTACGGCCAATTATCCCTATGCACAGCCCGGAGATCTGTCCCTCTCAGGCGTCGAAACATATTTGCCGGGCAGCGGAAGCAATCTTCCGCTCAGCACCGGCGTCACTTACACGATGACGCTCTCAGGGGTTTATATTACGAACGGCCTTCTGCTCACTGCCACATTGAGCGACGGAACGAATACCATTTCTCAGTCTGGGTTGGACTCGACTCCGGCGACCGGCACCTACTTCGGCTACTACAGCGGAGCATCAGCAAGCGTCCAGCGGGGCATCAGCACGAGCGTCGCGTTCGACGACTTCTCGATAGCCGTACCTGAACCGAAGACGATCACTTGGTTATTTCTAGCCGGGCTGGGCCTCGTTGCCAGAACACTGAGGCGAAACAGAGCTCGAGCGGAAAGGGCATCTAACCAGGCGATGCAGCGAACCGCTGGCCGCTCTGCGTTCTAGCTTGCGATGACTTCCACATTTAAGCTGCGGCCACGCGCGCCCTCGCCAGCGGTCGCTGATCTTGTGTCTCGTTAGATGCTTCGCGCGCTATTCGTCACAATTGGGCATTGTGCTTTTCGCACTTGTGCTGAACTCCTGTCTTTGGATTCGTTGGCGCGATGGCGTTGTCATCCAGCAAAAACATCCTACCACGCGCGAAGTCATCCGGGTGCGCGATCTTCCTTCTTCCGCGCCATTTTGGGCTGCGTCCTTCGGTCGGCTCGTGCAAGACCATCTCCATCGATGCGAGTATTACAATTACGGCCTGGCGCAGTTTACGAGTTCTAAGACGTATAGTGATCGGGGTTACCGCGTAAACTCTGCGTCGATTTCTTGGCAGCCGGACGGCAGCGCTGTCGTTTACTTGGAGACGAGTCCTCGCTTCACCTGCAAAGACGCCTGGTGGACGAAACATCTGCTGCCATGAACGCATCTAACCAGACGATGCAGCGAACCGCTGGCCGCACCGCGTTCCCGCTTTCGATGACTTCCACATTCAACCGGCCGCGACGCTCGCTCTCGCCAGCGGTCGCTGATCTTGTGTCTCGTTAGATGTCCGTGGACGCTGATCGCAGGTTTCCACTCAAGGCCAGGCTCGCGATCTTTGTCGCACTGTGGGTTGTCGCAGGTCTCATTTGGGCTACTTTCGCGGACTTCAATGTAGAGGCAGGCGAAAGCAAGCTCGCTGCGCAAGCCGGGATGGTTTATCTCGCGCCAGTAATGGCCGCGCTGGGACTCGCCTTCGCGGTCGTGCCCGGCGGCTACAACGCATGGCCGGAGAGACATACTTGGGAGGGCGCGCTCTGACGCTCGTTTTTTTATTCGCGTTCATAGTTCACGCTGCGGTCGCCCTCACGCGAAAGACTCGGCGGCAGTTTCTTCTTTGGTCCCTTGTTCAGGTCGGATTCCTCTTCGCCAGCGTCATATCCGTGCTGTATTACTGGCATTGGGATGCGCTGCACATGCATGCCTGAGCTATTGCCACTTCCTCCTCATCTTGTGTCTCGTTAAACCTACGTGCAGCGCACTTCGCATCTCTATAGTTCCGTAACGGTCGCTGCGATCGCCATCCTGGCATTTATCGGCGCGACGGTGAGTCACGAAGCGCTCGGGCATGGCGGGATGTGCGTGGCGCTCGGCGGGCGTGTCACTCTTCTTACCTCGGTGTATTTTCGTTGTTCCCCGGGCTGGCCGCTGGTGGACGCGGCCGGGCCCCTGATGAATCTGGCCGTGGGGGCGATCTGCTGGGGGATTTTGCGCGCGGCTCGCTCGCTTCCGCTGACTTGGAAGCTCTTCTTTGCCTTCGCCGTGGCCTTCAATCTCTTTTGGGGCTCAGGTTACTTCATTTTTTCTGGCCTCTTCGACGCGGGAGACTGGGCTTATGTTCTGCGCGACCTGGCCCTGCGACCCGCAGGGTTTTGGCGGGCTGTTATGGTGCTCGCGGGGATAGTTCTTTACGTCCGCTCGGTGACGCTGACAGCCCGTTATCTACCGCGGGGCGTTTCCTTGGTCGGGTGCTATGTCGCCGTCGGCGCCGTTTCCTGCCTTGCGGCGCTTTTCTACTCGGGCGCGGTGCTCCCCGCCTTAACTGAGTCTGTGAAGGAGAGCTTTGGAGCCGGGGTCGGCCTTTTGTGGATCGCGTCCTGGCGCTCTCGCCGAAGTGAGCCATCTGCCTCGTCTATCCTCCCGCCTCAGAGCCGGGCGTGGCTGATCGCGGGTGTTCTGGGCACGCTCGTTTTCATTGCTACTCTGGGGCGCGGTCTTATTCTCAATGGAGTCTAACCATGCGATCCGCCAAACCGCTGGCCGACGGACGCTCAAGCTTTTCATGATTCCGACCTCGCATCCCGCCACCACGCGCGTTCCCGCCTCTTGTTCTCGTTAAGCCCGTAGCAGACCGCCTGGCTACGAAATCGTATGGACGACGTTCCCATCCTCGGCATCCAAGAAATCGCGTTCGAAGTCAAGGATCTCGAGCGGTCGATTGCCTTTTATCGCGACGTTCTCGGGCTACCGCTGTACTCGCGTGGACCGCAGCAAGCCTGGTTTCGCGTGGGCGCTCAACGGCTCGCGCTGCTCACGCACGAGCGCGCGGGCAGCGGGTAGCACTTTGCCTTTCTCATTCCCGCGGAAAAGGCAGACCAGGCGCGCAGGCTGTTAGTGGCTCATGGCTTCCCCGACGAGACGATGCAGCAGGATGACGGTATGTCTGTTTATGTTTGTGATCCTGACGGAAATAAGATCGAATTGTATGGCAAGCGAAGCAAGGCCTAACTAGGCGATGCAGCCATCCGCTGGCCGACGTACGCTCAAGCTTTGTATGCTTCCGACCTTTTTTTCCCGCCGCTCAAGCTACCCCCTTCCAGTTAGACGACAGCGAAACCTATGAGTAGCTCGGCGAATAAGATCTACCGCGTGCTGTTTGCTCTGCTGACGGCGGCGATCCTGGTGATTGGTTTCTATTTTCCGTTGATCGAGCTGGGCTACGCGATGGATTCGTCGGCTGATGTCCAATCTCGCGCGGAGGGGATGTCGTTGTTCCTGCCGGGCGTTGCGGGATTGGTGCTACTGGTGGGGATGTTGTCTTCGGTGGCGGTCGCGCTTTACTCTGGGTAGGTATCGGGGGGCACGCCGCTGTTGCTTCCGTCGATCATTGCCTGTGTGTGGGTGGGTTCTGCGGAGATCCTGGAGCGTTAGCCGGGCTGACCAATCTTTGGGTGTGGTGGTTCTTAAAGCTGGCGCGGAAAGAACGCGAGCTGGAGTTGCCGGAGCTAGTGATTTGCCCGAGCAATTTGGTGCTCGATTCGCTCCCGGAATCGGTGCGCGCGAGGAAAAAATGCGTTTCGCGCTACCCAGACTTGCTCTCCGGAGGGCACCCGCTGCGGTGGCGGCTTAGCTAACCAACTCGACGGGGGTCAGCTTTCTGCACCATGCCTTCGATGGGGACGGCGCTCTGAATGCTGGCCCGGCGTGCGTGAGCCTGCGACGAGCGAGATTACAAAACTGACCTCTATCCCGCTTTGTTCTCGTTAGGCCTGACGTCCGGCGCCCCTTCTCGCTGCGGGTTTCAAAGTGCTTGACTCTCGGGCGCTGAACGGAGGTAATGGCGTTCCGAGCGGCCGGAAATCGACCTAGCTTGCGGTCCCCGAACTGCGCGGTAAGAGCTAGCACCGCGCCCCCGCTGGTCGCTGAGGTTTGTTCTCGTTAGTCCGAAAATAAAAATGCCATGAAACGCATCTGGACGATCATCGGCGTGCGTGACGTTCCCAGCAGCTTCAAATGGTACCAGTCGCTTTTCGGCCAACCCGAGACGGTCCCGGGGCATGATGACTTTGCTCAGATCCTGGATACGGATGGAACTGTCTTGCTCTGCCTCCACCTGTGGGCGGATTCTCCGAGGAACGGAATGATGAGACCTGCGCACGATCATCCCACTTTGATGAGCCCGGACGAGGCGTCGCCGGGCAACGGGCTCCTCTTGTTCTTCCGCGTGGACGACTACGAGATGGCGTTGAAGAGGGCGCGCGCGCGCGTCGCCCGATTCGACGAGGAACCCCATGTGAACCCGAACACTCAAACAAGGGAGTTCTCACTCCGTGATCCGGACGGATACTATGTGACGATCAATGAGCTGGCCTCTCCTTAACCAAAAGAGTCGCATTATGATGAACATCGAAAAAGTTCGTGCCCTGGCAGCTGATCTCAACCAGACCGCTCCACGCAGTCCACGGGCAGCTCTCAGCAAAGATTTTCCGGCGATCGCCGCGCGGATCGTGGATAAGTGTCGTGCGGACCTGGCAGGTCTTGGTGGCCCTTATCACTACAACTGCGCGCTGGATCGAAAGTTTTTCGCGGCCACGGGTCTGGAGGCGTCGACGTGCCAGGCGACGCTAACCCTAGCGGAAGGTAAGTCTTTTAATATCGCATCGTCTCACCACTGCCACACTTGACCTTTCCTACACCAACCCAATAAGCACCACACAAACCTATGACTTATTTACTCGGAGTCGTCTCCGCTGTGAGAAGTGATGCGCAGCGCGGGCGTAACCGCCACGCCGGGCCTCTATTTCCTTAAGAGTTAGGGCTGTACCTAACGAGGCCTGACCTGACCGCCGGGCGGTCACGCTCGCTCGACGCTGGTAGCGAGTGGTGATTGCTATCCTGCGGGCCGCTCGCGGAACCAACGTCCGAGCGGGACGTCGGTTGAAGAGTGCGTAACGATCGACACTACGATGACGAGCGCGATCAGGTGAAACATGCGATCGCCCAGCGGGACGCCGCTTTGAAGGACGAGAAGACCATAGACGACCGCCGCGAAACCCTTCGGTCCGAACCACGAGGCGGTGACGCGTTCTTTCCAGGAAAGTTCGCTTCCGACAAGCGAGAGCATGAGCGCGCCGGCACGCGGGAGGATGAGGGCGCCGAAGCAAAAGAGCCAGCCGGCCCAGCCGACGTCGTAGAAGAAGCGCGCCGAGATGAGGGCGCCGAAAACTAAGAGTGCGGCCAGTTTGAAAAGCTCGGCGACGATTTCGCCGAAGCGGTGAAATGCATCGCGCAAATCGGAGCTGACAGAGGCCGTGGTAACCCCAGCGGCGAAGGCGGCGAGGTAGACATTGACGTGCGTCAGCGCCGCGATCGAATAAATGAGAAGCGCAATCGCGAAGGCGTAGAGCGGTTGATATTCTTCGCCGACGGAGAAGAACCGACTAGTCTCAATGCGCGCGCCAATCCAGGGAATGACAATGCCGAGAACGATGCCGCCGACTAACTCCAGCCCGAGCACGCCGGGATCGACCGGCGTCTTCCCGAGCATTGCGAGTAACGCGACGACCACCGGCAACGCGAGGCCGTCGTTCAATCCGCTTTCGACATTGAGTAACTGACGCAGCCGCGCCGGTACTTCTTTACGACCGACAATCGCTGCCGCGAAGACGGGATCGGTAGGACTAAGCACGGCGCCGACGATAAACGCCTGCAACCACGGCAAGCCGGCGATCCAATGCGCGAGCAATGCGGTCACCAGCAGAGTGAGCGGTAAGCCGATGAGCAAGGCGCGCCCTGGGAGGTGCCAGCACGAAAATAATTCGCGCACACCTACGCGCATCCCGTCAGTAAAAAGGACACTGAAAAGTGCGAGCTCCGCCAGCTTGGTGACCACTGGACTTTCCGGAACTAACGACAATAAGCCAAGCCCGCCGTCGCCGATCACGAAACCGGCAAACAAGAACAAGACCGCGGTCGAGAGGACGCTGCGATTCGCGAGGTCGGAAAGCAGAACCGCGATCAGGAGCGCGATCGCGAAGACAAGCAGAGCCACCATGGGCTAAGGTGCACGACGGGGCGGGCAAAGCCAGCTAGAGGAGTTTCTCAGGCTGGACGAGACGGGAGCTGGTCAGAGGGGTTTCGACATTCCTGAAATCGGCGAGAGTCTGGCTCGTCATGAAGACTTATCTCAGCGCCTTGCTCGAACGTCTGCGAACCAGTTACTGGTTCATCCCCACGGTCCTCGCGATCATGGCGACCGCACTTTCGTTCCTGACAGTGCATGCCGATACCTTGATCAACGCGAAATGGGCACGCACCACCGGCTGGATTTGGGCCGGCGGACCGGAAGGTGCGCGCAACGTCCTGGCCACGATCGCCGGCTCCACGATCACGGTCGCGGGCGTGGTCTTCTCGGTCACGATCGTCTCGCTAACGCTCGCGTCTTCGCAATTCGGCCCGCGCTTGTTGCGGACGTTTCTCAACGACCGCGGAACGCAATTCGTTCTCGGCGTTTTCGTTTCCACCTTTCTTTATTGTCTGCTCGTTTTGCGGACGATTCGCGGAACCGATAACGCCAACTTCGTTCCGTTTCTCTCGGTCACGATCGGCATTCTCTTCGCGGTCACGAGCGTGGCTTTCCTGATCTTTTTCGTGCATCACGTTTCGACTTCGATCCTCGCGGACAACCTCATCGGCCGGGTCGCCGCCGAGTTGCACGAAGGAATCGATCGCCTTTTCCCAGAACAAACCGGCCTCGATGCGAAGCGCGCCGAGTTGCCTAACGAGCGCGACCTCCCGTCGAATTTTGCCGCGGAAGCGCAGGCGATCGTTTCCAAATCGAGCGGCTACATCCACGTCATCTCGGTAGACGATTTGTTCGATCTGGCGAAAGAGAAAAACCTGACCATTCGCCTAAGCCAGCGGCCGGGAAACTTCGTGGCGGAAGGGGCGACCCTCGGTTGGAGCTGGCCGCTGGAAAAGTCTAACGACCAGATTCTGCGCCGGATTCAGAACGCGTTTTACTTCGGACCGGAGCGCACGCCGACGCAGGATCTAGAATACGCCGTCGACCAACTGGTCGAGGTCGCGGTCCGTGCGCTTTCTCCCGGCACTAACGACCCGTTTACCGCCATGACTTGCGTGGAATGGCTCGGCGCCGCCCTCATTCGCGTGGGCGGCCGCGAGATTCCCTCCGGCTGGCGTTACGACGAGCAACATCAATTGCGGATCGTCGCCAAGTCGACCACCTTCGCGGGCATTGCGGCCGCAGCCTTGAATCAAATCCGGCAATACGGCAGCGGCAGTGTCGCAGTCGTTTTGTTATTGTTGGAAGTGCTCGCGAGAATTGCGCCGCATCTTCGCCGCGAATCCGATCGCGCGGTCCTGCGGGAACACGCGAATAAAATTCACGCCGATGGAATCGCGAAAGTGCAGAACGACGCCGACCGCGCGGAGATCGAGGAACGCTACGCCGCCGCGGAACAGGCGCTGGCCGATCCGAGCGCGCGCGCC
This sequence comes from Chthoniobacterales bacterium, assembly GCA_051005695.1. GTDB lineage: Bacteria > Verrucomicrobiota > Verrucomicrobiia > Chthoniobacterales > UBA10450 > JACCTI01. The sequence goes on along the minus strand of JBPCJC010000041.1, from coordinate 48,542 downwards.
GCTCAGTGAAAGAGCGCGGGCAACTTGAGGAGGGTCGTCCAAACGCCCCAGGCCAAGGGGATGCCGACGACTGTCCAGGAAATCAAAAGCATCAGCGCGGAACTGGAGGACTCTGGTTCGTTCATGGTTTTGTCGTCTTGGAATAATGCTGCTCGGCCACTGGCCTAACGAGTAGATTGCAGATCAAGCCGATCACGAGGAGGCCGGCCATGAGGTACATGGTCGGCGCATAAAGGCTGACGCCAGCCGCGCCGCGATCCTTCAAATATTGCCGGATATAATTCACCAGCACCGGCCCGAGAATTCCGGCCGCCGACCAGGCAGTAAGCAAACGCCCGTGGATTGCGCCGACCTGCATGGTTCCAAACAAATCTTTCAAATAGGCGGGGACGGTAGCGAAGCCGCCGCCATACATGCTGATGATAACCGCGCAGACGCCGACGAAGAAAATGGCGCTCCCATTTTTTCCGGCGATCGGAATCAGGCAGTAAAGCACTGCGCCTAACAAGAGGAAGATCGCGTAGACGGCCTTGCGTCCGGTATAATCGCTGAGCGACGACCAGATGAAACGTCCGGCCATATTAAACAGACTGAGCAAGGCGACGAAGGCGCCCGCAGCCGGTGCGAGAATTTTGCCGGGAAACATCTCCTGAATCATCGGCGATGCCTGCTCGAGAATGCCGATGCCGGCGGTGACATTGAAACAAAGGACCACCCAAAGGAGCCAGAATTGCGGCGTCCGGATCGCTTCCGTTGCGGTCACATTGCCCGCGGTGATCAGACCACGCGACGAGGTCGGCGGGACATAGCCGGCCGGTTTCCATCCTTCCGCCGGAACGCGGACGATGAAGGAACCAAACATCATGTAACAGAAATAAATCAGGCCGAGGGCGATGAAGCTCTTGCCCACGCCGGTGCTCGCGGCGGTCTTGAAGGTGTTCATCAGCAGCAGGCTCAGATTTGAACCGATAAACGCGCCGCCGCCGAAACCCATAATCGCCATCCCGGTCGCCATCCCCGGGCGATCGGGAAACCATTTCACCAAGGTCGAGACCGGCGAGATGTAACCCAGGCCGAGCCCGCAACCGCCAATCACTCCGTAACCGAGATAAACAATCCAGAGCTGATGCCACCAGACGCCGAAGGCCGAGACAATGAAGCCGCCGCCGAAACAAAGCGCCGCGGCGAACATGGTTTTGCGCGGGCCGACGCGCTCGACCCAGCGACCGAAAACCGCGGCGGATGCGCCGAGAAAGAAAATCGCCAGGCTAAAAATCCAGGCCAGCTCGGGTTGCGTCCAGTCGTTAGGCAACGACTTCGTTACCCCGAGAATTTTCGTCAACGGCAACTTGAAAACGCTGAAGGCGTAGACCTGGCCGATGGAGAGGTGGACCGCCAGGGCGGCGGGCGGGACTAACCAACGATTGAAGCCCGGCCCGGCAACAGTGCGCTCACGATCAAAGAATCCCATTGGCGATGGAACGAAACTCAATCGTTTCATGGCCGTAATGGAAAGAGAATATTTTCCGGGCCGCGTTTTCTTATTTACTCGCCGCAGACGCGGACGCTAAATCGCGGCAACCAATTATGAAGAATTATGGTGCGGTTACCCTGGGATTATTTTCACTTCTGGTTCTACCCTTGCGCGCGCAAGACGCGCCCGGCGAAGCGGAGCGCCTGCGCAAACTGGAGAAAGCCGTCCAGCAATTGCAGGAGCGCAACTCGGCGCTCGAGAGCGAAGTTCGCCAGCTAAAATCGAAACGCGATCCATTTGGGTCGCAGTATTCGAAGAGCGAAACGCACGGCACTTCTGCGGGCAACGATAACAAGGCCGTCTTCACCGAGCCGACGCCCGCGCCGGTCGATGTTCATCCCGGGGGCTCGGAATACAAACTGACTCTCGGCGGTTACATCCAGGCGAATTTCGAGGATGGGGACGTCTCCGCATTTGAAGGTCGTTTTGGTTCGACCGCGTTGAAGGATCGCTTCCGGCTGCGGCGCGCTCGAATCACCTTAACCGGAGATTTCGCGGAGCAGTTCGATTTCAAAATCGAAGGCGACCTCGGCCAAAGCGATGGTGCGACACCGGGCTCGCGCAACGTTTTTTCCGGCACCGACATTTTCATCAACTGGCACGGCGTGCCGGAAATGAATCTGAAGGTCGGGCAATGGAAGGCGCCCTTCGGCCTCGAACAGCTCACGCCGGATACCCTTATCTACACGATCGAGCGTTCGCTCCCGACAGGCGCGCTGACACCCGAACGGCAGATCGGCGCCATGCTCTGGGGCAAACCGCTGACCAACATCGCGCCTGACTACAAGGATTTCGTCACCTACTACGGCGGCATCTTCAACGGCAACGGGCGCAATTTTAATAACAACGATAACAACGAGTTCATGTACGTCGGGCGCATCGAGCTGCTGCCCTTCAAAGGCAAGCTCATGAACCAGGAGGCTTCGCTGAAACTGGGCGGGGATTACCTCCACAGCCGCGACGATGCCGGCACCAACATCTCGCCCGCGCTCAATCTCCGGGTCAACGCCGATGGCTCCCTCACCTCCTACACCCTGACCACGCCCGATGATCGCGACGCCTACAGTTTCGACGCGTGGTTAAAGATCGGGCCATTCGATCTCATCGCCGAGTATCTCCACGAGAACGTGGACAGCCGCCCGGGCAACATTCTCCCGGGATTTCCCAGTTTCACCGCCGACGGCTGGTATATTCAAGGCAGCTACTTTGTGCTTCCGAAGAAACTACAGGCGGTCGTGAAATGGGAATCGTTCGATCCCGGGCAACGCCCGAATGACAATCTGCACTCAATCACCGGCGGGATGAACTACTACATCCACTCCGATAACGTGAAAGTGATGGCGGATTACGTGCACACCTGGTCGGATTTTCGCGAAGCCAACCCGCAATTAGGCGACGATCAATTCGACGAATTGCTTCTGCGCATGCAGGTGATTTTCTAGGTCGCGCGCGGAATTTTCGAGCAACCAAAGCGCGCCTGGCGAGCGAAGAGCTTTTGATGTCTTCCATCCCCGAGTTGCTCTCGCAGTGGCCGCTGCTGCGGCAAATCCGTGAGCGCAAGGATGGCACCGGACTCGAGTCGATGTCCGACAAGACGCGCAAGATGCATGCGCGAATCGATGATGCGCAGGTTGCGCGCTCGATTTGTCCTTACTGCGGCGTCGGTTGCGGGCAGTTGATTTATCACAAGAACGGCAAGCTGGTTTCAATCGAGGGCGACCCGGAATCTCCGATCAGCCAAGGGAATCTTTGCCCGAAAGGCGCGGCTTCGTATCAGCTGCTGACGCATTCGCGGCGCGAGATGAAGGTGAAATATCGCGCGCCGTTTGCGAAGGCGTGGACGGAGATTTCGCTTTCACGCGCAATGGAAATGGTGGCGGAACGGACGTGGGAATCGCGGAAACGAACATTCGTTAGGGGCGCGAAAGGCTCGGTGGTTAACCACACCACTGGCGTCTGTCATCTCGGCGGCGCCACGCTCGATAACGAAGGAAATTACCTGATCAAGAAACTGTTTACTGGAGGCCTGGGCATGGTGTGCGTGTCGAACCAGGCCCGGATATGACATAGCAGCACGGTGCCCGGTCTGGGCACCTCCTTCGGACGGGGCGGAGCTACGACCGCGCAACAAGATCTCGCGCGTTCGAATTGCATCCTGATCGAAGGCTCGTCGATGGCGGAGGCGCATCCGGTCGGTTTTCGCTGGGTGATGAAGGCGAAGGAAAACGGCGCAACCATCATCCACGTCGATCCGCGTTTTTCCCGCACGAGCGCGCTCGCAGATATCTGGGTGCCCATTCGTGCCGGCAGCGACATCGCATTTCTCGGCGGCCTGATTCATCACGTCCTGGACTCCGAAAAAATCTTCCGCGAATACGTCGTCCATTACACAAACGCCTCCTGCATTCTGCGCGACGACTTCGGCGACAGCGATGACACCGGTTATTTCTCCGGGTGGAACGAAGAGAAGCGCGCCTACGATACCGAGAGCTGGCTCTACAAGGGCGAAGGCCTAAGTTATCCTGAGCGCGATCTTTCGCTGGAGGATCCGCGCTGCGTTTTCCAGACCTTGAAGCGCCACTTCGCGCGCTACACCCCGGAGATGGTCGAGAAAACCTGCGGCATTCCGCCGGAGCTTTTCCAGAAAGTGGCTGATGCCCTAACGAGTGCTTCTGGCCCGGAGAAAACGGCCGCGATCTGTTACGCCGTCGGTTGGACCCATCACTCGAAAGGCGTCCAACTCATCCGCACCGCCGCGGTCTTGCAGCTCTTGTTAGGCAACATCGGCCGGCCCGGCGGCGGCATTCTCGCCTTGCGCGGTCATGCTTCTATTCAAGGCTCAACCGATATCCCGACGCTCTACGATATTCTGCCCGGCTATCTCGCGATGCCGCGCGGCGGGAAGGCCGAGGACACGCTCCAGCAGTATCTCGAAAAGCACACCAACAAGACCGGCCTCTGGTCGAATTTTCCGAAATATTTCATCAGCCTGATGAAGGCTTACTACGGAACGCGCGCGACAAAAGGGAATGACTTCGGCTATTCCTGGCTCCCGAAAATCACTGAAGACCATTCCTACTTCGAGTTCCTCTACGCGATGGCCGACGGGAACATGGAAGGGATGTTCATCATGGGACAGAACCCGGCGGTCGGCGCGCAGAACGCGCGTTTCGAACGCAAGGCGCTCTCAAAATTAAAGTGGCTGGTGGTGCGGGATCTCGTGGAAATCGAGAGCGCGAATTTCTGGTTTGATTCACCCGAGATCGAGCGCGGCGAACTCAAAACCGAGGAGATCGGCACAGAAGTTTTTCTCTTTCCGGTGGCCGGTCACGCAGAGAAAGAAGGCGCTTTCACCAACACCCAACGCCTGCTGCAATGGCGCGAGAAAGCGGTCGATCCCCCGGGCGATTGCAAGAGCGAAGGCTGGTTCATTCATCAACTCGCGCTGCGTCTGATCGCAAAAGCGAAAGAGTCCAGCGACGAGATCGACGAGCCGATGCGCGCGCTCGATTGGTGGTATCCGGAGGACGAACATGGCGAGCCGAAAATGGAAGCCGTCCTCGCGGAGATCAACGGTTGGAAAACCGAAGTCTCGCCTAACGAGTCCGGGGTCGTCTTCGGTCGCGACGCCAAGAACCAGCCGCATCACGGCTCGCAGGTCGATGGTTTCAACGATTTGAAAGGTGACGGCTCGACCGCGTGTGGCTGCTGGATTTATTCCGGCTGTTTTCCGAGCAGCGGCGTGAACAAACCGAAATCGCGCCAGTCTAATGACTACCTCGGCCACGGCTGGGGGTTCGCCTGGCCGAGCGATCGCCGGATCATTTATAATCGTGCCAGCGCGCGACCCGATGGGCAGCCATGGAGTGAAGGGAAGAAGCTGGTTTGGTGGAGCGAGCAGGAAGGAAAATGGACCGGCCAAGACGTGCCGGATTTCGTTAAAACGAAGCGGCCGAATTATCAACCGAAGGGCCACGAAAAGGGTCTCGATGCGCAACCCGGCGACGCGCCCTTTATTCTCCACGAAGACGGACTTGGCTGGCTCTACATTCCGAAAGGCTTACAGGATGGCCCGATGCCGACCCATTACGAGCCGCTGGAGTCTCCGGTCGCGAATCCACTTTACCCGCGCGACACCAACCCGGTGGTGAACTGGTTTACCCGCGAGGAAAATCGTTTCGCGCCGCCGGGCGATCCGCGTTTTCCCTTCGTCCTAACGACTTATCGCCTGACCGAGCATCACACCGCCGGCGGGATGAGCCGCTTCCTCCCGCACCTCGCAGAATTGCAGCCGGAAATGTTTATCGAGATGTCGCCGGAAGTGGCGACGATATTGAAAATCAAAAACGGCGAGCACGTTTGTGTCGTTAGTCTGCGCGGCGCGATCGAAGCGCGCGCACTCGTTAGCCGACGCATGCAGCCGCTCCATCTCAACGGTAAAACTGTGCATCAAGTGGCGATGCCGTTCCACTGGGGCTCGGCCGGACCGGTGCGCGGCGATGTCGCGAACGACCTGATGGCAATCTCCGGCGAGCCGAACGTGACCATCATGGAAACCAAATCGCTCGTCTGCAATATCGTCCCCGGCCGATTGCCGCGCGGCCGCGATTATCTTCCGTGGTTGGAAAAATACGCACCGCAACACGGCCCGGTAAATTTGCATCCCGAGCAACCGCCGCCCGGCGCACCCGAAGGTGGCAAACTCACGCCCGGCCACGGGCAACACGGAAAGACTGGATAGGAACGAATTCATGATCGGCGAAGGCACCCAGAGCACGAATCAGCGCCGGCACACCTACGTGCAGGATCGCGTCGAGGTCGGTTTCTTCACCGACCCCAGCGTCTGTATCGGCTGCAAAGCCTGCGAAGTTGCCTGCAAGGAATGGAATGAAGTTCCCGACGACGGTTACAATTTCACCGGCAATTCCTACGACAACACCGGCCACCTCGGCGCTTCGACCTGGCGCCATGTCCTGTTCCTCGAACAGGATCGCGCGAAGGGAAATCAGATCGCCGGCCCGATGTCGTTAGGCAGTAATGATGACGATCCCTTCCGTTGGGTTTTTCTTTCCGATGTTTGCAAACATTGCGAAGAAGCCGGCTGCCTCGAATCCTGCCCGACCGGCTCGATTGTGCGCACCGAAGTCGGCTCCGTGCTCGTGCAAAACGACATCTGCAACGGCTGCGGTTATTGTGTGGTCAACTGCCCGTTCGGCGTGATCGACAAACGGCCCGAACCGCTGCCCGACGCCGGCGGCGCGTTCAAGTGTACCTTCTGTTACGATCGACAAAAGAGCGGACTCACCCCAGCCTGCGCGAAAGTTTGCCCGACCGAATCGATCGTCTTCGGCCGGCTCGATGACCTGCGCGCGCGCGGCGCGCAGCGCGTGGAAGAATTGCAGGCGCAAGGTTACAGCGACGCGCAAATCTACGATCCGCAGGAAACATCCGTCCGCGGGCTGCACGCTTTCTTCCTCTTGTTAGGCGAACCGGAAGCCTATGGGCTCCCGCCGAAACCACAGGTGCCAACCATCTACCTGAAGTCCAGTTGGAGCGCGGCCTTCGCCACCGCCGTTGCGGCCGGCGCGATCGTCGGACTGGCCTTTGCATTTTTCTAATGGCCGAGCGTCGCGATCCTGATTTCGAGAAGCGTCTCGACACCCTGCGCGAAACCGCGCGCGAACGTGGCGAGATCTCTACGCCGGGTGTGCGCGCCGCCGGCGGACCAATCCCGCAACGGCCCGGTTATCATGGCGAAGCAGTCGTTAGGCCGCCGGTCTGGACCTGGGAAATTCCGGTTTACTTTTTCGTCGGCGGACTTGCGGGAATGGCCCCGACGATTGCCGTCGCCGCGCTCTTCAAGCATCAGCCCGACGTCGCGCTCACGGCCATGTGGCTGGCTGCGATCGGCGCACTGATCTCCCCCATCCTGCTCGTCCTCGATCTCGGAAGGCCATTGATGTTTCTCAACATGCTGCGCGTTTTTAAGTGGCGCTCACCGATGTCCGTGGGCGCTTGGATTTTGAGCTTCTTCAGCCCGCACGCCGTGCTCGGTTTGCTCGCGCTCGAGTTGCAACTGCACCACACTTTCGGAGGAACCCTGGGAATCGTGCTCCGCGTTTTCGCCATCCTCCTGATCGCGGGCGCGCTCGTCTACGGCCTCGGCCTCGCCACTTACACCGGTGTCTTAGTCGGTGCGACCGCCATTCCCGCGTGGTTTCTCCATCGCGTGCTTTTGCCAATTCATTTCGGCATTGCCGGACTGGGCTCGGCCACGGCCGCCTTGGAGTTGTTAGGCCATCATCTCGCGTCGCTGAATGCGATCGGTTACGCCGTTGCCGGAATCGAAACCGCCCTCTGGATTTGGCTCGAAATCGATAAGCATGGCAAAGCGGACCGCGCGCTCCACGAAGGCAAGTCCGGCTGGTTGATTCGCGGCGGCGAAATTCTCACCGGCCCACTCTCGCTCCTCCTCCGCCTCGTCGGTCTCGCCCCTTTCGCGGGCATTTCCTTTTTGTGCGGAGCATTCGTTAGTCGCTTCGGTTGGCTCGAAGCCGGTCGTGCCTCCGGCCGCGATCCCGAAGCCGTCTTTGCCGCGCAATCAGCGCGCTGATGCGAGCGCGCGTTTGTCGCCTACTCGTCTCGTTAGGCCGGCACGGTCAAAATATTCCAGGAGCGGAACCACTACTCGCCGCGAGCTCCCAAGCGCCAGCCGCAAATCGCTCACCGTGGCGCCGTCATGAGAGCGTAAATGCGCCACCACTTTCGATCGCATCAGCTCCAGCGCCTCGCGCGCCAAAATCACCTCCGCCGAAATCTCGACCGCTTCTTTCGTCTCACGCAAAAATCGCAGCGCCTGCTGCGAAATCGCGTCCGGCGCCAGTTCCTTGCGCGAGGGCGGATCAAACGGCTTCGCCGCCAGCGCGGCGCGGATGCGTTCGCCGGCGGAATGCAACGGCGGCGGCAAAGTCGCGCGATGGTCGATGCGATGGATGAGCTCATTTCTCTTCGCGAAACCACCGACGCAAAGTTCGTCCGTTAACTTTTCGAAGAGCTCAGGAAATGGCAGTTCTGAAATCGCTTCGCGCAGACGCGCCAATTCGAGACCGAGAAGATTCGGATAAGCCTTGTGTTCGGCGTCGATCAAGCTCACCGCGCGTTCGAGAATTTTTCGCCACCATTTTTCCTCGATTAGGAATTCACCAGCGCCTTCGAAATCCTCCCCGGAAAAACGAGACTTCGCCAGCAGCGTCGAACGCCTCACGGCATGATCGCGCGCCACTTGCGTGCGCAGGAAAACTTCCGCGGACTCCGGCGCGGCGGCGCGCGCAGCCAGAAACGTCTGCTGCTGGGTTGTGCGGAAACGGCGCGCATTCGCGTCGGGATCAAGCACGAGGGCACCGGCTAGCGTGTGTCGCTCCGAGGCATCGCGGAGAATGAAACGATCGCCGGCGAAGACGAAAATCGGCTCCTCGAAACGGAGTTGCGCGATCGCGCTCTGGCCCGCACCAAGCTTTTCTTCGTTCGCGAAGAAGATGCGGGCGGAAGAATTCGCGCTCCCATGATGCACCCGCACGGTCGCGCCATGTTTCAAGGGGCTCGTCGTCACCGGCAGGCGCGCGGAACGCCTAACGAGTGCATCAATCGCGCTGCTGGGCGCGCCGAATTCGGCGCGCGTGATCATCTCGCCACGACGGATTTCCACACCGGGAATGCTGAGCGCAGTGCGCATGCCCGGCACACTCTCTTCAACTTCGCGATTGTGCGTTTGGAGTGCGCGAATCCGGCCCGTTGTTCCTGACGGCTGGACGATGATCGCATCGCCGCGTTGCAGTTTGCCGCCGCTGAGCGTGCCGGTCACGACCGGCCCGATGCCCCGCAAAACAAAAGCGCGATCAACCGCCAGGCGTGGTTTGCCGAAGTCGCGCGGAGACGGCAAAAGCTTGCACGCGTTTGCGAGCTGCTCTTTTAACTCTGCGATTCCTTCGCCGGTTCGGACCGAGACTGAGACAATCGGCGCATCCGCAAATGCACTGCCCATAAGCTGCGTGCGCAGATCTTCCCGCGCGGTTGCGAGATCAATTTTCGTTTGCGCGATCACGGCGTGCTGCACGCCGAGATACTCGAGAATTTGCAGATGCTCCTCCGTCTGTGGCATCCAGCCGTCGTCGGCCGCGACCACGATCAAGGCCAGATCGATCGCGCCCACACCGGCGACCATGTTCTTGACGAAATCTTCGTGGCCCGGGACGTCGATCACGCCTAACGAAACGTCGCCGAGTTGCAGATGCGCGAAGCCCAGTTCTATCGTGATCCCGCGCGCCTTCTCTTCCGGCAAACGATCGGTGTCGATGCCGGTGAGCGCTTTAATCAGCGCGGTCTTGCCGTGATCGACATGACCGGCGGTGGCGAGAATAAGGTGCTTCACTCGCGTAACGCGCGGACGAGTTCCGCGTCCTGCTCTGGAAAAATCGTGCGCAAGTCGAGTTTGAATTGGCCGCGCTCGAGGTAGCCAATGATCGGCGGTATGCGGCGGCGCAGCCGCGAGGCGAATTCTTCCGGCAATTCGAGAATGACGGAAGGAATGGCCGCTTGCGGCAGGGTCCCGCCGCCGACCTGCGATCTGCCTTCGCCAATGCGGAGGCGCGTCTCGGGGACCTGCGCGACAATTCGTTCGGCGCGCGCGCGCAACTGCTCGTTAGGCAAACGCATCATCGCGATCACCGGCACGTCGTCGGCGCGCCCGGCGAGATAGGATTCGACCGTCGCCTGGAGCGCGGTCAGGACAAGTTTGTCGCAGCGGAGTGCGCGGAAGAACGGATGGCGCTTCAGCGCGGCGATCAGGCGCGCTTTGCCGGCGATGATGCCGGCCTGCGGTCCGCCTAACAACTTGTCGCCGCTGAAACAAACGAGATCGACGCCGCGCTTCAGTGTTTCCGCCGGCGTCGGTTCGCGCGGTTCGGTCCCGACGAGCGCGCCGCTGCCGAGATCTTCCACCAACGGAATTCGTTTCGCCCGTGCAAGCTGTGCCAGTTCCTCTGTCCGCGGCGCTTCCACAAAACCGGTCATGAAAAAGTTGCTCCGGTGCACCTTGAGAATCATCGCCGTCTCCGGCCCGATCGCGTTCTGATAATCAGCGACCACGGTGCGATTGGTGGTGCCGATTTCGCGCAAGCGCGCACCGCTCGCCTCGAGGATTTCCGGAATACGAAAACCGCCGCCGATCTGGATGAGTTCGCCGCGCGAAATGATCACTTCCGGTTTCTGCCTCGTGAAATGGCGCAGGATGAGAACGAGCGCGGCGGCGCAGTTGTTCACCACCGTAGCGGCTTCGGCGCCGCTTACGAGAGCAAGACTCTGCTCAAGATAGGTCGCACGTTGGCCCCGGGTGCCGGCGGTGAGATCGAACTCGAGGTTGCTGTATCCGGCCGCGACTGCGCCGAGCGCCTTGACGGCGCGATTGCTTAAAGGCGCGCGCCCTAGATTGGTGTGAAGGATGACACCGGTGCCGTTGATCACGGGCTGAATGCGCGTCAGACGAAGATCGTCGAAAGCGGCGCGGAGGTGCTCGACAATTTTGGCAAACGGCGGAACCTCGTCCGTCGAGCGCAGGAGGGTTAGTTCTCGCCTAACGAGTGCAGCGATCATGGGACGCGGCAGGTCGCTTTCGCCCAGCGCGTCGAGTAATTTCCCAACGGCGGGAATCTCACGCCGGGAGGTTTTCATTGTGCGAGGACGCTAATCCGGTGTTTTCGCGAAGGCCGGATCTGGCCGATGATGGCGGCGGCCGGAGTGTGATTGGTTTTCAAGATACGCGCAACTGCGGACCAGCGTTTCGGCGGGACACAAAGGAGGAGGCCACCGCTGGTTTGCGCGTCTGCCAGGAGCAATCGCCATTCGTCAGGCGTTTCGTTCCATTGCACGATCTCGTTTGCGGTTTCCAAGTTTTGACGCGTGCCGCCGGGAAGACAGCCGGTCGCGATGAGCGCGAAAATCTCGCGCGAGATGACCGGAACCTTGGTTGCGACAATCTCGGCACTGACTTTACTCGCTCGGCACATGGAGGCGAGATGGCCTAACAAGCCAAAGCCAGTCACATCGATCGCCGCCCTAACGAGTCCTCGTTCGGCCAATTCCGCGCCGACCGAATTCAAGCGACACATGAGCGCGATCGCTTTTTTTTCCAAAGCAGTGGAAGCGAGACTGCGTTTGATCGCGGTGGTGGCAATGCCGGTGCCGAGGGGCTTGGTCAGGGCCAGCAAATCGCCGGCGCGCGCGCGCGCGTTCGTCAAGAGGCGTGCCGGCCTAACGAGTCCGGTGATCGCCATTCCATAAATCGGCTCGGGATTGCGAATGGTGTGTCCGCCGATGATGACGCAGCCCGCTTCTTTCGCCTTGGCCGCGCCGCCGCGCAGGATTTTCGCGATCACGTCGGGCGGGACGAGGTCCGCGGGAATGCCCACGATGTTGAGCGCGGTCAACGGGCGGCCACCCATCGCGTAAACGTCGGAAAGAGCATTCGCCGCCGCGATCTGCCCATAGGCAAACGGGTCGTCCACGATCGGCGTGAAGAAGTCGACCGTTTGCACGAGGGCGCGATCGCGCGAGAGCCGGTAAACGCCCGCATCATCAAGGCTGGCGGAACCAACGAGCACGTTCTCGTCCTTTATTTGCGGTAGCTGCCGCAATACTTGCGACAGGGCCTGTTGGCTCAATTTCGACGCTCACCCCGCAGAGGATGAGAGCGAGGTGAGCTTACGAATCTGCTCGCGCGACATGCCGGATCACCTCCTTTCGCGCAAAGGAAGCACTCGTTAGGCGGAGAGGATAGGAATCGAACCTACCCCGACCCGCAGAACGGGCCGACAACGGTTTTGAAGACCGCGAGGGCCACCAGGCACCCTTCACTCTCCGGTTGAAAAAGAGGTCGTTAGGCGCGCGCCTTGATCTGCTGCGCGAGCGCGTCGAAGTCCGGCCAGTTGCCGGTGGCGAGCTTGGAATGAAGGAGTTCACCGTTGAGACGAATTTCGAAGGCGCCACCGCCGGAGGGAATCAACCTCGAATCGATCCCGGCGGTTTCTCGAATTTTGTCCGCCAAACTGGCGGCGCGCGGCTGGTAGTTTCAAGCCGTGCAGTATTCGATCGTGACTTCGTGTTTCACTGGGGTGTTCCTCTCGGCGGAAAGGGTACCGGCGCGTGCTCAGGGGTCAAGCGCGGTCCTCAAATCGACGACGCGATTTCGCTTCAGCCTAACGAGTCATCGCTCGCGATCGGCCATCGCCACCTGCGCGCGCAAAATGTCGTGCAAGGTGACCACGGCGAGAAGTTTTCCGTCCGCAATGTCGGTCAGGACGACGGTGTTGGTGGTTGATTCGATGAGTGACGCTTGCGAAGCGCGGATGGAGTCTCCGGGCCGACAACTCAACGCCGGCTCGAACCTGGGCGCGCGCCCGCCCGCCAGCGCAGCCTCGATTTCGCGGCGAGTGGCGATGCCTTTGACGTGGTCGTTTTCGACCACCGGAAAATGCCGGTAAGGATGGGCCGCGAGCAGTTCCTTCAAGGCGCTTTCGCTGATATCGGTCACGATCACCGGTTTGAAATTTGCGATCGCGGAGATGGGTAGATTTTGCCAGGTGCGGAGATCGCGCGGCGGGATGAGGTGCTCCATCTGGTGGCCGTCCTGGAGCAGTACTTCTTCGTAAAAATTGTGATGCTGGAGCGAACGCGCGAGCGCCTGACTAACGAGACCTGCAAGCATCAAACCGGGGACGACCGCGAACTGGTGGGTCATTTCGAAAATGATCAGGATCGCGGTCACCGGCGCCTGCACGACCGCGCCCAGGCAGGCGCTCATGGCCCCGATCGCGAGGAGCAAATTATCAGATTGGTTGAGCGCGAGAAATTGCGCACCCACATCGCCGACGACTAGGCCGCACATCGCGCCGAAAAAAAGATTCGGCGAAAAGATTCCGCCGCATCCGCCAAAGCCGTAACTCGCGATCGTGGCCAGAAGTTTTCCCACGAGCAGGAGCGCGGCCAGTTGCCAGCCCATTCCGTGGGTGAGCGCATCGGAGAGGTCATCGTAGCCGAGCGCGAACACGCCCAGCCGGCCGGTGAGCGCGAAGATCCCCACACCGATAATCCAAGTCGTTAGGCCGCCGGCCAACGGATGGAGCCAGCGCGGGACGGCCGTGAACTTCCGCGACTTCACGCGCAGCGTGAGCGTAGCCCGTTGAAAAAAAAGCCCGGTGATAGTGGCGAACGCGGCCGCCACCGGCATGAGCAAATAGCCACGCCAGGTCGGCTCCGCCAATGCCGGCAAGAGGAAAGCCGGTTGCGCACCGATGATCGCGTGCACGACGAACGCGCCTACGACGGACGCGAGCAGGACTGCGCCTAACGAGCGGCTGTTCAGGTCGCCGATGATTTCCTCAAGAACGAAAGCGACGGAAGCGAGGGGCGCATTGAAAGCGGCGGCCAGACCGGCGGCCGCTCCCGCCGCACTAGCGGCGCGACGATTCTGTTTCGAAACGCCGAGAATGCCCGCCAGGCTGGACGAGAGGTTGCTCCCGATCTGCACCGTCGGGCCTTCGCGTCCGAGACTTTGTCCGCCGCCGATGCTAAGCGCGCCGGCAACAAATTTAATCCACGCGATCCGGCGCGGGGAGTGCCCGAATTCTTTCCAGTAGCGTAGTTTTACCTGCGGGATGCCGCTGCCGGCGGCGTCGGGACAGAGCGAATAAAGCAACCAGCCGGCGATCAACGAGGTCACGACCACGACCGTGAAAGTCAGCCAGACGAAGTGTGAAAAAGATCCACGCGACGGGATTTGATAACAAAAATTATAGATCCAATTGATCGTGAGTTGGAAGGCGACGGCGGCCAGACTGGCGATCAATCCGTAGAGCAAAGTGCCGATGACGGGCCGCGATTTGTCATGAAAGCGGTGGAATTGCGTGGCCAGATCTTTCATGAAAACGGAACTCTATTCCACCGGCGCCGATAAAGTCAGGAGGAGAAAGTGAAAATCGCTTCCGGAACTGCGTTTGGCCGTGTTGAATTTTCCTCCCGAAACCAAAATTTTTTTGCGGTTGCCGTGCTGGCTGGCGCGCGATTCTAATACGAATCTCGCGAGCTGGCTTGGCGGGAACAACGAATGGGACAACTCTTTAAGCAGCGGGCGAACGGGATCGCACAAGCGTTCGTCATCGGTCTTCCCCTGCTCGTCCTAAGCGGAAGTGCGGCCGCCTGGATGTTCGGACGCTCGGATTTCTTGACGCATGTCGATTCGCCGATCGAGCAGCCGGTGCCGTTCAGTCATCAACATCACGTCGGGGGATTGGGAATTGATTGCCGTTATTGTCACACCGGCGTGGAGCAATCTGCCTTCGCTGGAATTCCGCCGACCGAGACCTGTATGACATGTCACTCGCAGGTTTGGAAAGACGCGCCGGTCCTTCAGCCGGTGCGCGACAGTTGGCAAACCGGCAAAGCGATCAAGTGGACGCGCGTCCATGATTTGCCGGATTACGTTTACTTCAATCACAGCATTCACGTCGCGAAAGGGGTCGGCTGCGCGACCTGCCACGGCCAGGTGAACGAGATGGCGTTGACCTGGAAAACGAAGCCGCTCTACATGCGCTGGTGTCTCGATTGCCATCGGCAGCCGGAAAAATTTCTGCGCCCGACCAGCGAAGTGGTGGACATGAATTACCACCCGCCGCCTAACCAGCTCGCCTTCGGCCAACAACTCGTTAGGCAGAATAACATCCACACCGCCGGACTGACGGATTGCTATACATGTCATCGCTGAGAACGATCGAGGAATTTCCGCTCGGCGCGGGCGATTGGCCTAACGAGTTAAGCCGCCGGAAGTTTCTCAAGCTCATGGGCGCGTCGATTGCGCTCGCCAGCGCCGGCTGCACCCGCAATCCGCCGGAACATATTTTGCCCTACCTGCGGCAGCCGGAGGAATCATTCCCGGCAAACCACTTTTTTATGCGACGGCGCTGACGCTCGGCGGATTCGCGCGCGGGGTTCTTGTCGAAACGCACGAAGGCCGTCCGACTAAAATCGAAGGCAATCCGCTTCATCCGGCAAGTCTTGGTGCGACCGACGTCTTCATGCAGGCCGAACTCCTCGCGCTTTACGATCCGGAACGGTCGCGGGCTGTGCTCGATCGCGGGCAAATCAGCACGTGGGGAATTTGCCTCGGCGAACTTTCCGCCGCTGCGCAAAAATGGAAAAAGAACGGCGGTGCCGGTCTCCGTTTGCTCATGCGTCACGAAACGTCGCCGACTTTTCTCGATCAAATTTCACGGCTGCTGGCAAAATTTCCGGCCGCAAAATGGCATGAATACGAGCCGCTCGCCACGAACAACTCCGCCGCACGATATCATTTCGACAAAGCCGGGATCATCGTTTCGTTAGGCGCGGATTTCCTGTCGTCGTCTTCCGCCGGCTTGTCCTACACGCGCGCTTTCTCGCGCGGCCGTCGACCTAACGAGACGATGAATCGCCTCTACGTCGCCGAGTCGACGCCGTCGCTCACCGGCGCGATGGCGGATCATCGAATTCTTTTGCGGCCGGATGAATTGGAACAATTCGCACGCGACCTGCATTCGGGCGGTAATTCGCAATTCGCGAAAGCGATCGCGGATGATCTTCGCGCGCATGCGGGAAAAAGCGTCGTTGTCGCGGGCGAATTCGAATCGTCCGCACTTCACGCGTTCGCGCAGCAACTAAATGAAACACTCGGAAATGTCGGCATAACTGTCGATTACTCTGCGCCGCCAACATCGACTGCGCGCGATCTGCGCGAGCTCATTGCCGACATCGATTCCGGGACAGTCGAGACGTTACTGATTCTTGGCGGCAACCCGGTTTACGACGCACCGGTTGATCTTGAACTCGTTAGGCGTTTGCCGAAAATTTCGCACGCGGTTCACCTCGGAATTTATCACGACGAGACCGCGGAACTTTGCCGCTGGCACGTGCCAGAAGCGCACGCGCTCGAAACCTGGAGCGACGCGCGCGCCTTTGATGGAACCGCGACGATCATGCAGCCAATGATTGAGCCGCTTTTCGCGGGCCGATCGCGCCACGAATTGCTTTCCGCGCTGCTCGAGGAGGCGCCGACGAATAGTTACGATGTCGTTCGCGCTTACTGGGAAAAGCAGCATGCCGCGCCGGATTTTGAGAACGCGTGGCGAAAGGCGTTGCATGATGGCGTGGTCGCCGGCGCGAATCCGCCGGTCGCCGCTGTCGCTGCGGCACCGCTTTCTCCGCCGTCGCCAAATTCAGAAAGCGGAATGCATCTGCTCATTCGCCCCGACCCGCGCCTGCACGACGGCCGATTTGCCAACAACGCGTGGCTGCAGGAGCTCCCGAATCCGCACACGCAAATTGTCTGGGATAATGCTGCACTCGTTAGTCCGGCAACCGCGCAACGGCTCAAGCTTAAAAGCGGCGATATCGTGAATTTGAAATTCCGTGGGCGCAATTTAGATGCGCCGATTTGGGTTCAGCCGGGACAAGCGGACGACTGCGTGACGGTCACTGTCGGTTACGGGCGCACGCGCGCGGGCAGCGTCGGTAACACTGTTGGTTTCAATGCCTACGCCTTGCGCACGTCGGATGCGCTTTGGGGCGGCGCGGGATTGGAGATCGAGAAGACGGACGGCCATCGGGATTTGGTCACGACGCAACATCATTGGGACATGCACGATCGCGAGCAGGTGCGTGTCGGCACGCTCGTGGATTTCCAAAAACGACCGGCCGAAATTGCCAAGCCGGGCGAGCCGCCGCCGCGCGAAGAAGAAACGCTCTACAAGAATTACGACTACAGCACCGGCCACAAGTGGGGCATGTCGATCGACCTCAACACCTGCACCGGTTGCGGCGTTTGCACGATTGCCTGCCAGGCCGAGAACAACATCCCGGTCGTCGGTCGCGAGCAGGTGGCGATGAATCGCGAGATGCATTGGATTCGCGTCGATCGTTACTACCAAACCGAAGATGGCCCAACGAATCCTGCCGTCTATCATCAGCCGGTTCCGTGCATGCATTGCGAGACCGCGCCGTGCGAGTTGGTCTGTCCGGTCGCGGCCACGGTTCACAGCAGCGAGGGCTTGAACCAGATGGTTTACAACCGCTGCATCGGCACGCGCTATTGCTCGAACAACTGCCCTTATAAAGTGCGGCGATTCAATTTTCTCGAATACGACGCGAACCAGTTCGAGCAGCCGGCGACGCGTAAGCTCATGCGCAATCCGAACGTGAGCGTGCGCACGCGCGGTGTGATGGAAAAATGCAGCTACTGCATTCAGCGGATCAACGCGGTCAAGATCGAAAGCGAGAAAGCGAATCGCGCCATCCGCGATGGTGAAATCACGCCCGCATGTGCGCAGGCGTGTCCCGCGGACGCGATTGTCTTCGGCGATCTGAATGATCCGAAAGGCCGCGCCACAGCACTGCGAAATTCGCCGCTGAGTTACGGCTTGCTCGCGGAATTGAACACGCGCCCGCGCACCACCTACCTCGCGAAATTGCGCAACCCGAACCCGGAGGTGGAGAGATGAACCACGGAGGCACGGAGAACACGGAGATTATTTTTAAGGAGCTAACAGGAGCGCTCATTGGCGCGGCGATTGAGGTGCATCGCGAGCTCGGACCGGGACTGCTCGAATCGACTTACCAGGCCTGTTTGGCGCGCGAGTTGGCGCTGCGAGCAATCGCATTCGAACAGCAAAAGCCTCTGCCGGTGTTCTACAAGGTGTCGCGATTGATTGCGGCTACCGACTTGATTTCATCGTTGAGGAGAAGGTCATCATTGAGCTGAAGGCGGTCGAAGCATTGCACGATGTCCGTGACGCGCAGGTGCTGACGTATCTCAAGTTGAGCGGGTGCAAGGTTGGTCTCCTCATTAACTTCAACGTCGCCGTGCTCAAGAACGGCATTCGCCGCCGGGTTCTATGACGAAGAGAAACCACGGAGGCACGGAGAGCACGGAGCTGAAAATGGGTGAACCTAATTCCGGCCCTTCTGTCATCTCCGTGTCCTCCGTGCCTCCGTGGTTAAAAGAGCCGATCGTCGCTCCGGGATACGACGACGCGTCGGTCACGAAAAAAATCACCGACGTCGTCCTGCTACGTCCGGTGCATCGCGGCTGGCTCTTCGGATTCGCCGTCGCCTTCGTGCTCCTGATGCTTTTCAACTTCTGCATCGCCTGGCTTTTCATCAAAGGCGTCGGCATTTGGGGAATCAACATGCCGGTCGCGTGGGGCTTCGCGATTACCAATTTCGTCTGGTGGATTGGGATCGGTCACGCCGGCACTTTCATCTCCGCCATTTTACTTTTGCTGCATCAGGATTGGCCCTACGCGATCGAAGGCGTGGCGGAAGCGATCGGTTTTCACAAAACGAAAGTGCCGCTGGTGATGTTGTTAGGCGGAATTTGCGGAGCGCTCACCGCCTATATTATGCAGTGGTACTCGGCCACGATCGACTACCGGCTCAACGTCGGCGGACGTCCGCCGCACAGTTGGCCGGCGTTCGTGCCAATCACCTTCGAGTTGACGATTCTCTTCGCCGCCATCGCGGGTGTGCTCGGGATGCTTTTCCTGAACGGATTGCCGAAGCCTTACCATCCCGTTTTCAACGCTCCCGAGTTCAAGCTCGCCAGCCAGACGAAATTTTTTCTCTGCATCGAAGCGGACGATCATGTCTTCAAAGCAGATGAAGTTCGTGAGTTTTTCCTCTCGTTAGGCCCGGAGAAGATCATGGAGGTGGAGAAGTGAGAATTTTCGCCGCGCTTCTCGTGCTGGTCTGCTGCACGTCTTGCCGGCGTGGCATGGTCGATCAACAAAAGATCAAACCGCTGGCGGAAAATGAATTCTTCGCCGACGGCCGCGGCTCGCGCGTGCCGCCGGCGCACACCGTCGCGCGCGGGCAGTTGCGCGAAGATCAACAATTTTACACCGGCAAAATCGGCAACGAACTGGCCGCGACTTTTCCGATGCCGGTGACGGGTGAATTGCTCGCGCGTGGCCAGCAGCGTTTCGAAATTTACTGCGCGGTCTGCCACGGCCCGACCGGCGCGGGCAACGGCATGATCGTGCAGCGCGGGTTTCCGCCGCCGCCGTCGTTGCACGAGCAACGGCTGCGCGATGCGCCGGTCGGACATTTCTTCGATGTCATGACGAACGGCTACGGAGTAATGTATTCGTATGCCTCGCGGGTCGCGCCGGAGGATCGCTGGGCGATCGCGGCTTACATCCGCGCGCTGCAATTAAGCCAGCACGCCGCGCCCGCGGATGCCGACTCGTTAGGTGCAAAACAACTCGAGGCCGCGCAACCATGAGCGACTCCGTCATCATGGCGCAATGCAATCGCTGGCAAACACGCGCGCTTCTCATCGGCGCGCTCGCCGCGATCGTCTCGCTGGTCGGAGCATTCGTTAGCCGCACGCAATTTTTCCAATCGTATCTGATCGCCTGGCTTTTCTGGAGCGGACTTTCCTTCGGCGCGCTCGTCATCGTCATGATGCAATTTCTCACCGGCGGATTGTGGGGGCTGGCGGTGCGCAATTTCTCCACCGCCGCCTACCGCACCATTCCCTGGATGGCCGCGCTTTTTCTGCCGGTGCTCCTCGGGGTGCATCGCATCTTCGGCTGGTCGAACGGCGCCCGCGGCGAAGCGCCCGGCTACCACCACAAAGCGCAATATCTGAACGTCCCGTTTTTCACCGCGCGCGCCCTCGTCTACTTCATCGCGCTGATCGTGGTCGCATTCCTCCTGCGCAAATGGACCCCCGCGCAGACCGACACCAAATCCGTCCCGACACGGCTCACCGTCCTCTCCGTTATCGGCCTGATCGCCTATGTCCTCTGCATGAATTTCGCCGCGACTGACTGGGTGATGTCGCTCGATCCCGCATGGTATTCGACCATCTTTGTTGAGATTTTCGTCGCTGGCCAATTCCTCTCCGCCCTCGCGCTCATGACCGCGTTGGTCACCCTCTTCGCGCGCCACAACTCGTTAGGCCACGCCATCCCGACCAAAGCCTTCCACGATCTCGGGAACATGCTCCTCGCCTTCGTCATCTTCTGGGCCTACGTCTCCTACTCCCAATTCCTGATCATCTGGTCGGGCAATTTGCCGAAGGAAATCTCCTGGTATCTGGAGCGCAGCCGTGGCGGCTGGCAATGGCTCGCGGGCGCGCTCGTGCTGGCGCAATTTTTTCTACCCTTCGTGCTGCTCCTCTCGCGTGCCGCGAAGAAAAATCGCGAGCGCCTCGCCGGCATCGCGTCCTTCATTGTTTGCGCAAATATCCTCGCGAACTTCTGGTTGGTCGCGCCCTCGTTTCATCCGAGCGGCCTTTACATTCACTGGCTCGATTTCACGGAATGGCTCGCGCTCGGCGGGTTTTGGTTCGCGCTCTTTTTTCGTTATCTCAAACAACAACCGCTGATCCCGGCGCAACTGACGGAGGCGAAGCAAAATGGTTGAGCCGGCGATGAAAGAACGCGGGCATGAAACGCGCGACATCAGCGCGCGGGTGGTCGCCTGGTTCGCCGTCGGATTGGTTCTCGCCGCGCTGCTAATTTATCCCGCGGTCATTGGACTCTACAAACTCTTCGAGCACCAGAATCCGTCACCCGACGCGCCCTCGCGGATCGCGCTCGACCCGCACATGATCGCGCCCGCGCCGCGCCTGCAAACTGCGCCCGCGGTCGATCTCGATAAATTCAACGCCGCCGAAAATGCGAAGCTCAACAGCTACGGCTGGGTCGATAAATCAGTCGGTTTGGCGCATATCCCAATCGAACGCGCAATGGATTTGATCGCGCAGCGCGGATTGCCGACACGCGGGCCGGGCACGCAAAACTCCAGCGGGAAAACGCCAGAAGAATTGCAGAAACAAAAGGCAGAGGCGACGAAGCCATGAGCATTAGTTCGACAAAATTTCGCGCGCGTTCCTTCGCCTGTCATCCTGAGCGGAATGGAGCGAAGCGCAATGAAGTCGAAGGATCTCGCGAGTCGGTCGGGGGCGTTCGATCGTCAGCGGTTCGGCGAAGGATCCTTCGACTTCGCTGCGCTCCGCTCAGGATGACAGTGCTCGTGTGCGCCGGATGTTTTCTGTTCGACGCGACCGCGTTTGCCGACACGCAGCAGCAACAAATTGCCGCGCGCGCAGGCCTCGAACAGAAGCTCAATGCACAAGTGCCGCTCGACGCTGTCTTCCGCGATGAACACGGCAAAGCGGTCAATCTTGACAGCTTCTTTCACGACGGAAAGCCGGTGATTCTCGCGCTTGCGTACTACGAGTGCCCGAATCTCTGCACGCTCGTCCTCAACGGCGTTTTGCAAACCGCACACGAATTGAAATTCGACGCCGGCAAGGACTACCAAATCGTGGTCGTTAGTTTCGATCCGCGAGAGCGGCTCGCGCTCGCAGCGGCGAAAAAACAAACTTACCTCGAGCGCTACGGCCGCGCCGGCGCATCTGATGGCTGGCATTTTCTGACCGGCGATAAGGAGGCGATCGCGCGGCTCGCGACCGCGGTCGGCTACCGCTTCGCATACGACGAAACCACGCGCCAGTTTGCGCATCCGAGCGTGATCACGGTGTTGACGCCGGCGGGCAAAGTGGCGCGCTATTTTCCCGGGATCGAGTATCCGCCGCGCGCTGTTCGGTTGGCGTTGATCGAAGCGTCTAACGAGCACATCGGCTCGCTCACCGACCAGATCTTTCTCCTCTGTTTTCACTATAATCCGGCGACCGGAAAATACGGGCTTCTGATCTCGCGCGTGCTGCAATTTGCCGGCACCGGCACGGCCGCGGCGCTGGCGGCTTACATCATTTGGATGGTGCGACGGGAGCGCACTTTCGTTCACTAAAATGCGTCGCTTGCTCCACACCATCTTTCCCGAATCGGCCTCGAATTTTGGGCCGCAGGTCGAGCACATTTACCTCGCGCTCCTCGTCCTCTGTAGCGCGGTCGCGTTCCTGGTTTTCGTCGCCATTCTTTTCTTCTGCATCCGTTATCGACGGGGCTCAAAGGTCGATCGCGCTCCGCGCAAAATCAGCGCAATGAAATTCGAAATCACCTGGACGGTGATCCCGTTTTTCATTTTCCTCGGAATTTTTTTCTGGGCGGCGGACGTTTTTTTCGGGATGTCGCGCCCGCCCGCGAATGCGACCGAAATCTACGTCGTCGGCAAACAATGGATGTGGAAAATCCAACACCCGGACGGCCGGCGTGAGATCAACGAATTGCACATCCCGGTCGGCCAACCAGTGAAGTTGATCATGACCTCGCAGGACGTGATCCATGATTTTTTCATTCCCGATTTTCGGACCAAACAAGATGTCGTGCCGGGCCGTTATACCACCGAATGGTTCACACCGACGAAGCCGGGTAAGTATCACATCTTCTGCTCGCAGTATTGCGGGACCGATCATTCGAAGATGGTCGGCTGGGTGTATGTGATGGAGCCGGCTGAGCATGCGCGCTGGCTCGCGGAGCAACCGCCGGCGGACTCGCTGGTCGCCCTGGGCGAACGGACTTTTCGTTATCGCGGTTGCAGCGGCTGTCATGCGCCGAACGCTGCCATCCGCGCGCCGCTGCTCGACGGAGTTTATGGCCGAAAAGTTCCGCTTGCTGACGGCACGCTCGTGACCGCCGACGAACAGTATTTACGCGACTCGATCCTGCTTCCTAACAAGCAGATCGCCGCCGGTTACGAAGCGATCATGCCGACGTTTCAGGGACAAATCAGCGAGGAAGAACTGAACGCGATCATCGCGTATTTGAAGTCGTTAGGCGACGAGGAAAAACCATGATCACCGCGACCGCGCAAGCCCCAATCCAACCGCCGCCGCCGCGCGAAGCGCGCACCTATTTGAGCGAGCGCACCACCATTCGCTCCTGGCTCCTCACGACCGATCACAAACGGATCGCGCTTCTCTACATGGTCTCGATCACGCTCTTCTTTTTCGTCGGCGGCGCCGCGGCGACTTTGATGCGCCTCGAGTTGCTCACGCCGCAGGGCGACCTCGTTACTTCCGAAACTTACAACAAACTTTTCACCATTCACGGCGTGGTCATGGTTTGGTTTTTTCTCATTCCATCGATCCCGACCGTGCTCGGAAATTTTCTCATCCCGCTGATGATCGGCGCGCGCGACGTCGCCTTTCCAAAACTGAATCTGGCGAGCTGGTATCTCTTCATGTTCGGCGGGGCCTTCGCGCTTTTCGCCATCATCAGCGGCGGCGTCGATACTGGCTGGACCTTTTACACGCCTTACAGCAGCACCTACGCAAACGGTCATGTCATCGCCATGGCCACCGGCATTTTCATTGCTGGCTTCGGGTCAATCGCGACTGGGCTGAACTTCATTGTCACGGTCCACAAGATGCGCGCCCCGGGCATGACCTGGTCGCGTCTACCGCTCTTCATTTGGTCTCTCTACACCACCAGCATCATTCTCGTCCTCGCGACGCCAGTGCTCGCGATCACGCTCGCGCTCATGGCGCTGGAACGCGCCTTCGGTGTCGGCATTTTCAACCCCTCGTTAGGCGGCGATCCGCTCCTCTTCCAACATCTCTTCTGGTTCTATTCGCACCCGGCGGTTTACATCATGATCCTGCCGGGCATGGGCGTGTTAAGCGAACTGATCCCGTGTTTCGCGCGGCAGAAAATCTTCGGTTACCACTTCATCGCTTACGCCAGCGTGGCCATCGGCGTGCTCGGGTTTTTGGTCTGGGGACATCACATGTTTGTCTCCAGCCAATCGATCTACGCGGGGATGATCTTCTCCGTCCTCAGCTTCATGGTTTCGATCCCGTCCGCGATCAAGGTCTTCAACTGGACGGCCACGTTGTACAAAGGTTCGATCACTTTCCAAACGCCGATGCTTTACGCGCTCGGCTTCATCGGCCTCTTCACCATTGGCGGCCTAACGGGTCTTTTCCTCGCCTCACTCGCGGTCGATGTGCACGTGCACGACACCTATTTCGTGATCGCGCATTTCCATTACATCATGGTTGGCGGCATGGTCATGGCTTATCTCGGCGGCCTGCATTTTTGGTGGCCGAAAATCAGCGGCCGCATGTATCCCGAGCGTCTCGCGAAACTCTCCGCGCTTTTCATTTTTGGCGGGTTCAATCTGACCTTCTTTCCACAATTCATCCTCGGCTATCTCGGCATGCCGCGGCGCTATCATGTTTACGCGCCTGAGTTTCAAGTCCTGAATGTTCTCTCCACCGCGGGCGCGTCGGTTCTTGCCATCGGTTACTTCCTGCCGCTGGCCTATCTTCTCTGGTCGTGGAAATACGGCAAAATCGCAGGGCCGAATCCGTGGCGCGCGACCGGCTTGGAATGGACGACTGCATCGCCGCCACCGAAGGACAACTTCGAGACCACGCCTCTCGTGACTACCGGTCCCTACGAATACGATCCACAGGCCGAGGAAGCGGTCATGAAGAAGTCGACGGCGCACGACGGTTTGTAAGCTGGCCGCAAACTCTGCGTGATGTCGTGAGCTTTTTCCGGTAGCCTTGGTCCATGAACAGGAAAATCATCGCAGTGGGGATCGTCGCGCTGGCAAGTTCGGCCACCATCTACGCTTCGGGAAACCAGGCTCCCGCCTCCTCGACTTCCCGGAACGGAATCGAGCGCACGGAGTTCACCGGCGCGCGCTCGGGGTCGGCCTCGCATATCGTGGTCGTCCAGGAACCCTACAATCTCGGGCAGGCGCTGTTCAGCGGGAAATACAACCTGGGCAAACCGAAACTGACCGAGGCGAACATCGCGGAGAAACAAGTGCGGCTGGCTTCCTTGCAGCGCCTCATGCCGGCCAGTGGGCAGAAGCAGCTCCATCCCGAAATGGGATCGCGCCTAACGAATCAAGAAGCGAACGCGCTGGAATATTTTGTGGCCGTCCGGTTCAGCAAAATTCTGAACAAGCCGCCTTCCTGGGCGAAACAAAATCCTCCGGTTAAGATCGCGTTTTCGAATTAGTTGGGACACGGCAGAATTCGCTGAGCAGCGCGAGGAAGAAAATGCCGAACTCCACCGGGCGCACCCAAGCGGGCAGCGCGTAGGAAGCGAGCGACGGCTCGGCGAGATTGAGTCCGGTCGCATAACTCAGCGGGACAACGAGCAGTAACGCGACGGCGCGGCGCGTCGGTTGCAGCGCGACGAAAGGGACCAGCCCGATGAGGTACCACGGGTTCAGCACTGGCGAGAGCAGCAGAAAAGCTAGCCAAAGATCAACCACCGGCGCCTGTGCTTGACTCTGTTTTCTCCAGACCCAACGCACGAAAAGGTTCAAGGCGATGACCCCGGCAAGAACCAACCAGAGCACGCGCGCCGCTTTCGTTCCGCAGCAAAAAGCCAGCACCGCGTAACCGAAAGAGTTGAACTCGAAGTCGCTCGCCATGACGTGCAGCGCGCCCCATTCCGCGCTCGAGCCGGCGGCGAGAAAGGGCCCGTAGATCAATCCTAACGCTAGGAGAAAAGTTGGCAGGAAAAGCGCCGGCCGCCGCCAGATCAGGAAGGGCGTCGCGAAAAACGCAAAGATTTTTGCGCCCACCGCCACCCCGGCGAGCGCGCCCGCGAAAAGAAATCGCTCCCGGCGCGCGCACAGCCAGGCCGCGAGCAACCACAGCACGGCCCAGGCATCGGGGTGAGCGTGAAAAGCGGTTTCCGCGATCACCAGCGGACACCAGCCGTAGAACCAGGCCGCCGCCCGCCCGCCGCAAACCGCCAGCAACAAAATGACCGCGCCGTCGATCGCGAGCAGCAACACTTTCAGAACGAATAACGACCCGGGCGCGATGAGCGCGGCGACGGCAAACAAACTTTCCGTGACCGGAGAATAAATGGTCGTTAGGCCGGGATTGTTGACCTCGTTCAGCGCGGTCTCGATTTCCGGAGGTCGCGTTTCGTTTACGCTGAAGAAATCCGCCGGCGCGCGATCGTAGGGCGAGCCATCCTGAAGCGTGCGCCAGCCGTCCCAGAGGTAGCGATGATAGTCGTCTTCCAGGGTCGGCGGAGCCCACAAGCCGCAGTAACGAAGCGCGAGCGCGCTGAGCACGATCCAGCGTGTAGCCGGCCAACCGCCGGTCACCGCCGCGCGCAGAAACCAGGCGCACGCGATCCAGCCGACGGCCTGCGCGCTCCACCAAATGCCTACCGGCAAACGGCCCGGTGCGCGCGCGCAGAAGGCGAGCAGTGCATAGCCGCAAAAGGCGAGTGCAAAAGGAAAAATCCAGCGCGGAAAGTTCTTGCGCGGAAAGGGCAAACCGGGAGTCATCTTGCAAGCGATTCCTAAGAGGGCGTTTAAAAAACTCCCTTGTCTTGACGGATTGTAGGGCGACCGCTCCGGTTGCCAAGGCTGGCAGGCAAAGCGCCCGCCAAGACAAAAGCGAGATCATACAAACCATGCCGACATACCCTAACGAAACGGCCCAGGGCGATCTGCCTCCGCTCCTGATCGTCGGCGCGGGACCGGTGGGCCTGATGATGGCTTGCGAGCTGGCACGTCACGGTGTGCCTTGCCGCATCATCGACCAAGCCGCAGAACGCTCGCAAACGTCCAAGGCGCTCGGCGTTTTCCCGCGCACGCTCGAAGTTTTCGAAGCCACCGGCGTGATCGATCAAGCGCTCGCCGCGGGGACGAAGATCTTCGCGCTCAACATTCGTCACGGTGAAAAAGAACTGGTGCGGATTGATCTCTCGACCGTCGCCAGCCCCTATCCGTTCGTCTTCAGCCTGCCGCAATCCGAAACGGAACGAATCCTGATCGAACATCTGGACTCGTTAGGCGTGGAGGTTGAACGGAATCTCGAGCTCACCGGTCTCACCCAAACCGACACCTCGGTGCAAGCACTCGTTAGGCACGCGGACGGACGCGCAGAGACCATCGAAACACCCTGGCTGCTCGGTTGCGACGGCGCGCACAGCGCTACCCGGCACGCACTCGGGATGGAATTCGAAGGCGCCCCGTACGACGAAAGTTTCGTCCTGGCCGACGTCCGCGCAGAGTCGTCGCTCCCGAAAAATGAAATCCACCTCTTCTTTTCCGACGAGGGACTCTTTGCCCTTTTTCCATTCAAAGGCGAGCGCGCGCGCCTCATCGCCAACATCCCGCCGGAATCGCGCGAGCAGGATTTGCCCGAGCCGACGATGGAAGACATGCAGCGCATTGCCGAGCGTCGCGGCCCGCGCGATCTGCGCGTGAGCGACGCCGTTTGGATTTCGCGCTTTCACATCTCGCATCGCAAGGTCGCGGACTTTCGCAAAATTCGCGTCTTCCTTGCCGGTGACGCCGCGCACATTCACAGCCCCGCCGGCGGCCAGGGTATGAATACCGGTATTCAGGATTCATTTAATCTCGCGTGGAAGCTGGCGCTGGTGGTGCGCGGTCGCGCGCCGGCGGCATTGCTCGCCAGCTATAGCAGCGAGCGCGAGCCGATCGCGAAAGGCGTGCTCAATCTGACCGACCGGATCACGCGCTTCGCTACGATCACGAATCCGGTAGCCAAAACTGCGCGTGATCTTCTGCTGCCGCTCGTCACCGGGATCGATTTCCTCGAGGAAAAATTCGCCGACCGCATATCCGAGTTGACGGTGAATTATCGGTCGAGCACGATCGTAGAAAATCACGGCAAAGGCGCGGTGCGCGCAGGAGATCGCGCTCCCGACGGCGAACTGCGCGATGCCAGCGGCCGATCGCGCCGCCTCTTCGAACTCTTCCACGAGCCGGGACACCATCTGCTCTGTTTTCTCGGGAACGGTGCGCGCGATCCGGGCGTCGTGCCCGACCTGGGAACCGAGATGCCTGTTCTCCGGATCGCGCGCGGACTTGGCCTAACGAGCGCAGGCGAACTGCGCGACATCACCGGCGCCGTGCACGCTAATTACGATCTACTTGGCGGCGGGCTCATAGTCGTTAGGCCGGATGGCTACATCGGCTTCCGCAGCGAGCGATTCGATTTCGCTGCGTTGCAAAACTATCTCGGGAAAATCTTCACCTCGGCTCGGGCCGGAGAAGCTACCCATGGTTAAAATGGTGCGAGACAAACATCCCCGCACCCGCGGATTGACTCCGGGTAGCGCGCGCGTCTCGCGTGCTGGTTTTTGCGTCCCGCGAAAACAGCCTTGGCTCCGTGACGATGGAAGAAGAGTTCGCGACCGCGGGACGCGGATCGCCGGCACGCGAGACGCATGCGCTACCCAGAGGAGTCGTTCGGCAACATGAGCGAAGTTGCGACCGTGCCGGTGGAACATCAGTTCGACGATGCGGAGCAGCAACGCGAAGCCGCGACCATGGGGATGTGGCTCTTCATCGCCACGGAGATTCTATTCTTCGGCGGGATGTTCCTCGGCTACACCGCTTACCGGATTTACTACCCGCAGGCTTTCGCCGAGGCGAGCAAACACACGCTGGTTGTCTTCGGCGCAGTCAATACCGCGGTTCTTTTAATCAGCAGCACCGTGATGGCGTTCGCGGTCCGCGCAGCCAAAGCCAATCGCCGCGGGCTTCTCGGTTTACTGCTGATGATCACGGCTTCGTTAGGCGTGGCTTTCCTCGTCATCAAAGGCTTCGAGTACGCGCAGGAAATTCACGAAGGCCTTTTCCCGGGCCGCAATTTTCACATCGACACCTCTGATCCGACGCACGGCGAACTGTTCTACTACCTTTACTGGCTCCTGACCGGCGTGCATGCGCTCCACGTCACCATCGGCGTGCTCATGATCAGCTTCTTCGCCCTGCGCGCCTGGTTCACCGACGCCTTTCGCAATCACGACACACCGATCGACTTGTTAGGCCTCTACTGGCACTTCGTCGACATCGTCTGGGTGTTCCTCTTCCCGCTGATTTACCTGGTCGATCGCCACTCATGAACGCTCCCTCCACTCGCGGTTATTTCTTTAACGGCGCCGCCTATCCCGCGAACACTTTCTTACTGTTCTGACTTCACTCCCCGGAGAAGTTGGATAGAATGAGCGATTGCACGCCCGCTTCCGCGACGGCGTTCTGACTTCACTCCCCGGAGAAGTTGGATAGAATCTTCCTCCAGATGCCCCTTGAGCTCCGCATGTTCTGACTTCACTCCCCGGAGAAGTTGGATAGAATTTCTCATCGGCGTGCGTTTGGTTTGGCGTAGTTCTGACTTCACTCCCCGGAGAAGTTGGATAGAATCTGCGCGATAGCGATAACGAGTCGCTCGATGTTCTGACTTCACTCCCCGGAGAAGTTGGATAGAATCATCACTCTGCGGGTGGCTGTGCGCACTCGGTTCTGACTTCACTCCCCGGAGAAGTTGGATAGAATTTACACCGGGCTAAGCGCTCGCAGCGCGCCGTTCTGACTTCACTCCCCGGAGAAGTTGGATAGAATCATCGAGCCGCTCTTGTGCTCGTAAACTACGTTCTGACTTCACTCCCCGGAGAAGTTGGATAGAATCAGGATAGACGATTCGTCCAGCAGGACTCGTTCTGACTTCACTCCCCGGAGAAGTTGGATAGAATGGTGTGCCTCTTCTCTTTATCCCGCGGATGGTTCTGACTTCACTCCCCGGAGAAGTTGGATAGAATAACGCCAAGGTTTTGGGCGACGCATTGCGAGTTCTGACTTCACTCCCCGGAGAAGTTGGATAGAATGGTTGGCAGGATGGGGATTAGTAACGCTCGGTTCTGACTTCACTCCCCGGAGAAGTTGGATAGAATGACAGAACTGGCCACTCGGATCACGACGGTGTTCTGACTTCACTCCCCGGAGAAGTTGGATAGAATGAAGCCCGTGCCACTCGCCGTAACCGAGATGTTCTGACTTCACTCCCCGGAGAAGTTGGATAGAATACCGGCTGCGCCGGACTCTCCGGACCCCGCGTTCTGACTTCACTCCCCGGAGAAGTTGGATAGAATCGGAAGTGCACCTTCTGGCCCGAGACCAGCGTTCTGACTTCACTCCCCGGAGAAGTTGGATAGAATAAAGCAAGCCATCGTCCACGCGATCAAGCTGTTCTGACTTCACTCCCCGGAGAAGTTGGATAGAATTTTCCACGCACCTTATCCGCCGCGGCTTAAGTTCTGACTTCACTCCCCGGAGAAGTTGGATAGAATGGCAGCCCAGACGCAGGCGAACACCAGCCAGTTCTGACTTCACTCCCCGGAGAAGTTGGATAGAATGGCCGCTTCCGCGGGAAGAGATAGCAACCCGTTCTGACTTCACTCCCCGGAGAAGTTGGATAGAATCTGGATGGACTTCTTCGCGGCTTCGCCGCTGTTCTGACTTCACTCCCCGGAGAAGTTGGATAGAATCGCGGAGATTCTCGGCAGCGAGCCTCATTGGTTCTGACTTCACTCCCCGGAGAAGTTGGATAGAATAGCACAGCAGAAGACTCGCACTCCCGCGAAGTTCTGACTTCACTCCCCGGAGAAGTTGGATAGAATTCGGGTTCGTCCCGCTTTGAGTGGCCAGGAGTTCTGACTTCACTCCCCGGAGAAGTTGGATAGAATCTTTCGGAAGCGGAAGCGCTCGCCCTGGCGGTTCTGACTTCACTCCCCGGAGAAGTTGGATAGAATCGCAGTAGTAGGCGTCCGGGTCGAGGTTCCGTTCTGACTTCACTCCCCGGAGAAGTTGGATAGAATTCTTATCCTCCCGGCGCTCACTTCGCTCGTGTTCTGACTTCACTCCCCGGAGAAGTTGGATAGAATGAACCCCGGCGTCGAGTCGTTCAGCGGACCGTTCTGACTTCACTCCCCGGAGAAGTTGGATAGAATCTTCTCCGCGACGGCCGCGTCTGGCTCTACGTTCTGACTTCACTCCCCGGAGAAGTTGGATAGAATGGAAAGCGCAACCGATTTGGCCGACTCTCTGTTCTGACTTCACTCCCCGGAGAAGTTGGATAGAATCCGCGGCCTGCGCGTGCTCGCGACAGTGCTGTTCTGACTTCACTCCCCGGAGAAGTTGGATAGAATAACTCGGTCGTAGTCTGGTCAGGCATCTTAGTTCTGACTTCACTCCCAGGAGAAGTTGGATAGAATGAAAACCCAAGCGCTCTTCGCTTGCTAGGGGTTCTGACTTCACTCCCCGGAGAAGTTGGATAGAATGATCGAGTTGTTCGCAACGAACATGAGGCTGTTCTGACTTCACTCCCCGGAGAAGTTGGATAGAATAGGTTTGACGCAAGAGCAAAGATTGCAGAGATTTAAAGCCTATTCGACTTTTCCGGGGGGTGAAGTCTCAACTAATTTAGCGCCATTTGGACCACTGCATCGCACGTCCGAATGGCGCTTTTCTTTACCAGAACTCCACC
This sequence comes from Chthoniobacterales bacterium, assembly GCA_051005695.1. Taxonomy (GTDB): domain Bacteria; phylum Verrucomicrobiota; class Verrucomicrobiia; order Chthoniobacterales; family UBA10450; genus JACCTI01. The sequence continues at coordinate 16,674 of JBPCJC010000041.1, read as the reverse complement.
TGCTCCGGCATCTCGGGATTGAGAGCGCGATTCCCTTGCCGGTAGTTCGGGCCGATGATGGTCACGCTCCGGCCCCATTGCTCATCGGTGATAAACATTAACCGCACATTGCCTGCCTCCGGCGTAACCGATTTCACTCGACGAATCTGCGTGTCGAGATGCTCGTAGGTCACACATGGACGAGCATAGATGCTCCATTGAATCATGAAGTATCCGCTTTCGAGCAAATCTTTGCGAAACCTGCTGGCCGCGCGCTTCTCCTCATCGGTCAACACCGGCAGATCGAACATTACCATCACCCAGCCCATACGGAACGGACTCTTCTTCTCGATCACAACTCCGGCACCCAGAACGGCTCGTCTGCGTGTTTAGCGTAGCTGCGTGCGAGCGAGCTGGCACAGGCGTCGATCGCATCCATAAGCTTTAGGGAATAACGCTCGTGTGCTACGCGATGTTCGCGCAATTGCATCCCGACATGGCGCGACCAGGCGCGCAGGGAGACCTCGTTCGTGCGCATGAATTCAGCCAGCATCATATCCACCACCGGCCGGAAAGGTTCCATTAAATCGTAAACGAGCGGCGTCGAGCGATACCGCGGCATATGCTTAACTCCGAGCGCCGGCGTTAAGCCATGCACGATGATGCTGCGGTGACAGAGCGAACCCAGCACCGTGTAGCCGTAGTTAAGCATCTGGTTCGGCGCGCTGTTCTCCTTGCGATCCCGTTTCGTGGCCGACCAGCCAATTGCTGGAAAATAAAGCTGCCAATAACGCCGTGCACAATTGCCCTCATCGATGTGGCCGGTCTTGAGCGCGAGTTCCAGATGTGGGCTAGCCACCTCTTTCTGCGCCAGGACGCGCTGTTGATTGCGCGTCTTGCCCTGCAACATCCGGCGCCACAATCTTTCATTGAGGCGCCTGGGCCGGGAAGCTTGATGAAGAAAAGCGCGCTGATCAACCACGCGCTCGAGCGGTGCAGTGACTCCGCAGGGTTCGTAGGCGTCATTGCAATGAAGAATAATCCCATCGCTTTCCAAGATTGCCGCGACAAAGTTTGAAGTAAGCGTTACCCCCCGCGCCGCAACGATCACCGCTCGCATGTCCTGGTGTGGTCGCCGCAATTCCGAACCGTCCGGCGCTTTGCAGACAATAAACCCACGCTCCTTCGACAAGGTCGCTCCATGCTGCAGGACGTGGAGAATGTGGTAGCTCATGGTGCTAAGGCTTCGGCTTCATCCCGGCATCGACAAGAATCCAAAGAGGAATCGGCGCGTTGTGCTTTGGTTTTGCCCCGATGAAGCCGTGCGCGCCGTGCTTCAGGATCGCGTTCCCCTGCGTCCACAGGGTTCTGAGAGTATATTCATCAGCCGGGAATCTCTCGCCTTTGAACTCCCATTCTTTCGCAAGGATAACCTGACATCCCGCCCAAAAGTAACCGCCGATCTCGACTCCGGGCGTCGAGCGAAGTTCTTTCTCGACTGCCGCTCGCTGCTGAAAGGCATACACCGGCTGCACGCGGACGGGTCTTTTACCCGATTCCTTTTTTGCGGTGGCTGGTAAGGTAAACACAAAGTAGCCTGCATGGGAGGCACCCCTTCTATATTGCTCACGGCCAGCATTGCCGGCCTTGCCGAAGCGGCCGTATTCCTCGACCGCGTCGCGTTTGGTCTCGGTCATCAGCACTTTCACAATTCTGGGACCGTTGGGGCTGAGTCTCAAAGTGGCGCACCAGTCGCGCCACTGCTCCAGGGTTAGATCGGGATGCGCTCCGAGGAACTCCGCGACTAGTTCGCGGATCGCTCCGTCGACAATCTTGTGCGGCTCGATGTCCTTCCGCGCTCTGAGTTCCAGCTTCCCCTTCACTTCCTTCACCGCGAGATCGAAGAGCGGCCTTCTCTTGACGATGTAGTTAGCCCCATTAAGCGAGCGCATTCCGTAGAACGTTTCCTCCAGCGCCGGTTTTACTCTGGCGAGCGAAACCGGGCGAACAGCCGCGATCTCTTCGCGAAAATACGCTTGGGCGTTTCTTTGAATCCTTTCCGGAAAGCGAAAAAAATGCTCCTTCCGCGCATCGCGCGTCCATTGCGGCAGGAAGTTGATTACCATCGCGTCGAGCGCGTGGTGGCGATCATCTTGGCGGTTCTTTTCGGCGACTGACTCCCATTCGTAAGCGGCTTCCTTCGTTACCAAGGCAGATTCTTCTGCAGTCAGCGGCGACTGCTTTCTTTCCGCCGCGCGCTGTAGCGCCTCGGTGAGAAACTTCGCGGGCATAGGCGCAAGCAGGCTATTGAGCCGATAGGCGCGCCGAATGCGAGCGGTTAGACCACCGGAAATGACTGTCACTCGCTTAACCGGCTTCGATCCCGAAAGGTCGTTGCCATTGCGCCAACCGAAATGCAGCGACACGATCTTCTGCGCGAGTTTCGCGATCCATGCCGTCTCGGCCAGCGCTGTATAGCGTTGGACAAGCTCGGGCGCGTCTTCCTGCAGGAGCAATTGCACTTTCTTGTTCCGCAAGGCAGTGGCGTGCCGCTTCACCCATGTCTCGTAGGCGTCCCAGCCTTCACGCCCGTGCTTCCATTGGAACGGCGTCATCTCGCCCTTCGCATCGTTGCACGCTTCGTGTGCGAGGACGTAGTTTACCATCGCATCTGGCCCGCCCTGCTGGCGCGGGACGATGTGCTCGATGCGGTAGTTCGTGAGTTCCGTTTGGAAAAATGGCTGTTGGCAATAAGGGCAGGCGTCGCCCTGCATCTTGAACAGCTCATACTTAAGCTGTCCTGAGCGTTCCCCTGCCCCCAAATCGGCTGCTCGCTCCTTCGCCTCTTTCCGCGCCTTTTCACGCTCATTCTGAAAGCGCCTTAACTCGAACTTCGCCTGTTCGCCCATGAAGTCTTCACGAATAAACTCCAGTACGAGCTCTTCCGGCACTCCGAATCGTGCATGGTGTTCCCCGATTCGGTCGGCGAAAACACCAAGCCGATGACGGACCACCGGGTCGTTGATGCTTCCGATGATTTCCCGCACCGCGTTCGGCACATCCACCTTGCCTGCTTCGTCTTTGTGCCTTGCTTCCAGCGCGTAGAGACGCTGCTCCGGAAAGTACAAATCTTCCCACGTGTCGCCCTCGCCTTTTGCGTTCTTCCGCGCGAGATCCGCGAAGAACGTCAAGTCCCCTTTCAAGACCCAGGGTCGGTCGCGTTTCATAAACTTCTTTTCCGTGCCGTTCTTCCCGACGAAACGCGCCGGCTCGGCATCGAGCACATCCATCCCCATTTCGTCGAGCAATGCAGGCTCCCGCGCGAGCAGTCGCCCGTAAAACTCGGACGGTTTTTGCCCGCTGAGGATCAACGCTCGAATCAGCCGCAGCGCCGGCCGACTGAAGCGGCTGCGGCCTTCCACCTTCGGAGCTTTCACTTCCTCGTGGTTCGCCATCGTCCGGAGGCCCAGCTTTTTCAAACTCTTTGCGCTACCCCAATCGCTCTTTCCGAGAGAGTAATGGCTGACGACTTTGTGCTCCGCGTTCTTTTCGTCTGGCCTGACCGCGCGAGCGTCGGCGGTGACGATGGCGAATATCTCGCGGACTTCCTCCGGCCGCAGCTTCCGCGGCTTCGGCTCGTCGTTCACGAGCGTGTTCTTCAGCTTCATCAGAAAGGTCACTTCTGAGGCAAGCAGCGAATCGGGATAAGGTTGGCCGGTCTTTTTATCGAAGCGCACCGCAACGTTGCAGACCTGAAGGCGCGAGATGAGAGCGCAGTCATTAATGATGCGGTTATCAAAGCGCGGCGTCTTCTGTCCGATCGCGCCTAACCAGTCATCCGTGCTGCCCGGGTGCAAGCCATGCTTTGTCCGAAAAGCAAGATAGCCCGCGAAATCCTCTCGTGCGCTTTCCGATGGCTCCCCCGCCGGCCCGTGCACGAGAAATGCGCCAAAGTCCGAGGCAGTCACATCGAAAGCCTTGGCGCCGTCGGACGAGTCGACTTTACCGTAATGCAGCGTCAATCGCAGTGGATTCTCTGTCCACTTGACCGTGCAACCTTCCTCTCGGAAGCGCGAAAAGGAGGCGGCGATGGCTGGCAACAACTCAGCGGCACGGCGTGCCAGAATAGCTATTTCATTTTCGACATCAGATCGGTCAAAGCGGATTTTTCGCGTGCTTTCCGCGGTGCAATCGATTCGATCGCGCAACGTCGCCGGTTTGTCCGGTGACCAGAGATCCATCTTCCGGGCGTCGTAATAAGCCGGGAAATGAAAAGCGCTGTCGGGAACTTCCTGCTTAAACTTCGGCCAAGCTTCAACGGCGGCACGATAGACCTTTTCCTCGTCGGTGAGTTTTGCCGGATCTTTCTTGAGCAATGCCGAGACTAACTCCTCTTCGTTCTGCTCCCCACGCTTTGCTGCCCGCGTCGCCCAAGGCACGCGACCGTAACCTCTTTTTTGAATGGCCGAATGCAGCGCCTTGTAAATCTGCCAGTCCGCTAGCACTTCCCCCGGCGCGGGCGTCCTCGGGTCCAGGAGCTTTATCCGCAGCAGCGAAGAGTTGTAACAAGTCGGGTCACCTTTTGCGGGAAATTCACGCTCCAGCCATCCGCGGCGTTCCCGCTGTTCAGCGGTTTCCTCTACTGCCTTCCACTTCCCATTCTCTCGCTCCACCCGCCGCCCGGTCAATGGCTGGAGCCCTGCTGCGCGCCAGACTTCATCCAGCCACGCCTCACGAGCCTTATGAGCCTGACGGGTACGCCACATCCGTCGCCGCCCAGCCGCCGGCCTGGTATCCGCAAAGTCCTGCGGGATGAGAAGCGAGGCTTTGTGCGGGAAATCATCGGTCGCCACGTCGCGGACCGCCTCGCCGATAGACGCTTTTCCCAAGTCGAACGACCATACTGTCTTCATTGCCTCCGGCTTTACCAAAACAACGAAGCCTTGGGAAGATCACTTATTCTGCCACGTGCCGTCCTATTCCGGTGATCTCACCGACCTCGATCACCTGCCGTCTGTCGGTCGTGCTTTAAGCGAAGGCCCCGTCCCGCCCCAACCGGAATCCCTCTGCGCAACTTAGATGGCAAAAATCTACGCGGCTCAAACCTTAGCTACCGAGCTGGGACGGCAGCCCGCTCGCCTTAGGTCCGCAACTCTGAGAAAGGCCGTTCGCATTTCCGAGGATGACGGCTGGCAGTTAAGTTTGGCCGCCGGCCATTCTAATTCAGTGGCGGCAATGTTCGACTTAAAGGCCAGACCTTTGGCCCTAAAGTCGCGGCTTGTACCCCAAGAGTTCAGGCCTTTGCCCCTACGGTCGTGGCCTGTACCCCAAGAGTGCAGACCTCTGCCCCTAAAGCCGTGGCCTGCACCCCCACAGCCCGGACCTTCATCCCAAAACTCGTCGCTCCTGCCCGAGGAGTCCATGCTTTTGCCCTTACACTCCTGGCCGGTAGCTCAGTGACCAAGGCCTTTGCCGGTAAACCCGGGTCTCGCACTTCAATGAGGCGGGTCTTTGCCCTGAAACTTCTCGCTGAATCGGTCAAAGCTGAGCCGCCTTGCTTATTTTACCCAAGCACTTGTTAGTTATTTAAGAATAACGAGTGATGCAATCAGACCGTGGCACTGGATTTGCTAGACTCCCGGTCGCTGTCATTAAGGCAGGCCTCGAACCAAACTAACGAGGTTACGCAAGTCTTCCAATGAAGATTCGCCGCGGGTAGTCCGAGGGACTCAAAGCCTCTGTGCGTATGAAAAAGAAAAGCATTATTAAACTAAACCTCCCCTCCTCCGTAGCCCAGCGGATCGACCAGGGCGGCAAGGTAGTAACAATGAGCAAAACGGTCCTGACCGGCACCCAGCCGTTGATCGATGCGCTCGACACGGCCAATACCAACCTGGCCACCCTGCAGGCCGCCGCGCTGCAGGCGAAACAAGCCTCAGCCCAGGCCTTCGCCGCGGTCCAGGCCGCAGGCAAGGTCCAGGCGCAGACCTATGGTAACCTGGCTAACCACGTCTCGACTGTTTCCGAAGGCGACGCCAGCTTTATCCTTAGCACCGGTTACGGTGTCCGCGCCACGCCGGCTCCGGTGCCTTCACCGACCGCGCCTGATCTCCTTCGGGCCCGGATGGGCAAGGATCCCGGCACCATCCTGGTGCAATGGAAGGCCGTCATCGGCGCCAAAGTCTATGCCGCGGAATATTCCACTGACTTGAGTGGCACCGGCACCTTCACCGCAGTGGACGAGACCCCGAGTGCGGCTCGCCTCCTTCTCTCAGGATTAGAGAGCGGGACGGTCTACCTGATCCGGGTTTGCGCCCTGGCTAACGGTTACCCCGGCCCCTTCGCAGCGCCGGTCCAGCAGATGGCTCCCTAGTCCGAGCTAAACCTAACCAATGAAAGGCGCATCGGGTACTCCGATGCGCCTTTTTCGTTGCCCAGAAGCCGCTGCCCGATGTTTAGCCGATAGGGTGTCCGGGTAAGCGCGGGCGTGGCCCCAGTCAGAGGGAGCTAATGATGACGCCGCCGGGATTGTCGCGCCCATCCTTCCGGCTTTGCGCCGTCGACGGCAGCACTGGCCAGAGCGATCGGAGCGATCCCGCCTTCAAGACGGCGCTGTAAAGCTCACTTAAGCTAACCAGAAAAAGCCGGGTCGAATGTTCAGCCCGTCTTTTTGTTATTAGCTAGAACGTGTCATGCACTTTGTCCGCCAAGGTGGACGAGGCGCCGGGCGCGCCGGCGCCTGTAGCCACGTGCCCTTTGGGCCGTGCTTCCCAGACGGGGCCAGGTAACTGAACTCCCAACAGGAGCGCATAAAGGCAATCGCCCACCCGCGCCCCACGGCCCGCAGGGCACGTGGCTACAGTTGCCCGGGAGTGGTCCTCCTCTCCGAAGTGCATGACACGCTCTAATGCGCAGCCGCACCGCCGCCGCCGGGTGTTTCCTTGCAGAACCAGACAGCAGCCGCGCCGACCGCGAGGCTGATGCCGATGACAAGAAAGGCGTCGTTGAACGCCATGATGAAGCGTCACGCCTAACGAGCCTCCATCGCCATAGAGGCTTGTGGAAGCGCGGTCGTGGGATTGAATCCTTTGCTGACAAAATTGCTGGTCAAGGTCGCGGCTCGCCCCTACGTGTTCGGGTCGTAAACGGTGATGGCGTCGCCGATACGCCTGTCATGGAACTGTGCGCGCCGGGTGACGAAGGGGGAAAGGATGGCGATGCCGACATTTCCGCCGATGTTAAAGATGGCTGATTCATCGCCGGCATCTTTCGCCACTAGCGTCGCGGTCGCGGGAACGATGGTGAAAGGCTGACCGAACGCGCGCACGATATTGACGATCACGAATTGATCGCCGACAGGGTTGAAACTCATGTCGGTATTCATGACTCCTCGGTTTGCTGCCCCTGATTACGAATATTCGAAAGAAATCTCTGAGCACCTTTTGCCCGACGCGAACTTTCACATCGCAGCGACCGATCCAAAACACGCCGAGATGTTTTTCTGTCTCTACTGGTTGATGACCGGCGTGGTCATAATCACCTTCTTCGCGTTGCGCGCATGCTTCACCGATGCCTTCCGCAATCAGGACACGCCCTTCGACTTGTTAGGCCTCTATTGGCATTTCGTCGATATCGTCTGGGTTTTTCTCTTCCCGCTGATTTACCTGGTCGATCGCCACTCATGAAAACGGAGCATCCTTCCGCCGGCACTTATCTGATCAACGGAGTCGCGCTCCTGGGATTGCTCGCGCTCACGATCGGCGCCGCCTACGTGAATCTCGGCCCGTTCAACACTGCGGTGGCGATGCTGATCTCGCTCGCCAAAGGCGCGCTCATCCTCCTTTTTTTCATGCACGTGCGTTACAACAAACCGATCATGTGGGTCTTCGCCGGCGCGGGCTTTTTCTGGCTCGGGATCATGCTCGTGCTCGCGTTAAGTGATTACCGAACCAGAGGTTGGCATTAAAAATTCAGCAAAAAGAAAAAAACGCCATGGCCACGAGGAAAGCGCAAGAAAAGCGGGAATCGGAAATCCAGGACCGGACCGCGCCGCCCGGCGACGTTGTCTATGAGGCGATCTATCGCGAAGGCGAACACGAACTGGAACGGCGCACGAGCGCGCTCACCCTTTCCGGATTGGCCGCCGGACTTTCGATGGGATTCTCCCTCGTCACCGAATCTTTGTTACGCGCGCATTTGCCGGATGCGCCCTGGACTCCGCTGATCACAAAATTCGGCTACAGCCTCGGCTTCGTGATTGTAATTTTGGGGCGCCAGCAACTCTTCACCAAGAACACTCTCACCGTCATTCTGCCGCTCTTGAAAGAATGGAAAGTGGCGCTGCTACTCAACGTCGCCCGCCTCTGGGCGGTGGTGCTGATCGCGAATTTGCTCGGGGCCTTCATCTTCGCCTGGCTACTCGCGCACACCAATCTCTTCGATGAAAATATTCGCCGCGTTTTCACCGAGATCTCGATGAAAAGCATGGCGCCGGATTTTGTGACCATCCTCGTGCGGGGCGCGCTCGCCGGTTGGCTGATCGCGCTGATGGTCTGGCTGCTACCCTTCGCTGAAACCGGACGGCTCTGGGTGATTATCATCATCGCCTACCTCGTCGGACTCGCCGAGCTCCCGCACGTCATCGCGGGGAACGTGGAGAATTTCTACCTTCTGAGCAGCGGATCGATTTCGCTCGGCCAAGCGTTCGGGCACTTCCTGGTCCCGAGCCTGATCGGCAACGTCATCGGCGGCGTCGCGCTGGTGGCGGTGGGCGCTCACGCTGAATTTACGGTCGCGGACGATTGAGCGCCAGGACTCGTTAGGCCGTGCCTAACGAGTGGCGAGCATTTGTTCCAACTGCGCTTGCTCGCCCCGCATCATCACCACGCAGGTCTGGCCCCCCTGCTCCCACGACGCCGTCATCCACTCGCCGGCGGGCGCAAACTGCGGCGTCTCGGGCGTTCGCTTTCCCGCCACCGCGGCGCGATCAATCACGAACATGTGGACCAGATTGCCGGCGCGTTTAAAACAAACCAACGCGACATCGTATCCGCGAAAACGCAACCTCCGGCAACCGATTGGTTCCATTTGCCGAAGCGCGGGCGGGATCTCCATGGCGGAGGGCGCGCCGGCTTTTTGCAGGAAACTGACCAGCTTCGAAAGATCGTTCGATTTCATCTCCAACGAAGGCGGCACCTGCACGAAACTGGCCATCTCATCACGGTAATCTGCGAGCGAGGCGGCCGGCTGAAACGGCCCGCGCCACGAACCGAAGACGACCGCGAGCGCGATGATCGCGGCCGCGGCCAATAAAATTCGGCGCCGCCAACGACCGTCGCGCACGCGTTCGATCGGTTGATCTGCGGCTAACAAGCGTTCTTTCAATGCCGCGGGCACGTGGAGCGATTGCAATTTCCTGCCGATCGCCACATCAGACGCCTGGTCGTCCGCCCACCAGCGCGCCAGCTCGGGATTGTCCGCCGCGCGTTGCGCGGCCTCGCGGAACTGCTCGTTAGGCGAATCGACTTCGCCGGCACGATGGAGGCTCAAAAGCGCGCGCGCCTCGCGGTTATCCATTGCCAGGCTCCTCCGTCATGGAGACCACTTTGCGGCCTTCACTCGCGGCGCCGTCGGTGAGGGCTTTGCGCAATTCCGCCTTTCCGCGCGAGATCCGCGACATCACGGTGCCGATCGGGATTTCGAGAATCTCCGCGATCTCGCGATAGGAATGTTGCTGCATGTAAAATAAAGTAACCGGCGCACGATATCGGGCCTCCAGTTGCTGCAAAGCCTGTTGCACAATCTCGGCGTCGAGCGCGTCGACTACCGAGGCGGCGACCTGTTGCGGCTCGACGAAGGAGGAGTCGTCCTCGACCTCAACGAAGCGCTCAGCGTGCCGGCGTTTGGCCAGAAAATCGCGATACAAAGTGGTGAAGAGCCAGGTCTTCGCTTTCGAACGATCGCGCAGTTGATGTCCCTTCTTGCCCCAGGTCAGAAATGTTTGCTGGGTCAAATCGGATGCATCAGCGGGATTGCGGGCCAGCGATAAAGCGAAGCGGTAAAGAGGCATGTAAAATTCCTCAACCAGGTGCTGGAAAACTTCGTCCGCCACGTCCGCATAACTACGGCTGCGGCCGACTCCGCGGCGAGTGAAAAGCTTTCCAATCTTCCGGATGGGAGTCGGCGGCGAAGAGTTCTATTCCGGCCGGCGAGCAACGTAGACCGTGCTCGCGGAGTCCGATTCAAGGAGCGGATTCGGAAACGTGACCACGTGCGCGCGCACTTCGAGAAAACTTTCGCTCAACCCGTGCATGAACTCTTCGTCCGGCGGTTCGTCGGACCACATCGCGAAAATCGCGCGCGGATGAAGTTGCGCGGCCAACCCGCGCAGACCGTCCGGTTGATAAAAAGCGGCGTGACGCGCATGCAGCAGGTCGCGCGGCGAATGATCGATATCCAACAAGACCGCGTGAAACCGGCGCCCAGGTTGCGAGGAATCGAAACCCTCGGGCGAGCTCGCGAGCGCGAAAAAATCTCCCTGCACCAGACGACAGCGCGGATCGGCGGTGAGAGCCGCACCCAGCGGGACCAAGCCGTCGCGATGCCAGCCGATAACGGGTGCGAGCGCGTCGACGACGATCAGCGAACCGACTTGTGCGTGTTTCAACGCCGCGGTCGCGGTGTAACCAAGACCAAGTCCGCCGACGACCACATCCCACGGCGGGGCCGCCTCGATTTCTGAAAGTCCGAGATCAGCCAGCGCGACTTCGACTTTATGAAACAAACTCGACATCAAAAAGTCGTTGCCCAGTTTGACCTCAAAAATTTCGATTCCGCCTAACGAGTGCAAGCGTCGGCGCCGGAGGGTCAACTCGCCAAGCGGCGTCCGGCAAAAATCCAACTCAGCGAAATCTTTGCTCATCCGCGCCTCAATCAATCGCCGGATACTTCAGCGCCAGCCGGCGGATGGTGTTGGCGTTGCGCACGGTAGCGCGCAGTCCGAGCGTTTTCTCCAGGAGCGCGCCGGAAAATTTCGAATCGCTGAGGCGGCCGCGACAGAGCCAGTAGAGTTCGCGTTCGTTGAAATGGAACTCGTCCGTGTCGGTCGAGAAGCTGAGAAGTTTCGCCTGCGTTTTTGCGTCCAGCGCGCGGGACAGAAAGCCGATGAAGAGCTTCGCTTCGGGCGCATGCAGCTTCGGCGGCGGAAACGCCGGGTAGTCTGCGATCGTACCCACTTCCGCATCGCTCCGGACAAACGTTGCTACTTCATACCCGAGCGCGACCTGCAGTTGATTTTCGATTTTCCGCTCGAGCGTTGATGCACTCGCACGCGAATTGAAAACAACGTTTCCGCTGGCAATAAAGGTTTCGACACTCGTTAGGCCGAGATCCTCAAAAATCTGCCGGAGCCGTTCCATCTTCACCACGCGCCCGCCGACATTGATCGCGCGCAGAAAGGCCACGTAACGTGCCATCTTTTAGAGCTCAGCGCGGGCGGCGGCCCCAGCGATTTTTGCCCGGGCGGCTCGAGCTCGCCGGAGCTTTCGCCCCGGCCCCGGGCACTGAACCCGCGAGGCGATTTCGACGTTCGCGCAAATCGCCCCGCGGTTCCCCGCGAACTCGATCTTCCCGCGGCGCCGCGGCCGCATCGTAATCAAAACCTTCCGCGCGTTTGCGCACGATGCCGCGGCCGATGAAGCGCTCGAGCGAACGCAGCGGGCCCTGGTCCTCCGGGGTAATGAAACTGATCGCGTCGCCGACGGCGTGCGCGCGACCAGTGCGCCCGATCCGATGGACGTAATCCTCCGAGTGTATGGGGAAATCGTAATTAACCACGTGCGAAATTCCGTCGACGTCGATCCCGCGGGCAGCGATATCGGTCGCGACCAGGACGCGAACGGCGCCCGATTTAAAATCCTTCAACGCGCGCAACCGTTGATTTTGTGAGCGATTCGAATGAATCGTCCCGGTCTTGATCCCCGCCCCTTCGAGTCGGCGTGCGATCCTGTCCGCGCCATGTTTTGTGCGAGTGAAAACGAGCACGGTATCGAACTGCGGATCGCGTAAGAGATGCAGGAGGAGCGTCGGTTTCAAATGCGGGCGCACTTCGTAAACAAACTGGGTCACTGTCTCCGCGGGATTCGCGCGCCGGCCGATCTCAATCACTTTTGGCGAACGCTGAAACTCATGCGTGAGCGCTTCGATCTCGCGAGAAAGTGTAGCCGAGAACATCAGCGTCTGCCGTTTCTGCGGAAGCGCCCTGACGATTTGTCGAATCGGTGGGAGAAAACCCATGTCGAGCATGCGGTCCGCTTCATCGAGGACGAGAAATTCGATCCCGGAAAAATTCACGTGCCGCTGTCCCATGAGATCGATCAAGCGACCCGGTGTTGCTACCACCAGCTCGACGCCAGAGCGGAGCGCTTCGATCTGCGGTTTCTCGCTCACCCCGCCAAAGACCGTCGCCATCCGCACCGGCAAATGCTTCGCGTAGGCGCGCACATTCTCCTCGATCTGCACCACCAGTTCGCGCGTCGGCGCCACGACTAACGAACGCATTCCGCGTTTCTGCGCGTCGAGGCGCCCGGCAATCTGGTGCAGAATCGGCAGGACAAAGGCGGCGGTTTTACCGGTGCCGGTTTGCGCAATCCCGATGACATCGCGACCGGCGAGAATCTCGGGAATGGCCGCCACCTGGATGGGTGTGGGCTCGGTGTAACCCGCTTCCTGGATAGCTTTAAAAATTCGCGGATCGAGACCTAGAGAACGAAAGGGCACAAGCGGGCGAATGTCGCCCAACTTCCGCCAAGCGCACGCCTTATTCCGCGCCGCGGCTTCTCTGCCTAACGAGTAATCGAGGGCGCTTCCCGGCCGGCGCGCTGCGATTTCCAGCAACCAAGCGACCAGCAAAGGGCGGCGATGAGGACGTTGAGGAGGACGAGGAGTGTCGAATCCAAAAGCTCATCTTCGCGCAGGAGCAATTCCTTGAGCGCATTCGAAACCGCGTAAAGCGCGATCACCAAGAGAAGGACGCGGAGCAAAATAAAGAGCGCGTGTTTCATTCGTTAGGCGCTCAAACCAGTTCCGCGGGCGCACCGGTGGCGAGCTCGGAATTGCGCATCGTCCGGCGCCATTGCCCGCGATCGCGCCGGAAAAAACCCTGGGGAAATCCGACTACGAACGTGCTCAGGGAAATTCCCCAAAAATAAATCGTGTAGAGCGGCGCAAGCAAAAAGAGCCGCGGATAGAGCCGCCAGCGCGTGCGATCGAGGAGGGTGGCGATGAAAAGTTGGAGCAGAAAAAATCCAAAACAGATCCCGACGTAAACAAGGGCGCGACTCCAGACCGCGGAGTTCGCGACGTTTTCGCCGCGGGCGAGATGACGCACGATCGCGACCATGCGGACCGCGCCGGTGAAGAGCGACGCCCAGAGCCAGCCGGCGCCGACGAGTGTGATTAACGCGACCGGCAAATGGGTCGCGCGCGCCTGCAGAATTCCACCAAAATGTTCGCGCACCGCGCGCCCCAGACCTCGACTCCAGCGTCGGCGTTGCCGCCAAAGGGCGCTCCAGGTCGGGACCATTTCGACCAGCGCCACCCAGCGGCGTTCGTAAGCGATGCGCCAGCCCGCAGCCTGTAAGCGCCACGAGAGATCGATGTCTTCGGCCGAGGTCGCTTCATTCCAGCTTCCGATCTGCAATAATGCCTCCCGCCGAAACGCCACCCACGCGCCCGAGACGGTCATGATTCCGCCCCAGCAATCCTCCGCGTTTTTGACCAACCCGATGACGGCGAGATAATCGAGCGCCTGCATCAACTGCGGCAGCGAGCGGGCCTGCGCCGGCCAAATTTTCCCGGTGATCGCGCCGAGGCCGGGAGCATTAGCGAAACGCGCCAGCATCTCCCGCCAATCCTGCGTGTGCACGACCGTGTCCGCATCGAGACAGGCGACGACTTCCGAATTGGTCTCGCGCAAACCGGCGTTGAGCGCGCCGGCTTTCCCGCGGTTTATTGGCAAACGCAGGAGACGCGTCCGCGGCGGCAAGGTGGTTTCGTCTAGGACCGCGGCTTCGCTGTCCTCGGGGCTGCCGTCGTCGATCAACAAAATTTCGTCCGGCAGCGGAAACGCGGCGGCCACACTTTGCGCGGTGCGAAGCGCACCGGCGGGCTCCGCGTAAAACGGAATGAGCACACTGTAGCCCGGTAAGCTCGCCGGAATGCGCGTGCGCTTGAAGGAACGGAACAAACAATCCAGGCCGTAGATCGACCAGATCAGGCAAACAACCAACGGAAACAAATCGATGTATTCCGCGATCGACTCGAGCGTACCCCACGGCCAATCGCCGAGATCGCGGAACTCGCTCCACCAATGATCGGCAAGCATGCGGAGGAAATCCGCAAATTCAAAGCTGGCGAGAAACGTGTGGATCATTTCGAGCGCGGGCCGGGCGCGAGTTGCGCCAGCGTCTGATCGATCGAAGTCAAAACTGCGGCGTCGAAGGGATAAGCGCGGCGCAGATTTAACAAACGCGCGGTCCCGCCGGCGGCGTTGCCGTTAAGGAGATCAAGCGCGGCGCGTGCGACTTCGGCTTGCGGATTCGTCGTCGTCTCGGGATTCAACTGCGCGAGCGCCGCCCGGAGGAGCGTGCGGCTCTGCGATTGCCGCGCCACTTTCAGGAATGCCAGCCACCACGCTTGTTCCTCGGCGTGATCGGGCGGAAAAGTCAGCGGCAAAGTTTCGTCGCGGCGCATCACCATCACGCGCGCGAGCGTGCCTTCCGCGGCGCTGTCACGCGAAACAAAAATCGGTGGCGGATCGAAGGCGAGAAAATGCGTGAAGCCAGTGAGCTCAGCAATGTTCTTCGCGGTCACGGTCCACTCTCCGTAGGGCCAGCAAAAAACGCTCGGAACGCCGAAGTCGTGCTCGATCAATTTCCGCCGGCAGGTATCCATGTCGACGCGGATGCGCTCCTCATATTCGGCTTCGGTTTCGAGGCGATTTCGCTCCACCAAAAATTGCCGGACGGTTTCCGCGGGCAATCCTTCATCCGAGCCGAGGGCTTCGCCGGCCATGTAATGCAGCCCGTCCGAGTGCGCGATGACTTCCACTAACCCGGAGTCGAAAAGTTGTTTCGCTTCCGCCCAGGTCATCGTCGGATCGGGCTGGCCGGGCTCGGGCGTGGAATGATTGCTCTCGTTAGTCTCGCTCAGCCAACCGGTGACGAGCGCGAGGGTGTAAGGCAGATGACGTTTCACCGCGCGCGGGGCGAAAAGTTTGACCACGCTTTCCGAGCCGTCATCGATCGTGATCACAAGCGGTCGCGGCGGGAGCATGTTCGGATCGCCGGTGATCAGATAATTCTGCAAACGCGAAAGCG
This sequence comes from Chthoniobacterales bacterium, assembly GCA_051005695.1. GTDB lineage: Bacteria > Verrucomicrobiota > Verrucomicrobiia > Chthoniobacterales > UBA10450 > JACCTI01. The sequence continues at coordinate 1,318 of JBPCJC010000041.1, read as the reverse complement.
GCGTGACGTTGAAGCCAGCGGCCGTGACCGCCTGCAGAAACGCGTCGAGATATGCGGTGCTGCATTTGTAAGTGAACACCGGCGTGCCCGCCGCGCCTTCCGCAAAAGTGTGGAACGCCATCACCGGACAAACCGGATCGAGATTACGCTCCGCGAGCGCGCCGCGCCGGTAGAGTTCGCCGAGACAAATCACACTCCAAACGGACGCGTCGGCTGGAAAATCTTTCGGTTGAATGTGGGAACTCGTCGGTGGATTGGCGGCGGAAATTTTTTCGACCGGCGTCGGCGACCCGCCCGGGCCTGGCGCGCTCGGCGTATCCGCGTAACCAAACAAACGCCGCACGTCCGCGCTGTTGCGCAGCAGATCGCGTAGCTTATCGAAAGTCTTCTGTTCCCACGTGCCGTAAGTGAACCAGGAAACGCCCCGCACCGAATCCGGCGGAATGCTTTTCAACGCGATCGGAATTTCGCTGGCCGGGCTATCGATCCCGAGGGTCGGCCAGAACGCGGTCCCGTTGATCGCGTAGCGCGCATAGGGTGCGATCACACTTTCGCCGACCCATTGCGGCGGAAATTTCCAATCGCTCCAGTAACCCATCGGCTGAAGGAAATTTAAACCGGTGCGCGCGAGCATCGGATAATTCTGGCTTAGCTCGGTGAATTGCGGCGGCAAGACGAAAGCGCCGAAACGCACCGCCGGTCGGCGTTCGTGCAAATCATGCGTCGTCTGGCCGATCCATTGCGCAAGCGCGGCCGCGCGAAACTCGTACCAACGCGATTTGATGTTGTCCTGGTCAAGCGTGGTCGCGTCCCAGGTGATGTCGTAGCGGCGGGAAAAGGCCGCGCCTAACGAGTCCTTGGAACCATCCGGCCAGGCGCTGAAACGCACCCAATCGAGCGAGACGCCATCGAAGGGATAAGCCTCGAGCAATTTATCGAGCAGTTCTTCCTGTCGCGCCTGCACCCGAGCATCCGCGCCGTCGACGAAATGTTCACCGCGCGGTCCCCGAAAGGCCGCGTCCGGAAACGCCGCCGCCATTTGCGCGTCGTGAAAACAGGGCCACCAGGCCCAGATTTCGATCTTCATCGCATGCGCTTTCGCGAGCAGTTCGTTCAGCCAGCTGGAATCTTCCCAACCCGCAGCCGTCTTCTCGTTAGGCAAAGCGACCAGCAGTTCGCTGCTCTGCAAAAGCTCACCGGTGCGCAAGGATTTAAAATCGTCCTCGTCCTTTTTCACCAGCAGAGCGATGCGCGAGATCCCGTGCTCTTGGCATTGGTGCAATAACCAAACCCAGCCGCCCTGGGTCACATTTTCAGT
>JBPCJC010000040.1:0-28554 GCA_051005695.1 Chthoniobacterales bacterium | reverse complement strand
TTTTATGTTTATCGCGCCGGCTAATTCGAAACGCCGGGGCGCGTTCACCCTGCTCGAGATCGTGCTCGCGGTCGCCATCCTCGCGATGATGTCGGTCTCGATCTACCGCTTCGTGCAAACCAACGTGACCGCGTTGCGGATTTCGTCCGAAGCGAATACCGCCGACGCGCAATACTCCGGTCTGGAAAATTTGCTCTCCGCAGAATGGCAAAGCCTGACTCCGGGGCAGGGCGAGTTGTTAGGCGAGCCTTTGAAACTCGACGATCGCTCGCGCGATGAGATCAGTTGGATTTGCAGTGCGGGACCGGGATTGCTCACGCGTTACGCCGTCGGCGAATACAAAGTCAGTCTACGGGTGCGGCCGATGGAAAAGAAAAAAGACGAGATGGAGATCGGGATTGTCCGCCAGCCCGCAGATCGGTCGTCGGAAGGGGGAAGCAACGAAGACTGGATCCCGCTGCTGGGGCACGTGCAAAGTCTGCAGCTGCGCTATTTCGATCCGCGGTTGAACACCTGGGTCGATTCGTGGACCGACACCGTCACGCTGCCACGGCTGGTGAAAGTAGCGATCGGGCGGACGAATAGTTCCGTGCCGTGGGAAACGATCGTCGCCCTCGGCCGGACGCCATTATGAAATTTTCCCGGCCTAACGAACGCGGTGGGGCCGCGCTCATGCTTTCGCTGTGGGCGCTCTTTCTCTTGAGCGGAATGGTCATTTCGTGGGCGTTGGCCATTGATTCGCGCATGGTCATCAACGGCCGGGCTAATCGCGTGCTAGAAGCCGAGGCGATGGCTTGTTCCGGGAGCGAAATCGCGCTCCATCCGGGAGTCGATGCCGGTTCGCCGGTTTTGCACGGTGGAGCCAGCCGCACGCAAACTTTCGAGGCGCACATTACCGGCGAAGGTGGCCGCTTGAATTTGAACTGGGTGGTCGCGGGCGAAAATCCGCAGCGGCTCGAGTTGCTCCGAAAATATCTCGAGACCAAGGGCATCGATTTGAATGAGCGCGATCGGATGATGGACTGCCTGCTCGACTGGGTGGACGCGGACAATCTAGTGCGTTTGAACGGCGCGGAAATCGATGGCGATTATCGCCCCGCGAATACCTTGCTCGCGCGGATCGACGACCTGAAACGCATTCGCGGCTGGGAAGATTTTGTCGCCCGGCCGGATTGGGATTCAGACCTGACTGTGAATAGCACCGGTCCGATCGATCTCATCTGGGCTTCACGCGATGTGCTCCTCTCGTTACCCGGAATGACCGAGCCGCTGGTGGATCAATTCATCGCCGCGCGCAGCGGTCCGGATGGCATTCAAGGCACGCCCGACGATCCCGAATTCAAGAGCGTGGAGGACATCCGCATCCTTCTCGGTTTTAACACCGAGCAGTTTAAACAACTTGCCCCGTTGGTAGCTTTCAAGGATCAAGTGCTGCGCGTGACCAGTGTCGGGAAGTCCGGCGACGTCACTCGCGTCGTGCAAATGGTCATCCGCAAAGCTGGCAACGTTCCGCAACTGATTACCTGGAAGGAGCTGTAAGATGGAGGCAGCGACTTCACCGGTATTTTTAATGCCGGCCGCGCAAGGCTGGAATCTCGTCCGGCGCAGCGGCGAAGAAGGGAACTGGGACGTCACCGCGATCGCGCAACTCGAGGAAGCGATCCCATTTTTAAACGGCAGCACCAACCTCGTGCTTGGTTTGCCTTTGACCGCGGTGCTCGCGCAACGGCTGCGTTTGCCGACGGTGGAAGCGGCGGAATTCGACGAGATGGTGCGCATTCAAATCGAGAAAGCGCTCCCGTATTCATCCGAAGAGGTCACGACCGATTTCGAGATCATCGAGCAAACGGAGGAGGGGAGCGTGGTCTCGGCGATCGCGGTCCATAACCAGAAACTTTCCGAGCTGGCCGCGCCGTTGATCTCGCGCGGTTACATCCCCAGCCAGGTGACGGTTTACGCCGCGCAACGCATCGCCACGCACGCCGCCGCCAGTCATGCGTTTTTAATTTATCGCGAAAACGAAGCCCTGGTTTGCGCGATCAGCGAGGACGGCAAACTCGGTTTCACGCGATCGCTCGATGGCGCGGACACGGATCAATTGCAGCGCAATCTTCCCGAGGTTGCGTTCAGCGCGGAGCTGCAAGGGATCGATACTTCTTTCCCGATCGTGCTGCTCGACGAAAGCCTTTTTGAGCTGCAGGAAACGGTCCAGGGGCTGTTCGTTAGTCGCGCGGATTTGATCGGAGTAGAAGCGCCGCCCGCGGAAACGAAACTCAATCTGCTCCCGGAAAGTTGGCGGCGGCAGCGCGCCGAACTCGTTAGGCTGGCGGAATGGAAAAAGCGCCTGATCTGGGCGGGCGGAGTTTACGCGGCGATCTTGCTCCTCTTCGCGGCCTATCTCGGATTCCTGAAAATTCGCACCGGCCTGCTCGAGCGCAGCATCGCGAAGGACGCGCCGCGGACGGCTTTCGTAAAACAAACCGAAAACAAATGGCGCGCGCTCGCGCCCGCGATCGATCCGCATTATTACCCGATCGAAGTGCTGCTGCATCTTTTCGAAAGCCTGCCTTCAGCGGATGTGCAGATCACGCAGTTCGCGCAATCCGCGCGCCAGGTTTCGGTTGATGGCGAAGCCAAATCGGCCGCACTCGCTTATCAATTCGCCGATAAGGTGAAGAAGAGTGCCGACCTGAAAACATTCCAATTCGAGATGGCCGCGCCGCGGATTTTGCCTAACGACCACGCGCAATTTCGCCTGGAGGGAAAACCGAAATGATCCCGGTTTGGTTTCAACGCCTGAATCAGCGGGAGCGCACGCTCTTGCTCGGTGTCGGCGGAGTCGTCTTCCTGCTCCTGAATCTTTTCATCTGGACGTCGCTCTTCGGAATGATCCGGGGCGCGCGCGAAGATTTCGTCAACCGGCAGGCGGCGCGCAAAGAGCAGATCGTTTTCGTGCACGAACGCAAAATTTGGGAACACCGGAGCGAGTGGATGAAGAAAAATCAGCCCGCGCTGAAGAGCCCGGGAGAGGCTTCGACTTTGCTCGAACAGGTCAAACAAGTCGCCGGCAAACACAACCTCCTGATCGAAAATCCAGCAATCGGTTCCGGCGAATCGACCCCTAATTATCAGGCCGTTTTTGCCACCATCGAAACCAAGAGTCCGTGGCCGCCGTTGGTGCAATTTTTGTACGACGTGCAAAAACCGGAATCGTTTGTAGTTTTTGAAAGCGTTAACCTGGCGATCGATTCCGCGGATCCGACAATGATGCGCGGTAAATTCAAAGTCGCGCGCTGGTTCGCACCGAAACCATGAAGACGAAGCCCTATCTTTTCAGCGCGGCGATCATTCTTCCCTTCACCGCCGCGGTCACCCTGGTCCTGGGCGCGGATGATCTGCCGAAGCAGCCGACTTTTGCGCGTTACGAAGCGATGATGAATCGCTCGCCGTTTGCCGTCGCCACCGCCGTGGCCACGCCAGCGAGCACGCCGAATTTCGCGAAGGATCTCTACATCGCAAATGCCGCGCGCCTGGCCGATGAAGGCGTGGTCACCCTCACTTCGGGTGTCGACAAGAACATGAAGGAATATCTGAGCACCAAGGGTCCAAACCCGCACGGCTACAGCATTTCCAATATCGATTGGTCGACGCGCGTCGGCGAAACCAAAGTCACCATCATGAAGGACGGACAGTCCGCCACTTTGAACTTCAATCAGGCATTGCTCACGCAAACCACGCCTCCGATGCCGATGCCGCAACAACCCGTTCCGCAGCCGATCTCGCCGCCGTCGCCGTACCAAAACAACGCTACCGGGAACACGCTTAAACCCGCGCCGATTCCAATGCTGCCCACGCCTCCGCCGCGCGTCCGCGGAGTGATTCAGCGCAACCCGGTGAACCAGACGCCCGCGCCCGCGACGCTCCAGGAAATTTCCGAGTAGGCGCGCGCGGAAAACGTCCGCCTAACTACCACCCCAATCATCATCCGCGGTATCCGGAATGCGATCCGGTCCCGAGGAATAAAGATCGTAGCTCGTGGGATTTTTGCGGCCTGGGGAGACGTAAATGTATTCCTTCCCCCACGGATCCTTGGGCACGGAATCCAGAAATTGCGTCCAGCGCGTCGGCCGCGGTTCGGATTGCGGCTGGGTCACCAGTGCTTGCAGGCCTTGTTCAGTGGAAGGCGCGAAACCATTCAAGCTCTCGTAAAGTTTCAGCTGGGTCTTAATGCTTTGCAGCGAGCTTTGCACCGCGACGCTTTTGCTGATTTCAACGTTGCCGCGCAGTTTATAAATGGCCGTGCCCAGGAGGAGGCCGATGATCATGACCACGAGCATGATCTCGAGAAGGGTGAAGGCACTCTGATTGCGACGTCTCATAGTTGGAAACTCAGCCCTTCCGGTGCGCGCGTAAAGTCCGGACGATCTTTAGCGATCGGTCTGCAGGAGATAATCGGACTTATCCCAGAGATACTTCAGCTGAATCTGGGTCGCGCGAATCGCCGAGGCCGGGGTGCCCGCGCCACCGATGACCACGAGCTCGTTAGTCCCGACGCGCAGATTCGCGGCGGGGACAAGTTTCTGTGCGCGCAGCCAACCGGTATAATGAAAACGCATCGGGTTAACGAGTCGCTCCATTTCGCCGCGATAACCGGGATCCGCCAGCTCCGGCAAGGTTAACGTGACCGCGCCGAGATTTTCTCCATTCAAAAAAATCTGCGGCGGCGAATCGATCCGTGCGGTCGAAACTTCAAAGGTGATCAAGGCGAGGAGCGGTTGCGTTTCCAAACCGAATTGAAAGGCTGCGCCCGCTTGCACGCTGGCGCCGACGCGAATCGTTTCCTGCGAGAGCGTCGCCGTGACGGTGCCGAAAGTTTCTGTGTCCTGCGCCGGCGCATGCAGCGGCGCGACCGCGGAGAACGGCTCCGGAATCACGTCCGCGCTCGCCGCGGAAAGCGGATGCGCCGTGTTGCGGCTGGTCATCCAATCCATGAAGACTCCGCGCACGCTCGCGCCGTCACCCGGCACTTCGACGTCGATGCAGGAGACGCTGATCATCGGTAAAATCACCGTGTCCGAACTTGGCAGATCAATGCCCGCGCCGAGCTCGCGCGATCGCAGAACCTGCGTGCCGGATTCATCCCAGGCGATGATCAGTGGACGTTGCCCCGGTTTGTCGTCGAAAAACAAACGCACCAGCATCATCTGCAAATCTGCGCGCGGCCGCGTAACCCGAATCCGAAAAACGGTGCGCGCCGGCGAGCCCGCACTGGCCGCGACCGGGACCAAATTAACTGATTCCACCCAGGCCGGCGCATCCTGCGGCTTGCTATTGACGGCCGCGTTTTGGCGTAAATCCAACCACGCGCTGTTCGCCGGAATGGGTTTTGCGCCGGGCCGTGCGCGCGCGAGCAAACCATCGGCGAACGCTTCCTGACCCTGCGTGCGCGTGCTCGCGCAAAGAAGAGCCGCGAAGGCCAAAACCCGGAGGAACATTCGAGCGCCGAGAATATCTTAGTGCGGTCGGACCTGCAAGCTGCTGGTCATCTCGAAGACCGCCGAGAGAATGCTGTAAACCACAAAGCCGACCACGATCGCAATCACCGCGATGATCACTGGCGGGATGAGCGCGGAGATGATTTCCACCGTGCGATCGAGTTCGCGCTCGTAAACGTCGGCGATCGTTTGCATGGTTTGCGCGAAGTGCCCGGTTTGTTCGCCGACCGCCATCATGTCGGTAAACAATTCCGGAAATAATTTTTGCGCCGCCAGCGCGGCCGAGAGATTCGCACCATCGATGACCGCTCGCCGAACTTCGCCAAGTTTCTTTTCCAGGAAACGATTGCCCGCAATTTCAGTGACCAAATCCAACGCCTTCAGCAGGGGGATGCCGTTCTCCATTAACGTCCCGAGCGTGCGCGAAAATTGCGCGTAATACCGATGCCGAATAATCCGCCCGTAACCCGGCGCGGAGATGCGCAGTCGATCCCAGGTCACGCGTCCTTCCTCGGTGCGAATGAAAGCGCGGAGGGCGATGATCACACCCGCCAGCAGGATCACGCCTAACCACCAGTAAGTCGTAAGCAGGTGATGGAAGCTGACCAGCATGCGCGTCGGCAACGGGAGCGTGCCGCCGTTTTGAGTCATGAATTGCGTCAGCTGCGGCACCATGAAGGTGATGAAAATGGTCATCAAGGCCGCGCCCGCGAAAGCGAGAAACGCCGGATAAATCAGCGCCTGTTGCACGCGGTCGCGCAGGTTTTTCGCCTGCATCAAATGTTGCACCAGCCGGCGCAAAATTTCCGGGAGCGCGCCGCTCGCTTCGCCCGCCGCGATCAGGTTCACGTAAATCGCCGGGAAGATGCGCGGAAAATTTCGGAGCGCTTGGGAGAAGCTGCGGCCATCGACCAGGGCCTGGTGAAGCGCAGCCGTCATCTGTTGCACGCGCGGATGCTTCAGGCGTTTCTGTAAAACTGAGAGCCCTTCATCGAGAGTCATCCCGGCTTGTAACAAATGCGCGAGCTGTTCCGTGAAAATCAGCAGCTGGGTGTGCGGGATTTTTAAATTTTGCGTCGCCGGCGCGGCGGCGTTCGCGCCATTCGCACTCGCCACCACCTGCGGACCAGCAGCGACGGTTTCGATCCGAATCGGAATGTATTGCAGCTGCTCGATCTGCCGGATGGCCACCGAGCGATCCGGACAATCCAGCGTCCCTTCGACCAACCCGCCCTCGGAATTCCGGGCGCGATAAGCAAACTGCGGCATGAGTGCGACTAGCTTATCACATCACGCGAAAATCGATCCGCGATTTTACTTTGGCCAGGCCTCGAGCGCCGTCTTCATGACCCGCAGCAATTGCGCGCGCGTCGCTTCGCCTGTTCCCTTAACGGCCAACCCGTGCGCCACCGTGGTCAGGTAACGTGCGAGATCTGCGGGGTCGGTCCGCGCCGGGAGGTCGCCCTCTTTTTTTGCGCGCTGAAAACGCCGGCGCAGCGCTGCTTCCGTCGCGTCCCGGCGAGAGGTCAGTTCCGCTCGAATGGAATTGGCGGCCGTCCCGCAGGCGAGCGCGCTCTGCACAATGAAGCAACCGCGCGGCGTTTTTCGATCGGTCAGGAGATCGATCGTGCCGCGCAGAAATCGTTCGGCCGTCAGGCGAGCGCTCGGTGCCAGCAAAGCCTCGCGAAAAAATCCAGTCGGCCCTTCGGCATAGCGCGCGAGCGCCTGGCGAAAAAGCGCCTCCTTGTTCCCGAAGGTCGCGTAGAGGCTCGGGCGATTGATCCCCATCGCCGCGGTCAGATCGACCAGCGAAGTGCCTTCGTAACCTTTCTCCCAAAAAACGTGCAACGCCTGATCGAGCGCTTGCGCGGGATCGAAAGCGCGCGGTCGGCCGCGCCGGGTCCGCGTCGTTTTCTGTTTCATACTCATCGGTAAAATAAAACAGTTGACCGCCGGTTTGTCGATTGCATTATTATGTATCGAACGATACAGAAATAATATGAATACTCCCACAAAAGATAAACTGAACGGAAAAGTCGCGGTCGTCACCGGCGCCTCCAAAGGAATCGGCGCCGAGATCGCGAAACACTTCGCGGCCGCCGGCGCGGCCGTGGTGGTCAACTATGCTTCCTCCAGGGAAGGCGCCGACCGGGTGGTCGACGAGATCACCAAAGGCGGCGGCCGGGCCGTGGCGGTGCAGGCGAACGTGGCCAGAAAAGCCGAGGTCGAACAGCTCTTCGCGGCCGCGAAGAAAGCGTTCGGCAAAGTCGACATCCTAATTAACAACGCCGGCGTCTACGCGTTCGCGCCGCTGGGCGAAATCACTGAAGAGGATTTTCACCGGCACTTTGACGTGAATGTTCTCGGGCTTCTCCTCGCCTCGCAGGAAGCGGCCCGGCAATTCGGTTCCGCTGGCGGCAGCATCATTAACATCAGCTCGGCCGTGACCTCACTGACGCCGCCGAACGCGTCTGTTTACACCGCCTCGAAAAGCGCGGTCGACGCGATCACTCGCACCCTCGCGAAGGAGCTCGGGCCGCGGAAAATTCGCGTGAACGCGATCAATCCCGGGATGGTCGAGACGGAAGGCGTCGTCACCGCTGGTTTTAATCAGGGGGAAATGCGGCAGGGCTTCGAAGCGATGACTCCGCTTGGCCGCATTGGCCAGCCGGTCGACATCGCGCCGGCCGCGGTCTTCCTCGCCTCCGACGACGCATCCTGGATTACCGGCGAGACGATTCGCATCGCCGGCGGTCTGCGCTGATTCGTTAGGCAAAATCGGCGGCTATCGTCATCCATCGACAGCCGCCGAGCAAAATTCATTCGGACGTAAAACCCCGGCGTCCACGCCAACAGGCGGAACGAATATCCGGCAACGACATTCATCATGGACTCGATCAATAAAAATCAGCCGGAAGAAAATCACGCCGACCTCGGTGGGCAGGAAGCGATCGCGAAAATCAAGGAGTTGGTCGGCAAAGCGGAGACCTGCTTTTTCTGCACCACGACGCAGAGCAGCGCATCAAGTGGTGCGCGTCCGATGAGCGTGCAGCAGGTGGATGACGCGGGGAATCTTTGGTTCCTAAGCGCGGCGGATTCCCACAAAAACGAGGAGCTCGCCGCGGATTCAAGGGTGACACTTTATTTCCAAGGCTCAGCGCATTCGGATTTCCTGATGCTCAACGGCACCGGCACGATTTCGCGCGACAAGGCGAAGATCAAGGAATTGTGGGAGCCGATTGTGAAAACCTGGTTCACCGAAGGGGTCGACGATCCGCGGATCACGGTGATCAAAGTCGCGCCGACAGATGGCTATTATTGGGACACGAAACATGGGACCGCGGTCGCCGGAATTAAGATGCTCGTCAGCGCGGCCATCGGGAAAACACTTGACGATTGCATCGAAGGGACGCTGCGGGTCTAACGAGAGCTGCTCGCCCGCTTAGGGCTGCGCCGGAAAGAGAAGCGCGAGCTGGTCGCGATATTCCGGTTTTGCTTTAGCGGCGGCTTCCGCCAAGGGGCGCGCGGATTCTGCCTGGTTGGTTTCGAGCGCGAAAATCGCCGCGAGCCATTCACGGTCGCCAGCGTCGGCGGCGTTGGCCGCAATCAAATCGGTCGACATTTTCAGCAGCGTGCGCTGCGGAATTTTTGCCCAGTCGACCGCGGTCGTGCCATACGGCGGAATGCGAAATGTGACCTGCGCGTTATCCGCCTTCGCCGCGCCGGTGTAATTCATGTTCCCGACCTGGACCGGCGCGACGAAGCGCCCGGCACTGATGTCGTTGCGCAATTTATTTTTCCAATCGATCAGCCAGCCGATTTTTTTGCGCTCCAAATCCTGTGCCTGCTTCAAAGACGTTTCGGAAACCGTCACGGCGTTAATCGCCGCGAGCGCGGCCGGAAAATCATTCGCCAGGATGTGCCCGCGAGCACTCGTTAGGGCTTTTTCCCAGCCGGGCGACTCCTGTGCGAGCATTTTTTGCCGCGTGGCTTCGCGGGCTTTCGCCGCTTCCGCTTCGCGAGCCGCGGCTTCGTCGCTTTGTTTCTTTTTCTCTTTCGCTTCCGCTTGTCGCCGCGCTTCTTCCTGCTGACGCAAAGCGGCAGAGGTGTCCGGAGTCATCGTCGGCGACGGATTGACGGTCGCAGTTTGCACCCCGCTTGCGCTTGCCTCTGGTGTTTTGCGCGCGAGAAAAATTCCGCCGGCCGCGATCGCCGTGAGCACGAGCAAAACGATGGCGATGATTAACCCGCGCGACGTCCCGCCTTCTGGCACCGCCGCCGGGTTGGCCGCTTTTTCGAGCTGCTCGATCAACTCCGCGTAGGAGGCGAAGCGATCCCTCGGATTTGGCGAAATCATTTTGTTAATGATCTTCGCGGTGGCGTGAGAAATTTCCGGCGCGATCACCCGCAGCCGCGGCGGTTTGCTTTTCAATTGCCGCAACTCACTCGCCGAAGTGGTCTCACCTTCAATCGGCGGGCGACCGGCAAGTGCATGAAAAAGCGTCGCCCCGAGGCTGTAGATATCGCTCCGGAAATCTTCCGGCTCGTTGTTTAATCGCTCCGGCGCGACATAGTACGGCGTGCCCCAGATTTCATTGTGCGCTTCCGCTTTTTGTTCGGCCACGACCGCTAATCCGAAGTCGCCGATCTTGGCGGTTTGCGCGTCCGAGAAGAGAATGTTCGCCGGCTTGACGTCGCGGTGAATCAGCCCCTTCGCATGCGCGGCCTGCAAACCTTTCGCGATCTGGATCGCGGTCGTCAGCACCTGCGCTTCCGGGACGCGCGGCTGTTCGGCCATCAAATCATCGAGGCTCCCGTGCTCCACCAATTCGATCACCAGATAGAGTTGGTCGTGCGCGGTCCCGGTCGAATAAACCTGCACGACATTCGGGTGATTGATCGACGCGGTCACCCGCGCCTCCTGTTCCAAACGCGCTGCTTCCAGCGGATCGGCGCTCAATTCCTTGCGCAAAAGTTTCAGCGCCACGAAACGATCGAGTCGGTTGTCGCGGGCTTTGTAAACCGAACCCATCCCGCCAACCCCGAGCATTTCCACGAGCACGAAATGATCAAAGGCGCGCGCGATGCGCACCGACTCGCCGCACTCGGGGCAAGGGACGCGCGAGAGCGGCTCGGCGGCAGGCACGTCCACGACCGCGCCGCACGCGGGACAGGTCTGGGGCGGCACGGCGGGAACGTTCGGCATTGCGGCAATCTTATCACCCGGGATCGGGCGGGCAAAGATGAGTCGCATCCCGCGACGAGATTTTCCAGATGATCGAACTGGAAGTGACCCGCGAGCGCGCCGGTCTGCGGCTCGATCGTTTTCTCGCGCTTGAGCGTCCGGAATTTTCCCGCTCGCGTCTGCAAATTTTAATCGACGGAGGATTCGTTAGGCTAAACCAGGACGCGCAGCCGCGTTCGCGCGAACTCGTCCGCATCGGCGATCGCGTTCGCCTGGAAATTCCCGCGCTCGAAAAAATCGAGGCCGCGCCGGAATCGATCCCGTTACAGATTCTGTGCGAAGACGAGGATCTGCTCGTGCTCAACAAAGCCGCCGGCATGGTCGTTCATCCCGGCGCCGGAAACCGGGACGGCACCATGGTCAACGCGCTCCTCCATTATTGCCCGACGCTTTCCGGGATCGGCGGCAAAGAACGGCCCGGCATCGTCCATCGGCTCGATAAAGAAACCAGCGGCTGCCTCGTGGTCGCGAAGAATGACGAAGCCCATCGCGCGCTCGCCCGGCAATTTGCCGCGCGCACGATGAAGAAAATTTATCTCGCGCTCGTCGCCGGGCGTTTAAAAAATAAGAGCGGCCGGATCGATGCGCCCATCGGCCGCCATCCCGTGCACCGCCAACGCATGGCGGTTTCGCGCTCGTCACGCGGCCGTTCCGCGGTCACGGAATACGAAGTCCTCCGCTCCGGCGCCGAGATCAGCCTCGTGCAATGCACTCTGCACAGCGGCCGCACTCATCAGATCCGCGTGCACTTGCACCATCTCGGTCACCCGGTGATCGGCGATAAACTTTACGCCCCCCGGCTGGCTAAAATCGCCCCGCGGCAAATGCTCCACGCCTGGCGGCTCGGCTTCACCCATCCGCGGTCTAACGAGTGGAGGGAATTTGAAGCTCCCTGGCCGCCGGATTTCCAGGCGATCATGGATGAGGTGAAGTGAAGGGTAAACGGTTAGCGCTCCCGACCGTTAAACGTGGGCATGAAGACACCACCTTAGCAAAAACAATCGCGCTCACCTTACTCTCCACGATCTCAGCGCTCGGGCTCGCTAGCGCCGCGCCGGCGAGTGACGCTTCACGGATCAAGCAGGCGGAGATTACCCGGGTTCAGGCGGAGCAGATCGCTCTTGCCAAAGTCCCGCACGGACAAATCAAGAGTGCGGAAATCGAAAACGAGAAAGGCCACTTCGTCTGGTCGTTCGATATCGCCACCGCCGGGACCAAGGACATCACGGAAATCCTCGTCGATGCGAAGAGCGGCGCGATCATCTCGAAACAAACCGAAACCCCGCGCGACCAAGCCGCCGAAGCAGCCGCGGATAAGAAGAAATAGCAGTCGATAAGATACCAGCGAACGTCCCAGTCTCGTGCCCGTGACTAAATCAGCGTTTACTGCTCGACGTTAATCTAACCCTTCGCCTTTTTGAATTCAGGGTCGGGTGACTTGGTTCATTGCTTGAGCTTACGACGGGGACGCTGCTTCGCGGAGACGGATCGGATGATAACCTTGCCGGATCCAGTTGCGGGCAAAGGTTGCCTGGACTTAGAAACTGCCGCGGCGAGAAGGATCTTCACTTCCGGCCGCTCCAGCTTAGCGACCGATTCCATACGAAGGAAGCGGGTCTGCTTCCCCGGACCCCTCAAGGACCTTCCCGGGATCAGGAAAGCTCGCTCCGTGGATGAAACAAAGCCCAACTCCGTTTGCGGCTGCGGCGATCGACAAGATGCTATCCGACGGTCGCTCCGTCGGGCTGTAGCCGATCACGAAGAAATTGTAGTTATCGTAGACTAGCTCGTTCGCGGTCGGGAACCGGCTGCGCAGCACCCGCCGCACCGCGCGAATTAAGGCTTGGTGACCTGGCTCGAACTTATCGATGAATCCCTCGAGCTGGCTTTCGGCGTCAACCGTTTTCGTCGTCATCTTGTAAATGGATTAGGCAATCGTTCCTCCACAGGTCGGTTCTAATACGCGCGGCTCGTTCCGACAAGACGTCCCATCCGCCGCGCGTCTTTCTCGGCGCTCGCGGGCGGCGTTGCAATCAGTCGTCTGGGCGACGGTGGTCGCGGACGCCTTTTCCGAAGTCTAAGACGTCGGGTCCTTAGTCTGGTGTTCCTCGATTTGAAAGCGCAGGAGGTCATGCACCGCTGAGGGCATCGGGATTACTCGTCCTAATCCGCACCAGCCCGCCGGTCACCGTCTCTTCATACTTATAGCTGACGTTCTTCTTCTGTTGCTGCATCACGGTAGCGCCATCCGGCATCTTGCCGTGCACAAACATCGGAATCTGGAAATTTCCGTGCTCGAACATCTTTGCGATGTGCCCGAGGTGTTGGCGAATTTGAGCGCGGCTGGTCGCGTCATTCGCATCGTTACTTGAGACTTCGATTGTTCCGCCGTCGGCGGCGATTCGGAAATGGTGCGTGGTTTTCTCCTGCGAGAATCCCATCCCTTTGTCGCCGCGCGCGTTCATCGCGCCGTGCTCACCCATCATCGGGCAACCGGCCATTGAGGCTTGGTCGTCCTTCTCCTGGGCGTTTATACTAACGATGCCGCCCAGGATAAGAGCGACGGTAGTTACTAGTTTCATTTGGTCTTTCGTTTTCTTTTGTTCATTGCTGTCGTGGTAAAAGGAGCGCGCCGCCGCGGTTGCATCGCTTCCGGAACTGTGAGGTTTTCGAGCAACCTCGAACGTTGATCCTGCGCGGTTTTCGCCAGTCGCACACCCCAATCCTTCAAGGTCGCGCGGAGTTCATCGCGCAAGGCCATCAGTTCTTTCAGCCGTTCTTCAATTGATCCCAGCTTAGTCGCAGCGAGATCGCGCACCTTCCGACATGGAGCGCCCCCCCGATCGCGCAGTTGTAAAATCTCCGCCAACTCATCGAGCGTGAAACCGAGCGCGAGCGCACGCCGGACGAGTTGCACGCGCCCTAAAGTCTCCGCCGGATAACTGCGATAGCCATTAGCTTGTCGAGGCGGACGAGCAAGCACACCCTTCGCTTCATAGTGGCGCAGCGTGTCGGTCGAGACCCCGGCACGCCGGGCCAGCTCGCCTGCACTGAGCGGCTTCGCTGCTTTAGTTTCAGTCACGCACCGATTCTACGGCGTGGAACCCGTTCGAGGGTCAAGAGATTTTTGCACGGGCGCCTACGGCTCGCAGTCAGAACTTGTAGGTCACGGAGGCGCGCACCGTCCGCGGCTCGGCGGGATGAATGTGGAAGTCGTCCATCCCTTCGGCTGCCTCACCGGGCAGCCGTGACGGATAGAAGTAGGTGATATCGTTGTTTTTCTTGTCGAAGACGTTCAGCACATCCACCGCCACTTGCACGTTGCGGAAGTTCCAGCCGATGCGCGCGTCGAAGTTGAGCGAGGACGGTCCGGTGGCACTGTTATCTTCGATTAAAGGTTGCGGCCCAAAGTAACGAGTGCGCACCGAGCCGAAGAAACCGCCAGGTGCCTCGGCGGTGACGCCAGCGGCGAAGACAGTCGCGATAGAATTCGGGATACGGTTACCATCAGGGTTGCCTTCGAAGCGCGCATTAGTGTAAGCGAAATCGGCATCGACCGTGAGCCAGGTGAAAGGCTTGTAGTAGTTTGCAAGCTCCACCCCGAGGCGGCGGCTGGCGGCGCTCGCTGTCGTATCACCTGCGTCCCCCGAGAAGACCAGCTCGGAGTCCAGCGACAAGTAATAAAGCGATATCGTGCTGACCAAATTGGGAACAATGGAAGTGCGCGCTCCGAGCTCGATACTCTTCGAGCGCACAAGGGGCGGGGCGTGCTCGACTGGGTCGCCACTGGACGAGCTCACCTTGATCGTCGTTCCACGCGCGTCGTTACTATGCAAGCCGGTGCCGGCATTTAAGTAAAACTCAGTCTTAGCCCAGGGACCGAAAATCAGGTTAAGCTTGGGACTAACAATGCCATCGACCACGTCGCCCGAATTTTCGGGCAGGTTGCTATCGACACGGAAGTAATAGAGATCGCCCCGCAGGCCAAAGACCGAGCGAAACCACGGCGACCAGTTAATCTCATTCCGCTGGTAGAGCGCGATGCTCGATTCCTCGACCGAATCGTCACGGATGGTCGCAAGGCGATTCTTCTTCTCCGTGTGAAACAGGCCTACCTCGGGAATGATGTCGTTCCGCGTCTGGAAACCAACGGTCTGCGACACGTGATGCCCAAATATCTCGGTCTCCCAGGTCCGGGTTAGGCTGCCGCCGGCAATGACGCGCCGATCGAGTTGCTCAAATTGATCGCCATGCACCGGATCATCGAGAAAGAAGGTAAAGTCCGAAAAGATATCCAGATGGTAGTAGATCAGGTAGGCGTTCAACTTCGTCACCCCGCCGGTGTCGGTGTGAGTCCAATCGAAAGAGAGACTCTCGCGATCGGTCGTCAGGGCATCGCTGGTGTCGATCGCTCCGAGCCGCGGGATCAAGCCTTCATCGATCGCGCGCTGTGGCACCTGATCAGGGGAGTGCGCGTGCCCGTGGTAAGCCATGAAGGTAAGCGAAAGCTTGTTCTCGTATCGCCCCAAGCCCAGCGGAGAAAGCCGTTGTAGCGATTTGCGTTTTGGTTAACCACAAACGGACCGTCGTAATGACCGAACTCGAAGGCGGCCGTCAACGTTCCATGACTCGTCCGGATGCTATCGGCCAGGACAAAGCGGTAGAAGTTATCACCACCAATACTGATCGTCGCGAACCCGCGCGGTAACTCCGGGAGAAGGCGGAACTGGGCCGCACCTGCCGAGGAGAAATCTCCCACCTCGGCAGAGAACGGGCCCTTGCTGTAGTCGATTCCCTGCACCAGCTCGGGGATGATGAAGTTCAGGTCGGCATAGCCCTGGCCGTGGGCATGCGTTGGCATGTTAATCGGCATCCCATCGACCGAGAGCGCAAAGTCGGTGCCGTGATCGAGATTAAAGCCGCGCAGGAAATATTGGTTCGCCTTCGCCTCGCCGGAATGCTGTGTGATGATCACGCCCGGCACGGCTTCCAGTAGCTCGCCCCGTCGCGAGTAAGGCCGCTTCGCCAGCTCCAGTGCGCCGATTGTTCCCTGCGACGAAGTCGCGGCGTAACCGATCAAGTCATCTTCCCGGCCCACGACGGTAATGCGTTCCGTCTCGGCCAGAGTGGCCTTTGCCGGCGTAGGACTAGGCGGAGCGACGGCATCCTGTGCCATCGCTGTTCCACCCAGGAGCATTCCAGCCGCAAGGATCAGGCCTCGTAGTGTGAGTATCCCAGCGCCATGAAGGAGAAGCGTGGCCATGATAAAGCCAACGGCAAACGAGAGCAGGCTGGCCGACGCGGGCATTTCGCGCCCATGCGCGAAACCGTGAAAGAAGGCGAAGAAAGTAACCAGAAGAACACTGACGCTCGTGCGACAGCGTGGCCGCAAGAAAACGACGACGCCGAAGACGATAACGGAGAGCAATATGAATCGTCTCGACTCCCGGGAGACTCACACCGCTCGATCCAACTAAACCGCCCAGGCTCATCACCGAGACGAAGGCCAGCGGAAGCATCCAGATACTCCTTCCCCGCCTTTGCGCCGCCCAGACTCCCACCGCTAGCATAACCAGCAGATGGTCCCAGCCTGAAAGAGGATGTTGGAAACCCGTGGCAAAGCCGGTGGCTTGTCCGATTTGAGCATGAGCCCACGCGCTCGTCGGCGAACCCAGAAGGACCGCCAAAAGGCTCAAACGCAGAATGGTTTTGCGGGGAGAGTTTCTCAAAGCAGTGTAGCGGCAATATCAGAAACTTTACGGCGTGTATACGACAGGTCGATCGCGCCGGATGCCGCAGATTGTCCGTTTGTATCGTCGTTCCCAAGTTGCACCTAGGAACGCGTTGTTCCCCGGGACGGCGATCATCGCAGGGGGGAATAGTCCTATCAATTCAGACACTCCCGGATTTGGGCCGCTGCGGGAAGGACAACGCCGGTGCCGGCACTCCGGTCTGTGCCGGCGGAAGCGTCTTCACTTTCTTCGCGGTTCAACCGCGCTGCTATCGGTTCCGAGCCACCTTTAGGAGGGAATTCCAGGCCCGAGCAAGAGAACGCTAAAAAATGGCAAGCCATCGGCAGCGCGCCGATGGCAGACCTGCCAGACTCTCTCTCGATGAAGAACCTGTCACGCCGTTTCGCGCTTCCGCTGGCATCGCTCCTGGTTGGCGTAGCGTCCTTGCCTCCTTGCCCTGCCGAAGCAGGAGCGCGCCGCTTCACCTACGTTTACGAGGCCACCACCTCGGCTCCCGGTTCGATTGAATCGGAGAACTGGATCACCTGGGGCACACGCATGCGGGACGATCGCAACTTTAATAAAGTCGACTTCCGGCACGAGATTGAAGTCGGAATCACGGAGCATTTTCAAGCAAGCCTTTACCTTGCCGATTGGTCTTATCTCGACAGTCCCGCCGAAGGCCGCCCTGGGTTTAGCTACGACGCCTCCGCCCTCGAACTGATCTATAATCTCACCAATCCGACTACTAGTTTCCTCGGCTCCGCTATCTATGAAGAGGTTCGCCTCGGGCCCGAAATCATCGAGTTGGAATCCAAATTGATTTTGCAAAAAAATATCGGCCCGGTGGTAATCGCTTATAACGCCACCCTCGAAGCGAAATGGGAAGGTCCGGATCGCTCCGAAAGAACCGGTGAATTCGCGCAATCGGTCGGGGTGAGCTACGAGGTCTCGCCCAGCCTCTCCGTCGGCGGAGAGCTTCTGCATGAGGTGGATTTGCCCGATTGGCGCGCCGCGAAGGATTCGATCGTCTATGGCGGCCCGGATGTTTCCTATCGGCATGGCCACTGGTGGGTCACGATCACGCCGCTTCTACAGTTAACAGAGATCAGCTCCGAGGTCGATTTTCAAACCAGAGCTATCGTGGGATTCAGTTTCTAGCCATGCACATTTCGATCAAGAAACGGGCAGCGCTTGGCGCGCTTTGCGGGCTCTTTCTCAGCGCTTGCCGGACTGCCTTTCAAAACACCGCGCCTGAGGTGGCATCGCTCACCACTCCAGGCTCGGTCGGCGCCCCGACTGCAGTCCTCGAGCGCGGTCGCAAGATTCTCACCACCCGCTGCACCGAGTGTCACTTACAGCAGCCGATCCAGAATTATACCGTCCCGCAATGGCACGCGATCGTTCGCGTGATGGCTCCGCGTGCGAAACTCAGCGAAGCCGACCGGGCCGCTCTGGAATCCTATCTGGTCGCTGCTCGTGCGTCGCCGTGAGCGTGATTGACGGTGAACCCAAGAGATGAGGAAAAGGAAAACCCGGCAGCGAAATCGACTGCTGCCTGGTTCGAAAAGGGTTTTGCACTCCGCGTGCACTTCCAAGTCGGGCCTTCCCCGTTGCGATCAGCGTCTCCTACTTCTCGATTAGCCCGGTAATTCGAAGATCCGTTGATCGCCCGTCGTCTCCGCTTTTGCTTCGTGAAGTTCAAATCCGGCTCGTAGTCGGATGTTCGGCGCTCTGGGTGTTATCGGGCAAACCTTCGATCGTGAGCAACTGCACCCGCGCAAACTTCTTGCCGCTGGCACTGATGTAAAACCCGGCCGCTGTCGCTTCGGGTCTCATCGCCCGCGCCAACGTTCTCGCCGCCCTTTACGCTGACGATGATCTTGTGCACTTCCTTCCGGTCGAGATCGCGGAAGAACTTCACCCCGCCGATGCCGGTATCCGCGCAAACTACTATCCATCGCCGCCGCGCTAACCGGGCAGCAGAAAGCCGGCGCGAACGCCGGCTTTCGATTTACTGGGGAATGTGACGAGAGTCAGCCGACTAGGGATTCATCTCCATCATCTTGCCGTTCTTCATCATCATCATCTTGCCGTCCATCATGACCATCTCGCCGTCCTTCATCTTCATGGACTTGCCGTCTTTCATCTTCACCATCCCATTCTTCATCACCATGGTGCCGTCGGACATGGTCATGTCTTCTTTCATCGCCATGGTCTTGCCATCTTTCATCATCATCATCTTACCGTGTTTCATCATCACGCCATCGTGCTTCATCTCGCCTTCTTTCATCTCGCCGGCCATCAGGCTGCCCACGGAAACGGCGGAGATCACGGTTAATGCGATGAGGTTCTTCAATGTTTTGGATTTCATACTAGTTTATGTGTTTTGTTACCGAACAAAACCATAAGTCCGCCCAGTGTGGACGGACCGGAGCCCTCGATTGAGTGGCGGCTGGAACATACCAGCACTTCTGGTTACGAAGACAAGAATAAGCCCAAATCGATCGATTCGAAAATTCTATTTTTAGCGATTTTCCGCAGGCCTCGCGACACTGGGAATTCGCCTCTCGCCAAGAAAAAGCACGTCCTACCTTAGGGTAGCTTGCGATTCAGCAAGTATGAACTCAAGCGCAAGCGATAAGGCAAAAGGGACAGCCAAAGAAGCCAGTGGCTCGATCAAGGAAGCAGTCGGCAAAGCCGTCGGCAACGACAGGCTCCGGGCGAAAGGCGCCGCCGAGAAGACCGAGGGCAAAGCTCAAAACAAGGTCGGCGACGTGAAGAAGGTTTTCGGCAAGTAGCCCCGATTGACCTAGCCCTCAATGTCCGCCTTGGTGAGGCAACCGAGCGTCGACCTCACCGTCCGTCGACGGCCCGCTTTACTGGGCCGGCTTCGCGGCCGCGAAATCGGCCGCGTATTTGCCGTAGCCAGCCGTGACCAGGTCGGCAGCCGGAATAAACCGCAGCGCGGCCGAGTCCATACAATAACGAATCCCGGTTGGCGGCGGGCCATCATGAAACCTGTCGCCCAGGTGCGAGTGCGCCTTTGCCGAATGGACCTCAGCGGAGCCATCGGGTTTCGTCACCTCAATCACATTCTCCGGCACGCGAGGCTTGGTAAAACTGGGCCAGCCCGTCCCGGAATCGAATTTGTTCTTCGAACTAAATAGCGGCTCCCCGGAGACGATATCCACATAGATCCCCGGCTGGTGATTATCCCAGTAGGCATTATGAAACGCCGGCTCCGTTCCGCCATTCTGCGTGACCTCATATTGCAGCGGAGTCAGTTTCTTCTTCAGTTCCGCCTGCGCCGGGATCGTTCCCTCCTGCGCCCGTCCGGCCTGAGCCAGCAGGCCAATCACGACAGCCCCCAAACCAAAGTTCAACCCGACCCAAGTCCTCGTTCTCATATGCACATAGGAGAGCGCGGATGCCATAATATTTCAAATGACGCAGTGCGTGCCGTTCGAGTTGAACAGCGGATCGAGATAAATCAGATCCACCGATTCATCGGCAATGTGCTCCCGCAGCACCTGCAGATTATCGCCGTAGTAGAGCTGGTTCATTTAGGCGAATGATCCGTCTGCGTCTGGGGCGAAGACATGCCGGCCGACACGCGAGGTCGATTGAAGGCAAATGCGAAGACCACCGCCAGGATAATGCAGAGGAACGCAGCGAGATAGTTCCAAGCCATCCTCTCGTTCAGAAAGGTGACGGCGAAAACCATGAAGACGATAAGCGTAACCGCTTCCTGGATGATCTTCAGTTGGAAACCACTAAAATGCCCAAAACCCCAGCGGTTTGCCGGCACCGCCAAACAATATTCCGCCAGCGCGATCAGCCACGAAACCAGAATGGCTTTCCAGAGCGGCCAGGCATGGCCGTACTTCAGATGCCCATACCAGGCGAAGGTCATAAAAACATTCGAGCAGACGAGAAGCAAAACAGTGTTCATAAATGCCTTTCAATTTGATCGAGATAAATCAGATCCCCCGATCCGTCGCGATCTGCTCCCGCAACACCTGCAAATTATCGCCGTAGTGGAGAGCTGGTTCACCTCGCGATTGGCTACAATGCCTGGAGCGTTTCGCGCGTCCCCGGCGGCCCGGAGATGTCGAAAGTAATCTCGCCGCTCCCCGGTTCAGCCGTGACGGCGAAATGCAGAAAGCTACAGCAGACCTGTTCTTTCTCGATGATCCGCGCGATCTCGACCAGCAGGCCGGGTTTAGCGACGAAGCGCAGCCGGAGGCCATCGGGGATATCCGATACTTCGTCAGAGCGCTTGAAGAGGCCGGGCAGGAGCTCTTCGCGTTGAGCGCGCAATTGTTCGGGCGATAAGGTGCAAGACGGCGGCGGCGTACTCATAAGATGCTGAGGTAGACAATCAAACGCATAGGAAATTACAGCGGGCGGGGAGCGAGCATGATGATCGCGGCTCCGCCGAGACACAAAAGCGCACCGAGGACATCGTAGCGGTCGGGGCTGGTGCGCTCGACCGTATAAAGCCAGAGCAATGAAGCCGCGATATAAACTCCGCCATAGGCCGCATACGCGCGCCCGGCAAAAGGCGTCTCTGCCTGGGCGAGGAGGTACGCGAACAGAACCAGGCTGGCCACTCCCGGCAGCAGCCACCACGCGCTTTGCGATCGGCGCACCCACACCCACACGCTGAAGCAACCCGAAATCTCAAGAATAGCCGCAAGGCAGAAGAACAAGATCGATTTCAGGGGCTTTATTCGTTTTTGCCGTCAGTCGGTCCGGCGACGGTAGTCCGAAAATGGCGGACCTTTCGAAGACTATTTCGCCTCCTATCCGGTTCCTTGGCGACGCCTTTGAATTTCTTCCCGTCGCTTTTCACATCCATGAACTCGCCTTTGGTTTTGCTGCCGGGTGTTTCGTCGCGCTTGGTAAGTCTTTGGTCACGGGGTTTTTCGATTCGGGAGTCTCCCATGGGTCGCCGCGGTCTCTTATAGCCTCCAGCCCGCCGTAGGCGAAAGGTCGCCCCGGCAGCTTCGAGCCGTTTCGCTTCAACCCGATCCAACTGCTCCTGCGCGCGTCTCTTCAGATGATCGAAATCCGTTTGCCGCAGGACAGGGGCGATCTCCTTCGCCGCCTCGAGGGCCCGCCAGAGCAGAAGCTTTCCGGTGATCCCGATGGCGAGCGCCTCCAGAGTTTGGAGGAGCCGAATCCCGCTCTTTTCGCCACCGACGAATCCAAGTTTTGATCTTCCAAGTTTCTCCACCAGCCAGGCACCGGCATTCCGCACTGTGCTCTCTTCGATCCCCAACGTCTCCATGATTTCATGCAGCGTATTGTGATCGGCTCTTACCTCCGTCAGCAGGCTTCGGAAAAATTCTTCCAGCGGTTTGTCGCCGTCTGTCGCGGAGAGATGTTCGAGCAGCGCGATCGCGCCGACCGCCCCGGCATAATGGTCTTGCAAATAAGTCCCCAGAGACTCTCTCGATTCCTCCTTCATCTTCTCGCCTTAATCGAAGAGCGCCTGACAGGAGGCCGCCAAATCAGCGATTGTTGCTCCGAACCGCTCTCTGCTTCTGCTTCTTTGAAATTCAAGTCCGAGATAAATCAGATCGACCGTTTCGTTTGCAATGTGCTCGCGCAGCACTTGCAAGCCGATCGAAAGCTACGCGGAGATTGCCTGCTCTTCGTGATCATGACAATGCTGCGTCTCGATGGTTACGTGGACTAACTCCTCGTGCTCTAGCAGGAGAGCGCGATAGGCTTCGCAGCTCTTCGGCTCGTGCGCGACGATCGAAATAATGGCGGCGAACGTGCCGCTGCTTAACTGCCAGATATGCAAATCAGTTACGACCGAGTCGCCATCACTCTCGATCGCTTGCTGAATGACTACCGGCAAATCTGAAGTCGAGGGGATTACATCCAGTAGCACCGTTCCGGTATCGCGGACCAAGGTATAAGCCCACGAGAAAACAACCGCGCTACCGACGATGCCGACCACGGGATCGAGCCAACCCCAGCCAAAGAACTTACCCGACGCAAGGGCGCTGATAGCGAGGATGCTAGTAAACGCATCCGCCAGCACATGCACGTAGGCCGCGCGAAGGTTGAGGTCGTGGTGATGCGCTCCCGGGGAGTCGTGCCCGTGCTCATGTCCGTGGTCATGATGATGTTGGTGCGTGGGATCGTCCTTGAGCAGGAACGCGCAGACGATGTTCACGCAAAGTCCTAGCGCGGCGATGCCGATCGCTTCATTGAAGTGAATGGATAACGGAGAGAAAAGTCGGTGAATCGATTCGCCGGCCATCGCGAGGGCGATGAGCGAAAGCACGATCGCACTGGAGTAGCCGCCGAGAACGCCGATCTTTCCGGTGCCGAAGCTGAAGCGCGGATCATTCGCATGCCGCCGGGTAAAGTGATAGGCCACCGCCGCGATCACGAACGCGATCGCGTGCGTGCTCATGTGCCAGCCATCGGCTAACAGCGCCATGGAGTGAGACATGATGCCGGCCGTGATCTCCAGCACCATCATCGCGACCGTGATGCCGATGACGATGCGGGTGCGAAATTCGGCGCGGGAAAAATCGCGCACGAAATCATGCGAGTGCTGAAACTGCGCGTGCTCGTTCTGGTGCATAGCAGAAAGCTACGCCTAAATGCAGGTTTTCAAATCACCTAGCAGGTCGCCCGACATCTGAGTTGTCGAATAGTTTGTAATCACGCTTCGAGTTAAATGGCGGATCGAGATAGATCAGATCGGCCGACTCCTTCGCGATACGCTCGCGCTGCACCTGCAAATGGTCGCCGTAGAGCTGGTTCACGACCTCGCGGTCTAGAAAAACGGAACCGCAAGACAAGCACGCCTAACAGCCGGCCCACTGCCGTCGGAATCGATTGAGCCGCGCTAACTCAAAACAGCCTCAACCACCGAGTGCCGCGGCAGGTCGATCGTGAAAACGCAGCCGGAGCCGGGCACGTCGCGCACGCTCAGAGTTCCCTTATTCACCTCCACGCCGCGCCGCGAGATAGAGAGGCCCAGGCCGATGCCCGTTTTGTTCACGCCACTTTGCGTGAACGGGAGAAACATCGTCTCCGCCTCGCTCGGCAGGAGACCGCCGCAGTGATCCTCCACCTCGATTTGGATACGATCCGCGACAGCGAAAGCACGCAACGTCACTTCGGTCCCCGCCTCTGTGAATTTGAAGGCATTCTGCAACACATTACTCACCGCCGAGGAAAGGAGGTCCCGGTCCACATCAATCGCGAGGCTCGAATCGACATGAGAAACGGTGAAAGGGCACTTCGCCATTTTTGCTTCCAGAGACGCGGAAAGCTTCAGGTCGTCGATGAATTTCGACAGGGGAAAGAGACGATGTTGCGTAGGCATCCCGGCCTGCAACCGCACGTCGGAGAGCGAAAGATCGATCAGCTTCCGCATCCCGACGAGGCTCCGGTTCAGGACCCCGCCGGTCGCGCCACCCAGCCCCATGCCGCCTTCCTGAATCGCGGTCAGCGCGAGCATGGCGGAATTAAGGAGGTTTCGCAGTTCGTGCGCGAAAGCTCCCAGGCGAATGTTCACCGCATCCGCCTCCTTGCCAGCCGCGACGAAGTCGCGCTGGTACATAAACTCGGTCACCGCATCGGCGATCACGTTATCCAGGCAACGGTTGAGCGTCCCGAACTCTTTCGCCTCGAAATGGGTCTCGCTTTCCACCGCCATCTGCGTGACCGCCTGGCAGAGGTCGCCATAATCATGCACCACCTGATCGACCGTGAATCCGTGCGCGGACAACTCTCGGCCGTGCTTCGTCGCTCCATCCCCCATGTCCGACAGCGATGACATTGCGCCTCCCGAGCGGCCGGAAATCTTTCGACTCTGCCCCGTCGCATCGTTCGTCTCTTCCACGCGCAGCGTCTCGATCAGTTGATCGAGAAAAAACCCGATCCCAAAATCCAGCTCCTTTTCCGTCGCCTCGGGCGCGGCACGCTCGGCGACTTTCCCCCGGCAGCGGCGGATCAGCTCCACTCGATTCCCGGCTAGGAACTCGTGCATCATAACGAACGCACTTTCGCATACCGGGCTAGCTTGTCGAAGGGTATCTCGTTGGCCAATTACCCCGGTAATTCGAAGACCCGTTGATCGTCCGTCGTTTCCGCCTTCGCCTTCTTGAAGTTCAAATCCGGCTCGTAGTCGGGATGCTCCGCGCGCTGGGTGTTATCGAGCAGACCTTCGATTGTGAGCAATTGGATGCGCGCAAACTTATTCCCCGCCACGCCAGCGTAGAATCCGACCGAAGCCGCATCTTTCACCATCGCAGGGGTCGGCTGCTCCAGAGAGATGAAGAGCGCAATCTCCGCCTTCTCCCGTTCCCGCACGTGATTGAGCGCACGCACATCGTCCGGCTTGATCCCGCCGCCCTTCACGCTCACCCCGATCTTGCGCACTTCCTTCCCGTCGAGATCGCGGAAGAATTTCACCCCATCGATGCCGGTATCCGCGCCTTTCTTCTTCCCCCGTACGACTGTACTTCCACCGGGTGAGACGGCCCACCACAAAAACCGATACCCGTCGCCTGGGTCGTCGTACTCGCCCATTATTTAATCAAAGCCCGCGCTTCATCGTGGAATGCCTTGGTCGAACTTCCACGCGAGTCGTCTTAGCTTCTTCGCGTAGCTTGCGAAAGGCCATCTGTTCCATCTCGTAGGCCAGCGCCTATCCGAGCAGCGATTGCTTATTTACATGAATCCCATATGCAGGCAGGCTCTGGCCGCAGCGAGTGGAGGCGCCTAACGAGGGGGCCCAAAATCTTCCGGAGAATACAGGGAATCCGCTTATGAACATCCGCCTTTATCTTGGGCAGCTCTACTTCGCGACCCTCTGCACCACTGGCCTGATCAGCGGCTCAATCAGTGCGGCGACGGTCGCGGTGATCAACAGCCATGACAGTCTGGCGGGCTCTCTGCGCCAGGCCATTCAGGATGCAAATCCGGGGGACACCATCGTCTTCCAGATCCCAGTGACCGATCCGGGCTACAGTAGTGCGACCGGACTTACTACGATCACGCTGACGAGCGGAAGCGGCGCTGACTCAACTACAGCGCTCACGATCGCAAAGGACCTGACGATTGATGGAGCGGGCGCCAAAATCGTACTGGCGCGCAGCTCGGCTTCAGGGACACCGAAGTTCCGGATTTTCGGCGTGACAGCGGGCACGGTGACGTTCCGTAACTTGACCATCTACAACGGGAATGCGGAGTTCGGCTCCGGAGGTGGAATTTCCAATCAGGCACACCTGACGGTGAGCGAATGCGCGCTCGGAAACAATTTTGCTCTGAATACCGGAGGCGGGATCGAGAATTATCCTGGAGGCGTGCTCGACGTGATCAATTCGACGTTGTATTCGAACACGACGAACCAAAACGGGCGCGCTATCGACGACAAAGGTGCAGCGCGCATCATCGGCAGCACGATATCCCTCAACCCAGCGCCAGGCGTCTCCGGTACGGCGGCGGTTCACTCTGGCGGCAACACGCACGTCGGCAATACGATCATCGCCGGAAATTCCGTGAGCAGCGCCGGCGGTGACGCCGATGTCGCAGGAAGTTTCATTTCAGAAGGCTACAACTTCATCGGCGATCCTCTCGGCAGCAGCGGAAACGGCAGCAGCGGCTTCGGCCTCTCCGGTTCACACGACCAGATTGGCACCCACGCCAGTCCTGCCATTGCGCAGCTCGCGGCGATCGCCTTCGGAATTGGGCCAACGCCGTACTTCCAACCGGTGACGGGCAGCCCTGTGATCGACCAGGGAAATCGTGGGGTTGATGCAAACGGACAACCAATCAACCTCGACCAACGCGGGCTGCCGCGGCCGGCGGACCAACCGGGCATCGCCAACGCAGGCGATGGCAGCGATATCGGCGCGGTCGAAGTCGGATTAGCGCAACCGGGGCCGACCTTTACCGTGACCACGACGAACGAGCACAACGATGGCGTCTGCTCGACGGACGATTGCGCCCTGGTCGAGGCGTTAAACGCGACGAACGCCAACGCCGATGCGAATACGATCAACTTCGCTCCGGGAGTCACGGGGACGATCCTCAATACCCTCGTGCCAGGTGGCCTCAACATCACCAATCCGGTGACGATCAATGGCCCCGGCGCGCCGTTGCTCACGATCAGCGGCAACAATGCGGCACGCATCTTCAACGTCGCCATCGGGGCCACCGCGACAATCTCCGGCCTCTCGCTGGATTATGGCGATACGATCGCGCCCGGGCTGAGCGATAACAGCGGCGGCGCGATCGAGAACTTCGGCACCCTGACGCTGGACCGTTGTGAGCTGGACCACAACTCCGGCGGCTCCGGGGGCGCGGTCGCCAACATCGGGACGCTCACGATTACCAACTGCGGTCTAAACTCCAACCAATCCACGGGTAATGGCGGCGCGCTGCGCAATGTAGGAAACATGACGGTGACGAATAGCACCATTGCCGCTAACGATAGCGTGTACAGCGGCGCGATTAGCTCCTTTGTGAATACCGGTGGGCCGGCGACGGCGATGCTGACCAATTGCACCGTTTACCTAAATAGTGCGACCGGTTCGAACGGAATCGGCGGCGGGCTGAACAACGGGGTGAACAGCACGATGACGGTGCGCAATACGCTGGTGGCGTTCAACGTCACCCAGAGTTCCGCCCATGACAGCGATCTCGCGGGCGCCTTCGTTTCCGGCGGCCACAATCTTATCTACCGACCGGATGCCAGCAGCGGGTTTACCAACGGGGTCAACGGAGATATGACCGGCGCCTCCTACAACTTCAATCTCGGTGCGCCAGCCACGAATGGGGGCCCCACCTATACGGTCGCGTTGCTGCTCGGCTGTTCGGCGATCAACAACGGAAACGACGCGAACGCTCCAGCCACCGATCAGCGCGGATTCATTCGCAACGGCATCAGTGACATCGGGGCCTTTGAGTTCGGAGGCACCTTGCCCGTGGCAAAAATTACCTCGATCACTCATCTTTCCAACGGCCACATCATCCTGCAGGGCCTCGGGGTCGCCAACGCTTCCGCCACCATCGAAGCTTCCTCCACACCGGACGGGGGCAGCTTCATGAACATTGGGACGACCACCGCCGATGCAATGGGTGTCTTGCACTATGATGATGCGGATGCAGTTGGGTTAACGAGACGATTCTACCGCCTCGCGTTACCCTAACCCCTGAACGGCGGCGCATTGGGCTCAGAGTAACCGCATGTTTGCCCAGAAGGCACGGCGGAAGGAGGATTTTTTTCGACTTCTTCAGCGGTTCAAGGTTTCGAATCCATTTAGGAAACCGCCGTAAACTTCTCTCCGCCGCACTTGGGGCAGGGTGGGGCGACCTCGGCGGGCATGGGGCGGGTGAAGTGTTTGAGGTAGCCGCAATCGAGGCAGCGTCTGCTGCTACTGGATTAGCCCGGTAATTCGAAGACCCGTTGATCGTCCGTCGTCTCCGCCTTTGCCTTCTTGAAATTTAAATCCGGCTCGTAGTCGGGATGCTCGGCGCGCTGAGTGTTATCGAGCAGACCTTCGATCGTGAGCAGTTGGATGCGCGCAAACTTCTTGCCGCTGGCGCTGATGTAGAATCCGGCCGCGGTCGCTTCCGTTATCATTGCCCGCGTCGGAGCGGTCAGGGTGATGAACAAGCCAATGTCGCCCTTTTGATGCGCCAACGTCGCGATCAAATCCTTTACCATCGTCGGGCCGACGTTCTCGCCGCCCTTTACGCTCACGATAATTTTGCGCACTTCCTTCCGGTCCAGATCGCGGAAGAACTTTACTCCATCGATCCCCGTATCCGCGCCTTTCTTCTTTCCTTGAAACGGTTGCGCCTCCACCAGCGAGACCGCCCACCACTGGAATTGATACTTATCCCGCAACGCCAGGTTGCGCGCGCCCTCCAGATCCTTCGGCGTGCCGTGAACTTCAAACTTCGCCCGGCCCTTGTAGCGATCCTTCAGCCGCTTCTCGATCAACGAGATCGCCAGATGCGTGATATCGATCCCGATCCATTTCCGCTTCAACTTCTGCGCCGCATCCACCGCCGTCCCGCAACCGCAGAACGG
>JBPCJC010000039.1:0-6649 GCA_051005695.1 Chthoniobacterales bacterium | reverse complement strand
CCGCCGGTCGCGATAATATAGTCATCCGCGACCTCCTGTTGCAGCATCAACCACATCGCGGCCACGTATTCGCGCGCAGAGCCCCAATCACGCCGCCCCTCCAGATCCCCCAGGATTAGCTCCTGCTGCTGACCTCGCGCAATCCGCGCCACCGCCCGCGCGATTTTCTGGGTGACAAAGTTTTCCCCGCGCCGAGGCGACTCGTGGTTATAAAGAATCCCGTTGCACGCAAACATACCGTAGGACTCCCGGTAAACGCGCACCAATTGCGTCGCAAAAGCCTTCGCGCAACCGTAAGGACTTGCGGGCACAATCGGCGTCTCTTCCGTCTGCGGAGAAATTGTCGTTCGTCCAAAAATCTCCGAACTGGAAGCGTGGTAAAAGCGCACCGGCTGCGGCTGGTCGCGGACAATTTCGAGTAACCGCAGCGTCGCCATTCCGATCTCTTCGCAGGTCGATTCCGGAATCTCGAAACTTAGGCCAACATGGCTTTGACCCGCAAGATGGTAAACCTCCGATGGCCGCACCTGCGCAAAGATCCGGCGCAAAGTCGTCCCATCCGAGAGGTCGCCATAATGCAAAAACAACTTCTTGCCATAAACCGCATCATCATTCCGTAAATGCTCGATCCGGGACCGCGTCAGGTTGCTCGTCCGCCTAACGACTCCGTGGACGTCATACCCCTTCTCGAGCAAAAGCTCAGTCAAGTACGAGCC
The DNA here is from genome assembly GCA_051005695.1 of Chthoniobacterales bacterium. GTDB lineage: Bacteria > Verrucomicrobiota > Verrucomicrobiia > Chthoniobacterales > UBA10450 > JACCTI01. The sequence goes on along the minus strand of JBPCJC010000039.1, from coordinate 5,933 downwards.
GTCCTGGCCAGTAATGCCGGTGATGAGTGCGATGTTGCTGCGCGACATCGCTAAATTAGAAATGAGAAAGGCTAAAGTAGAATATCGAGCCGATCCTTCGGCGTAGTGCAGATTTAAGTTTCGGTTTCACGGTTTAGCTTCTTCCCTATTGCGGTGAAAATCGCAAGCAGTTCTGACGACTCCGCGTGGATTGCAGCTGCTGAAGCAGAAGCAAGCCCGCTCTCAATGAGAAGCTCGAGCCAATACTGCGTCTCGGCTGCTTCCTTCTGCACCGTGCCGAGTTTGTTCCGAAAATCTGATCGTGAAACGGCACGATTCGCCTCGCGGTAATTCGCACCTACCGAAGTCGCTGAGCGGATCAACTGCCGAGCCAGGATCTCGGCTGCGCGATCGCGCGGCAATTTGGAGCAAAGCTTGAGAACGGAAAGCGAGAACCGTTTCGTCCGCTGCTCCAGGTCCTTCTCCATATCTGGTATTCTAATTTAGCCCTTCTACTTCCTACTTCTTCCGCCGCGGACCCGCGGCGCTACTGCCCCTTGCCAAAAAAGACCGTGTAAACCGTCTTCAGCACAATCATCAGATCCAGTTTCAGGGAATAATTCCGAATATAATAAAGATCGTACTTCAGCTTTTGAATCGCGTCCGCCTCACTCTCGCCATAGGGATAATTCACCTGGGCCCAGCCCGTGATCCCCGGCTTTACCAAATGGCGGAAATGATAAAATGGAATGATTTTTTCATAGCGCTCCACGCACTTGGTCCATTCCGCGCGCGGCCCGATCAAACTCATCTCCCCGCGAAGGACATTCCAAATCTGCGGTAGCTCATCCAGCCGAAGTTTGCGCAGCCAGCGGCCGGTGCGGGTGATTCGCGGGTCGTCGCGCCGCGTATAAAGGTCGTCGGCTGGAGCTTCCCCGCCCGGTGCCCGCCCCTCTCCGAGCGCATCGCTTCCTTCGTCCTCGGACGCCACTTTACGCTGGTTGCGCATCCGCATTGTTCGAAACTTATAGGCCGTGAAAGTCTGGCTATCACGCCCGACTCGGGCTTGTCGAAAAATCACTGGCCTCCCGTCTTCCAGCCAGACCGCGAGGACGATTAGCCCAAACAATGGCGCGGCCAGAATAACCAGGACCGTCGAGAAAATGAGATCGAAACTCTTCTTCAAATAATGAAACGGCGAATTCCGCGAGAGCTGGAAACCCATCTGCAATGGCCAGTACGGATCAAGCGATTCTATCGGCACGTGCCGCCAGTGTGCTTCATGGAAGGACTCCAGGGTATAAACTCGCACCTTTTGAAACTGCGTCCGCACCAGCCGTTCGAGTAACTCTGGTTGCAGCCGATCGATCCGCTCCGCCACGATCACGCCGCTATATCCAAAGCCGAGACGATCGAGCTTCGTATCCAAGTCTCCTTCCAGGATCGGCGAACCCGGACCCGAAAGACGTTGCCCAATCCGCTCCGGCCGCAGCGCGACAAACTCCAGGCGCTGACGATTCACTGACGCCTTGTAAGTTCGATAAAACTCAACCGCTAACGGCCCACCACCCAGAACCAGAAAGGCCCGGTTGGCGGTCGAGGCAGCGACGAAGCTCCAGATTAACCGCCGATACATCAGCGAGAGAACGACGAACGCGACAAAGCTTAGAAGCATCACACTGCGACTAGGCTTCATCGTCTGATCGAACGTTGCCGCGGAATAAACCAAGAGCGAGCTGATGGCGGCCGCGCCGACCAGCGTCAGCAAATGCTCCGTCGCGTAAGGCAGGCCCCGCATCTCCGTGTAACGGTTGTAGCCTCCGACCACAAAGAGCGCGCTGATAATCACCGCCAATTGCAAAAAGGCGATGACGAGAAATTGCATCGGCGTCGAGTAAAACGCATCACCGCGAATGACACTGGCCGAGCTAAAAATGGTCAACCAAACGAGGACGTCGATTCCAGCCAGCCCCGCGGCCACAATCCATTCGTGCCCGATCAGTCTCCGTATCCGCGCAAACGGAAGTCGTCGCGCCGCACCGGGCTCGACCCGTGCCGAGTGCACTGGGGAGCCGCCGGCGAGCGGGCGTGCACTTTCAGGAGCAGAAATATCAATAGACATTTGGGGGGGAAACGAAAGCGACCACCTTACCGTTTATTCCTCCGCCCTGTCAGTAGGAATATGAGGTTCAGATGAACGTCTCGCGACGCTTGCGTGCGAAACCGATTCGCCGCTCTGCATCGAATAGTCAGGCTTGAGCCCTGCGGGGAATCAAACCTGTTCGATTCCGTTCCGTTCCAGAAAACGTTCCAAAGCGAAAATGCACCACGTCCGATACCAGTTCCTTAGAGGTACCGGACTGGTCGCTTCGATTCGCCCAAAAACGTCCCGCCATTCCGTCGTCACCCAGTTTTTAAACGGGAAAGTAAATCCTTGCTTGGGCCTTTCGCGCACCCACACCGGGATCTCGGGAATTGCGCCCAATAATATCTTCTTACCCTTGGCCAATCGTAGCGCCGCCGGAATCCGCTGAACCGCCTCCATTAGTCTGATGTCGACGAAAGGAACCCGCAGTTCCAGGCCCCAGGCCATGCTCATCACATCGCTGTCGCGCAGAAGCTGGTTCCTCATGTAGCGCGTCATTTCCAGGTAACTGACTTCGTCCTCCAGCGTTGGCTGCGGCGGAACATGGATCATTAATGGCATATCGGTCCCGCCGCTCTCGCAACCATATCGCCGTAGCAGCAGATCGACTTCGCGGGGCGTAAAGATTCCACGCATCGCCCAGTAGGCACCAGAAGTGAGCGGTATATCCGTCAGAAAATCGCCGAGACGATTCAGCCGAGGGGATACAAACCTCGTTTGCAGCAGCTTACCCGCGGCGATGCGGAAAGGCGACAGCAAAGCCAGCTTCCGGCTCGTCCTGACCATCTTCGGAATAATTTCGAACGATTGGTAACCGCCGAAGAGTTCATCTGCGCCCAGGCCGGAGAGGACTACCTTCAAGCCTGCATCATGCGCGAGCTTCGCTACGCAGAAGGTGTTAAATCCATCAATGCTCGGTTGATCGGAAGACTCGACGAATTGCTCAAGCAACGCGCGCCCAGTGCCAGCATCAAGCCGAAAGTCTGTGTGTTGCGCGCCAAAATGTTTCGCCGTTCGCGCCGCGACATCTCCTTCGTTGAATTTCGGATCGTCAAAAGAAATGCAAAAAGTGCGTACCTCGCCCTTGCGCTCCCGCGCCGCGAGCGCCAGCAGCGCGGTCGAATCGATTCCACCACTCAGAAAAATTCCGACCGGCACATCACTGACGAGGTGCCGCTGCACCGATTCAATCAACGCACTTCTGACCTGCGCCACTGCTTCTTCGTTGGTGTAGCGTTCATCCGAAAACTGCATGTCCCAGAATTTCGTGATCCGGCTAGCTCGTTTTCGCCAAAGCAAGTGATGCCCGGCTGACAGGACGCGGACTCCTTGCACCAGCGTCAGTGGTTCCTGGACAGCACCAAACAGGAGATAACCGGCGAGTGCCTCACCGCAAAGGCGTCGCGGCACGAGCCCCGTCTGAAGAATAGCTCGCAGCTCCGAGGCGAAGACCAGTCCGCCCGCATGCTCACAGTAATAGAGCGGCTTAACCCCGAGAGGCCCGCGCGCGATGAAACACGATTGCTCCACCTCATCCCAGATCGCGAACGCGAACATGCCCGCAAATTCGCGCACGCAATCCGGGCCGTAACGCGCGTACATTTTCAAAATCACTTCCGTGTCGGAATGCGACTGGAACGTTTCGCCTTCCGTGGCCAATTCAGCGCGAAGCTCCTCGAAATTGTAAATCTCGCCGTTGAACACGATCGTGTAACGACCATCCGGAGACTGCATCGGCTGATGCCCTGCCGGGCTAAGGTCGAGGATCGCCAGACGCGTGTTCACCAACCCCGCGACGCCGTCGCGCGACACAAAAAAGCCGCGGTCATCAGGACCGCGGTGTCGCAGATCGCGCTCAAAACCGCGCAGCAGCTCCTCGAGCTTATCCCGGCTCAAGTTAGAACCGATGAATCCAGCAATTCCGCACATTCTTTTGAAAAGTTGGAATGCTCAAACACTGAGAAGCTGAAATGCTTAGCTCCCGTGCTTCGTCCGATCAAGAATCGTCACCATGATCGCAATTAACTCGTTCGTTTCCGCGTGTAATCCTGAAATGACATTTCCGGTTACGCCGCAATCTTCTTGAAGTAGTTCTATCCAGAGTAGCGATTCGTCGGCTTCTTGCAACGCACCATCGAGCTTCGAGCAGAATTCTGCATCTGACCTTGCTCGCGACGCCTCCCGAACGTGCGCGGCGACGGAGGTTCCAGATCGGAGCAATTGGTGGCCGAGAACCTCCACTTCCTTCCGGCTGCGCGGCAAGCCAACGTAGAGCCTGATGATATGTGATGCGTAACGTTTCGTCCGATCTCGAATCTCCTTCGATAATCTCATTCCCCTTTGATCTCAGCTTTCAGTATTTCAGATGTTCAGCTTTTTAGGAGCGGCGCGAGCACGTCGCGCAGCCGCTCCTTAAACCTCTCATACCCATAAGCCTCGATCACGCGCGCGCGGAGAGCCTCGGGATCGAACATGATATCGGGAAGGGGAATCGGTGCATGCAATTCGCGGAGATCGGAGTTCGGAGACCGGAGAACAGCGCCTTCTACTTTCTCTTTCAGCTTTTCAGTTTTCACGATTTCAGCCTTTTGACGTTCAAGAATCGCGATCAACGTCTCAGCGATTTCTTGAACGCTGTCCGGATCGACCAAGGCGCCCAACTCTCCTCCGAGAACCGCATCCACCGACCCATCCTTGTTGCCCGCGATTACCGGCTTTCCACAAGCCATGGCTTCCAGAAACACAATCCCGAACCCTTCCCCTTTGCTCGGCATCGCAAAGACATCGCAAAGATTATAATGCGCGCGCAGCTCATGTTCGGGGACATATCCGGCGAGGATCACATTGTCGCGGACACCGAGCTTCTCGATCAAAGCTTCCACGCGAGGCCTATCCGGCCCACGACCCCCTAAGATGTATCGAACGTCGGGGAACTCTTCTCGCACCGCCGCGAGAGCAAGCAGAACCTGGTCATATCCTTTATAACGTTCCACGCTGGCGAGCCGCGAGATTGTCAGAATAACTGGCTGTTTGGGCATCAGCCCGTAACGCTTCAAAAGGAAGCGCGGCTTGGAGCCGAGGGTAAACTTTTCTGGATCAAACGTGTTAGGAAGAACGCGTATAGCATCTGAGTTCATTCCCACCGCCGCAGCCATGCGCTGACGGGTAAACTCACTTACCGCGACCAGCGGCGTTGCGTGCGCCAAGGCATTGCGAATACTGCCGCCGGAGATTTCCCAGACATCGATCCCGTGTCCGACAGCAATGAACGGAATCCGAAACAGTTTCTGCAGAGAAAGGGCCAGTGGGGCGAAGTTTGGGTGTGTCGTGATGATAAGGTCTGGCCGATCAGTCGCTGCCTGACGAAACAACTCGGCGGAAAAAGCGGCTGTTCGTAACTTTAGCGGCCACCAGCCCAAAGGCGTGAAATTCGTCGTCCAATCCTGATCCGCATCCGGATAGGAAGTGTCATTCTTCGAGAGCACACAGATCCGCGCTTCCGGGTAAATCTCGCGCAAGGCACGAACAAGGAAGCGCGAGAACGTCTGAATCCCGCCGATCGCCGAGGCATAATCCGGAACCCAGACGTGAATGTTCATCCCCCGGGACAATAAGCCACTCTGATGCCGCGGCTCCTTTTTCTACTTTAGCCTTTATCCTTTCTACTTTGCGCAACGATCCTCTCATAAAGCTCAATCGTTTGCCGAACCGGCTCTTCCCACGATAGCTCGCGCTTCACTTCTTCCCGCCGCGCTGTCATCTGATCTCTGATCTCTGGCGTCAGCATCAACCGAAGTCCCTCGGCTAA
>JBPCJC010000038.1:0-99594 GCA_051005695.1 Chthoniobacterales bacterium | reverse complement strand
GGCTTCACCGGCACCTTTAGCTACGATGGGGCGGGTAACATCGATCTCAATCTGACCGCCGTTCCCACGCCGCCCTCGATCACGGGTTGCGGCTGGCGTGGCGCGGCGGTTTACCCGATTGACGTCGCCGGTAACGGTGCGGCTAGCGTCGGCAATTATCTCTACGGATTTGGTGGGGCGATCTCGAGCGCCGTTGCGAACTCCTACAAGTTCGATGGCGCGACCTGGTCGCCGATCGCGCCGTTGCCAGTCGGCCTTTCCGGGGCTGCGGTCGCAAGCGATGGCAGTTCGGTTTACATCGTCGGCGGAGTGGATTCCGGCGGGGCGACGCAGACCGCCCTCTACCGTTACAACCCGGCGAGTAACACCTACACCACCCTGGCACCTGCGATGACCGCGGCCTACGGAAGTGGCGCGGTGATCTTAAACGGGAAGCTTTACAAGATCGGCGGCTTTGATTTCAACGGCTTCGCCCTGAACAAGGCGGAAGTCTATGACATTGCGAGTAATTCCTGGGCGCCAGTCGCTAACTACCCAGTCGCCGCAGGTTCGCTCTCGATCTTTGCGCAAAGCGGTTTTGTCTATGGCGCTGGCGGCACCGATAGCGCTTTCGTCGCTTTGACTAAGACCGATCGCTACGATCCGCTCAGCAACAGTTGGTCGGACGGCGCGATCGCCGATTTGCCGATGGCGCGCACAGGTGCGGCGGGCGCGCGTTACAACAACTCGTTAGTTATGGCGGGCGGTTATGTGGAGGGGGACTAACCCCGTAAGTGACATCTCGACCTCTGTGGTGGGCTGGGATGTGGCCACTAATGCCTGGCTAAGCTTGCCGGATCTCCTGCAACCGCGCGCGCAAATGGCGGGTGCGGTTTTCGACGGAAAACTCTTCGTTATCGGCGGCCAGCCACAGGTCAGCACCTTCCTTGGGACGCACGCTACTCAGGTCTTAAACTGCCCGCCGCCAACCTTCACCGTGACCACGCTGGATGATCACAACGACGGTGTTTGTAACGCCACCGATTGCACGCTGCGCGAAGCAATCACCGCCGCCAACGCGCGCACCGCCGACGAGGTGGATCTGATTGACTTTGTTCCCGGCCTCACGGGCTTGATTCAATTAGCGTCGGTGCTTCCAAGCCTGAACACCAACATCACCATTCAGGGACCGGGTGCGAATGCGCTGACTGTCCGCCGCAACACCGGTGGGAATTATCGCATCTTCGCGATCAATGCCGGAGCAGTCGTTAGTCTGCGCGACCTGACGATTGCCAATGGCAACACGCCCGCGCAATCCGGCGGCGGGATTTTGAATTCCGGCACGTTAACCATCGCCAACGCCACCGTCTCCGGGAACACGGCCAACAGTAGCGGAAACGGCGGCGGCATTTTCAACAGCTCCGTCCTCACGATTACAAACAGCACTATCTCCGGAAACTCTGTCAGCAGCGCGGCCGGTGCGGGAAGTGGCGGTGGGATCTTTAACAGCGGTGGCCAGCTTTCGATTACTAATAGCACGATCGCGAACAACACCGCCCTTGGTCCCGGCGGTAACAGCGACAGCGGCGGCGGCATCTTTAGTAACGTCGGGATTGTTACTCTTACTAACACTACTTTTACCGGCAATTCCGGCGACATCGGGGGCGGCTTCCGCTGCCTCAACGGCGCGGTCGTGCATGTCCGCAACACCCTCATCGCGCAGAACACTTCGCCCAGCGGTCCCGACATCAACGGCACCTTCGTTTCCGATGGTCATAACTTGATCGGCGACGGTAGCGCCGGGACTGGTTTCACCAATGACGTCAACGGCGATCGGGTCGGCGTTGCCAATCCCATGCTCGGCTCGCTCGTGAATAACGGCGGATCGACTAACACCATCGCCTTGCTCGCTGGCAGCGCAGCGATCAATGCCGGCGACGACAACCTTGCGCCCGTGCGCGATCAGCGCGGCTACGTCCGCGCAGGCATCAGCGACATCGGCGCGTTTGAAGCCGGCAGCACCGGCGGCGTTTTCAAGATCACCTCCATTACCCGCCTGGCCGATGGCCACATTCTACTGCAAGGGCTCGGTTTTCCCGGAATGGTTCACACCGTCCAATCCGCGGCCCATCCGAGCCCGGGCAGCTTCGGATTCCTCGGTAACACTATCGCCAATTCCGCCGGCCTCTGGGAATACAACGACTCTCCATCGATTGGTCTCACCAAGCGTTTCTATCGGCTGACCTTTCCTTAGCGACTTTCCGTAGCGACGCCGCGATCGGTGCGGTGGGGCTTGCGAATCTGTCTCTCTTCGCTCTCGTGCAAGCGTGTTTCGTCCTGCAAATAACCTGAGGCCGCGTGAGTGAATGAGCCGGCGGATTGTCATCGTCGGCGCGGGGGGACGGTTGGGCGCCGCGCTGTTCCGCGAGTACTCCCAAGACCATGCGGTCATCGGGTTCAATCATGCAGAGTTGGACCTGGCGGCCCCGGCGGACATACGCGGGAAACTGGACTCGTTAGACTTTGACGTCCTGATCAATGCCGCGGCGCAGACGAACGTCGATCGCTGCGAGACGCAGCGGGAAGATGCCTTCGCTTTGAATGCGGAAGCGCCGGAAGTGCTCGCGAAGGTTTGCACACAAAAAAATGCGCGGATGATTCATATCAGCACGGACTACGTTTTCGATGGCGCACAATCGGAGCCGTATTCGGAGGAAGATGAAGCCGAGCCGATCAGCGTTTACGGCGAGTCGAAGCGGGCGGGGGAAGACCGCGTTTTGGCGGTGGACGAAAGTCATTTAGTCGTCCGCGTGTCCTGGGTTTTCGGTCCGGATCGTCCGAGCTTTGTCGATTGGATTATTCAACAGGCGCGCGAGCGTGAAACGGTCAGCGCGGTCGCAGATAAATTTGCGACCCCCACCTACACCCTCGACATCACGGAGCTTTTGCGGCCGCTAATAATTTCAGGCGGACTCGGCGGCATCATTCATCTCGCGAATCGCGGCGGATGCAGTTGGCAGGAATATGGTCAGTGGGCACTGAATTGTTGCGCGAACGAAGGCGTAAAACTGCGGGCCCGCAGAGTCGACGCGATCACGCTCGCGGAGATGAAAAATTTCATCGCGCGCCGGCCGCCCTACACTGTTCTTTCGACGGCGAAATTCGAGTCCCGCACCGGAAAAAAGCCGCGCCCATGGCGGGAGGCCGTGGCCGCTTACGTGCGCGAGCACGTGGCCGCGCGCGCGCAGGATTGACAGAAAATGCCGGAGACTCTTTGCTGCGGCATGAACCTGACGGCAAAAGCAATTCTCATGGTGATGTGCCTCGGCGCGAGCGCGAGCGCACGGGCCGAGTTGAGCTGGGAGAAAACGCAAATCGATCTCTCTCCGAAAGCGACAGACGCGGAGGCGGTGGCGAATTTCAAATACGAAAACAAGGGGACCAAGCCGATCAAGATTACCTCGGTGAAAAGCTCCTGCGGCTGCACGGTGGCGTCGTTGAAAAAGGAGTTGGTCGAACCGGGCGAGAAGGGTGAGGTGACCGCAACGTTCAAGATCGGCGGGCGCACCGGCGTGCAACAAAAAGCGATCACGGTCACCACCGATGATCCCAACCAGCCGGTGATTAATTTGATGTTGAAGGCGGATATCCCGGTCGCGTTGGAGATGCGGCCGACGTTTGTTTATTGGGAAAACGGCGTCGAGCCGACTCCGAAGAAGATCGAGGTGAAGGCGGGCAAGGACGTGGAATTGAGCAAACTGGAGGTGACCTCGTCGGCGCCGGACTTCAAGACTTCGGTGGAGAAAGGCGCGGCTCCTGGCGAGTACACGATCACCGTGACGCCGACGCAGACGAAGCAGATGGTGAACGCGACGCTCACGCTCAAGTCCAATTTACCGCAAAGCTTTTTCGCGACCGCGCGGGTCACCGGCCCGGCCGCTCCGGCCACTACAACTTCTCGTTAGGCTGTGAAGCGCGCTTTTCTTCGCCAGGGATTGCTCCTGGTTGCGCTGGCTTTCCTGCCGGCTATCGCGCAGGCGGTTTACTACGGGAAATCGGCGTCGTGGCGCGCCCCGATGATTACTCCCGATGAGGTCACGCTCCCGCAGGCGCAGGCCTGGGGCGGGGAGGTCATGTGGGTGGATGCGCGGCCGGATGCGCAATTTATCGAGCAACATATTCCGGGCGCAATTTCGCTGAACGAAGATCGCTGGAGCGTCTTGCTCCCACAAATGCTGGCGGCATGGTCGCCCGAGAAACGGGTGGTGGTGTATTGCAGCAGCCAAAGTTGCTCCGCCAGTCATGAAGTGGCGCGCCGGCTGCGGCAGGAAGCGGAATTGAAAAACGTCTTCGTCCTTCACGGAGGCTGGGAAAGCTGGCTCGCGGCCAAGAAATGAGCAGCTCCGCCCACGTGCAGTCGCCGCTGCTGAACGTCTCGCGCCCGCCGGCGAAGCACTCGTTAGGCTGGTCGATCCTCGCGGTCCTGATCGGCGCGCTTTTCATTTACGCGGGCGCGCTCAAGGTCTGGCGGCCGCTGGTTTTCGCGAATGACATCGCGCACTTTCACATTCTTTCCTGGCCGGTCGGGATTCGGTTGGCCTTTTATCTTCCGTGGCTGGAAATGTTCTGCGGCCTGGCTTTGATCGTGGGCCGTTTGCGCCTTGGGGCGCTCGCAATCCTGAGCGTGCTGACTGCGATCTTTATCTGCGCGACGATCTCGGCGCGGATGCGCGGGATTGATATTACCTGCGGCTGTTTCGGGAGCGCCGGGCGCGGGATAAGTCTCAGCTGGCATCTCATCCTCGATGTCGCGATTCTCGCCGGGTTGCTGGCACTTTGTTTCTCGCCGCTGGCCGCGCGTGCAGTGCAAAACCCGGAAATTCGTTAGCGCCTCCGGCGGTCTATTGACAGATGGCGATCATCTGGCATTTCATCCCGCGTATGACGTCTTTCCGGGCCCGTTCGCTCTCTCTCGCTCTCTGCTGCCTGCTCACGCTGGCAACGGCCCGGGCCGGTGATATGACTTATCGTCAGTCAAATCCGACGCCGCGGGATCGCTTCAGCGCCGGCTCCTGGGAACTGGAAGATCTGGTGGGCGCGTTTTTCCTTTTCGATCGCGGCGGGAATCAGCGGGTCACGGTCGATTACGCGCTCAACACGACCCGTCTTGGGATTATGATTTACGATCCAGTCGGGCCCGGATTTTTGCGCGGGAACACAGAGTTTCTCGGCGACGTTTTCGGCGGTCCGATCTTCCACGGCCCCGGGGATGTGATCGCGGGCTTCACCGCATTCTTTCGCTACAATTTCATTCAGCCATCAGCGCGCTTGGTGCCGTATTTTCAAGTCGGTGGCGGCGGTGTTTACACGGATGTCACCGAGGGCCCGGCTTCCGGAAACGCCATCGGTCAGTCGATAGAATTTAATCTCCAGGCGATCGCCGGTCTGCGCTTTCTCCTGAACTCGCGCTGGTCGATCAACGCCGAGGGTTCCTATCGGCATATTTCCAACGCCGGTCTTTCCGATCCGAACTACGGAATCGACCAGGTGGGCGGAAATCTCGGCGTCGGATTCTCCTTTTAAACCCGCGCTCGGATTCGCCGCAGCGGAGCGCGCCGAACGAACTTACAAGTCGGTGAAGGGATCGGGCTTTGCGAGCGTGCCGCGGCTGCCTTGTTGTTGAATCAATTTCGCGACCAATCCCGTCCAGCCGGTTTGATGCGAAGCACCCAAGCCTGCGCCGGTGTCGCCGTGGAAAAATTCGTGGAAGAGATGGCGCTCCTGGTCGCGCCCGGTATCGAGGCTGTTTCCCGGCGCGCGAGTGAACGGGCGCACCCCGTTTTCGTCCGGCAACCAAAGTGAGATTAGCCGATTGGATAACTCGTTAGCCACACAGTCGAGGGAAAGAAATTTCCCCGAGCCGGTCGGGCATTCGACCTGGAAATCGTCGCCGTAATAATGGTGAAACTTTTGCAGCGATTCGATCAGGAGATAATTGATCGGCATCCAGATTGGGCCGCGCCAGTTCGAGTTCCCGCCGAAAAGTTCGGTCTCCGATTCCGCCGGCTCGTAGCCCACGCGTTTTTCCATTCCATCGACGCGCAAAATGTAAGGATGCTCGCGATGATATTTACTCAGCGAACGCACGCCATACGGGCTCAGAAATTCCTCCGGATCAAGCATTCGCCGGAGCAGGCGTTTCATCCGGTGACCTCTCGTTAGGGCAATCAACCGGCGATCGCCCGCACCCGGTTCGTGCCAGCGGGAAATCAGCGCTGCCAGGTCGGGGCGCGCATTCAGGTACCATTCGAGCCGGGCCTTGAATCCAGGCGCCCCGTCGAGCAGCTCGGGCTCGATCGTCTCGACCGCGAGCAGCGGCATCAGGCCGACGAGCGAGCGCACCCGCAAGCGTTCATAACGTCCGCCCGGCAGATGCAGGACGTCGTAATAAAATTCGTCGGTTTCATCCCACAAACCGATCCCGTCGCGCCCGAGATTGTTGGTCGCGCCGGCGATCGCGAGGAAGTGCTGGAAAAACTTGGTCGCAATATTTTCGTATGCCGGGTTTTCCCGCGCCAGCTCCAGCGCCATCCGCATAAGATTGAGCGAGAACATCGCCATCCAGCTGGTGCCGTCGCTTTGTTCCAAATAACCGCCGCCGGGTAGGGGCGCGCTCCGATCGAAGACGCCGATGTTATCGAGCCCAAGAAATCCGCCCTCGAAAATATTATCGCCGGAAGAATCTTTCCGGTTCACCCACCAGGTAAAACCGATGAGCATTTTATGGAAAACGGTTTCGAGAAACGCGCGATCGCCGCGGCCGGTTTGCCGCTGTTCCATTTTGTAGACGCGCCACGCGGCCCAGGCGAGCACCGGCGGATTGACGTCGCTGAAACTCCATTCGTAAGCCGGCACCTGGCCGTTGCCGTGCTGATACCATTCGCGCACGATGAGATCGAGCTGGCCCTTAGCAAAATGCGGATCGACCAGCGCGAGCGCGAGGCAATGAAAAGCCAGATCCCACGAGGCATACCAGGGGTATTCCCATTTGTCCGGCATCGACATGACGCGCTCGTTGTAAAGATGACGCCAGCCGGAATTGCGCCCGTTCTTCCTCTCGTTAGGCGGAGCGGGCTGCGTCGGATCGCCCTCCAGCCATTGCTCGACGATATAGTGATAAAACTGCTTGCTCCAGAGCATCCCCGCGAGCGCCTGCCGCTGGATTGCGCGGTGTTCGTTGTTCAACGAATCCGGCGCGAGCGCGCGGTAAAATTCATCGGCCTCCTGCGCGCGTTCGCTAAAGATGGCGTCGAAATCCGCGAAGGGATGATTCTCCTCGCGCGCGTTTGCCGAGGGGGGCGCCGGCGGCGCGCTCGCCGGGCTGCGTCGCGGCGGTTCGGCGAAATCCGGGACCTGCGGCGATGACACTTGCGACAAGCGCAAACGAAGGACGCGAATCTCGCCGGGCGCGAGTTCGAGCGGATAATGCGCCGCCGCTTTCGTCCCGGAACGATCGGGATTGATCGCCTCCGCCCGACCGTGGACGATGAAATCATTGATCCCGTCTTTGACGAATTTGCTCTCGTTAGGCGAATTCCAAAGGCGCGCGGTGTTGCTCTCGTTTTCGGTGAAGAGAAAATCGCGCGCGCCCTCGCAGGCCAGGGTGTAATCGCCGAGCGCATGATGAGAGGCGATGATCGCCGGCGAAACATTTTCGTCGCCGTGCAAACGCAGCTGCGGCCGGCGATCGTCCCGGCCCCACGCCCAGGTGTTGCGAAACCAGAGCGTCGGCAAAATGTGCAACTGCGCGGGGTTGCCACCCTGATTTTGCACCTGCAGGCGCACAAGAATATCCGCCGGCGATTGCTTGGCGTATTCAATCGTGAGCTCAAAGAAGCCGTCCGCAAAAACTCCGGTGTCGGCGATTTCAAACTCCGGATCGTGTTTCGTTCGGGCGGCGTTTTGCCTAACGAGAGCTTCGTAGGGAAAGGCGGATTGCGGATAACGATAGGTCATCCGCTGGTAACTGTGCGTGGGCGTGCTGTCCTCGTAGAAGTAAACTTCCTTCACGTCCTCGCCGTGATTTCCCTCCGGGCCGCCCAGACCGAAGAGCCGTTCCTTCAGGATCGGATCGCGCCCGTTCCAAAAAGCGAATGCCAGACAAAGTCGCTGCTGGAGATCGCAAAACCCTCCGATGCCATCTTCGCTCCAGCGAAAGGTGCGCGAGCGCGCGTGATCATGCGGAAAATAATCCCAGGCCGTCCCATTCGCGCTGTAGTCTTCGCGCACCGTTCCCCAGGCGCGCTCGCTCAGGTACGGACCCCAGAGATCCCAGTTTTCCTCGCCGCGGCTGTTCTGCTCGAGGCGAATCTCTTCGGCATTCATCGTGCGCGCGCGCGAAGGTTGGATTTTTGTGGACGAAATTTGACCCCGGGAAATTTTTCGAAATCCGAATCCTGAGTCCAGACAATGGCAGCAGTCGCGTGCGCGGTCGCCAGAATGATGCTGTCAGCCATCGGCAACTTTTCCTTTACGCTGATGCGCGCCGCGGCCATCGCGAGCACGGCATCGAGTTCCACCGTGTGGCCATGCTGCAAAACCGAGATCGCTTGCAAGGCGGCATGTTCGTCCCGCTGTTGCGCGACCCGCTTAAAGACTTCGTAGATCACGATCGCCGGCACGACCAAATCGCGCGAGTTTTCGATCGCGGGCGCGAAGAATTGCGCGTTCGGGCCGTTGGCAAAATATTCCAGCCAAGCCGACGAATCGACGAGGTTCACCGATCTTTCTCCCGCGGAACCGCGGTCTCGATTCCGCGAAGGAATCCGCGCATTTGTTTGGCACTCCGCACCGGCAGAAGCTCAATGCGCTCGCCATGCGTGATGACATTAAAGACGTTTCCGGGTCGGAGCTTTAGTGCTTCGCGAACCGCTTTCGGAATTACCACCTGGAATTTCGGAGAGAGCGTTGTCTTGGTCATTGATCGATGGAGGGATCGTAAAACGATTTCGGGATCGATACAAGTTCCCGCAACGCGGCGTTTATTCCCACTCGATCGTGCTCGGCGGTTTACTCGAAATGTCGTAGACCACGCGATTGACGCCTTTGACTTCATTGCAAATCCGGCTCGATATGCGCGCGAGCAATTCATACGGCACCCGCACCCAATCAGCTGTCATCCCGTCCTGACTTTCGACGATGCGCAAGGCGATCGTGTTTTCGTAGGTCCGTTGATCGCCCATCACGCCCACGCTCCGCACCGGCAAGAGGACAGCGAAGGATTGCCAGACGCGATAATACCAATCGGCCGCTTCCATTTCGCTGGTCACGATGGTGTCCGCATCGCGCAAAATCCGGAGCGCTTCCGGGGTCACTTCGCCGAGGATGCGGACTGCGAGCCCGGGACCGGGGAACGGCTGGCGATAGACCACTTCCTTCGGCAATCCGAGTTGCAAACCGGCCTGCCGCACTTCGTCTTTAAACAATTGCCGCACCGGCTCGACCAACTCGAACTTCATCTTTTCCGGGAGCCCGCCGACGTTGTGATGACTCTTAATCAGCGACGCGGGATTATCGCCGATGGCGACGCTCTCGATCACATCCGGATAGAGCGTGCCCTGCGCGAGAAAGTGGTAACCGGAATGATCGCCGCCACCGCGCGCGCGCTCGGCGTCTAACAACTCCTGGGTCGCATGCTCGAAGACGTTAATGAATTCGTTCCCGATGATTTTGCGCTTCTGCTCGGGATCGGTCACGCCTTGGAGCAGGCGGAGAAAACTCTCGGAAGCATCAACGTATTTCAGACGCACGTGAAAATTTTCCACGAAGACGCGCTGCACGATTTCGTCTTCGCGCGCGCGCAGCAAACCGTTGTTCACGAAGATGCAGGTGAGCTGGTCGCCGATGGCTTTGTGCAACAAGGCCGCGACCACCGAGGAGTCGACGCCGCCACTTAAACCGAGCACGACTTTCTGGTCGCCGACCTGTGCGCGCACGCGGGCGCAGGCTTCGTCGATGAACGAGCCCATCGTCCAATCCATCGCGCAATGGCAGATGCCGTAGACGAAATTTTTAATGATCTCTTTGCCGCGCGGCGTGTGCGCGACTTCCGGATGGAACTGCAGCCCGAAGAGATTCGTTTCCGGATTTTCGATCGCGGCGAAGGCAGAATTTTCGGTGTGCGCGGCGGCGCGAAAACCCGGCGGGAGCGCAGTTACTTTATCGCCGTGGCTGTTCCAGATATCGAGCTGATGGCCCACGCCCTCGAAGAGTTTGGAACCGTTGGCGACATGGAGCATGCCCGCGCCGTACTCGCGGCGATTACTGAATTCGACCTGCCCGCCGAGGTGGCGCGCCATCAACTGCATCCCGTAACAAATGCCGAGAACGGGAATGCCTAACGAGAAGATTTCCGGATCGAGGTGGGGCGCGTTGGCATCGTAAACACTCGCCGGGCCGCCAGAGAGAACGATCCCGTTCGGTTTGGCCGCCGCCACTTCCGCCGCCGGCAGATCGAAGCGCACGATCTCCGAGTAAACCTGACATTCGCGAATGCGACGCGCGATCACCTGAGTGTACTGCGAGCCGAAATCGAGAATGAGAATTTTCGAATGCGCGGAAGGCGTGGACATAGTCACGCCTATTCGTGCGGTGCCGGCGGGCCCTCGCGCGGAGTCACGTAGGGATCGCCGGTGCGATCGATGTCAGTCGAAAGTGTGCCTTCCCCGCGCAATCCGCGGCCGACCTGGTCGTGAAGTTCGTCGCTGGTCGGGCCTTCGCCAGCGCAACCGGCGAACCCGAGAACACCCGCGAGTGCGAGTGCAGCGAAAAGATGTTTCACCCCGGAAGATTAAAGACCCGGGAGGTCATTGCAAGGAAATGAGCAGCGCGCAGCTTTTCCGCGCGGTAGGCGCAGCGCGCGGTTGCAGTTTTTCCAATCACAAGAACACTCGCAGCGAATGATCGCGCCGGAAGTTTTGCTCCAGGGTTACCGGCTCGGCGTTTTTCCGATGGCGATGGAAGACGGCACGATCGAATGGTTCTCGCCTGATCCGCGCGGCGTTCTGCCGCTCGATGGATTTCATCTGCCGCACGCCTTGGAGCGCACGCTGCGCAAAGGAATTTTTGAGATCCGAATCGACGCCGCGTTTTCGGAAGTGATGCGGCGTTGCGCGCGCCGCGAGGACACCTGGATCAATGAGGAGATCATCCAAAGTTACACCCGTTTGCACGAGCTGGGCTGCGCGCATTCGGTGGAAGCGTGGGCGGACGAAAAACTCGTCGGCGGACTTTATGGCGTGACCGCGGGCGGGGCGTTTTTCGGTGAGTCGATGTTTCACGATGTGACCGATGCTTCCAAGATTGCGCTCTGCGCGCTGGTCGAAAGATTGCGCGCGCGGCGCTTCGTCCTCCTCGATACCCAATGGTTGACGCCGCATTTGCGCCGCTTCGGCGGGATCGAAATACCGCGCCGGCAATATCTTTATTTGCTGACGCGCGCGGTGGATTTAACGCGGAAGTTTTAGGCCGGGGATGCTTGCGCTGTCTCGGGGATTTTGCATAGTGACGCCCCGGCGGCGAATGCGCGTGCGCGCAATCCGCAGCCGTGTCTGGCTGGGTAGCTCAGTTGGTAGAGCAGAGGACTGAAAATCCTCGTGTCGGGGGTTCAATTCCCTCCCCAGCCACCTCCTCCAAACATTCCCGGCGGTCTTTCGACGAAGGAATTCCAAAAGAAATGGCGCAGTTTCCAGACGGGTTTTCTGAGAAAGCTACTCCCGGTCGGTATGTGGACACGGGAGCGGCAGCCTTATTCGGCATGTTGGCACTGCCACGCCGTTATCGATATGGGTCGCGACATCAAGACGGGTTAACCCTTCGAGGGTGTAAGGGGAAAGATTATCGGCAAGTCGATCGGCGGCTTCGTGCGGTAGGCGGCTGCTTCAGACCAAAACGAAAGCATATGGATTCGGTTGGAATACGCTTGAACCCATTAAGACGAACGGATCGGCGGCGGCCAAATATCTAGCAAAATACCTGAGCAAAGCGCAAACATCGG
This sequence comes from Chthoniobacterales bacterium, assembly GCA_051005695.1. GTDB lineage: Bacteria > Verrucomicrobiota > Verrucomicrobiia > Chthoniobacterales > UBA10450 > JACCTI01. The sequence goes on along the minus strand of JBPCJC010000038.1, from coordinate 87,560 downwards.
AGTTCCGAATCGGTGAGGAGCGCGCTCGCCTATTCGGAATTTGGGGCCGAAAGCGATTTGTCTTTCATCGGTTCACGTGGGCGAGCAGCAGGATCTGGCGGCAACGCTTGTCGTGGTACGCGAAGAATTTCGGAATCGGAGATGTGACGGAAACGTCCCGATTTCTTGGTCGGGATGGGTGGAGACGAGTCGTTCCGGCGCTGTCGAAGGTCGTGCTCCCTGAAAGCTACTGTCAGGTGCGGGATCCGATTATCGGAACGGTTCGTTGGGATGAACGTGGATGGTGTGCGTATTGTAGCGATCTGAATCATTACGCGCGGTTACGCACGGATGAGCGGCGAGTAGTGTCCCGGTTTCGGTTTTACGTGGCCGTTGCCCTGTCGTGGGACATGAAGTGGTCACGTGCGAGGATATTCGCATCGTCGCAGCTCGAACGATCGGGCCTAGGCCGGCAGCGGCATTTTGAATTACTGTAACGAGAACAAGGTGAGCGACGGCAACCGGTAGCGCGCGCTGAAGTAAATTCTACACGACTGAAAAAAATTGACATACAGCACGGCTTCCGATGTCGTTCGAAATGAAATCGCCTGCGAGAAACAACCCTCCTGGCTCCCCACCCCATGACAAAACTCCGGTTCACCCTACTCTCTCTCGGCTTGGTTAACGCCCTCGTTGTTTTCGGCCCGGTCCAAACGCGCGCCGATGAATTCGCTTTTACTTCTTCAATCCCATTGACGGGAGGTGGCTTCATCAGTGGGTCCGGCTTTCTCTTTACTGCCGGCCCGCTTTCTCCCGCGGGCACCTTAGTGACGTCAATCGTCGGCTCGTATGACGCCGGGACCATCACGGGCTTGCTTGCCCCGGGCACGTTGGGCGGGAACGACAATCTTTTGTTCTCAGGTTATCCTTCGCTCAATGGTAATGGTATTTCTTTCAGTGTGAGCGGAGAGGCTGACCCGGCGGAGTACGGCGCGGGTGTAAATCTTTATTTCTCCTTCACTAGCGCTGGCTATACAGACAACTCTGGCAAGACGGACTACAGCCCGACCGGGTTCACCCTCGTGCCCGTAGCTGCGCCCGAGACCGGCTCGACCTTGGGTCTGCTGCTTCTGTCTTTAGTCGGATTGCTTGGCGTAAGGCGATTTCGCGTACTTCGCGTAGTCTAACGAGCATGAGGCAGAAGCATCCTAGCCACTCTCTTCGCGAGCACAAGGCGGGTCGCTCCACCGTCTAGTTAGATGCAGCGCTCACTTCTCGGATGACGTGATCTTGTAAGACATACCGTCTGTGGGTGACCGTGACTGTGGTTTCGCTGGTGGCATGCGACGGTCTGGGGAGATGACAATGTCCCACTGTTTCCCAAGAAGCACGAAACTCTGCGAAACAACAAGCCATCTGCCGGCAATCTCGTGGATGGGAACTGTGCGCTCTATGATCTCCTGCTGCTTATCATGATCGAGGCGAATCCACTGTAGAAAGGCACTACTCGCCAGCTCGTCCCAGCCGACGCTCTCGATGATGAGACGAAACGAGCCGTCTTGTCCGCTGCGCGAACCAGTAACCGCCCGACGCTATCGTGCGAATCTGCGGCGGGACTGCTTGCGCCTTGGCAGCGAGCTGCGTGTCGTCACCACTCTGCGCTAGCAACATGCTGGGAATAAGAACGACAAGCCAGCGCGCAATACTCGTTACATCTAACGAGAACGAGATCAGCCACTGCTGGTAGTGCACACGTGGCGGCGGGAGAAGAGGTTGGAGTCATAAGAATCTTGCGCGTACGCCGGCCAGCAGTTGGCTGCATCGCCTGGTTAGATGGTTGGCATGGCATTCAGTGTCCGCTCCCTTCTTCAACTACGCCACGCGATGAATATAAAAACGATTCCCGGCAAGTATGTCCCGATCAGAAGGAGAATGGCGTAGAGTGTGTCGCTATCGCTGAGTGAAGGAGTAGTTTTTGGTTGTCCTGGCTGTGCCACCTCGATGAAAACCGATGACTGATACTCGCCGCGGCTGGAACAAAGTGAATACTACGAGGGCAGTCGGAAGCAGAATAAGAACGACGCCTACCCAAAAGAAAAGACGTCGCGTTGTTTGCTTCATGCGAGCACGCTTACCATCTAACGAGACCCAAGATCAGCGACCGTTGGCGAAGGCGAGCGTGGCTGCATGTGAGAGGTTGTAGTCATCATAAACTAGAACGCGGGGCGGCCAGCGGTTCGCTGCATCGCTTGGTTACCATGGTGTAGCAAAGTCAAGAAAGTCAATGATCCACTTACGAGGGAAATGACCAATTATGACCAACGCAAACACGCCTGAATCGGCTCTGGGGTTCAATTCCCTCCCCAGCCACCACCGCGGCGCGCTCCGTGACGGCCGGTTTTGCGTTTAGCACTCGTTAGGCGAATGCTTCCGCGGCTCGCGGGAGAACCGCGAAAATCGCAATTTGTGGCGAGACATCGCTCCGCCGATTCCGTATATCTTGGTGGGTTCATACCCGGCTAATTTTTCTGTCTCGTTAGGTGGAAGTTAAATTAATCGAAAGGAGTGGGTCATGAGTTTCACGAAACGTGTTCTCAGTGGTGGATTGATCATTCTCGGAGTGCTCTGCGCGGCGCTGGCCGTCGCGCAACAACGGCAAGCTAGCCAGGTCCTGAAAATCGCGCCCGAAGCGCAGGTTCGTTTCGCGGCGCCCTGGGAGCCATCGGCGGTCAAGTATACCAACGCCCAGGAACTGATAGTTAGGCGAACGCCGGAAGCAAACGCTACCGGGAAGAAAGCGGAAGAGGCCGGCGCGCCGCTCGCGCGGATGTTGATCACGACCGAGCCGCGGACCGACCATGCGGATGCGCTCGCGCGGTTGCAATCGATCGCGGCCTCGCGCGATGCGGCGGCGGAGTTCACCGAGGTCGGTGGCTGGCCGGCGGTGGAAATAAAATTCACCGAACGCCTGCCGCGCCGCGGCGCGAAGGGCGAAACGGAAGCCGAGCCCTCGGCGCCGGAGGTGATGATCGAGCGCACGATTACCGCGATCGCGCAGGGCGACAAAGTAGTGGTGATGGACTCGTCGGTCTTGCCGCAGGCGCCGCGCGATCTCGTCGGGAGTGCGCGGGAGATTGTCCGGAGTGTGCAGTTTCCACAAGCCGGCGATCCCGGGACGGTGAAGAAATCGTTGGAGATGCTGCGGAGCAAAGAAAGCGAGCGGCGTTCTGCGATGCCGCAGCCGCAGGGTTCCGCGGAGGAACGCACCGCCGCGCCCACGGAAGAAGTCGCAAGGATGGGCGCGGCAAACGCGAGTACCGGCGCGGGTACGCGAGTGCAGGGCGGAGTGGGCGAGTTGGAAATTGCCGCGAGCGCGAACGCCAACAATATCATCGTGGCCAGCAACGGCGGGCTCTCGTTCTCGAGCAATCGGGGCGCGACTTTCGCGGCCGGGACGACGGGCGTTTTTAACTTGAACGATCCTTCGCTGGCGCGCGGCGCGAGCGGGAATTTTTATCTCGATGTCATCGCCACTCCCACCGGGACGGCGGCGCAATTAAATGTCAGCGGTTGCACGAATGCGGTCAGCCGCTCGACCAACAACGGCTCGTCTTTCACGCTGCAAGGTTACAGCGCGCTTTGCCCGAATAGCGGCGCCGGCGTTTGTTTCCCGGACCAGGAACATGTCGCCGCGGATGCTTTCACTGCCGCCGCCGGGGGCGATCAACTTTATGCAGTCTGGCGCAACTTCACCCCCAGCGGAACGGCCGCGAACTGCAACAGCATCGGCACCGGTTTCGTGGCGGCGTCGATCACCTGTTCTCAAAACAACGGCACCACCTGGACGGCCACGGCCGCGATTTCCGGTGCGGGAGATTTTCCGCGCGTGTCCGTCGGTCGCGACGGCGCGGTCTATGTGGTCTCGGTCAGCGGGAACTCGATTTTGTTGAACCGCTTTTCTTCCTGCGCCACCGGCCTGGCGCCAGCGGCCGGATTTCCGGTGACGGTGGCGACGATGAGCGGCGCGGTCACGTGTCCGGTTCCCGGACTCGATCGGTGCAATAACGGAAACACGCTCAGCAGTCCGATGGTCGCGCCCGATCCGGGAAACGGGAACCATCTCTTTGTTACTTTCGCGGAGAACTCGGGCACGAACAGCGAGCGCATCGTCTCGATGGAATCGAGCAATCGCGGCTCGGCTTTTCCGACGCGCCGCGTGCTCAGCGGGAGCAGTGCGGCGCGCCGCTTCATGCCGTGGTCGTCGACCACGCGGAGCAACGTCTGGGTCGGCTGGTATGATCGCTCGGCCGCGACCAGCGCGAACAATGACCTGACCGATTATTTTGTCGGCTCGACCGCGGGCGCGCTGTGGAATTTAACCGGCCGCTCGGACGCGCAATGCGCTTCCGGCTGGCCGTGCGCGCCGCGGGCGACCGCGGATTCCGAGAATTGTAGCGTGCAACCGCAACTCGCCGGAGTTTGCCTGAATGCTGCCGGCGGCGGGAGCCGGCGGCGTTGCGATTTTAGCGCGGGCGGATGTCCCGCGGGCGAAACGTGCAACGGTGGCGGCGGTTGCCCGAAATACGGTGATTACAATGGCCTAACGAGTGCTGGAAATTTTGTCATCGCCGCCTGGGCCTCGGCGACTGCGCCCGCGGGTTCGTCCGCCTCTGCCGGGCTGGCGGTTTACTCGGCCACACTTTTTGTGGGCGCGGATGGCGCGGCCATCTGGCGATTCACCGGGACGCCGTGCAATGGGGAGTCGTGTCCGGGTTGGGAACGGCTGGATAACAATCCGAAGACCTCGGCGATCGCGAGTGACGCCGGGGAGCTTTATCAATTGCACGACGACGGCTGGATTTGGCAATCGACGCACACCCCGTGCACCGCGGATTCGTGTCCGGGTTGGCGGCGATTGGACAACAACCAAAAGACCACTGCGATTACCGCCGGCGGCGGAAAACTTTACCAGTTGCACAACGACGGGATGATCTGGGTTTACCTCGGGGCGCCGTGCAACGGGGAGAGTTGCCCGAGTTGGCAACGGCTGGATAACAATACCAAGACGGTCGCGATCGCCGCGTCCGGCGGGAGTCTTTATCAACTGCACAACGACGGGATGATCTGGCGTTACACGGGCACGCCTTGCAACGGCAACAGTTGTCCGGGTTGGCAGCGGCTGGACAACAATCCGAAGGCGACCGCGATCGCGGCGGGCGGCAATTCGCTTTATCAAATGCATAACGACGGGATGATCTGGCGCTTCACCGGCACACCCTGCAATGGCGACAGCTGCCCCGGTTGGCAACGGCTGGATAACAATCCAAAGGGGACCGCGATCGCCGCCGCCGGGAACGCGCTCTATCAGTTGCACAACGACGGAATGATCTGGCGTTTTACCGGCACGCCTTGCAACGGCGATAGCTGTCCGGGTTGGCAACGACTGGACAATAACTTCAAGACGGTGGGAATCGCGGCCGCGGGTGACCGCTTGTTTCAACTACACGATGACGGCTGGATCTGGCGGTTCACCGGGACGCCGTGCAATGGCAACAGTTGTCCGGGTTGGCAACGGCTCGACAACAACTCGCGCACCGGAATGCTCGCGGCCGGGAACGATCTCTACCAACTCCATACCGATCCGCTTTATCAACTGCACAACGACGGCTGGATCTGGCGTTACAGCGGGCAGGAATGCGAAGGGGAATTTTGCGGCGGCTGGCAGCGCTTCGATAATAACGCGCATACGCGCAACATCGTCGCCGCCGGTCGGCAACTGTTTCAGTTACATACCGACGGCAAAATCTGGCGCTCCACCGGCGTCCCCTGTAACGGCGATTCCTGTCCAGGCTGGCAGATGGTCGACAACAATCCGAAGACGGTCGCGATCGTTGCGGCGGGCGCGCAATTGTTCCAACTGCACAATGACGGCATGATCTGGCGTTATCTGGGGACGCCGTGCAACGGGAACAGTTGTCCGAGCTGGCAACGGCTGGATAACAATCGCAAGACGGTGGCGATCGTCGCCGGGGGAAAGCAACTGTTTCAGTTACATAACGACGGGCGCATCTGGCGTTACACCGGGACGCCTTGCAGCGGCGAATCGTGTCCGGGTTGGCAACAGCTGGACAACAATCCGCGGACCAAAGGGATCATCGCCGCCAGCCAGCAACTCTTCCAGATGCACAGTGACGGACGCATCTGGCGCTACACCGGCACGCCTTGCAATGGCGAGTCGTGCCCGGGCTGGCAGCAGCTGGATAACAACCCGAAGACGACCGCGATCGCCGCCGGCGGCAACCAATTGGTGCAATTGCACAATGACGGATTGATCTGGCGTTACACCGGGACGCCCTGCAGTGGCGAGAGCTGCCCCGGCTGGCAGAAGCTCGATAACAATGCGAAGACCCAGGAAATCGCGGTCTCCGCGACGCATATTTATCAGCGGCACAATAACGGCCAGCTCTGGCGCTACACCGGCCCGGCTTGCTCCGGCAATGGTTGTCCGGGTTGGCGAAGGTTGGACAATAACACCAAGACCAAGCACATCGTCGTCGGCGGGTTTGACTAACGAGCAGTGTCGTATCGGCGATTTTCACCTGACGAAGATTCGTTTAGGTGAAGGCGCAGGCTGCTTAATATTCCGCTTCGTCCGGCGGAGTCGCCGGGGGCGGCATCGGCGCAGTTAGATCTTCGTGCATCTGACCGGAACGCTTGAGGCGTGCGCGGCGCGGCGACTCCGGTGCAATCTTCGGCGGAGGTGGCGGTGGCGCTGCTTCGATGCCGGGCTCGTCCGCGGCCTGTTTTAATCGCGAGCGTTGCTTTTGATTGCGCGAAGGCGCAAGCCGAATGCGTTCGGGATTCAGCGGCGGCTTGTTGCTCGGGGAATTCGAATCGGGCGCGCTCACTTCAGTGCGGCAGTTTCCGGTGCGATCCCGCGACGCGTCAAGCGACGAAAGCGCGAAGCGGGGTATTTGCCTTGCAACCGCGCGCCGGCGATCGTCGTATTTTTTAACGGATGAACTGCAAACACGTGCTGGCGATTTTTCTCTCGGGGTTGCTGACGATCGCGAGTGCGCGGGCCCAGCCTAACGAGTCGTCGGTCGTGCAATCGGGGGTCGAGCTCCGGATCGGCGGCGACAAGATTCCGGCGGACGTTTTCGAGCGCGCAGATCATCCGGCGGGAGCGACGATTCTGGTTCTGCACGGCGCGGGCGGGATTTTGTTTGATGGGCCGGAGATGCGGCGGGTGGGGCGCTCCCTGGCTGCGGATGGCAACGCCGTTTATCTGATTCATTACTTTGCGAAGACGGGCACGCTCTTCGCCCTGGATTCGACGATGCAGAAAAATTTCGACACCTGGTTAAAGACCGTGCGTGGTGCGGTCGTGGCCGTGCAGGAATTGCGCGGGGACGCATCGCCGGTAGGGATCTACGGCTATTCGTTAGGCGGTTTTCTTTCGCTCCTGGCCGCGTCCGATAATCCACGGGTTGGCGCGGTGGTGGAGCACGCCGGGGGAATTTGGAATAACAAGATGGAACGCGTCGGGAAAATGCCGCCGGTGCTGATGATTCACGGCCTCGAGGATGCCCGAGTCCCGGTGGAAAAATATGCGAAGCCGCTGATCCCCGTGCTGCGCCAACATGCGCCGACGGTGGCGACGCGATTTTTTCCCGGTGAAGGCCATGGGTTCGCGTCCGCCGCGATGGTGAAGGTGCGCGAAGAAGCGCGCAGATTTTTCCGCGCGCATCTCGCGCGCGAAACTAAATCGCCTGCACCGAAGTCAGGGTCTCGTGGAAAGATTGGTAGAGCTCGCGGAACTGCGCGACGCCGCGCCGCAGGACCGGCTTGAAATTCGCGAGATCGCTGATGTTGATGATCTGATCGACGCTTTGCACGAAGGCGCTCATAGCGTCGTTGGTCGCGAAGCGCTGGCTGAGTAGGACCACGAAATGTCCGCGGCGCTGTGCGCCTGGGCGTTTGATCATCTCGCGCAGAATCGGGTTCGTCTGCACGGTCGAGCCCTTAAAGTTCTCGTAAATCACGACCACGTTGTAGCTATAGGTGCGCAGCTTCAGGAGGACGTCTTCCTCGAACAAGCCGAGGTGGACCTTGTAAGCCATGTCGATCAACTGCGGCACGACCAGCTTTTGGTATTGCTGATGATCGACGCAAACGAGGGCGGTGTTATCGCCGGCATCGAAGAAGGAATTATCGGAATCGTTTTGCACAGGGATTAGCGGAAGGCGTTAGCCGGGCGATCGAGACGAAGCCCGGAATCGAGGTCGTTATCGACCCCGCGTGATTTTTGAATGAGATCAATCCCCCGCGTGACCCGACCTTTGCGGGAAGCAAAGATCCGCGCGGTCTCGTCGGTGATGTCGTCGTTCTCGTACGCGCTCAGGATCGATTGGTCGAAGGTCATCCAGCCAAACGGCGAGCTCGCTTCGATGATTTCGTAGAAGCTGCGGTGTTCGCCTTCGCCGATGGCGATGGTTTCCTTGGTCCGAAGATTGTTCCCGAGGATTTCCGTGAGCAACTGGCGGCCGCCGCCCACTTTCGGCGCGAGCCGCTGGCTGACGACATAACGCAAGGTGTCGGCGAGACGAATGCGCAACTGCTGTTCTTCGCCTAACGAGAAGAGACCGAGGATACGATTAATCGCCTGGCCGGCATCAACCGTGTGCAGGGTGCTCAGGACCAAGTGGCCGGTTTCGGCCGCCATCAAGGCGACTTCAACGGTCGCGCGATCGCGCATTTCACCGACCAGAATGACTTTCGGCGCCTGACGCAACGCAGCGCGCAAGCCGTTGGGATAATTATTAAAATCGTGTCCAAGCTCGCGCTGGTTGAAGGTCGCCTTGCGCGTCGGATGCACGAATTCGATCGGATCTTCCAGGGTCACGATGTGGACCGCCTGGGTCTCGTTGATCTCGTTTAACAACGCCGCCAGCGTGGTCGTCTTGCCGCTGCCGGTGGCGCCGGTTACGAGGACCAGGCCGGTTTTCTCTTTCGCGATCTCTTTGAAAATCTCCGGCAAACCAATGCTCTCAAACGAAGGAATCGCACCTTCCAATCGGCGCAGTACGATCGAGAAGTGTCCCTGTTGCCGAAAAATATTTACCCGGAAACGGGCTTCTTCGCCTAACGAGTAACTGCAATCGCAGGAGCCGCCGGTGAGGTAATCATAAATCAGCCGGCGATTACCCTGCATCAGGGTGAGCGCGATTTGCTCAGTCTGATACGGGGTCAGTGCTTCAATCGGCGGATCGACGAAGACCGGCTTGAGTTCGCCGAAGTCTTCCACCTGCAGCGGATGGCCCACGGAAAAATTGAGGTCCGAGATGCCGTCATAAGTCTTCAGCATCGCGGAGAGAATGCGGTCGAGATCGGGGATTCTCATGGTGCCTTTATTCGTCGGTCATGTCGGCTGGCGGTTCTTTGAGGAAGGGGCGGAATTTCTTTTTGTCGATGCACTTGTCGTAGGCTTCTTCCGGCGAGATGCGGGTGCTTTGCAGGTGCGAAAGGATGGCGTCGTCCAGCGGTTGGTTGCCCTTTTTCTTGCCGACCTGAATCATCCCCGGGATTTGGTGGGTCTTGCCTTCGCGGATGAGGTTCGCGATCGCCATATCGACGACGAGAATCTCCAAGGCGGCCACGCGCCCCGGTTTGTCGATGCGCTTGAAAAGATTCTGCGCGATCACGCCTTTGAGTGACTCGGCGAGCGTCGCACGGATTTGGTTTTGCTGAGTGCTCGGGAAGACGTCGATGATGCGGTCGACCGCTTTCGGCGCGCTCGAAGTGTGGAGGGTTCCGAAAACCAGGTGCCCGGTGGCGGCGGCGGTCAAGGCGAGTTCGATCGTGTCGAGGTCGCGCATTTCACCGACGAGCAGGATATCCGGATCTTCGCGCAAAGCGCCGCGCAGCGCCGAAGCGAAGGAGCGCGTGTGCACTCCGACTTCGCGATGTTGCACCAGGCAATTCTGACTGCGATGCACAAACTCGATCGGATCTTCCACAGTAATGATGTGGTCGTGCCGCTGCATGTTCGCGTAATCCATCATCGCCGCGAGCGTGGTCGACTTACCCGAACCGGTCGGGCCGGTGACCAGGACGAGGCCTTTTTTCAGGAGCGGAAATTTTTTCAGGACTGGCGGGAGACCAAGTTCCTCGCAGGTGAGCACGGTCGATGGGATCAGGCGAAAGACCGCGGAGATGCCGTATTTTTGCTGGAAGAAATTGCAGCGATAACGCGCGACGCTCGGGATTTCGTAACCGAAATCGATATCGGAAGTTTCTTCGAAGACTTTAATTTTTCCTTCGGGCGCGATCTCATAGATCATCGCCTTGAGGTCGTCGTTTTGCAGCGGCGGATAATCGACGCGAACCAGATCGCCGTTGATCCGAAGCATCGGGGGGTTGCTGGTGGAGAGGTGGAGATCCGAGGCCTTTTGCTCGGTCATCAGTTTGAAGAATGCGTCGATCCGAGCCATAGCTTTCGAGGTCTGGTTAAAGCTAAATCAATGCCACCTTCGGCAGCTTCTTTAATAAGCTCGCGCGAGGCTGCGCGATTACTGCTGCTGGCGCGCGGCGTCGAGGGTTGAGCGCACCTGCTCGAGAAGTTTTTCGCAGGTGTAGGGCTTGGGAATGAAGCCGCGCAGACCTTGCGAGAGCATTGTCCCGAGTTTGCTCTGTTCGGCAAAGCCACTGCTCAAGACTACCGTGACCTTGGGATTCAATTCACGGAGTTCGTCGAAGACAACGTCGCCATCCATGATCGGGAGAAAGAAATCGAGAATGATCAGGCCGATTTTTGTCCCGAGATGTTTGTAAATCTTGAGCGCTTCAAATCCATCCTTGGCCAGGATGACTTTGTAACCCGCATCGCTCAGCATCTCGGACGCGAGTTCGGAAATCTCTACTTCGTCGTCCACCAGGAGGATTAATTCGCGCTTGCCGTCAGGGTTTAAGATTTTGAACTCGGGCGCGGACGGCGCCCTGGCAGGTTGGATAGTCCCCTCCGAATCGGCGCCGTTTTTCGGGAGCTCAGTGAGCGGCCGAGAAGCTGCCGGCGGCGGCATCACCGAAAACGCGGGCGCGCCGGACTTACGCGCGGTATTTTTGGTGGAGACGCCGGCTTCGAGAATCTTTGAGGTCACGCGATCGAAAAGATCCTGCGCCTTCGTCGAAGCCAATTCGACCCGTTCGCCGAGGATCTCGACGTAGTTGTATTCGCCCTTGTGTTGCCGGGCCAGATCCGAGTAACGCGAGATCTGTTGTAACATCGAGTTTAACTCGGTCGAGGAAGTGGCGATCCACTTCAGGTCTTCATGATCGAGCATAATTCTTGGATTCGTTTGGGCTGGGTCGCGTTGGCATTTGGCCTTGCCGACTGCACCCGAGATCGGAGCGCCGCTAGCGAAAGGCAGATGAAAGGATGTCGAAATTAGCACGGCGCGTGCCGTGCCAGCTCCCGCCTAGCCCCGCGAACTATTTGCCGAGCGATGTCCGCAGTTCGGTCCGGGCCGCGTCGACTTCGCGCTGGGCGCCCTGGCAAAGCAGGAGCGCGCGCAATTTCTCGCCGACATAATATCGGGCGATAAATTTTTTCTTCGCGTGCGTGCCCTGGAGATCAACTCGCGTCGGCTGAACGCTGAAGTCGCCCACGAAATCGAGTTTGAGATCGAACATCTCCGTCCAGAAATACGGGATCTGTTCGTAACGAATCCGCTTCTTTCCAGTCATGTTCGCGCCCGCGACCAGGCCTTGTTCGCGCGCATTGTCCCAATGCGTCTGCCGGCGCACGCCACCCATCAACCGGTCCGGATAAAACGCCAGATCGCCGACGGCGTAGATTCCTTTTTCCTCGGTCTCGAGATACTCGCTCACCGGCGAACCGTGCGGTCCCGAGAGCGGCGTGTTTCGCACCAGCTCGAGATTCGGCTCCGCACCACACGCGACCACGGCCAATCCCGCGGCCACGCGATTGCCACTTTTCGTTTGGATATTGCGCAGCACCGTCTTGCCTTCGAAGCCATTCAGGCTTTCGCCTAACAAGAGGGTGATGCCATGTTTTTCGAAGTAACTGGTAATCCACGCGCCGGTTTGCGGATCGACGTAGCGATTCAGCAGGTAGGCGTTGCGATGCATCATGCTGACCTTGAACTTCATTTGCCGCAGACTGGAGGCGACCTCGCAGGCGAGTAATCCACCGCCGACGACCACGACTGTTTTTTCGAGGCTGGCCATCTCGCGCAAGGCGAGGGCATCGCGCGTCGTCCGCAGATAAATGACATTGCCGAGCGTGATCCCGGCGACCGGCGGCCGCACCGGCCGGCTGCCCATGGCGAGGCAGGCTTTGTTAAACTCGATCGTCTCGCCGTTGCCCATCACCGCCAGGCGGCGATCGATGTTCAACTGCGTGACCAACCCGCCGAGGCGGGTCTCGATTTTATGGGAGGCGTACCAGGCCGGCTCGAGATGCGGCAGCTTCTTCACCGGCGGCACTTTTTCCCGGAGGAAAGTTTTCGAAAGCATCCAACGTTTGTAGGGCAGGAAGGTTTCGGCGCCGATAAGCGTGATGCTGCCGCGCTTGTCGTATTTGCGAATGCTTTCGCAAACGCTGCCGCCGCCAATCCCGCTTCCGATGATAAGATAGTCGCGTTGGATCATGTAAAGGCGAAGACGATAGGAAGCCAACCTAGCCCATGCGAGGCAAAAATTCGCCTAACATTACCCGAGGACGGCGCGACAAATAATGACCGAAGCAATCACGCCCGCGAGGTCGCCCACCAGCCCCGCGGGAATGGCGTGCCGGGTTTGCTTCACGCCCACGGAACCGAAGTAAACCGCCGCCACATAGAAAGTGGTTTCGGTACTTCCGTAGATCGTCGCCGCCATCAAGCTAACGAGATTCTCCGGGCCGAGGCGTTGCACGATTTCCGTCAGGATGGCCATGGTCGCGCCGCCGCTCAGCGGCCGCATCAAGGCCAGCGGAAGAAGATCGGGCGGAAAATGCAGTGGGCCGAGGATGGGCGCGAGCGCGCGCGTCAGGATCTCGATTCCGCCAGCGCCTTTGAACATATTAATCGCCACTAGCATGGCGACGAGGAAGGGGATGATTTTCAAGATCACGCCGAAGCCTTCCTTCGCGCCTTCGACAAATTCTTCGTAAACCTTTAACCCGCGTCCGAGCGCATAGAGCGGAAAGAAGCTGAGCAGAAACGGCACCGCTAAAATCGAGAGGGCGTTCACGCACCGGACAAAGACGCTGGTGTGTTCGTCGCTCGGTAACGGCAGATTAAATAACGCCGGAAAAACCATCCGCGCGAAAAGGGCGGCGAAGAAAATCAGCAAGCCTAACAAGAGCAGGCTCGCCCACAGTGGCGCCTTTCGCAGCGGCAGCGGCGTGACGCTTTTTACTTCGGCAACGTCCGCATTGCGCGACAAGACTCCTGCCGGAATCGAAGAAGGGTGGGCGCGGAAGAAGCGCAATTTTTCCAACAACTTCACCGTCACGATTGCGGTCGTCGCCGCGCAGAGCGTGGCTAGTAACGCTGTCCCGACAATCGCCGTCGGACGGGTCGAGCCCGCCGCCGCCAGGATCGCGATCGCCGTCGTCGGGATTAACTGCACCGAGCTGGTATTGATCGCGAGGAAGGTGCACATCGCATTCGTGGCCACGCCGGGATGCGGGTTGAGCGATTCGAGATCGCGCATCGCGCGCAAACCCAGCGGGGTCGCGGCGTTCCCGAGACCAAGCATGTTCGCCGCCATGTTCATTAGCATCGAGCCCATCGCCGGATGTTCCGGCGGCACCTCCGGGAAAAGCCGGCGCATGATTGGGGGCAGCACGAGCGCGATCCGTTGAATCAACCCCGCGCGTTCCGCCAGCCGCATCAAGCCGAGCCACAGTGCCATGATCCCGATGAGACCGAGCGCAATCGTGACCGCGGTGCGCGCGCCGTCGAAGGCGCCGTCGGTTACTTCCTTCAGCCGGTTGTTCCACCCACCAATGGCGACCGCGAGCATGACCAGGGTTAGCCAGATGTAATTGAGCACGGCGTCCTTTTAACTCGGCCGGGCGCGCGGCGGAAGCGATTTGTCCGCTTTGCCTAACGAGACGTGCTTTGGGCGACGTAAGCTTCGAGCGATTCCCGCGTCACCGTATGGAGGGCGCCACACCGTGGGCAGCTAATCCGGATGGAATCCTCCGCGCCGAAAAGCGCGTCCGGATCCGTCCGCATCATCGGACCGAGAACGGTAAACATCCGCTCCTGCGAACAACCGCAACCCCAGCGATAGGAACGCTCCTCCAGCAGGCTGAGCGTTTCCTGCTCATCGAGCGCGCGCACCTGATCGTTATCGAGCGCATGAAACCAATCCAGATCGCAACCCGGTTGTGCCGAGATCATGACGAAATCTTCCGGGCCGTGCTGGAAGTAGCGCGCCGGCCGTTGCTCGCTGCGCGCATAAAATTCTTCCACGATCGCGAAGGGCGTCCGACCAGTAAACTCGATGCTGCTCCGCCGCGAGTCGGCGCGTTCGCGCGCGAGGGCGGCGAGGAAAAGATTGCGGCCATCGTCCTTCACGTTCTCGGTGAAAATCTGGCCGACGATGATTCCGCGGCGATTGTCGCCGGTAACAAAAAGATTCAGCAGCGGTTCGCGAAAATGAATTGTCCAGGCCCAGGCTTCATTCCAAGGACGAGAAGCGCAGTGCAAAGTGAGCGCGGCCAGGGCCTCCTTCAGCATCCCGTCATGCGAGGGCGCATGATGATAACCGTATTGTCCCTGATGCAAGTAGTAGTCGACGTAGAGTTCGCCGAAGTCCGCGCGCGCCAATAACGCATTCCGTTCCCGCACAAAATATGTCCGCACCACCAAGCCCTCGGAGCCTTCCGCCTCGTCCTTGTCCATTATTCTAATCTACTGAAGACGCCGCAGTTTTCTCGCAGTTTTCGCGACCATTAGTTGCGCGTGCGTGCTTCGCACGGGATGACGGGAAGGTTTGGGCAGTGAGGGGATCGAACCCCCGACCAACACGGTGTAAACGTGCCGCTCTACCGCTGAGCTAACTGCCCGAGAACCGTCCACTATACTTAAGCCGGCGCGGCCGCCGAACTTTTCTTTTGCTGTCCCCGGACTGGCCGTCCGCAAGTTTTGTTTTGCACTTACTACTTTGTGACCTATTAAGTGCGCATGGACCTATCACTTAATAAACTAAAAGAAGCTGTTTCTATCCGTGAACAAATTCAAGCGCTCGAGGAACGTCTCGGTCGCTTGTTCGGCGGTGGCGGCGGTAGCAGTAGTAGCTCTAGCGCTACCAGCAGTGCGCCCGCGGCCCGCGGTCGCGGTGGTCGTGGCGGGCGGCGTCGTGCGATGTCTCCAGCTACGCGCGCCAAACTGGCGGCGGCAGCCCGGGCACGTTGGGCGAAGGTGCGTAACTCTGGCGGCGGCACCCTTTCCAAGGGCTCGTCGGCTGGGTCGTCCACCTCCAGTGCCTCGAGCAAAAAATCCTCCGGTCGTGGCGGCTTGACTGCGGCCGGCCGGAAAAAACTTTCCGACGCGATGAAGGCGCGTTGGGCTGCCCGGCGGAAAGCTGGCGGCGCCAAAGGTAAGTAACGCTGACTAGTTCGGACGAGCGAGCGGGGCGGCCTAGCGGTTGACCATCTTCATCATCGGCTCGCTGTAGCGCGGGCCGGCGAAAGCATTCCTAGGTGCGATCTGCTCGATGCGCTGAAGATCAGACTTCGTTAGGTTTACTTCCAGGGCGCCGATATTTTCCTGGAGATAACGGCGCCGTTTGGTCCCGGGAATCGGAACGATTTCCTCGCCTTGTGCGAGGACCCAGGCGAGCGCGAGCTGCGCGGGCGAGCAATGCTTGTCCCGCGCCAGCTCGCTGACTCGTCCGACCAGGTCGAGATTGCGCTGGAAGTTTTCGCCCTGGAAGCGTGGAGAAGTCCGGCGGTAATCGCCTTCTTCGAGATCTTCAAACTTCCTAATCTGCCCGGTTAGAAATCCACGGCCTAGCGAACTAAACGGGACAAAGCCAATCCCAAGTTCGCGGCAAGTTTGCAGGACGCCGTCTTCCGGCTCGCGCGTCCAGAGAGAGTACTCCGATTGCACCGCGGTGATCGGATGAACTGCGTGCGCCCGTCGAATCGTCTCCGCGCTAGCTTCCGAAAGCCCGAGATAACGCACCTTGCCCGCGCGCACTAGCTCGGCCATCGCGCCGACCGTTTCTTCGATCGGCGTTTCCGGATCGACCCGGTGCAGGTAGTAGAGATCGATCACGCCAAAACCGAGCCGCCGCAGACTCGCTTCACAAGCTTCCCGCACGTAATCCGGCCGGCCATTGACCTTGTTGAAGGCAGGCTTCGTGGCATCGCGGATTAACCCAAACTTCGTCGCCAGAAAAATTTCCCGGCGATGTTCCTTTAGCTCGCGGCCGACCAGTTCCTCGTTGGTCTGCGGACCGTAAACATCCGCGGTATCAAAGAAGGTAATCCCAAGCTCGAGCGCGCGATGAAGCGTCGCGATCGATTCCGCATCATCGCGTCGGCCGTAGACATCGGACATGCCCATGCAGCCGAGACCAATCGCCGAAACCATGGGGCCGCCGCGGCCAAGCTTTCGTTGCTTCATGTTTGTCCAATCCAAGTAGTCGGCGCGAGGTCGTCCCAGCGCTGGCGGATAGCCTCGAATTCCGCCGGGGTTAGCGCCCCGGCTTCGATCAGGCGGGCGTTTTCCTGCCAGCGTTCCGGCTTGGTGGTGCCCACGATCGCGCAGTGCACGCCCGGCACACTCAAGGTAAAACGGAGCGCACGCGCGATCGTTTCGCCTAACGAGTGGTGATGGATGAATGCGTAATCCAGTTTGCGCAGCCGCTCCCAATACGGGTGCTGATAGGCGTCGATCGGCTTATGCCCGGACTTCCAGGCCGCGTTCGCGAGCGGGCGTTTCGCGATCACGCCCATGCCCGTCTCGTGCGCCTGCGGGATGGTTAACTCCAGCGACTCCTGATCGGCGATATTGATCGAAGTTTGCAAAGTATCGAAGGCGCCGGATTCGACCGCGAACTTTGCCGCACGACTGTCGCCACTATAACCAAGGTAGCGTGCGTAACCGCGTGCGCGCGCAGTCTGCAAGGCAGTAATGACATCGCCTTTTTTCAGAACCGAGTCCGAGCAGCTATGGAGCTGAATTAAATCGAGCCGATCAGTCTGCAGCCGGCGCAAACTGCGCTCGATGCTTTGCAGAATCGAAGCGGTCGACCAATCCTCGCTCCCCACGCCGCGCGGGTGGCCCACCTTGGTAAACAGGTAAAATTCCGCGCGCCGATGACTGACTGCCTGGCCGATCAGTCCCTCGCTACCTTCGTAACACTCGGCGGTGTCGATCACGTTTAAGCCGGCGTCGAGCGCACGATTGAGTAACTCTGCGACCGTCTCAGTATTTGCGCCTTCAAAGCCAATCTCGGCGCCGCCAAAACCGAGCACGGAAACTTCCATGTCCGTTTTCCCGAGCCGGCGTTTTTCCATGCGGCGGAAAATAGAACGCGCCGTCGCGCTTGTCATCCTGCGCGCGTGCGAATGCTTAGAAAAGCAAGCGCGTACGCCCGCTGCCGTTTGCGATTCGGCCAATCACGCGTGCGCGCAATTTTCGGCCTAACGACACCGCATCCTTCGGCGCGATGATCGCCACCATCCCGATGCCCATGTTGAAAACCTGATACATTTCCGCGCGCTCCACCCGGCCGTGTTTGCCTAACAAGTCGAAAATCGCGGGCACCGGCCAGCCCGCGGTTTCGATGAGCGCGTCGCAATTCTTTGGCAGGATGCGCGGCAGATTATCGACCAGCCCGCCGCCGGTGATGTGGGCCAATCCGTGAAGCTGCTCCCGCGGAATCTTCGCCAGCGCGGGCTGGTAATTTTTGTGCGTCCGCAAAAGTTCCTCGCCTAATGAGTGCGGCAATCCCGGCAGGCGCGAGCTCGGTTGCAGGCGCATCTTCTCGAAGAAGATTTTCCGCGCGAGCGAGTAGCCGTTGGTATGGAGACCATTCGAGGGGAGGCCAAGAATGACGTCGCCGCGCCGAATGCGACGGCCATCAATCATCCCGCGCCGATCGACCACGCCGACAATGCAACCCGCGAGATCGTATTCGCCTTTGCGATACATTCCCGGCATCTGCGCGGTTTCCCCGCCGATGAGCGCGCAACCACCCGCGCGGCAAGCCTTGACGAAGCCGGCGAGAATCTGCTCGAACACCTTCGGCTGCAAACTTTCCGCGCCGATGTAATCGAGAAAAAACAGCGGACGCGCGCCGAGCACGGCGATGTCGTTGATGCAGTGATTGACCAGATCGGCACCGACGGTTTCGTGCCGCTTCATCGCGAAGGCGATCTTCAGTTTCGTGCCCACGCCGTCGACGCTGGCGACCAGCACCGGCTCGCGCATTCCAGAAAAATCCGGTGCAAACAAACCACCGAAACCGCCGATTTTTCCGAGCACCTCCGGACCGTGCGTGCTCTTCACGCGCGCCTGAATCTTGCGCTTCACCAAATTGCCGAGATCGACGTCGACCCCGGCACGCGCGTAGGCCTTCCGCAATTTCACTTCAGGTCCGCGAACAAGGACGGATGCGGTTGCTCCGCCGCGAGCGCCTTCGAGCGCCCTTCGCGTTTTTCCATGATGAACTTGTCGAGCGCGGGATCGACCGGGAGCGGATAATTGCCGGTGAAACAGGCGAGACAGAACTCGTTAGCCGGCTTCCCGGTGGCGCGCACCATTCCTTCGACGTCAAGGTAACCGAGGCTGTCGACACCGAGGTATTCGCAAATTTTTCCCATCGAAAGCTGGTTCGCGATCAGTTTTTCCGGATCGGGAAAATCGATTCCGTAATGACAGGCGAAGCGATGCGGCGGGCAGCTCACGCGCATGTGCACTTCCTTCGCGCCAGCTTCGCGCAAGTTAACCACCCGCGCGCGCGCGGTCGTCCCTCTCACGATCGAATCATCCACCACCACGACGCGTTTTCCTTCGACCGCTTCCTTGATCAAATTCAGTTTCACTCGCACATCGAAATCGCGAATCAGTTGGCTCGGCTGAAGAAAGGTCCGTCCGATGTAGTGATTGCGCACGAAGGCGTGTTCGTAAGGAATTTTCAACTCCTGCGCAAAACCGAGCGCGGCATAATTTCCCGAGTCCGGCACCGGCACCACGATGTCGGCTTTGACCGGAAAACGCCGCGCCAGTTCGCGCCCCATTTCAGTTCGAACCTTGGCGACATTGATCCCGCCGAGGATGCTGTCGGGGCGCGCGAAGTAGACGTACTCGAACATGCAAAACGCACTTTGTTCATCACGAAACGGCCACTCCGAGCGGATGCCCTCTTCGCTGATGATCAAGACTTCGCCCGGCTCGATGTCGCGAATGAATTCCGCATGCACCAGATCGAAGGCGCAGGTTTCCGACGCGAGAATGTAAGCGCCATCGAGTTTGCCTAACGAGAGCGGCCGGAAGCCAAACGGATCGCGCACCGCGACGATTTCGCGCTCACTCATGATGATGAGACTGAAGGCGCCTTCAAGCCGACGGAGCACGCTCAAGGCGCTCCCGCCATTGCCGGAAGGCTGCGCCAGCAGGTGCGGAATGATCTCGCTGTCGGCGGTGGTTTGGAAGATGGAACCTTTGCGTTCCAGTTCATCGCGGAGGACGGCGGCGTTGATCAAATTGCCGTTGTGTGCCACTCCGATCTGGCCGCGAAAACAATCGACCACGAACGGTTGTGCGTTTTTTAAAGTGCTCGAGCCGGTGGTCGAATAACGGGTGTGCCCGACCGCGCGCGTGCCCTTCAATTCCTCCAATTCATTCGCGCCGAAAACCTGCGAGACCAGGCCCATGTCGCGATGAATTCGAAAACTCGAACCGTCGCCGGTGGTGGTGACGATGCCGGCGCTTTCCTGGCCGCGATGCTGGAGCGCGAAGAGCCCGTAGTAGGTCAGGACGGCGGCGTTGGGATGACCGAAGACGGCGAAAATGCCGCACTCATGCTGCGGAAAATTCGCGGCATCCGGGGCCTCAAAATCGATCGCCAGGTTCGGGGGAGCCATCTCAGGGAACCATCCACCATCGCTCGCCGCGTTCAATGAATCCTTCAGCAATCGCGGCACTTTAGAGGCTGGGAATTCTTTCGGCGGAGGAATCGCTCCCGACCGCGCGGGCAATGGCGTTGAACCAAAGATCGTGCAGCTCCGCGATCGCCCAACGGTGCTCGCTCGCCAGCGTTTTGATTCGTAAGTCCGCGCCGCCAACTCGCCCAAGCTCGGCGAATGGAAGACTCGTTAGGCGGGCGCGTGCCGCGGCCAGCTTTTCCGGCTTCACGGAGATGATGATGCGCGACTGCGCTTCGCCGAACAGAAGCGCGCGCTCTTCGATCTCGGATTTTGGCGCGAGCGCGATTTCCGCGCCGCGCACACCGTCCGGATTAAAACAGCACTCGGCGAGCGCGACCGCGAGGCCGCCTTCCGAGCAATCGTGCGCGCTCTGCACAAGGCCTTCGCGAATTAAAGTGCGCACGCAGTTTTGCACCGTGATTTCGCGCTCGATATCCAGCCGCGGCGGCGGGCCCGCTTTGCGGTCGTGGCAAACTTTCAAATAGCGCGAGGCTCCGAGTTCGTCGCCAAATTCTCCGACCAAAATAATCACGTCGCCGTCGCGTTTGAAGAACTGGGTGGTGATGTGCGCCTCTTCCGCGATCAAGCCGACCATCGCGACCGTCGGCGTCGGATCGACCACGCCGGCCGGGCTCTCATTATAGAGTGAGACGTTGCCGCCGATGACTGGCGTGCCGAAGGCCCGGCAAGTTTCCGCCACGCCTTCGACGCACTCTCGGAGTTGCCAGAAATTTTCCGGCTTGTGGGGATTGCCGAAGTTGAGGTTGTCGGTCACGGCCAGCAGTGTGGCGCCGGAGCAGGTGAGATTGCGCGCGGCTTCCGCGACCGCAATCCGGCCGCCTTCGCGCGGGTCTAACGAGCAGTAGAGGGAATTGCAATCCGTGGTCGCAGCGAGGAATTTGTTCGCCTCGTGCAGATGAAACACGGCCGCGTCCGAGCCCGGCCTAACGACTGTTCCGGTGCGGACCATGTGGTCATACTGGCGGTAAACCCAGTTCTTCGACGCGATCGTGGGATCGGCCAGCAGTTTACAAAGCGCATCTTGCGAATCGATCTTGGGAGAATTCGCGAGATCGAAGGTCTCTGGCGCCGAAGGTGCCGTCGCTTCGCGCGAGTAGAGCGGCGCTTCATCCGCCAGCGGGCTGGCCGGAATTTCGGCCGCGACTTCGCCATGGTTCAGAACGCGCATCATGCCGTCATCGGTCACGCAACCGATCTCCGCGCAGGGCACGTCCCATTTTTCAAAAATTTGCCTAACGACTTCTTCCTGGCCTTTACGCGCGATAATCAGCATTCGCTCCTGCGATTCGCTCAGGAGAATTTCGTAGGGCGTCATTCCGCTTTCGCGTTTCGGCACTTTCGCGAGATCAATTTCCACGCCGGTGCCGCCGCGGCTGGCGGTTTCGCAGGTCGAACAGGTCAGACCGGCAGCGCCCATGTCTTGAATCCCCGCGACGGCATCTGTGGCTAACAACTCCAGGCACGCCTCGAGCAGGAGTTTTTCCTTGAAGGGATCGCCGACTTGAACAGCCGGCCGATCCTCTCGCGATTCTTCAGTTAATTCGCGCGAAGCGAAGGCCGCGCCCGCCAAACCATCGCGTCCAGTTTCCGCGCCGACGTAGAAAACCGGATTGCCCACGCCGCTAGCCGCACCGCGCGCGAGTTGCTCGTGTCGCAAAACACCGAGACAGAAAACATTCACCAGCGGATTGCCTTCGAAGCTTTCGTCGAAATAAATTTCTCCACCAATCGTGGGGACGCCGATGCAGTTGCCGTAGTGCGCGATCCCGGAAATGACGCCGGTAAACAAATGCCGATTTGTTTTCACATTCGGCGAGTCGCCGGTGATCGGGCCGAAGCGCAGCGAGTTCAGGGAAAACTCAGGGCGCGCACCCATGGTGAAGATGTCGCGGATGATTCCGCCGACACCGGTGGCTGCGCCTTGGAACGGCTCGATCGCGCTCGGGTGATTGTGCGATTCGATCTTGAAGGCGACCGCCCAGCCGTCGCCGATATCGACCACGCCGGCGTTTTCTTCGCCGGCTTTAACGAGAATGTTCGGGCCGGTCGTGGGAAATTTCTTCAGCTCCCGTCGCGAATTCTTGTAAGAACAATGTTCGCTCCACATGACGGAGAAAATCCCGAGCTCGGTGAAGTTCGGTTCGCGCCCGAGAATGGTTTTGATGCGCTCGTATTCCTCCGGCAACAAGCCGTGTTGCTTGACGAGTTGGGGGGTGACCGGGGGATCGGCGATCGCGTTTGGCATCGGGAGAAGGGACGCTACCGAAATGCCTTCGCCGCTCAAATCGCGATCGATTTTCCTCGTGGCCTAACGAGTTCAAGGTCTGCCCAGTTGATGAATGACGGAGGCGATCGGTCCGCCGCCGAGAGCGCAAACAATCGCGATCAAGGCGTGCGCAATTGCACCGCGCCTCCGCTCCTGTTTAAGCTACGCGCGTGGATCTTTCGACGCTCGCTAATATCGCCACTGCACTGACGGTTTTTACGGGCGTGATTTTCGGCCTGGTGGAAATGCGCCGCGCCCGCCGGGACCGCGAAGAGCGCGCGGCCTTCACCGCGGTGCAAGCCTTGATGTCGCCGGAGTGGATGAGTTCGTCGCTGCTCGTCGCCTCGATTCCGGAAGGAGCGACAGCCGCGGAGATTGAAGGCGATCCGCGCCTGCTCGAGGCGGCGCTCAAGATCGCGACGATCATGGAAGGCCTTGGCTATTCGGTTTTCGCGCGATCGTGCCGCTCTCGGTGGCGGATGATTTGATCGGCGGAATGGCGCGCCTGGCCTGGCGAAAATTCCGGCCGTTTGCCGAAGACGAACGTGCGCGGACTGGCACGCAGAACAGTTGGGAATGGTTCCAATGGCTGGCCGAGCAACTCGAGCGCCATGGTCGGAGTAAGAAAAATCTCACCGTGGGCGCGCCGGTGGCGTATCGGGATTGGAAACCGTGATCCTCTCGCGGGTGTTTGATCACCGCGAGGTGTCATCCTGAGCCGCGCAGAGGGCGAAAGATCTCACGCAGGGTTCTTCGTTACACGTGTGATGATTCGTTAGGCCAAAGACTCTGTGTGAGGTCCTTCGGCGCGCTTCGCCAACCTCAGGATGACAACCGGACACACGGGACGATCACATGGGCGTTGGGCGCGTTGCCGCTTACCTGGGAAGTTGATTTCGCGAGGCAAATCGCCTACAGGCACGCATGGCTTTTGACCTGAAGGAGATCGTGGCCGCGCGACTGGGCGAGAACTACGACCTGCATGAGCGGCATCTCAATCGCACTCTCGTAGCCGCGCAACGAGTGATCGGTTTTGACAAGGTCTACGCGCGCGCGGAAGGCGCTTATCTCTACGAC
Organism: Chthoniobacterales bacterium; assembly: GCA_051005695.1. GTDB lineage: Bacteria > Verrucomicrobiota > Verrucomicrobiia > Chthoniobacterales > UBA10450 > JACCTI01. The sequence continues at coordinate 64,041 of JBPCJC010000038.1, read as the reverse complement.
ATGGATAATCGGGATTACCTCGATTTCCTCAGCGGCTATAGCGTCTTCAACATCGGGCGCAATCATCCTGCGATAAAAAAGGCGATCACTGACGTACTTGAACTCGATCTGCCGAACATGGTGCAGATGGATTGCTCGCTCTTGAGCGGCTTGTTAGGCGAAGCCCTGACGAAGCGGACACCGACGCATCTCGATGCGGTTTTCTTTTGCAACTCGGGAACCGAAGCGATCGAGGGCGCGTTGAAATTTGCCCGCGCCGCGACCGGACGGAAGCGCGTGATTTCGCTTGAGAGCGCGTTTCACGGACTGAGCCTGGGATCGCTTTCGCTGATGGGCTGCGAAAGTTTTACCGAAGGCTTCGGCGAGTTGATGCCGGGATTCGAAACCCGGGTCGCGCTCGATGATTTGGATTCGCTAGGCCACGAACTCGCGAAAGGCGACGTGGCCGCGTTCGTCATCGAGCCGGTGCAGGGCAAGGGCTGTAAGTCACCGAAAGGCGACTTCTATATTAGAGCGCAGGAACTTTGCCGGAAACACGGCACGCTCCTGATCGCGGATGAAATCCAGACCGGCCTCGGACGCACCGGGAAGATGTTTGGCTTTCAACATTGGAACCTCGAACCGGACATCATCACCCTCGCGAAAAGCTTGAGCGGCGGATACGTCCCATGCGGCGCGATCGTCGCGCGGCGTGAAATTTATCAGAAGACGTTTTCGCGGATGGATCGTTGTGTGGTCCACTCGACCACCTTCGGCCGGAACAATCTCGCGATGGCCTGTGGCCTGGCGTCGCTTGAAGTGATCGACGACGAGAAGCTGGTCGAGAATTCTGCGCGGATGGGTGCGATATTGATGGAACGGATCGACGCTTTGCGCGCGAAACATTCCTTCATCAAGGAAGTGCGCGGCAAAGGCCTGATCATCGCGATCGAATTTCAGGAGCCTAATGAGTTGAAGCTCAAAATGGGCTGGAAGCTTTTGCACAAAGTCGACAAGGTCCTCTTCGCGCAGATGGTCGTAACCCAGATGCTCAGCCGGCATCGCATTCTCACCCAGGTCGCGGGACACGCGATGGATGTAGTCAAGATTTTGCCGCCGCTAATCATCGGCGAAAAGGAAGTCGATCGCTTCGTCGGCGCGCTCGATCAAGTCCTCACCGAGTGCCGCAAATTTCCCGGGCCGATGTGGGAGATCGGGCAGAATTTCGTTCGGCACGCTTTGCGGGCGAAGCAGGGGAGCGCGCCCGCCGCGGCCTCGGCTTAGGTCTCGTTAGGCAAAGTTCTCCATGAGCAGCAACCCGCAATTTCAAAAACGCACTCCACCGGGCGTAAAGCCAGTCCAGCGGGCTGGGCATTCCGCTTCCGCACCGCCGAGCGCGCGCCCGGTGCAGCGCGATCGCCTGAGCTGGCACCAGTTTACGCCGGAGCCGGCGCGCTACGCGCAAATGTCGTTTCGTGCCTGTGGCCGCTCGGGCTTGAAGCTCTCCGCGATCTCGTTAGGCGCTTGGGAAACTTTCGGCGGTTACGTCGGCCCGGAGCTGGCGCGCGGTTGCATCTTCCGCGCCTTCAATCTCGGGATCACTCATTTCGATCTCGCGAACACTTACGGGACGCCGCCGGGCCGGTCGGAAATTATTGTCGGCCGCACGCTCCGCGAAATGCCGCGCGAAGAAATGGTCGTCAGTACCAAGGCCGGTTTTCCGATGTGGGCCGGACCTTACGGTGAAGGCAGCTCGCGCAAGGCTTTGCTCGCGAGCATCGATCAATCCCTGCAACGGCTCGGCCTCGAGTACGTGGACATTTTTTATTCGCATCGGCCGGATCCGAACACGCCGCTCGAGGAAACTTTACGCGCGCTCGACCTGATCGTGCGCTCGGGGAAAGCGCTCTACGTCGGCCTGAGTAATTATCCCGCGGGCTTGCTCGCGGAAGCTTGCCGGCGCGCAAGCGAAATGCAGCTGGCGCCGATCGTGACCGCGCAGGTGGGTTACAACATGCTCCGGCGGGAAATGGAGCAGGGGATTCTGCAAGTGGCGCGGCAGAGCGGCGTCGGCCTGGTGGCATTTTCTGCGCTCGCGCAGGGTTTGTTAACTCCGAAATATTTAAGCGCAGTTCCGGAAGGCTCGCGGGCGGCGCGCAGCTGGAGTCCGGCGCAACGCGAAGGAATCAGCACCGTGCGCGAGCAGCTTCGGCAACTGAACGAAGTGGCCCAAGCGCGCGGGCAAGCGCTCCCGCAAATGGCGATCGCATGGACGCTACGTTTTCCGGAGGTGACCACCGCGCTCGTCGGAGCCTCGGATATCGATCAGTTGGAAGAGAACGCCAAGGCGCTGGAGAATCTCACCTTCAGCCACGAAGAAATCAGCCGGATCGACGCGATCCTCGCGAGCTGAGGCGCGGCACTTTCGGATTGTGCCGGCGGACCTGCGGCCTACGCTCTTTTCCATGAGCGCGACGACCGAGCAGGAAACGAAAACCAGCCAACTGGAGCAGTTACGGAAGTTCACGAAAGTCGTGGCCGACACCGGCGACTTCGAAAGCATCCGCGAATTCAAACCGCAGGACGCGACTACCAATCCGAGCCTGATTTACGCGGCCACGCAGAAGGAGCAGTACGCGCATTTGCTCGAGAAGGTGATCGCGGATCGGAAGAAATTCGGACTCAGCGGCGCGGCTCAAGTCGAGGATGTGATGGATCATCTGCTGATCGAGTTTGGCTGCGAAATTCTCGAGATCGTGCCCGGTCGCGTTTCGACGGAGACGGACGCGCGGCTTTCCTTTGATACTGAAGGATCGATCAAGAAGGGGCGCGACCTGATCAAACTTTACGAGGCGCGCGGGATTGATCGGCAACGGATTCTGATCAAGATCGCTTCGACTTGGGAAGGGATTAAAGCGGGCGAAGTGCTGGAGAAGGAAGGGATCAACTGCAACCTGACGTTGATGTTCTCGCTCCCGCAGGCGGTGCTCTGCGCGGAATCGGGGATCGAGTTAATCTCGCCCTTCGTCGGCCGGATCTACGATTGGTACAAGGCAACGAACAAACGCGAATACAGCGGCTCGGAAGATCCGGGCGTGCAGTCGGTGAAGGAGATTTACACCTACTACAAGAAGTTCGGTTACAAGACCGAAGTGATGGGCGCGAGCTTCCGCAATATCGGGCAGATTCTGGAATTGGCGGGCTGCGATTTGCTCACGATCAGTCCCGATCTGCTCGAAAAACTGAGCGAGTCTAACGAACCGGTCGAGCGCAAGATCGGCCCGAATCGATCGAAGGATGCGCCGGTGGAGAAACTGGTAATGGACGAGAAGAGATTCCGCCTGCTCTTCAACGACAACGCCATGGCCACGGAAAAAACGTCGGAAGGGATTCGCAAGTTCTCGGTGGATATCGTGAAGTTGGAGAAGTTCGTCGCCGGAAAGATCGGCTGAGCTTGTTCAATGTCGTCCTGATCGAGCCGGAGATTCCGCCGAATACCGGGAACATCGGCCGGCTTTGTCTGGCCACGCGGTCGACGCTGCACCTGGTGCAGCCGCTCGGGTTCGAGATCGACGATCGGCAATTGCAACGCGCCGGGCTGGATTATTGGAAGGAAGTGGACGTGTGCGTGTGGCCGTCGTGGCCGGCGCTGCAGGCGTCGCAAAATGCCGACGCGCGTTATTTTTTTCTGACCGCAAAAACGACGCGGCCTTATCACGAGCAGGAATTTTGGCCGGGCGATTTTCTGGTTTTCGGTCGCGAAACTAAAGGCCTGCCGGAACCGCTGCTGCAGGCGAACCGGGAATCGTTGCTGACTATTCCGATGCACGGTACGCGTAGTCTGAACCTGGCGACCGCGGTCGCGATTGTCTTGTTTGAAGGAATGCGGCAACATTCTTTGTCCGCTCCGCAACCGGCGAATTCCGACGCGGTTGAATAAACCAAACTCTCAGCAGTCCAACTTATACGCTTATGAAACGCCTAGTCCTGATTGCTCTTTCACTCAGCCTTGTGCTGCCTCGTCTCGCTTCGGCGGACGATAAAGATAAACACCAAAAAGAGGGCAATGGTGACCGGCACGTCCAGGCCCGAAACTTCGCGCCGCGCGGCGGACAAGTGCGGGTAAATCGCCCGCATGTTAACACGAACTTCTCCGGAAACGCGCAGCAGTTCCACACGTCTGCGGAAGTGATGAAACATCCGGGCCTCATCCGCCAGGGCGTCGCCCGCCAGCGCAATCTGAACCGCGGCATCTCCACCCCGAACGTGAGCGCGGAGACCAACGTCGTTCCTCAGAACCAGTGGAATAACAATCGCGTGATCAACCGCAACGGAAACAATAGAGTGATTAACCGCAACGGGAATAATCGTGTCGGCCAAGGCTCCGAGCTTGCCGGTTATGAAGGTGGCGACCGTCATTGGGATCAAGGTGAAAACGGTCATGGGGATCGCGGCCGTCATTGGGATCAAGGTGAGAACGGTCGGGGGGATCGCGACCACCATTGGGATCGCGACCGGCACGATCGCAGTTGGTATCGCAATCACTACAGCCGCTTCGCGCGCTTTGGCGGTGGTTACTATTACTTGAACGCGGGCTCTTGGTATCCCGCCTACGGCTACGATCCCTACTTCAGTAGCTACACTTATGACGCGCCGGTTTATGGCTACAACGATCTCGATCCCGGCCAGGTGATCGCGAACGTGCAGGCGGAATTGCAGCAAGAGGGATATTATCGCGGCGACCTCGACGGCCTTTTTGGGCCGATGACCCGCCGTGCGTTGATAAATTTCCAAGCCAACAACGGACTCCCGGTTAACGGCCAGATCGACGAGGCCACACTCGACGCTCTCGGGTTACGGTAACCTGCGCGCTTTCGATTCTCAGCCGCCCGCGGATTGCTTACGCATTCGCGGGCGGCTTTCTTATTTTCCTGGCCGCTCGGTCGAGAAAACTGCGCGCAAACGAGTATAGCCGTGCGCGTCCCGGCCTGCTACAATCCTCTCCTGGTGGGTGCAGCTTCGCGAAGTTCCTCGAGCGGACGCCAGCCTCACTCAGTTGACCGAGCATGACCAAACCTTTACATAAGCGCGTGCTTCGCCTTTTGTGCTTCACGGCCTTCGTGCTCGCGCTCACGCCGCTGGCGCGCGCGCAGCAGACTGAACTTCCGGCCAACCTGGCCGCGAATAATCCCGCGCCGCCGCCGTCGGCTCCGCCGGGTGCGCCGGAAATGGTCACGCTGCAATATCCGAACAGCGATGTCGTCGACGTCCTCCGGCTTTACGAGCAACTCACCGGCAAAAAACTCGTCCTGGATAATTTCGTCCAGGGCAAGGTCAACATCTTCATCGCCAAGCCGGTTCCGCGCGAAGAAGCCATTCGCATCATCGAGATCAATCTTTTGCTCAACGGCTACTCGTTAGTCCCGGCGGACGGCGACATCGTCAAAGTCATCGGCACCGGAAAAAATCCACGAGCCGCCGGCGTGCCGATCATCTCCGATGAAGCGATGATTCCGGCGGGCGATCATGTGATCAGCTTCCTTTTCAAACTGCGTTTCGCCGATCCGACCGAGCTGCAACAAGTGCTCGGCCAATATCTCTCCCCGCCGCAGCCCTACACTTCTTTCCTCGCGCTCCCGAAATCCTCCAGCATTCTGGTCACGGAAAATTCCAGCGTCATTCGCAGCTTGGTTAACATCATCAACCAGGTGGACATCCCGCCCGCGGAAGTGGTCAGCGAGTTCATCAAACTCGAGCGCGCCGACGCCAGCAAAGTGGTCGACATGCTCAAGGATGTTTTCGAGAAAGGGAACCAGCCCCCCAATGGTGCTCCCGCCCCCGGCGGCATTCGAACAGTCCGTCCAGGGGTGCCGGCGCCGCCGCAACAACCGGTCGCCTTCGAAGGGAATGATCTCGGCGGGCTGACCGCACTTTCCGAGGATTCGATTGTGGTCGGCAAAATCAAGCTGGCCGCGGATGTGCGGACGAACCGGATTCACGTGATCACGCGACCGGTCAACATGCCGTTCATCCGCAAGCTGATCGCGGAGTTCGATGCCAATGTTGATTTCGCGAAACCGGTCACGCGTCCGCTGCGTTACATTTCCGCTTCGGATGTTCTGCCGGTGTTGGTGCAGGCGCTGACCGAGCCGGGCAGCAATGCGGCGGGCGGTGAAGGCGCCGGTGCGAATCCAAATCTGCAGGCGCAAAATCAGCCGCGCCGCAATCCGAGCACCAGCGCGTCAACCGCGAGCGACTTCGGAAATAACAGCAACAACGGTTTCGGCGGGAGCAACGGCGGCGGACAAAGTTTCTCGGAAGAGCTTTCGACCCAGGCCGTGGACACCGCGCCGAAAGCAGTCACGATTGGCAACGCCAAGATTATTTCCGATCAGCGGTCCAACAGCATCATCGTCCTCGGCAATCGCGAAGTGGTGGTGAAGGTGATGAAGATTCTCGATGAGATGGATGTGAAGGCGCCGCAAGTCGCGTTGAGCACCGTTATCGGCGAGCTGAGGCTAAACAATGATGAGCAATTTGGCGTTGACTATTTTCTTCGCGGAAACGACGGGAATCTTCGGGGAGCCTTTGCGTCTCGAAGCACCGGACTCGCTTTACCCGGCACGTCATCTACGAGTGGGTCCACCACAACAACGAATCCAACGGGAATTTTCAACCCGGTGGCTACTCAAAATTTTACACAGATTGCCGCGGCTGCCGCCGGTGGAGCTAACGTCTACCTAGCCGCGGGTGACAGGCTTGCGGCGATGGTAAAAGCGCTGCAATCGAGCGGCCGCTTTCGGACAATTTCAAGGCCGACCGTTTTCACGACTAACAATAAGAAAGCGATCATCGCATCGGGAACGGAAATACCAGTACCGGTAAACACGATCAATGGCGGCAGCAGCTTGACTGGAGGTCTGACGCAACAGTCGAATATCCAGTTCAAGAAAGTTGCGTTGCAACTGGAAGTCGTCCCGCTGATCAACTCGGAAAAGGAAGTCTCCCTCGATATTCTGCAGAAGGTGGATAGCCTCGCCGGCTTCACTCAGGTTGATAACAACCGGATTCCAAATATCGCTACGCGCTACATCAAGACGACCGTCTCTGCGCCGAACTGCTCAACCATTGTACTGGGAGGATTGATTATGGACGAGCAAGGGCGCGACGTGAGCGGCATCCCGATCTTGAGCAGGATTCCGGTGATCGGAGCGTTGTTCCGAAACACCAGCAAAACGAAGTCGAGGCAAGAATTGATTGTTTTGATGCGTCCCGAAGTGACCCTGACGAAACTCGACATGATGCGCCTGCGCCTTAAGCACACAGAAAAGACCCACTTCGGCCCCGAGTTAGATCAGGACGACTGCCCGGATTGTCCTCCGCGCGCAGGCGAGGACAAACAGTTGCCGATGCCAGATCTTCCGCAGGCGGACTACAAGTGAATTCTGCTGTCGGTCAGTCGCTCATCGATCTCTTGATCGCCGCCGGCGTGCCTTCGCGTGATGAGGCGATCGCCTTGTCGTCGAATCTCAACGGCGGCTCCTGGACGACGCAGGTGCTCGATTCCGGCAAGGTCGACGAACACCGTTTCCTGAACGCGATCGGAGATTTCTTCCGCGTGCCGGTGATATCGATTGACGCCAAAAGTATCGATCGCCAGACGCTCTCGCTCTTACCGAGCCGCTTCGTTTTTCAACATCACATCCTGCCGATCGAGATGAAGGAGAACGCGGTCGTGCTCGCGACCTACGATCTTTTCAACTCTGTCGGCCGCCAACTGGCCGGACAACTTTTGAAACAGCCGGCCGAATGGGTGCTGGTGCCGCGCGGACAAATTTTGCGCGCGATGAAAACGCTCTACGGCGTGGGCGCGGAAACCTTCGACGAAATCCTAAAGACCAATCGCTCCTTCGAAGCGGACCAGGATGTGGAGGCGAGTACCGACCTAAACGCGGACGACCCGGAAGCATCGGTAGTGAAATTCGTGAACCAGATTATTCGCGAGGCGATCGTCGAACGCGCGACCGACATTCACGTCGAACCGCTGGAAAACGATCTGCGGATTCGCTACCGGATCGACGGCATTTTGCACGAAGTCGCGGTCCCGCCGCAGTTGCGCTTGCTGCAGTCAGCGATCATTTCGCGCCTGAAAGTGATGGCGCATATGGACATCGCCGAGCGGCGCTTGCCGCAGGATGGCCGGATTAATTTGCAGGCCAAGGCGACCAACATCGACGTTCGTGTTTCCACGATCCCGACGGTTAACGGCGAGTCGATTAGCTTGCGCTTGCTCAGCCGCGATCAACAGAGCGAGCAGTTCGGTTTCGAGCGATTGGATCTGAGCCCGGATCACGCGCGGACGGTCGAGGCGCTGCTCGCGCAGCCTAACGGCATCGTGCTCGTCACCGGTCCGACGGGGTCTGGAAAATCGACTTCGCTTTATTGTTTTTTGAGCAGCATCAACTCGGTGCAGCGCCGCATCATCACCATCGAGGAACCGGTGGAATATCGCTTACCGGGTGTGTCGCAGATCGACGTGAAACCGGAAATCGATCTCACATTTGCCAAAGGTTTGCGTCACATTTTGCGGCAGGATCCGAATGTGATCATGGTGGGCGAAATCCGCGATTTCGAAACCGCGGAGATCGCGATCCGCGCGGCCATGACCGGTCACCTAGTCTTCAGCACTCTGCACACGAACGACGCTGTCGGCGGGATCACCCGCCTGCTCGACATGGGCGTCGAGCAGTTTCTGCTCGCCTCCACCGTGCGCGCTTTCCTTGCGCAACGTCTCGTTAGGACAATTTGCCCGGACTGCAAAGTGCCGACCGGTTACCCGGTGGATTACTTGAAGCAAATTGACGCGATCGTGGCGCCGGATTTCAAATATTACAAAGGCACCGGTTGCGAAAATTGCCGACACACCGGTTATCGCGGACGGATCGCGATTTACGAAATCTGCGTGGTCACGGAAGCGCTGCGGCGTTTGATTATCCACAAAGCCACGGGCTCTGAGTTGAAGCAGCGCGCGATCCAGGATGGGATGATCACGTTGAGACAGGACGGCTGGCGTCGTGTGGCCCAAGGCGTGACGACGGTTGAGGAAGTGGTGCGCGTGACCCAAACCGACGAGGTCATGACAGAAACTTCGCTCGAAAGCACGCCCGCCACAGTCATGGCTGGGACGGTTGCTCTTTAGTCGTTAGGCCGTTTGGCCACGGAGCGCTTTGATCGCAGCGGCGTAATCTTCCGCGCGAAAAATTGCCGTTCCGGCGACGAGCACATTCGCCCCGCTGGCCAGGCAAAGGCTGGCGGTTTGGGGATTGATTCCGCCATCGACTTCGATGTCGAACTTTGCGTCATGCGCTTCGCGCCAGGCTGTCGCCTCTTCCACCTTGGCCATCATTTCCGGACGGAACGCCTGTCCGCCAAAACCGGGATGCACCGTCATGATGAGGACGAGATCGACTAACGAGAGGTGTTCTTCGAGAAGTGAAAAGGGTGTCGCCGGATTCAAGGTGATGCCGGCGCGGCAGCCGCCCGCGCGAATCGCTCGCAAGGTCGCCGCGACTTCATGTTTCGCTTCCGCTTCCACATGCACGGTCAGGCTGTTCGCGCCCGCTTCCATAAAGCGCGGCGCATAATGATCGGGACGTTCGATCATCAAATGAACATCCAGCGGAAGACTCGTTAGGCCGCGAATCGTTTTCACGATCGCCGGGCCGAAGGAAATGTTGTCCACAAAATGGCCGTCCATGATGTCGAGATGGAGCCAATCCGCCCCGGCCGTCTCCGCGCGCTCGACTTCCTGCGCGAGCTGGGAGAAATCAGCCGCGAGAATGGAGGGAGCGACAAGGATCGGAGGGTTCACGGAAAAGCGAACATGCGACATCCGGCAGCGGCCGTCCAATTCCCTGCGGCATGTGCGGCGAGCTTTTCGTCGGGCGGGGCCAGCTTTCCCTTGACGATACCAGAGTCCGTTTCTAGATACTCTGCGTTTCAGTCGGTCGTCACTGCGCGGGCAGCGCACGGAAGCTGCTAAAGTCGAAGGCCGAAGACGCGCTCCGACGGGTTGGAACGCAATTTTCGGCGACCAATCTAAAGACTAATTCATGTTCAACGGACTCTTCGGCTGGTTATCCAGCGACATCGGGATTGACCTCGGAACGGCCAACACGCTCGTCTACGTAAAAGACCAGGGCATCGTCCTGCGCGAACCCTCGGTGGTAGCGGTGCAGGCGGGGACAAACAAAGTGCTCGCGGTCGGCGACGAAGCGAAGCGAATGCTCGGGCGCACGCCTTCTAATATTGTCGCGGTGCGGCCTTTGAAAGATGGCGTGATCGCGGACTTCGAAGTGACCGAGGCAATGCTACGGCACTTCATTTCGAAGGTGCACAACCGGCGGATACGCGCGCGACCGCGCGTGGTCATCGCGGTTCCTTCCGGGATCACCGAAGTGGAAAAACGCGCGGTCCGCGAGTCGGCTACCCATGCCGGTGCGCGTGAAGTTTATTTGATCGAGGAACCAATGGCCGCAGCGATCGGCGTGGGACTGCCGGTGCAGGATCCGGCGGGCAACATGATCATCGATATCGGCGGCGGCACGACGGAGGTCGCGCTGATTTCACTTTCCGGCATCGTCTTCAGCCGGAGCGTGCGCGTAGCCGGCGATGAGCTCGACGAGGCGATCGTGCAGTACATGAAGCGCGCCTACAATTTGATGATCGGCGAGCGCACTGCGGAAGAGATCAAGATCAAGATCGGCTCCGCTTATCCGAGCGAAAAAGAAACGAGTGTGGAAGTGAAGGGCCGCGATCTGGTCGCGGGTTTGCCGAAAACGCTGATGATCACCTCGCAGGAAGTGCGCGAGGCGTTACTCGAACCAATTTCGACGATCGTCGATTCCGTGCGGATCACACTCGAGCGTTGTCCGCCCGAATTGTCGGCCGACCTGGTGGATCGTGGACTTGTCCTCGCTGGCGGCGGCGCGTTGCTCCGCGGGTTCGACAAGCTTTTGAGCGAAGAGACTGGTTTGCCTGTCCATGTGGCGGAGGATCCGCTGAGCGCGGTCGCGGAAGGAACGGGCAAGTGCCTCAATGAACTTAAATTTTTACGTCAGGTTGCCTCGACCGATCGTTCGTGGCGGTGATGATTTTCGGTTTGCGACTTTGTTTTTTCGATTGAGCGAAATCGAAAAGCAGAATTCGAGAATCGAAAATCCCGAGGCGCGATGAATCGCTCGAGCATCGCCGCGCTCGTTATTTTAGTCGCGATCCTCGGCTACTTTCTGAGCTTCGGACCGGAGAGCACGCGGAAGTTGCAGGCGGGATTTTATCAATTGATCTCGCCTTTCCTGACCACGGGTTCGGGTTTGGAAAAACAGATCACTTCGGTGCGCAAAGGTTTGAAAACGCTCGACGAACTGGAGCTTGATAACACCAATTTGCGGGTCGAGAATCGCTCGCTCAAAGCGACCAACCAGGCGTTGCGCGATGTCGAGCACGAGGTCAATCGCTTGCGGGTCGCGCTGGATTATCGGCAACGCTCGATTTTCAAATTGGTGCCCGCGGAAATCGTCACGCGGGATGCTTCGACCTGGTGGCGGACGGTCACGATCAATCGCGGCAAGCAGGATGGAATCGATGGCGACATGCCGGTCGTGACGGAGGAAGGCTTGGTCGGCAAGACGACCACGGTGAGTGATAACATTGCCGTGGTGCTTTTGGTGACCGATGAAAATTGCCGCGTGGCCGCGAGCGTGGAAGGGACGCGCGAACAGGGGATCGTCTCCGGCGAACGCGTGGCCGGTGCGCTCACGCCTTATCTCGATCTGAATTTCCTGACCAAGCAGGCTAATCTGCAGCCGGGACAAAAAACCTACACGTCCGGGGTGGGCGGAGTTTTTCCCTCCGGCCTGCTCATTGGAGCGGTGCGGGATTACAAAGTGCGCGAGCTCGATGGACAAGCGCGCTTGAATCCGGCGGTCGATGTTTCGAAACTGGAAGACGTCTTTGTGGTCACCGGACGGAAATGATTTTTTTTACGATTCTTCTCGGGCTGGTTTTTCTCGCGCAGATCATCGAGCTCTTCATTCCGCCGCTGGAATGGATGTACAACGCGCACATTTATATTGTGCCGATCATTGTCTTCTACGGCGCGATGGCTTTGCCGTTTCCGCTCATGCTCTCGCTGGCCTTTTTCGCCGGACTGCTGCTCGATGCATTGACCATGCAGGTCATCGGGGCGCGAGTTGAAATCTCCCTCGGATGGTCAATACTCATCTACGCTGTGCTGGCCTCCATTATGCATGGACTCCGGCCTTTGTTCATCCGGGGTCGCTGGGAAATCCATTGCATCATGAGCGGAGTTTGCACGTCGCTCATTTTACTGGCGCAATATCTGATGATCACGTTCCGCCGCGGCTCCATCCTCTTTACGCCGGAGGCTTGGTGGCAAATCGGCGGTCCGGGCGTGATCGCGATGATAATGGCGCCGCTGCTCTTTTGGATCCTGCACACCATCGGTGATGCCACCGGAAATCCTTATTTGCCAGAACGCGAAAGTTACTGATGAATCGTCGCCGTCTCAGCCCTCGTATGCGCATCCAGATCGTTGCGCTCTTCATGCTCATCGGGCTGGGCTCGATCGTGGCGCGACTCTGGTGGGTGCAGGTGGCGCGCGGTGCGGAGTGGACCGCGCGCATCCGCGGCAGCTCGGAAGTGACGGTGCGGATTCCGTCGGTGCGCGGGGAAATTCGCGATCGCAATGGTGTCGCCCTGGTGCAAAACCGCGCCAGCTACGAGGTCGATTTTTATTTGCCGGAGATGGTCAAGGGTTACCGGCAGCGGGTGGGCCGGCCGCCAGAAACGACTTATCGCGCGACGATCAGCGGCATGCCGAAAGACTTGAAGGAAGCGGACATCGTCAAGATCGTGAACGACGGCGTCGTCCCGCGCCTGGATGATCTCGACCTGGCGCACGACTACAACGCCAACCGTCTACAGAAACATTATCGCACCAACACCGAGGTCCCGTTTTCTTATCTGAAGGACATCGACTTCGCGACGATGGCGAAGTTTTCCGAGCATGATGTCGGCCTGCCCGGAGTGGACATCGCGATCAAACCGGTCCGCTCGTATGTTTACGGCGCGCTGGCCGCGCACTTGTTAGGCTACGTGGGCGCGCCCGACGACACGAACAAGGAAGAAGCGAAGAAGTACACGTTTTACCAGGGCGATGTGGAGGGAAAATCGAACGTCGAAAAAACGATGGACGATTATTTGCGCGGCAAACCTGGGGTGCGCCATTTGCGTCGCGATGCCAAAGGCGTGATCGACGGCGTGATTCGTGAAGAGCCGCCGCAGGCGGGCGGCAATGTCGTCCTGACACTCGACGCGAAATTGCAAATGATCACCGAGGAAGCACTGCGTTCCGCCGGTCGCGCGGCCGCGGTGGTGGTTGATCCGAACAACGGAAACATTCTCGCGATGGCGTCGGTGCCGTCGTTCGATCCGAACACTTTTATCCCGAGCATCAAGGCGAAGGATTGGGACGCGCTCCGGAAAAATGAAGCCAATCCGCTGATCAATCGCGCGATCAGCGCCTTCCCGCCGGGCTCGACCTTCAAGGTCGTGACTTCGTTAGCCGGATTGCGCAAGGGTTTGGCCGGCGCGCATTTCAACTGCGGCGGCGGCGTCAGCTACGGCGATCATTTTTTTAAATGCTGGATCGGCGAAAAAGGCGGCAGCCACGGAAACATTGGGCTGACGGATGCGATCAAGGTTTCGTGCAATTCCTTCTTCTATCAATTCGGCAACGCGGCCGGGATCAATGCGATCGATGAAACCGGGGAGACGCTCGGGCTCGGCCGCACTTCCGGCATTCACGTCACCGGCGAACAACCCGGAGTTTTGCCTGGCCCGGATTGGATGCGGATCAATTATCCGCGCGAAAAATGGACGTCGGCTTATACCGCCAACGTCTCCATTGGGCAGGGTTATGATCTGGTCACGCCGCTGCAGTTGGCGATGGTTTACGCGACGGTCGCCAACGGCGGGGTCTCCTATTTTCCGCGGCTGGTCAAAGACGTGGTCGACGCCAACGGTCACTCGATCGTCGATGAAAAAGGCCAGCCGGTGATTTCTCCGGAGCCGAAAATTCGCGGCGATTTGCGGAGCGACTTCAAGCCCGAGCAAATCGAAATGGCGCGGCGCGGTTTGTGGAAGGTGGTTAACGAAGAAGGTGGCACTGGCGGCAAAGCGCGTCTGCCCGGGGTGCAAGTCGCAGGCAAAACCGGCACCGCGCAGGCGATGACCGATGGCAAGAAAGACACGATCGCGTGGTTCGCCTGTTTCGCGCCGTATGATAAGCCGCGCTACGCGATCGCGGTCATGGTCCAAGGCGGCGCGCACGGCGGTTCGGTGGCGGCGCCGATTGCGACCCGCATTTTGGAACGCGCGCTCGCGATGGAAGACGGCCGCTACGAACCGCAGCTCGCCTTTCTGCCGCCGGCGCAAAAGGCGAATCCGTTCCAGATGATCGAAGCGGTCAACTTCACCGATGGCCCAAATGTTCCGGCGAACGACGAAGAAAATTCCGACCAGTCGGACAACTCCAGCGCGCAGCTCGCTTCCGCTGGTGCTGAACCGGATGTCGAACCGGAAGCCGATGCCCGCGGCAAGGTGGCGCCGCGAGTTAAAAAAATTGCCCGGGCCACTCCCGTCGCGCCGCCCGCGCCGACACCCAAACCAAATTTCTTTCAACGTATTTTCGGTGCCCATCCGGCACCAACGCCGCCGCCGCCATCTGCTCGCCGCCCGGTGACATCCCGCAGATACAACCCTTGACCATGCGCTTGAAAGCCAGCACGCCGCTCACGCTCATGATCACACAACCTTTGTGGATTTATGATGGACAAAGTGAAACAGATTTTGGGCCTCGGCCGCCGCAAGACCGGCAACAAGCTGGTCATCAGCGTCGAGAAATTGGAGCGGCGCGTGGCCCTGCTCGAAGACGGGCGACTGGAAGAATACAGCGTCGAGCGTAACAGCTCGCGCAACATTGTTGGGAGCGTTTACAAGGGCAAGGTCAAGAACATCGAGATGGGTTTGAAGGCGATGTTCGTCGACATCGGCTTCGAGAAAAACGCCTTCCTCCATTTCTGGGACGCCATCCCCGCGGCCCTCGATAGCGGGATCGAAGAGATCGATCGCCCGGATACTAACAATCGGCGTTCATCGAAAAAGCGAGTCACCGCCAAAGACATCCCGAGCATTTATCCGGTCGGCTCGGATGTGATCGTGCAGGTGACCAAGGGCCCGATCGGGACCAAAGGCCCGCGCGTGACCACGAATTTAAGTTTCGCCGGCCGCTATCTCGTCTTCATGCCTTACAGCGATCGCAGCGGGATTTCGCGCAAGATCGAGGATCCGAAAGAGCGCGATCGGCTCCGGAAAATTTTGCGCGAATTGGAAATTCCGGACGGCATCGGGGTGATCATTCGCACCGTCGGCGAGGGTCAGCGCGCGCGTTATTTTGTGCGCGATCTCGCTTTTCTTCTCGAACAATGGACCCGCGTCGAGCAAGCGATCAAAGAAGAGAAAGCGCCCTGCCGGGTGTTTGAAGAACCGGATTTGGTCGATCGCACGGTGCGTGATTTTTTGACTGACGAAATTGATGAAGTGATTTGCGACGATCGCACCGCAATTGATCGGATGAACGAGATGGTCGGCCAGATTTCACGACGCGCGCGCAATCGCATCCAGTTTTACGACGGCACCGCGCCGATCTTCGAGACCTTCGGAATTCAAAAGCAAATCGACGACGCCTTTCATCGCCAGGTTTGGCTGAAGTGCGGCGGTTACATCGTCATCGATGAAACCGAAGCGCTGGTCGCGATCGACGTGAACACCGGCCGCAACAAGGGCGGACGCGACGTTGAGAAAACCATTCTGCAAACCAACCTCGAAGCCGCGGACGAGATCGCGCGCCAGCTGCGTTTGCGAAATATCGGCGGCTTGATCATCGGCGATTTCATCGACATGAAGAGCCGGAAAGATCAGCAGGCGGTTTACGGCCTGATGAAGGAACGGCTGAAGCGCGATAAAGCGAAGACTCATGTGCTTCAGTTATCAGCCCTGGGCTTGATGGAAATGACTCGGCAACGCGCGCAGGAAAGTCTGAGCGATTCGATTTACGAAAATTGTCCGTACTGCCAGGGCCGCGGCGTGGTCAAAACTTCCATGACTACGAGCGTAGAACTGCACCGCATGCTCAACACCGTCATGCGCAGATATCAGGACTCGGTGCACGAAATCCGCGTGATTCTGAATCCCGACGTGCTCAAGCGTTTGAAGGAGGAAGACGAAGAACTCCTGGTCGAACTCGAGCGGCGTTACGCCGGGCGTTTGCTCTTCCGTGGTGATCCCGCGTACCACCAGGAAAAATTCACGGTCACGGACGCGAACAGCGGAGCGGAATTAAAGCCGTAGATCAAAATTTTCCGTGACCGGCGCGAATCCTGCACTGTCTTTCGTCTAAGCATCACTGGCGGAAAACGAAATTTGTGCAAAAGTGCCGTCCCAAAACGAAGGCCTCCTTTGGCGTCCCCCGAAAATGACGTCGGCGCATTTCCCGTTTGCCACCAGCCGACACTTAACCAAAAAAACAACACTACCTATGAAAAAACTTAGCCTAACCTTGTGCGCCCTGACTGCTTTCGCGCTCGCCGCTTCTGCCGGCACCGAAAGCTACTCCTCGAAGGAGACCCAAAGCGCACCCGCTTCATGTCCCACCTGGTTCGCGGACAGTGAATTCAACGTGACGCTTTCGGGCGTCTATGCCGCCACCACGAATGAGTATCTCGACGATCGCTATCTCGGCGTAGACCACGCCTGGGGTGGGGCGATCGATGCGAAATACTTCTTCCGCCGCTATTTCGGTGTCGGTCTCCAAGGCTTCGGTCTCGCGACCGAAGACAACCGCTTCAACCGCTTCCGCAACAATCGGAATGATTTCACCGGCGGCGCGTTGGGCACCTTCACCTTCCGCTATCCGATCCCCTGCACCCGTTTCGCACCGTACGGGTGGGCCGGTGTCGGCGCAGTCTTTAACGGCAACGACAACTTCAATGTGAACAACAACAACGACGACGCTCGCCTGATGGGTCAATACGGCGGCGGCTTCGAAGTTCGTTTCACTCCGCACCTCGGTTGGACGAATGACGTCAGCTACAACCAGATCAATCGTGGCAACAACGACTTCATCCAGGTCCGTACCGGTTTGAACTTCGCGTTCTAAGACCAGCGTCAGATAACATTTAAACAAACGCCGGGGACACTGCACGTGTTCCCGGCGTTTTTGTTTCATGCGAAGAACGAGCTGATTTCGCCTAACGACTTTCGCTCGATGTCCGGCACCATCGCGTCCGCTGCGGGATGCCCCACGACCAGGAGCAGAAATGGTTTTTCGTGCGCTGGCCGGCCGAGCATTCCATTGAGAAAACCCATGGGGCTCGGCGTGTGCGTCAGCGTCGCGAGGCCGGCAGAATGCAGCGCCGCGATCAGGAAACCGGTCGCGATCCCCACGGATTCGGTCGCGTAATAATGTTTCATCCGGGTGCCATCGGGTCTCAATCCGTAGGGCTGCGCGAAGATGGCGACCAACCACGGCGCAACTTCCAGAAACGGTTTGTGCGAATCCGTGCCTAAAGCGGCGAGAGCTTCCAGCCATTCCGCGGGCGCGCGGTGTTCGTAAAATTCTTCCTCTTCCTCTTCCGCCGCGATTCGGATTTGGTGCTTGAGCGCCGGATCGGAGACGGCCGCAAAGTGCCACGGCTGCAAATTCGCGCCGCTCGGCGCCGTGCCTCCAGCGCGCAGGCAATCTTCGATTAATTCCCGCGCCACGGGCCGATCCGAAAAATTCCGGATCGTCCGGCGCCGCTGCATTTGCGCGTAGAAATCTGCGGCGCGCCGGCGGAGATCTTCGTCGGAAAATTTTGGTCGCGCGGGCAGGGGAACAAACTTCGGTGGCTTCACTCAACGAGACTAGCGCGCCTCGCGCCCTCTGCGAAGTCCGCGTGCTGATTTGCGCAGCGCCTTCGCCGCCGCGAAATTCCCCCTCGATGTCATTCGCCGCGATCCTCGATCAACTGCCGCTGGAGAAATCTCCGCTGCTCCAGCAGTTTGAGCGTTTGCTCGCGCCGAAGAGCGACGCCGAGCTGGAGGCGCTCGCGCAGAAATCGCGCAGTCTGACTCTGCAGAATTTCGGCCGGACGATGCGACTCTTCGCGCCGCTTTATTTGTCTAACGAGTGCATTAACAATTGCCGCTATTGCGGTTTCTCGCGCGACAATCTCATCCTGCGCGTGACCCTAGACCACGAGCAGGTGATCGCGGAAGCGCGCCATCTTTCGGCGGAGGGTTTCCGGCAAATCCTGCTGGTCGCGGGCGAGCATCCGAAATTTGTCAGCGGCAGTTATCTGACGGATTGCGTCCGCAGCCTGGCCCCGGATTTTTCTTCGATCGCGATCGAAGTCGGCCCGATGGAGACGGCCGAATATCAACCACTCGTTAGGGCAGGGGCCGAGGCCTTGGTGGTTTACCAGGAGAGCTACGACCGCGCGGTTTACGCGGAGATGCACACTTCGGGGCCGAAGCGCGATTTCACCTGGCGGCTCGATTGTCCAGAGCGCGGTTACGACGCCGGTTTTCGGCGAATCGGAATCGGCGCGCTCTTCGGCCTCGCGCCCTGGCAGAGCGAAGCCATCACCCTCGCCGCCCACGTCGAGTATTTGCTTAAGCGTTGCTGGCAGGCGCAGATCAGCGTCAGCCTGCCGCGGCTGCGGCCGGCGGCCGGCGGTTTCGCGCCGCGCTTCAGCATGACCGATCGCGAACTCGCGCAGTTAATTTGCGCGCTGCGAATTTCGTTCCCGCAACTTGGGATCGTCCTGAGCACGCGCGAACGAGCGCCCTTGCGCGATGCCTTGGTCTCGTTAGGCGTGACCACGATGAGCGCGGGCAGCCACACCGAGCCTGGCGGTTACACCGGCCAGGGCTCACGGAATTTGCACCTGACCGTCCGCGGAAAAATCGTCGCCCCGGAATTCGAGAATGGACTCGACCAGATCGCCACCGGCCAGTTCGCGATTAGCGACGAACGTTCGCCTTCGGAAATCGCGACCACGCTCCGCAGTCGCGGGTTTGAGCCGGTCTGGAAAGATTGGGACCAGGCGCTGCTCGCCTCATGACCGTACGTTTAAACGGCGAGTTCGCGGACACCCGCGGCGCGAAAACTGTGGCCGAGCTGGCCGCGCGCTATCAGCTGCATCCGAACAGCATTCTGATCGAGCATAACGGCATCGCGCTGCATCAGCGCGAATGGACGGAGCGGCGTCTGGCCGAAGCCGATCAGGTGGAATTCATCCGCGTGGTCGCGGGCGGTTAGGCGGCTGCTTTCACCACCACGCGCATCCCGTCGGTGGAAATGATCGCGACCGAAGTCTGCGCGGGAATGAAATCGCCTTCGGTGAGCACATCGACAATTTGATCGCCGAAGCGCGCCTTCCCACTCGGGCGCAGAGTCGTGAGGGCAATCCCGGTTGCGCCTAACGAGACCCCAAGCGCGGCGGGAAATTGCCGCGGGGCGCTCGCGAGCGACGGCCCGGAGGGAATGTCCGCGGAGAGAATGAAACGCCGGTAAAGGCTCGTTCGCGGGAGAAAGCGTGCCAGGATGACCATCGCGATCGCGGAAGCGATCATGGCGAAAAGAAGATTCATTACGGGCACCCGCAGCATCGGCCCGGTCGGAAAAAAAGTCTGGCCGGGATAACGATCAATCATCGCCCAGAGGAGCGACCCGAGCATGAGCAAAATGCCCACCACTCCGACGATGATGGTGGAGTGCGCGAAGAAAATAATTTCCGCCAAGACGAGAAGCACTCCTAAAACAAAAAGCGCGACCACTTCCCAGCCCGCAAGCCCGGCGAGGTAATGCCCGAGAAAGAAGAGCGTGAAGCAGAGAATCGAGCTGATGCCGAAAATGCCGAACCCCGGGAGCTTGAACTCGATGTAAGCGCCGAGAATTCCGCCTAACAAGAGCAAGGGCGCGAGCGTCGTGATCCAAACGGCCAGGCGCTCGAAGCCGCTGGGTGAAATCGAAACCACCCCGCCGGTCAGTCCCGCTTTTTGCACCAGCTCGGGAATGGATTCCGCGATTCCTTCCGCGAGCAGCGGTTTCCCGTCGTAACGCGCGGCCGCTTCCTGCGCGCTCAGCGTCAGGAGCGAACCCTTCGGATGCAGCACGCGCTCGCCGATTCTTACTTCCTTCTCCTTGTTCATGAAGGCTTCGCCGACATCCGGATTGTGCTCGTTGCGATTGGCGGAGCCGCGAATGAGCGCGGACCAATAGGAAATGGTTTTGTCTTTCGCCGTCGACCCGAGATCTTCGCCAGTTGCTTGGATCGGAGCGGCGGCACCGATCGCACTGACCGGCGCCATATAGATATAGTGCGTGGCCAAAGCGATGAGCGCGCCCGCGGAACCGGCGTTGGTATTAATGAAAGTGTAAGTCGGGATGGTCGCGTGATTGAGCAGGTTGGTAATTTCCTCCGCGCTATCGAGCCGGCCGCCGTAGGTATTCATCTCAAAAACAATCGCGGAAGCACCGGAGCTTTCGGCGCTCTTCAGTGCGCGACGAAGAAAGAGAAACATCGGCGGCGAGACTTCGCCTTCCAGCGGCACGACGACGATGTCGCCCTTGCTGATTTGCTCGGCGGCGCGCGCGTAACCCATCGAAGAAATGAAAACCGCAAACGCGAGCAGGAGTTTCCCGAGGTTCTGATGGAAGCGAGGCCGCACCGGATTACTTTGCCACCTGCTGGCCGCTGAACGAGCGAAAAGTGGAACCCGCATGGGCACAATCCCGACTGAAAACATCGAGCAAATCGCCGCCGCCAACGACATCGTGGAGGTGGTCGGTTCGTACTTTCCGCTGAAACGCGCGGGGGCGAGTTTCAAGGCGCTCTGCCCATTTCATCAGGAGAAATCGCCGTCCTTCAACGTCAGCCCACAGCGGCAGACGTTTCATTGTTTCGGCTGCGGCGCGGGCGGGAGCGTTTTCCGTTTCGTGATGGATTACGAGCATCTCGATTTCCCATCGGCCGTGAAAAAGCTGGCCGCACGCGTCGGGATTCCAGTGATCGAGGAACGGAGCGCGAGCGGTGGGGACGAGGATCGAGCCCACGAAACGCGGCGCACGCTGCTGCAATTGCACGCGGAAGCGGCGGAATGGTTTCACGAAAATTTGCTTAAGCGTGAATGGGCGAAACCGGCGCGGGAATATTTGAAAGAGCGCGGGATCGATCGGCAAATTGCGGGCAACTGGCAGATTGGTTTCGCGCCGGAGAGCTGGGACGCGTGTCTGAACTGGGCTCTCGACGCCGGCTATCGGCGCGCGCAAATTTTGCAAAGCGGTTTGGTGAAACCGCGCGACGAAGAGCGGCCTAACGAAGCAGAAGTTTACGATCGTTTCCGCGGCCGGATCATTTTCCCGATCTGCAATGATGTCGGCGAAGTGATCGCGTTCAGCGGGCGGGTGCTGAATAACGAGAGCGAAACCGCAAAATATTTGAACTCGCCGGAGACGCCGCTCTTTCGAAAGGGCAATATTCTTTTCGGCCTGCACAAAACTAAACGTCCGTTGATCGAGGCGAATTCCGCAATTGTCTGTGAAGGACAATTGGATTTGATCACTCTTTACGAAGCCGGAATTGCTAATGTGGTCGCGCCGCAAGGGACGGCCTTCACCGAAAATCAGGCGCGCATCCTGAAGCGTTTCGTGGAGGAAGTGGTGCTTTGTTTTGACGCCGATGCCGCCGGGCAAAAAGCGGCCGAGCGTTCGCTGGAATCGCTTTTGCAAAACGACCTCGTGGTCCGCATCGCAGAGATGCCGGCAGGGGAAGATCCGGATTCCATCGTCCGCCGGCAGGGGAAAGCGGAATTCGAAAAGCGGATCGAGGGCGCGCGCGATTTCTTCGATTTCTGGATCGAGCGGGAAACGGCGGCGACGGATTTGAACTCGTTAGGCGCGAAAATGAACCTGGCGCGCAAACTCGCGGAAACGGTGGCGCGAGTGCACGACCCGATCATGCGCGGGGCGGTCGCGAACAAAGTCAGCGCGCGTCTGGGGGTGCCGCCGCGCGATTTCGAAGCGCTCCTGGCGCGGCCCAATCGCGAGCGGATGCAGAGCGGCAGCGAAGGGCGGACGGCGGCGGAGCCGAGCGCGGCGCCGCGTCACGATGTGGCGATGCTTTGTCTGCTGGCGTTGCGCGACGGCGAAGCGCGCGCTTTTTTGCTCGAGGAGAATTGGCGCGAAGTGCTTGCGCAAACGCCAGACACGGGCTTGCTCCGGATAATTCTAACGAGTGATCTGCGCCCGGAAGATTCGGCGTCGATCAATGTCTTCATGTCGTCGCTGGCACCGGAAGATGAAGCGCTGATTTCTTCGTGGCTCGTGCAAAAAATGCCCCCGAATGGCGCGGCAGTGGCTAGAGACTGGTGGCGTGGTTTGCAGCAGGCGGCAGTGCGTCGGCAACTGCAAATTGCCGAGGGCCGAATGAAGTTACCGCAACTGAGCGCGGGAGAATTAACGAAGCTGCAGAAAGAAATTATTGACCTCAAGAAGCAACTCGATGAACTTTCCGCGCTTTCGTCTGCCCGTGTGCTCGACCAGGGAACTGGACTCTGAAGGGACTGAGAAGCCGAACAACCACGGTCGGAAAAGCACTTCCTCTAACAGCACCAAGTTTTGGCTACCAAGCATTCGAAAAGAAGTCGCTCCGTGCGGCCTGCGGCCAAGAAGCGGAGCAAGGTTAAACCGTTGGTGCGTGCCAAACGCCCGCCGAGCCGCAGAGTCAAAGCGCCGGCAAAAAAGAAAGTTAAAGCGGTGCGCCTAACGAAACCGCGCGTGGTCGCGGCGAAGAAACCACCGGCGCCGAAAGCAGTCGCGGAGCCGTTGACCCCGATCGCAGCGGCGGGCGACACGCAGGCGCGGATTCGCGAACTGATCAAGCTCGCGAAGGAACAGGGTTATCTTACTTTCGATGATTTAAACGAAGCGCTGCCCGCGGAGGTGACGGATGCGGATGAGCTCGATGCGATCCTGACCCGGCTGCGGCGAATGGAGATCGACATCATCGAGGCCTCGGAGGTCGATCGTTACAAGGACGGGAAGAAGGACAGCGAGGAAGAGGAAGAGGAAAAGCCGGAAGCGAAGCTCGATATTCTCGACGATCCGGTGCGGATGTATTTGAAGCAGATGGGCCAGGTGCCGCTGCTAACCCGCGAGCAGGAAGTGGAAATTTCCAAGCGGATCGAAGAGGCCGAGGCCATGGTCCAACGGCTGATCAATCGCTTTGGTTTTATCGCCCAGGCACATCTCGATCTGGCGGATAAATTGACCGAAGGCGGCGAGCGTTTCGATCGCGTGATTCTCGACAAAAAAATCGAGAGCCGTGAGCGTTACATGAAGTTGCTCCCGCGGCTCTGCAAGCAGGTGAAGAAATTAAGCGGCAGCATTCGCGAGCAGTATGTCCAGCTCCTGAATGGCACCCGGGTTGATCCGAAAAAGCAGAAGACGTTTCAAAAATCGGTCGGCTCGCTGCAAAAGCTTTATCCGAAATTTTATTTCAAGCAGAAGGTCACGGAAGAGTTTGTGAATTTGGCGGACGAGAAATTCCTCCTCCTGACCAACCTGAAAGCGGACTTGCTCAAACATCCGCGCGATCACGGCGCGCGCTCGCCGCTGGGACTTCGTTCCCGCGAGCTCGAAAGCATGCTCTGGCTCTCGCTGGAGGAATACGGGGAGCAATATCAGGATTTGAAAGATTGGCTGCGGAAAGCGCTCCGGGCCAAAACCGAAATGGTGGAGGCGAATCTGCGCCTGGTGATTTCGATCGCGAAAAAGTATACCAACCGTGGGCTCTCTTTTCTCGACCTGATCCAGGAAGGGAACATGGGCCTGATGAAAGCGGTCGAGAAATTCGAGTATCGCCGCGGTTACAAATTTTCCACCTACGCGACCTGGTGGATTCGGCAGGCGATCACGCGCTCGATTGCCGATCAGGCGCGCACCATTCGCATCCCGGTGCACATGATCGAGACGATCAATAAACTGATGCGGGTGCAGAAGCAGCTCGTGCAGGAATACGGTCGCGAACCGACGCCGGAAGAAGTGGCGGAGGAAATTTTGCTGCCAGTGGACCGGGTGCGCGCGGTTTTAAAAATGGCGCAGCAACCGATCTCGTTGCAGGCGCCGGTGGGCGAAAGCGAAGAGACAAACTTCGGCGATTTCATCGAAGACAAGGGCGCGGAAAATCCGAGCGACATGACCGCGATTGTCTTGTTGAAGGAAAAAATCAAAGACGTCCTCGAGACTTTGACTGAGCGCGAACGACAAGTGCTCGAACAACGCTTCGGTTTGGTCGACGGTTACAGCCGCACGCTTGAGGAAGTGGGCCGGCAGTTCCGAGTGACCCGCGAGCGTATTCGACAGATTGAGGCGAAGGCGCTGCGGAAGATGCGACATCCGACTCGCATCCGGCAGCTTGAAGGCTTCCTGGAAGCGGCCGAAGCCTAAGAGCGGGCTTGCCGAATCCGAAGCGGTCGCGCAACTTTCCCAGCGCGGGAACGTTCAATTGCTGAAGACGATGAAGCGCGAAGACGATCAGGATTTATGGGACCTCCTCGGGAAAGCGAGCACGCCCGCGGTCTCGCCCTTTTTTGCGCGCAATGTCCTTCGCCAGATTCGCCGGGAACCGGACTGGCGTGAGCGCCTTGCGCGGTGGCTGCAGCCGAAGCGCCTGATTCCAGCAAGCGGACTCGCGCTCGCGCTGGTGGTCGCGAGCATGTCGATTCATCTTCCGAAAAAGGCGGTCGTGGCCGCGGATGATCCTCCTGAGGCGGTGGCCAATATTGATCCGCAGGATTACGACGTTGTCGCCGATCTCGACGATCTGCTCGCGAGCGAGGACGACAATGTATGGACAGAAAAAGAATCTTTGTCGCTCTAGCACTGGCCGCGGCGTTTGGTGTTTGCCTGGCTGAACCGGCGACCGCGCAGCCTCCTGCGGGCGGTGGCGGGCGGCGCGGTGGGCGCGGCGGCGGCGGACGTTTTTTTCGCCCCGCGCAGGAGCGATGGCGGCAAATGTCACCGGAAGATCGGCAACGGTTTCGCTCGAACGCCGAGCGCTGGCTGAGTCTGCCACCGGAGGAGCAGCGGGCTTTGCGTGACCGAGAAATCACTCGACGCGAACGGATCCGCCGCGAAGCCGACGCGGCGCTCAACCAATCCGGCCTGAAATTGGAAGCGGAGAAACGCGAATTATTCGAGCGGCGTTATCTGCAGGAACGCCGGAAGATCGAGCGCGGACTACGCCAGGAATTGCGGGAAAAACGCCAGCGCGATCTCGCGCCGGTGATGGAAGATTTGAAGAGAGAATTCAGCGAGCAACCGAAAAACATTAGTCCGGCGACGACGGTGGCTCCGGCAACTGGCGCTTCCGCGAGCCCTGGAAAATAAGCTAAATCGCACCGACCGCGTGCGAAATTAGCAGGACCACGATGGTGAGCGAAATCAGTACCTGGATCATGGTGAAAACTTTCGCCCAAATCCGCAGCACCGGAGAATCAGTCGGGCCAAAGGTCGCGCTTGGCATCATCGCGATGAAAAGATAATCGGCGAAACTCGGTCGCCATTTCTCGCTGACACCGAAACGGGTGCGCTCGGATTTTTCGATCTGCATCTGCGGAAAAACGAAACTGTGGCTGCCAAATTGCGGATTGGTTTCGCGTTCGTTAGGCCCACCGCCGTCGAGCCGCCAATACCAGAGGGAAAATACGAGGACATTGCTCAACCAGAGTTCCGCGCCGGAAATCAGGAGCGCTATCCCTTTTTCTTTATGCATCGCCAGCCCGCCGACCAGGAGGACGACCGAGCCGATCAAGGCAATGGTAATGATGCCGCTGATGAGCACGCCGAGAATGTGGTTCCAATGAAAACGCCGCGTGCGATGCGTGATTACCGACGGTACCAAGAGCGCCAGAACGACCGTCGGCAAAACCCAGCGGGGGGTAAAGCTGAGCCATGAGGGCAAGGCGAGATTGATTCCGCCGACCGCGAGGAGCGCGAGCAGAGCCTGCCAGCGCGGCTCGGGTTGATCGAGGTGTTTGCTCTTCGTGGCCACGCTAGTCGGTTTTGCCTAACAAGTAGACTACGCGACCGAGGCAGTGTTCGGCTGCACAACCAGGACCGTCGGAAGCTCGAAGGAAAGCTCGCCGTTGCCGCCGTAAGCGGTGTCGTTCGACGAAAGCAGCGGCTCCCAGGTTTGCTCGTTAGACCCGAGGCCCGCGCGATGCAGACTTGGCGGCTGATGTCCGCCGACCAGATCAATCAGGACCACGCAGTCGATCCGATGCTCGGGTAGAAAGGCGAGCGCGATGATTCCCTGCTCGAGTTCGTGCACGCTCCAGTTCTCGCGCGCTCGGTTGCGCAAGGCCGGGTGGTTGCGGCGAAGCGCGAGGCAATCACGATAAAGCTGCAAGGTTTGTGCGTGCGCCGCATTCTCGAGTTCATCCCAGGCGAGCTTTGAGCGCGTGAAAGTATCTTTGGACTGCGGGTCGGGAATTTTTGCCAGCAGCTCCGGGTCGCGAAACGCGGCGAAGTCGCGAAATTCCTGACGCCGTCCGGCGGTCACCAGTTTGCCGAGGTCGTCCCGATGATCGGTAAAAAACTGGAAGGGCGTGGAGGCCGACCACTCCTGACCCATGAACAGCATCGGCGTATAGGGTACTAAACAGAGCAACGCGGACGCGGCGCGGTAAGCGGCCGGTTCGATGAGATGGCCGAGCCGTCTGCCGAACGCGCGATTGCCGGTTTGGTCGTGATTGGAAATGCAATAAACGAACTGCGCGGGATCGAATCCGCCCGAAGTCCCGCCGCGAAATTTTCCGTCGTGTCGCTTCTGTCCGCGAAAAAGCCAGCCGTGCTCGAGCGTCTCCGCGAGTTCGCCCGAAGTGCCCTCGAAATTTCCGTAATATCCTTCGCGTTCTCCGGTGAGGATAACGCGGATGACGTGATGGAAATCATCCGACCAGCAGCCCGCGAAACCGAGCCCGGCGTCGTTCCGCGATCGTAGCAGCGCGGGTTCGTTGCGTTCGTCCTCGGCGATCGCGAAGCCGCCTTCGTCGGCGATTCGCTCGGTGATTTCGGCGAGGATGTGTGGCGCGGAGTGATCAACGATCGCGTGGGTCGCATCGAGACGGAACCCATCGATGTGAAATTCGCGCGCCCAGTAAGTGGCATTCTCGGCGAAAAATTCGCGCACCGCGGGCTCGACGAAATTGAGCCCCGCTCCCCAGGGCGTCTGATGGTTGGGGTTGAAATAGCGATCGTGAAAAACCCCGAGATAATTTCCGTCCGGGCCGAGATGATTGTAAACCACGTCGAGAATCACGGTCAGTCCATGCGCGTGCGCCGCTTGGACTAACGAGCGCAAATCATCCGGATGTCCGTAGGCCCGCGCGGGAGCATAAAGCGCGACGCCGTCGTAACCCCAATTACGATCACCGGGAAAATCCGCCACCGGCATGAGTTCGATCGCGTTCACTCCCAGTTCTGCGAGGTGATCGAGTTTGCTGATCACGCCGCGAAAATCCCCGGCATCCGTAAACGTGCCCACGTGCAGTTCGTAGATGATTAACTCCGAGGGGAGGGTCGGCATCCAGGCCTCGTCGCTCCAACGAAAACGCGTCGGATCAATCACCATTGACGGGCCGTGAACACCGGACGGTTGCCAACGCGACGCGGGATCCGGCCAGCCCGCACTTTCGCCGAAGTGATAACGGTAAAGATCTCCTGCGGCTCCGAGTTCATCGAACGCGCTGAAATAACCGCCGCCGGCGGGCGCGAGTTTCAGTTCGCGCAAGTTCTGCTCATTCTCGTCGATCACGCGCACGGTCGCAGACTCATGTTTGCACCAGGTGCGATAGCGCACGCCGCCATCGGTTACCTCCGCGCCCTGAGAACGCCAGATCGGCACGGCGCTCGCTGGAGCGAAATTGAGTGGGCTTCTGGTTTTGATCACGCGTTCTTCTCGTTCTCGGTCGCGCCCCGGGAGCGAGTGGCATCTTGCGGAAACGGCGGAACGATGGCAACTGCGGGTAATTCTTCGCCTTTGCCCGCTGGGGCGCGAAGGTGTTCGCTTGGAGATCGGGCCTATAGCTCAGCGGTTAGAGCAGGGGACTCATAATCCCTTGGTCCCAGGTTCGAATCCTGGTGGGCCCAGATCACCAATCCCTCGACCGTGCAGGCGGGGCGCGGCAATTTTCCTAGCAGGCGGAAAGGGGAAAAAGTTTAGTGATCGCCGCGCAAAAACTCTACATAAATCGGCTTTTCCCTCGGTAATCCGTTGACAATGCCATGGGCTCTCTCAATAATGCGGCGTGTTGAAAAAATTCATCCCGCAAAAGCCCCTCTCTTCGATCGGAGAAGGATCGCTAAGCTCGGGCGCTGATGATAACAACGGCCTCGCCTATCGCGAAGAACCAAGAACATCTACCACTACCGATCACCAAAAAATTATGGCTGAACACTCCGGCAAAGACATCCTCTCGAGCGACGTTGAAATCAAAGGCTCGATCAAATTTCAAAAAGAGCTGCTCATCGACGGCAAAGTGGAAGGTGAGATTCATTCCGACGGCGTGCTCACCATCGGCGAGAACGCCGACATTCGCGGCGAGATCAAAACCAAATCGATCACCGTTTTCGGAAAGGTTCAGGGGAACATCACCGTCGGCGAGCGTTGCGAATTAAAATCGCGCTGCACCTTGCAGGGCGATCTCAAAGCCGCGCGCCTCGTGATCGAGGAAGGTGCGACTTTCATCGGCAAGTCCGAGGTGACCAGCGGCAGCGGAGGTGGTGCGGCCAAAGCCGGCACCAATTCGCGGCCAGAAGTGGTCCGCAACGAAGAGCCGGCGCCAGCGAAAGCTGCCTTCGGCGCCCGCGCCTAACGAGAACTTTCGTCGCCTTCGCGCCCCGTGGCTAAGTCCGGTCCTGCTAAGCTCAGTGTGGAGTGCCCACACTGCGGCTTCCAGCAGATGGAGTACGCCGCGGCCAAGACGACCATGTGCCGCCAGTGCGGCAGCACTTTCTCGCCCTCGGTTCCAAAAACCGAGATTCGTTTGCGTTCGCCCGCAGCCGCAGCCCAGACCGCGATGGCGGCGATCGAGCCGGCGGCGATGTTGCGTAAATTCGAAGGTCTATGGGCGAAGCAGCGTCCCTCACACGTCGAGTGTTTCGAGTGCAAAGCGAAGCAGGAAGTCACGTCCGCCGCGACCTCGACCACTTGTCCGAAATGCAGCGCACATCTCGACCTGCGCGATTACAAAATCACCACCAGTTTCAGTCGCGCGATTCGCACCCATGGCGAGGTTCATGTCACCGCTCGCGGCGATTTGAGCAGCAGTAACGTGGTTTGCCGATCGGCCCTGATCGAGGGCAAACTCCGCGGCGATCTGCATTGCGCAGGCACGGTCACGATCAATTTTTCCGGCAAAATTCCGGGACGCTTGGCCGCCGAGCATCTTCTGGTGGAGAAAAAATCCGACGTGCAATTTTTTCGGACCGTGCGCGTCAAAAGCATCGAGATCCGCGGACAGATGACGGGCGAAGTGGTCGCCGACACCGTGGTCGTGATTCATCGCAACGCATCGCTCGATGGGAACGTCACCGCCAAATCAATCTCCGTGGAAAAAGGCGGAATGTTTTCCGGTCAACTGGTTATCGGTAGCGCCGGCCTCACGCAAGCCGAGCTTCTTCCGCTGCCATCCGCTGCGTCTCCCGCTCCGGTCCCCGCGACCGCGGAAAATACTCCGCTGCCCGGCATCGTTACGCCGCTGCCGGCGACTTAGCCTTCGGGCTGAATGCGCAAAAAACTGCTCCCGCGCAGTCCCTACGACCGCCTCGGCGGTTATGTCCATTTGCCGCGCTTGATCGACAAAGCAAAACTGCATCGGCAGGGGTTGCTCAATGGTTACAACTACAAGACCGTCGGCTTCGACAAACATTTGCTCGCGTTTCTGAAGTTGAATCCGGATGCGTTCGAAGAAGCCGCCAACCGTCTGGAAAACGACCGCGCCATTCTTGAATGGATCGAAGAAAACGGTGCGCAACATTCGCCGGAAGCAATCGACGGTTGGAATCAGGCGATGATCTCGCGCCATCCCGATAGCGCGGTGAAAAAGGCGCGCTTCCTCCATTTCCTGAAAGAAGCCGGCGGCGAAGGCCGGCAGGATATTGGAACCTACTTCGACCTGATCGAGTTCGACGAGGGGCGAAAAAAATAAACTCCGCAACGGTTGGCGGGTTTACGGCCTAACGAACTTCTGGAAGAGGACGTTCGCTTCTTCGAGCGTTTCCTTGCTGCCGATATCGAACCACGTCCCGGTGATCTGATGCGTCTTCACCGGCTTGCGAGTGTAGAGCCATTGAATGAAACGCCCGGGCTGATCGGGATTATTGCCCGCGGCGATGTAGGTGGTGAACAGGGGAATCGTTTCGCGCGAGAAATAATAAAGTGCGATCCCGGTGAGCGTGCTTTTCGGGTCTTCGGGTTTTTCTTCGAAGGAGGTGATCACGCCTTCGGCATCAGTCGTGATCCCACTGTATTTCTTGATCGCCTCAAGATCGCCGACGTTATACGTCGCCAGGGTTGCTTCTGATCCGCGCGCCGCGGCCACGAAGTCGGTCAGCGGCTCGCTAAAAAGATTATCTCCCGCGACGATGATCAGGTCGTCATTCCCTAAATCTTCACGCATCAGCACCAGGCAAATATCGCCGATCGCGCCCAGCTTATCGGAATCATCCTTGGAGCCGTCGTTCACAATCTTGATCGTTAATTTGCGCGCGCGCGCGCGATACTTTTCCGCCCAGGTTTGAAAGTCCCGCGCGAACTTATCGTTCGTGACCACGAAAACGGTCTCGATCTCCGGCACCGGTGCCAGGTTATCCAGCACCCATTCGATCATCGGTTTGCCCGCGACTTCGAGCAGCGGCTTCGCCTTGGTTTGGGTAAGCGGATAAAGCCGGGTGGCGTAACCGGCGGCAAGAATGAGGACGTTCATGTTGGAGAGAAAATTGCGCTCGGAGCGGTCGGTGCCCTAACGATCTTAAAGGTTAATTCGAACTGCGCTACGCCGGATTGAGCGCGGCCTCTTGCAACCGTTTTTGCAGATCCTCGATTCGCGCGTTCTCGCGAATCTTCCCGCGGTTCGCGCCATCGACCACATAGAAAGTGTCGATCGCCGCGCCCTTCTCGGTGCTCACGCGTGAAAGTGCGATCGAGACGCCGACGTCACTGAGCGCGCGCAGCAAATCGTAGAGCAACCCCACGCGGTCCGGCGTTTGAATTTGCACCAGGGTGTAATCGGGATGGGCGCGATTATGGACCGAAATTGTGGTCGGGAAATCGCCGCCAACGCGCGCTTGTTTGCCGATCTTCTCGCGTGCCGCCGCCAGTTGCGGACGAAAATCGAAAGCCGGATCTTGCAGCGCTTTTTGCAAAGTCGTTTCCATGCGCGCGATTTCTGTCTCGTTAGTCACGGGCCCGCCCGCGAGATCGCAGACGCGAAAAACATCCAGGACCACGTTGTCACCGCGAGTGTAAATGTCGGCGCCCAGAATATTCAGCGGCACGACCGAGAAGGAGCCGGCGATTTTTGAGAGCAACTGCTGGCCGTCCCAGGTGCAAATCGAAACCGTGCTGTGCCCTTCCTGCGGCGACGCTTCCCACTTCACCGCCGGCACCAGGGCAGCTTCCTCGCGCTCGTATAAATTCGTCAGGAACAATCGAAAAAGTTCCTGGTGCGAAGCAATCTCCCGCACGTCGAAGGCGCGGAAATAGTTGTCCGGCATGAAATCAAAATGAGCGTCGATCTCTACCGCGAAATCCGGCGCCAACTCCGCCGCGACCGCCTGTTGGAGGGACTCACGCTCAACCCGGCGGGCTTCGTAAAAGGCCGATTGATCGGAAAGATATTGCGAGGTCGCGTGATAGAGATCCCAGACCAGCGTCTCCTTCCAATCGGACCAACCCTCGGCGCTCGTGCCCTGCCCGTCGGCTAAAGTCAGCAGCATGAGCGCGTCGAGATTTTTTTGATTGCGCACCAGTCGCGCAAACTCCACCGCGGTCTCCGGGTCATCCAAATTTCGCTGCCGCGCAATGTTCGAAAGCGTGATGTGATGGTCGACCAGGAGGATGAGCGATTTGCGTTGCTCGGAGGTCAACTGCAAACGAAGCGCGGCGCGTTGCGCAAAGAGCGCGCTCGCTTCCGAGTGCGGGCGCGCGCCCACCGCCTTGCCGGTGTCGTGCAAGAGCAGCGCGAGATAGAGCACCATCGGGTCTGCGAGTTTTTCAAAAAGCGCGCGATAGCCCCGCAGCTTCGGATCTTCCGTGGTCATGAGCGCGTCGAGTTTCTCGAGGCAGACCAGCGTATGTTCGTCCGCGGTGTAGCGATGAAAAAATTCATGCTGTACCAGGCAGGTGAGGGGGCCGAACTCCGGCAGGTAACGCCCGAGAAAATCCACCCGGTGCATCATCCGCAGAATGCGCCCGGCCTCGCCTTTGCGCGCGAGAATCCGCTGAAAAATTTCCCGCGGCGCTGTCGCATAACGAAAAGTGCGCGTAACCAATGCGGGATTGCGCGAGAGCGTGTCCTCCAGTTCCGCGCTCAGTTCGAGCTGATGCAGCTGCGCGATTTCGAATCCTTCCATAACCGCGTAGGGCTCACGTTGAAACAAATCGCTCTCGCGTAAAAATAGCTGACCCGCTCGGCTAACGAATGCTCCCAATTCCTGTCGTGGCTCCGCCGCCGGCATCGCGAAATCGAAAAAGCGGCCAGGATTCTCCTGTATCCGCCCGGTCGCAAACTGCTCGGTGATGCGCTCGGTCACGCGAAAAATATTTCGCGTGTGCTCGTAGTAATCTTTCATCAGCGCCTCGCTCAAGGCGGCATTGTCTTCCTGCGCGTAACCGAGGCGGCGCGCGACCTGTGGCTGAAAATTCAGGTGGAGCACGTCGGTCGCGCGAGCGTTTGCGTAGTGCAGATCGGTCCGCAGACGCAGCAGAAAATCGTAGGCGTTTTCGATTCGGGTTTGGTCGCCGGGGCTGAGCCAATCCCGTCCGACCAGATGATTGGGACTGAGCGAACCTTCGCGGAAGGCCGCGATCCAGAGCAGATTTTGATAATCGCGCAATCCGCCGCAACCACTCTTCACATTCGGTTCTTGCACGTAAACGCTGTTGCCAAACTTCGCATGCCGATCCGCCTGGTCCTGCATCCGGAGGGCGATGTATTCGCGCTCCCGATCCTCCACGCATTTCGCGCGGAAGCGTCCGCGAAAGAGCCGCTCGAGCGCCAAGTCTCCGGCGAGAAAACGCGATTCCAGCAGCGCGGTTTTGGTATACATCGCACTGTTCGCCTGCGCGATCGCTTCAGCGAGGGAACGGGTCGAGTGGCCAACTTTGAAACCGATGTCCCACAAAAGATAGAGTACCTGTTCGACGACGTGCGCCGCGTACGGCGAAACTTCATCGCCGGTTTCGCTGTGCAAAAACATCACGTCGACATCGCTGGAAGGATTGAGCTCGCCGCGTCCGTATCCGCCGAGCGCCAGGAGCGCGAACGGCGTCGGCGGTGTCTCCGCGTCCAGGCGCGCGAAGTTATTCGCGGCTGCAAAAACCCGCCGCAAAAGCACGTCGACCACTTCCGAGCGGCGCGCGCAAATCTCGCGGCCACCGCCGCCGGCGCGATGTTTCAGCCGCAGTCGATGATCCTCGATGCGGAGAAATTTTTTATAGAGCGGCAGGACTTCCGTCGGGCGGGCGCGGCCGGCCGGCGCCAGTTGCCGTTCCGCATGTGCGAGAACTTGTTCGAGATGACGGGACATGCGAGTCGCGACGATCGCGCCGCCGGAAAACTTACGTCACGCCGCCGCAGCTCGCGAATCGCTTAGAGCTCGATCGCGTAACGCTTCATCTTGTTGTAAAGCGTCGGCCGCTGGATTCCCAAAACCTGCGCTGCCTTTTTTTTGTTCCCGTGGCATTGCGCGAGCGCCTGCAGGATCGCGTTGCGCTCGAGGTCATCGAGACTTTGCACGCCGCCGGTGGCGGGTTTGCAGCGCTCGCCGTTTTGCAGCGCGGGCGGCAGCTGCACTTCCGCCGGTAATTCTTTCGTTCCAATTTGCTCCTGGCGTGAAAGCACGACTGCGTACTCCATCGCGTTTTGCAGTTCGCGCACGTTCCCGCGCCAACTGTAATCGAGCAATTTCTGAAAGGCTTCCGGGGTAATCTTTGGCTCCGGTTTGCCGAGCTCTTGCGCGAATCTTTTGACGAAGGAAGCGACCAGCGGCGGGATATCTTCCTTCCGTTCGCGCAGGGGCGGGATTTCGATCTGAAAAGTGTTCAGCCGATAATAAAGATCGGCCCGCAGACGATTCTCCGCGAGCGCTTGCGTGATCGGGCGATTAGTTGCCGCGACGACTCGGAAGTCTGCCTTCAAAGTTTTCGTGCTTCCGAGCGGCCGGTACTCGCGCTCCTGCAAGACGCGCAAAAATCGCGTCTGCAAGTCCGGCGGCATCTCGGAAATTTCGTCGAGGAACAACGTGCTCCCGTTCGCCTCCGCGATCATTCCCTGGAAATCATTGACCGCTCCGGTGAAGGCGCCTTTGACGTAACCGAACAGTTCCGACTCGATCATCGCCTGCGGGAAAGCCGCGCAATTTAACTTCACCATCGGCCGGGCCGCGCGCCGGCTCCGGCTATGGATGACATTGGCGATCACTTCCTTGCCCACGCCGCTCTCGCCAGTGATGAGGACGTTCGCTTCCGAAGGTGCCATCGCGCCGATCAGCTCGTGGATTTCCTGCATCGCCTTGCTCTTGAAGACGGGCGCGAGTTTCGTCTCGGCAATCTCGAGACGCTTTTCGAGTTGCTGGGTTTTCGCGCGCAGCTGCTCGGTCTCGCGCAAGAGCGATTGTTTTTCGAGCGCCTTCTCGATCAAGCTCAGGAGCTCTTCCGGCGCGTACGGTTTGCTGATGAAATGATAGGCCCCGCGCTTGATCGATTCGATCGCGTTGTTCAGGGAATCGTGCGCCGTCAGGATGATCACCTGCGTCTCCGGATGTTCGCGCTTGATCTGCCCGAGCATTTCCAAGCCGTCCGCGTCCGGTAATTGCAGATCGAGCAAGACCACTGCGGGCGAATTATTTTTCATCGCGCGCAAACCGTGCGCGGCCGTCGCGGCCGTTTCTGGTTGATAACCGTGACGACCGAGGAGCGCTTCCACCGTGAGCAGGATCGGGCGCTCGTCGTCGATGACGAGGATGCGACGGTTCTCTGCGCTCATGAGCAACGCCGCCTAACGAGTGCGATCCGCGCGCGCGTCGGATCCGAAACGTTAACCAGCTTCAGCCAGGGGAATCGTGACAACGGTAACCAGTGAGGCGGAGGGTTGATCATAACGCACAGTCATTCGCCCGCGATGGGCTTCGATGATATTCCGCACCCGGTGCAGGCCAAGACCATAATGCCCGTGGCCCACGTGATGGAACGGTTCGCGTCCCCAGTTAGCCGTCGCGGCCGCGAAAGTTTGCTTGGGTTCGCGCAAAGTAAAAACGAACTCGCGCCCTTTCACTTCCGCCTCGGCGCCGAGCTGACCGGGGCTGCGTCCGTGCTGAAATGCGTTCGTGAAAATTTGCAGGAATGCTTCCTGAAGTAACTGCGGATCAATCTCGAAATTTGCGCTCTCGCCCTTCACCGTCCAGTCGATCGCGCGGCTTTCCTCCGCGAACTGCGCGGTCAATTTTTGCTGCAAATCCTGGACGAAAGATTCCGCGTCGTAGGGCATCTCGGTCAGTTTCGCCGGCGCCAGGGAATGCATCAGGCGATGGAGGGTGCCGCCCATTTCACCCAGCATTCCGCGCAGACGTTGCAGTTCGCTTTTCAGTTCGGCGTCTTCCGCCAGCTCGTTTACGTAGGCCGATTGCAGCTCGGCGGCGTTCAAGTGGTTGCGCAGATCGTGGCTGAGCTGACTCACGAAGCGCACGACATCCCGCATCGGCAGGCGCAACTCGGCAGCTTCGGACTCGGGAACGGATTCGGACATCGGCGATGGCGGAAGAGCGATACTATCGCACCCAGCCTCGCCCGTCACGCAGTCGCGGAGAATTTATCTTCCGCCGGCGTTTCGCCCGCGCTTCGCGTGCTCGCGTCGTTCGCCGCGAGATGACGGAGCACGTGGTAAACTTCCTCGGGATCGGCCTTGAGGGCGCGCGCAATTTCTTCCGCACTCTGTCCTTTTTTGCCGGCCATTTCCTGGCTGACTGCGCCCTGCAATTCCAAGATTTTCGTGGCCGCTTTCTTGCCGGCTTCCACACCTGGCTGGTGGTAGGCATTCACGTTCACGAGCGAGCCGTAGAATCCGACCGCGCGTTCGTAAAGCGCGATCAGCATTCCAATGTTGAAAGCGTTCACTTCCGAAATACTCAGGGTGATCGACTCGCGCCCGCTCTCGAAAAGAGCGGTGCGAGTGCCGCGCAGAAAGCCCTGCAGATAATCGCCGCTGGTCACGCCATTTTCGACTTCGAACCGAGGACGCGCGCGATCCCGCCGCACTTCGATGAAGGTGATGAAAAAATTGAGCACGCCATCGCGCAATTGCTGCACGTAAGCGTGCTGATCGGTGGAGCCCTTGTTTCCGTAGACCGCAATTCCCTGATGGACCACTTTGCCATCGAGGTCTTTTTCTTTGCCTAACGACTCCATGACCAGCTGCTGCAGATAACGGCTGAAGAGCATTAGCCGATCCTTGTACGGGAGCACGACCATGTCTTTTTCGCCGCGCCCATTCCCGGCATAAAACCACATCAAGGCCAGAAGCATGGCGGCATTCGTGGCCACTGTTTTTTCGCGCGTGTGCGTGTCCATCGCGGCCGCGCCGGCAAGGAATTGATCAATATCAAAACCCTGCAACGCCGCTGGCAACAGGCCGACCGCGCTCATCACCGAAGTGCGGCCGCCGATCCAATCGAACATCGGAAAACGTGCGAGCCATTGGTGCTGCTTCGCGTACTGATCGAGCTCGCTCTCGATCCCGGTGACCGCGACCGCGTGTTTCCCGAAATCCAAACCCTTGGCTTCGAAAGCGGCCGCTGCTTCGAGCATCCCGTTGCGCGTTTCCTTCGTCCCGCCAGACTTGGAAATCACCACCACCAAAGTCGCCGCGAGTTCGTCGCCGATTTGCGCGAGCACGCGATCAAAGCCGTCCGGATCGGTGTTGTCGAAAAAATGAATCTGGAGCGCGTCCGCTGCACTCGTTAGGGCATCGGAGACAAATTGCGGGCCCAGGGCGGAGCCGCCGATGCCGATCAGGAGCAAATGGCGAAAGCGGCTTTCCGCGTGCACCTGCGCGGCGAATTTCTTAATCCGCTGGTTCGTCTCGACAATTTCCGCGCGCAACTGCTCGTTAGGCGCGAGCTCCGGCGCGCGCAGCCAGTAGTGCCCGACCATTCGCCCCTCATCGGGGTTTGCGATCGCCCCCGCTTCCAGCTGGCGCATCGCCACGAAGGCGGCCTGCGCGCGCGCTTGCATCTGCGCGAGAAAATCATCCGCGAACCGCATCCGGCTGATATCGATCGAGAACCCGAGATCCTCGTAGGCGAGGAAATGTTCCTGGAAACGCGACCAGAGCGAGGTGCTCATCGAGCCAACTTTACCGGGCGACTACATGTGGTCGATCACATTCTGGCCGAACTCGGAGCATTTGATCTCGGTCGCGCCCTCCATCAGGCGCGCGAAATCATAGGTCACGCGTTTGCTCGCGATCGCCCCGTTCAGGCCCTTGATGATCATGTCCGCGACTTCGTTCCAGCCCAGGTAGCGGAACATCATTTCGCCGGAGAGAATCACCGAACCCGGGTTCACTTTGTCCTGGTTCGCATACTTCGGCGCGGTCCCGTGGGTCGCTTCGAAGACTGCGTGGCCGGTGATGTAATTGATGTTGCCGCCGGGCGCGATGCCGATCCCGCCGACCTGCGCCGCGAGCGCGTCGCTCAGGTAATCACCGTTTAAATTCAGCGTCGCGATGACGTCAAAATCTTCCGGCCGGGTCAGCACCTGCTGGAGGGTGATGTCGGCGATCGCATCTTTAATGACAATACCCGCGCCCGGTTTACCCGCGGGTATTTTGCACCACGGTCCGCCGTCGATTTCTTCCGCGCCGAAATAACTCTTCGCGATCTCGTAACCCCAATCGCGAAACGCGCCCTCAGTAAATTTCATGATGTTGCCCTTGTGCACCATGGTCACACTCTTGCGCTGATTTTTGATCGCGTAACTGATCGCGCTGTGAATCAAGCGCACACTGCCCGAGCGGCTGACCGGTTTGATCCCCACGCCGACCATGACGTCGTCCTTCTCCGGGGCGCCAACCGATTTCCAAAACTCCGCCGCCTTCTCTTTCGTGCCGAAGCGAACTTTGCTGAATTGCTTGGGAAATTCCTTCTCCAAAAACCCGAGCACCTTCGTCGCTTCCGGCGTGCCCGCGGCCCACTCGATGCCCGCGTAAATGTCCTCGGTGTTTTCGCGGAAGATGATCATGTCGACCTTCTCCGGGCGTTTTACCGGCGAGGGGACGCCTTGAAAATATTGTACCGGCCGCAGGCAAACAAAAAGATCGAGCATCTGCCGGAGCGCGACATTGAGCGAGCTGATCCCGCCGCCCACTGGTGTCGTTAGGGGACCTTTAATCCCGACCAGATATTCTCGGAACGCCGCCACCGTGTCCTCTGGCAGCCACTCATCGAATTTATCCTTCGCCGTCTGCCCAGCGAAAACCTCGAACCAGGAAATCTTTTTTTGGCCGCCGAAAGCCTTCTCCACCGCGGCGTCCATCACCCGCACGCTCGCCGCCCAAATATCCGGCCCGGTGCCGTCGCCGCGAATGAAGGGAATTACCGGCCGATCGGGCACGGTCAGTTTTCCCTGAGAGATCGAAATTTTATCGCCCGCGGGCGGGGTTAAATTTTTGTACGGCATAGAGCCAGACTGTGAGCAAAATCCGCGGAGTGCAAAGAGGAAAATGGTCGGCGAATTAAGGCGCGCGCGAAACGGTAGAAGCGTTTGTTCACCTGATCGGTTACCGCGAAATCGGTCACGGTCACCCGCTGGCCGGCGCCGAAGATGTTGTCGGTCAAGGTCGACCAGGCTGGCCAGCCCGTCGTCGCTCCGTTCTAGCCGGTAGCGCTTCGCGAAAACGGTGGGGAAGGTCACGCTGAGATCGTCGCCCGCGCGCTCCACGCCGGCATTGACCACTTCGCAAACGATCGGTGAGGAGCCGGCGTTGTTTCCCATCTTGCCGGTGCCGGTGCTGGTCACCGCCATGTCGGTGTGCACATCTCCCTCGCCGGAAATGCTGCTAAGCGGAAGCTGTGCGAGTAGATCGGTATTGCGAATTCGCGCGGCGTGACCGCGAGCGTGTCTGTTGCCCAACCGCACATTTTTGATCTACACCAAGCCAATACCCTGATTACTTCAGAGGCGTGCGAGCGTTTTTTTCGCCGAGCGCAGATGATGAAAACCAAAGCCGACATCGTCGCTAACTGGCTCCCGCGTTATACCGGCACCGCGGCGAAAGATTTTTCGAAGTATGTCCTTCTGGTCAACTTCGCCAATTACGTCAGCCTCTTCGCCGCCGCCTACGGCGTCGAAGTGCGCGGAGCCGATCGGCCGATGCCGAACGCCACCGCCAACGGGATTACGATTCTGAATTTCGGCATGGGCAGCGCCAGCGCCGCCACCGTTATGGACTTGCTCAGCGCCACCCGGCCCAAAGCCGTTCTCTTCCTCGGCAAATGCGGCGGACTGAAAAAGAAAAACAAACTCGGCGACCTCATCCTGCCGATCGCCGCCATCCGGGGCGAGGGCACCTCGACCGATTACTTCCCGCCGGAAGTCCCCGCGCTGCCTGCATTCTCCCTCCAGAAAGCCATCTCCACCACCATCCGCAATCACGGGCGCGATTATTGGACCGGCACCGTCTACACCACTAACCGCCGCGTCTGGGAACACGATGAAGCCTTCAAGAAACATCTCGCCCGCATTCGTTGCATGGGCATCGACATGGAGACCGCGACCATCTTCATCACCGGTTTCCACAACGAAATTCCCACCGGCGCGCTCTTGTTAGTCTCCGATCAACCGATGGTGCCCGAAGGCGTCAAGACCGCGATGAGCGACGAAATCGTGACCTCGAAGTTCATGGAAATCCATCTGCGCATCGGGATCGATTCGCTGACCGAATTGATTAATCACGGCTTAACGGTGAAACACCTGCGCTTCTAAATTTTCCCCCCATGGAAGTCCGCAGCGTTGAAGCGATCGTCAGGGCATTGAATGAAGCCAAGGTGCAATACCTCATCGTTGGCGGACTCGCCGTGAACGCGCACGGTTTTGTCCGGCTGACGCGCGATGTGGATATTGTCCTCGGGCTCGATCCTGCCAATGCCGCCTTAGGACTCAACACCCTTCTAGCGATCGGTTACCGGATGGCGATCCCGGCAAAGCCCGAGGCGTTCGCTGATGCAGAAACCAGAGACCGGTGGCGACGGGAGAAGCAGATGATCGTCCTAAAACTTTGGAGCGATGACCATCGCCGGACACCGGTAGATATCTTTGTTTACGAGCCATTTGTTTTCGCCGAGGAATCGCGGGCGGCGAGCGTGCTAGAAGTTTGCCCAGGAGTTAAGGCGCCTGTAGTATCCCTCGCGACCTTACTGGAAATGAAACGCACCGCCGCCCGGCCGCAGGACCTTACCGATATCGCTGAATTAGAGCGCATGCGATGAGTTCGCCGGAACCGATCAAGCCAGACTGGCGCTGGGGAACTTCCGAAGGCAGTCGTGATCTCGATCGTCTCCTGGATCGTCGGCTCACCTTCCGCGAGAAGCTCGAATGGTTGGAAGAAGCGGAGACGCTTTCGCTTACTCTGCAAGCCAGCCGCAAGCGCGCCGAAGAATCCGAAGGCTAGGCGAGTCGAACCCGCCGCGCTGACTCGATGCGCAACTCCTGAGAACCCTTGACGTTATCCGACCGGCTGGACTTATCGCAGAGAGAGAGAGAGAGAACCTTAGCGACCGTTGCGACCTTGGCGTGAGGCTTTCCTCATCTGCGCGAAATAGCGCGGTCGAGGATGGCCGGATCGCGATAAATTTCGTCGAGCGCTGTCGTCACGCCGCTTAGAATAGATCAGCCACCGGTTCGCTCACCAACAATTCCCTCTACGCCGAGGCCCGGGAGGGGCACTCACCGGCGCAGAAACCTTGGCGACCGTGGCGTGAGACTCCGAGGGGAAGCCAAAAAGAGAACCTCACGCGACGGGCGCAAAGGACGCAACGCTGGATTGAATTTATCTCAGAAAACCTTGGCGACCTTAGCGCCGTGGCGTGAACTCCTTCTGGACGAACCTGAGCCCCCTCGGGGATTTCGAGAAAGGATTGCCAGTGCGAAGAAAAGCGCGTCATCCCGAATCGGAGCGCCTCACGCCGCGTTAGTATGAGGAGAGTCTAAGCAGTCTAAGCCTGACGACTACTGCGCGAAGCCAGCGTAAAAGCGCGACTGAGCCGCCGCCGCTGCGTGTAGCCGAGTGCCAGTACTGTCAGGATGCCCGCCGCCCATGTGCTTGGTTCGGGAACGGGAACGAGTTCAGAGTAGCCGTTAAAATTAATTAATTGCGCTCCGCGTGCGAAGTTAGTTCCCGCATCAGTAGTAAACTGAACATTAGCCAAGTCAGCCAGGGTGTACCCCGGGTTGCTGGCGAATAAGAGTTGGTCCGATCCATTTATGTTCGCAGTGCCCGTCCAATGCGCAATGGTAATGGCGGTTCCCGAAGCAAGACTGAAATTTTGAAAAACCAACTTGCTGCCGCTGCCATTCGTAAAATCCACAACCGAGTTGGCATTCATGGTCAGGGTTAGTGCGCCCACCGCACCGCCTGCACCGCCTACACCTGTCGCAGCCGAGCCTTCGGAAAGACCTCCTGTTTTAAATGTGCCGCCGTTGAGCGTCAAGGTGGCTGCATCGTTGATCCTATTTGTAAAGCTGCCGCTCAGAAGAAGCGTGCCGGTGCTGTTAACTGTAACGCTTGACGTGCCGCCGAGAGCGCTGGTGGCGCCGGCGTTTAGAGTTCCGCTATCGATTGTCGTCGATCCGACAAAGGTGTTGGCGTGGCTCAGGAGAGCAGTGCCCGGCCCCATGACCCTAACCCCGCCATTGCCTGAAATCGTATTTGAATACGAAGTCGTGCCGCCGCCTCCCGAATTCAGATTTGTCAGCGTCACATTCCCGTTCAGCGTAATTAATCCAGAGTAGGTCGCGTTGCCGCTCGACCCCAAAAGGGAAGTGCCGCCGGTCCCAGCGGCCACAACCACACTATTCGATGGATTCACGTCGTTCGCCGTCGAAACCAAACTCGCGTCGCCCAGCCCGCTTTGACCCAAGTTTATCTGGCCAGCGCTAAAGGTCTTGCTGTTGTTAAAAGTAGTTTCACCCTTCGCGATAGTCGTTGTTCCGACAAATGTGTTCGCGCCTTGAAAAGCCACGGCACCTGGAAAAGCCACGGCGCCACTACCATTTGTAACGCTGTTGCTCACGTTACTAACGGTAATATTGCCGGTGCCGCTGATCGGTGTTTGGATTCTGATCGAGCCCGCAGAGGCAGTGCTTCCTCCGGTATTCGAAATCGTCAAATTGTCGGCCAGTATAAGTCCTCCTGTTCCTGTGATAGATAAGAAATTGCTCGCTCCCGTGCTGCTGTTTGTATTCCGAATAATAGCGCCAGCGCCGAGATTGTTTAGCGTAATTGGGGTTGTAGTACCGATCGTCCACGACGTGTTGACGTTCACCGCATCGTGACCAATCGTGCCCACCGTGACGCCGCCCACGGTTGCCTGCGTTGTCGACGCACTGACCGTTTGGATATTGAGTGCGCCATCTCCCGGAGCGTTAGGAAAACCAGGCGCCCCAAGTGTCCAGTTCGTACTTACATTCCACGGGTCGCCTGAGGCCCCCTGCCAAAAACGATTAGTTTGTCCGTCAACGCGAAGAGGACTTAGAATGATTGCCGTCATTCCCAAGAGGGCAATACCGGCGATCAACCTGAAAGACTTGTGACCCGAAAAGCGACAGAACGATAGAGATTGAAGAAACGGGCTCAGTCGGTGATTCCCGCTCTTCGAAACGCGCGAGAGATGGGCGAGGAGGTTCAAAGGGGAGGGGCGTGTGGAAAACCTGAAGGATGGCCTAACGCGGACACTCCCAGGAAGCTTTTTATTCTCGATTTTATGGGGAACGAAAAAAAGCCGGCAGAAAAACCTCACGCGACGGGCGCAAAGGACGCAACGCTGGCTTGGATTATCGTAGAAAACCTTGGCGACCGTTGCGACCTTGGCGCCTGAACTCGGAGAACTGGACAAACACAGGCCAGGGGAATAGACTTTGTCGCGATGGCAACTTCCTTGAAAACGGTCGATGCGGTAGTCGAAGCGGATGGAACGGTTCGTTTGCGCCAGCCGATGCACTTGGCAGGCCCCGCCCTTGCCGTCGTTACACTTATCGTCGAGGAAGATGAACCGAACCAAGCTACCCGCGAGGCAATCGCGGAGCCGACCGAAGGCCTGCCGCGCTTTAACGACGTCGATACCTTATTTCAGGAACTACAGAGCTAGGTCTGGAGAGGCAAATGCGAACTCTCATTCGCAAGAGCCAGTTCAAGAAAGATTTCAAGAAGCTCCGCTCCTCCCAGCGACAAATCGATGTTCTTAAAAGCACGATTGGGAAGCTAGCTGCAGGCGAGGATCTTCCGGCGAGCTTTCGCGATCACGCTCTCGGCGGCAAATACGCCAATTGTCGCGAATGCCACCTGGCAGGCGGCTGGCTGCTGATCTACCAGCGAGATGCGCAGGAGCTGATCCTCATCCGAACGGGTTCCCACAGCGAACTCTTCGAGTAACCGAAGTGCTTTGGGAGGTCTCTGCCTGCCTGCGATTTTATCT
Source organism: Chthoniobacterales bacterium (assembly GCA_051005695.1). GTDB lineage: Bacteria > Verrucomicrobiota > Verrucomicrobiia > Chthoniobacterales > UBA10450 > JACCTI01. Next base: position 19,904 of record JBPCJC010000038.1, on the reverse strand, counting down.
CAGAGAACCTTAGCGACCGTGGCGACCATTGCGTGAGAATTCCCCAGTCGGAAAGAAAACCCTCACGCGACGGGCGCAAAGGACCCCACGCCGGACTGATTTAACTAAGAGAAACCTTGGCGACCGTTGCGTGAGAATTCCTCAAGTCGGAAAGGGAGAACCTCACGCGACGGGCGCAAAGGACGCAACGCTGGATTGGATTTATCTCAGAAAACCTTGGCGACCTTAGCGACCGTTGCGTGAGCTCCCTTCTGGGACGAACCTCAGCCCGCCTCGGGGATTTCGAGAAAGGATTGCCAGTGCGAAGAAAAGCGCGTCATCCCGGATCGGAGCGCCTCGCGCCGCGTCAGTATGAGGAGAGTCTAAGCCTGACGACTAGCTCTGCGAAGCCAGCGCAGAAGCGCGAGTGAGCCGCCGCCGCTGCGTCCAACCGAGTGCCAAAACTGTCAGGATGCCCGCCGCCCATGTGCTTGGTTCGGGAACGGGAACGAGTTCAGAGTAGCCGTTAAAATTAATTAATTGCGCTCCGAGTGCGAAGTTAGTTCCGGCGTCACTCGTGAACTGAACGTTCGCAAGATCAGCGAGGTTATATCCAGGATTCGTTGCGAAGAGCAGTTGGTCTGATCCGTTAGTGTTCGCCGTGCCGGTCCAGTGATCGATTGTAATGGCCGTTCCCGAGACCAGACTGAAGTTCTGAAAGACAAGTTTACTGCCGCCCGTGTTGCCCGTGTTGCCGGGTGCATTGAAATCCACGCCGGAGTTGGTATTCGTCGTCAGCGTTAAGGCGCCGACAACCCCGCCCGCGCCGCCGGCACCGGTAGGTGCGGTACCTTCACTGAGCCCACCAGTATTCAATATTCCTCCCGTGCGCGCTGTTACACCCCCAGAGCTGAGGTTCACGCTTGCTGCGTTATTGATTCGATCAGTCGTGCCGCTATTACTTAGCAGTAAGGTGCCGCCGCTATTTACTGTAACACCGCTTGTGCCGCCAAGTGCGTTAGCTGCTCCCGCGTTGAGCGTGCCGGCACTGACAACGGTGGCCCCACCGTAGCTCCCCGTGTTGGTTAGGGCGAGTGTTCCGGTTCCTGTCTTTGTTAAACCGCCATTTCCACTGACGCCGCCGGAAAGAGTTAGCGTTGCGTTACCGCCAGTGTCGACGGTTGACGTTGACGCAAGACTAATTGCATTTGTTAAGGTGGTAAGATCAGTCGCAGCATTAACTGTGGGGCCTAACCGCAAAGCACCTGATGATGTGGCGGCATAGGGGCCGCCCGAGGGAAGGCCGGCACCATTCAGAGTTACGATTGTTGCGCTACTCGTGCCTAGCGTAAAGCTTTGCGTGCCGGTCTGCTCTAACATTACTTGCGCACCAGATGTCACTGAGACGCTTGACGTATTTGTAAATACTCCGCTCGCGGTAAAGCGCAGACGCCCGGCGTCGACGAGAGTGGCACCGGTAAATGACTTGGCATTAGATGACGAAGTCAACACTCCATTACCTTCTTTAGTAAGGCCTCCTCCTCCGGTTAGACTACTTCCAGTCAAGGTTAGAGCACCACTGGCACCGGTTACTGCGGTATCATTAACAGTGATCGTCACAGAATCCGTCCAGATCATGGTGGCGGAAATCGTCGTGACGGCGTTGCCAGTACCATTGACAGTAATGGCGGCCGGTCCTGCCCCGACTTCATCAAAAGTAATTGAACGTCCCGAGCCAGAGTTATTTAGAAGGGTGGTGAACGCAGTGTTATTGTTAAATGTGATTGAACCGACCGCGAAAGTCCCATTTGATGACACAGTGCGATTAGCTGCGGGGTCGTTGAAAACTGCGGCCGCTCCCACCGAATTCGGAACAGTCGCAGGACTCCAGTTCGTTGAGGTTCCCCAGTTTGCGTTAGTGGCCCCTGTCCATGTCTGTGCAACCAACGATGCGTTCACAAACAATCCGAGAAGCAAAAAGGCGAGAACAAACCCGAGTGGTGATATAGCTGAATAACGCCTTGAATCTTGTAATGGAAAGCGGGGGGGAATTCGCATGACGCGAAGCATGCGCTCCGTTGCAAGAAGAAACGGGGTCAGTCTGTGAATCCTGCAGTCCGACAGGTGGGGGAAGGGCGGTTGCGTTCGCATAACGGGGAGTTTGCGTTGCCAATGCCAGCGAAGGCAATCTATTTCGTCTGGAAATTGTAAAGAAGGGGGGGAAGCGGAGACTCACGCTACGGCCGCAACGGTCGCCAAGGGGATCTCAGATGAGGCACCGTGCGGGCCATCCTTTGCGGGCGTCGCGTGAGGCTCTTTCTGCTGTTGGCATTGAGGAACAGGAAGCGTAAATGGCTGGGAAATTGGGTTTTAATCTTTCGTTCCGGAGGTGCTGGGCTCAGGCGGGAAGGGTGAGGGGAGCACGGCCCGCGGTGCGCGTGGCTACAGGGACGGGTGACAAGCCCATCCGCGTGCGGGGCTGCCCCTATTTTTAATTACGGGAATTTCGGGAGCGGAATTCGGAGAAATCTTCGCTGTTTGCAGACACGGGTGGGATTGTAGCCACGGGCCTGTGGCCCGTGTGCGCACGGCTCGCAGAGCCGTGGCTACACGCGTGGTGCTATTCGAAACCAAGACTGGGCTTTCGGGTTAGACCCTGGGAAAGGAATCAGGAACTTAGGGACGCACGAAAAGACGATCCGTGCGGGCAGGTTTTCCTACACGGGTGGAAGGAGGGGAAGCAAATAGGGAACGTTTTGCCGGGGCGGCTGTCGGTTTGGTGTCGGCGGCTGACAGTTTTGGGGCAAACCTGTCATCGTTTGCCGCCAGCCGGGCAGCCCAGGCGGCCAGGCTGGAAGGATTTTCCGAAGGATCGGAAGGGTATGGCGGAATCGGGTCAGGTTTTCGCGCGAAACTGGAAGCGGTGGCGGCGGAGCGGGCAGCCGCGGCGGCGAAACCGGCAGGCGCCGGGCTGGCCGGAGGAGGTTGCGCGCGGCGGAAGGGCTGTTTTCGGGGAGGCAGGAGGGACGCTCGATCCGGATATGCGTTCATGCCAGTAACTACGGAATTTCGGGGAGCGGAATTCCGAGAATTTCCGCGCTGGTTGCAGCCACGGGTGGATTGTAGCCACGGGCCTGTGGCCCGTGCGCGCACGGCCCGCAGGGCCGTGGCTACACGCGTGGGACTAATTCGGAAACGACCGGACTTTCGGCGCCGATTTTCACAGATTTTCCGGAGCTCGCGCCACGGTCGCAACGGTTCTCTAAGATGAAGTTCAGTCTCCTCTGCGTCCTTAGCGCCCGTCGCGTGAGGTCTCTCTAGTCTGGGCGATTGTAGCCACCGGCCTGTGGCCGGTGCGCGCACGACCCGCAGGGCAGTGAATACGCTGCCGGGGAATTGGCGGCGTGTGCGCTGGCACTAGGGGATGCGAATTTGCCGGAATTCCAACGCACGGATTTTCTCGAGTTCGGCTTGAATGCTCGAGGCTGCCACTTGGAGGCGACGGAGATCATTCGTCGAGAGCTGCAGGATCGCGATCGGAGCGATCGTTAGATTTTGTTGATACTGAAGATTTTGATCGGAGGTGATGAAGAGATCAAATTGCGCGGCTGCCAGTCGGAGAAGTTCTCCGTTCTTGATGCCTTGCCAGCCACATTCTTGGGTCGTGGAGCACTCGTGGCCGGCCAGCAAATCGCGCATGGGGCGCGGGACGCATTCGTCCAGGAGGATCTTCACGCGGGCGGGAGCAGGATTGCTTCGGATCGCTCTAAAACCACCCGGGCCATCTCGCGGGTGACAGAGGGAAAGCAGTCGAGAAATTGTTCCAAGCTGTAATCGTTCTCCAAGTAGTCGAACAAGGTCTTCACCGGGACGCGGGTCCCGCGAAAGACGGGCGTTCCGCCTAGAATCTCCGGATCAACATCGATCAGATCGTGGGAGGTCATGCGGCGAGGATACGCTCATTCGTTCTTCACGCCAAGTCTGCGCGAATGTAGCCACGGGCCTGTGGCCCGTGCGCACACGGCCCACAGGGCCGTGGCTACAGGTGTAGCTCGTGTGCGCACGGCCCGCAGGGCCGTGGCTACAGGCGAAGGTTGGCTACCAGGGTTTCTTCTTCGGGGAGTAACGCTTCTTTCGGAACCTTGGCGATTTCCGTTTTGGCGTCTTCTTCGTGGCCGCTGGCGTTTAGGACGGCGGCGTGGATGGCGAGGGCACTTGGCGTAAGGGCGTTCGGGGCGACTTGGATTGCTTCGTAAACTTTCAGGGCTTCGTCTGGTCGGCTGGCGCGCAACCGGGCGAGCGCGAGCAGGGTGCGATGTGGCAGGCTGGCGGGTTCTTTGGCGACGAGTTCGCGCGCGAGTTTTTCGATCGCGAGGAGCTCGGAAGTCGCTGAGCGGAGGTCAGAAGTCGGAGATCGGAGGTCTGCCCCCGACTTCTGACTTCCGGCTTCTGATCTCTGATTTCCGAGATCCGACCTCGGCTCAGCGACCTCCGGGCGGTTTTCTACTTTAGCCTTTAAACTTTCTACTTTCCCCGTCTGCTCCGCGTCCAGCAGGAGCAGGCGGGTGTAGGCTTCGTCGTTCTGGATCGCAGTGTCGTTAGGCCAAAGCTGCTGCATCTCGGCGAGGATGGCGTGCATCTTTTTGGTGTCGTGCGCGGCCTGCGCGGCGCGGAGGCGGCCTTGTTGGGCGGCTCGGAATTTTGGCGCATCGGTCGCGGCCTGGGTGTAGGCGGCGCCGGCGGTTTCGGCGGCGCCGTTTTTCTCCGCGTATTCGGCCAGGGTGATGAGCTTGACGGGATCGCCGGCGGCGGCTTCGAGGGCGCGCTGCCAGTTATTGGTCGCGGCGGCTTCGTTGCCGAGCTGGGCGTTGCAACGGGCGAGATACATCCGTTGGATCACGGGATCGAGCGGGAAACGCTCGGTGTCGAGCAGGCGCTTGATTTCATCCCAACGGCCGAGGGCACCGAGGGCATCGACGTGTTGCAGGAAAAGCTCGCGGTCCTGCATCGCGCGCTGCAGCGGGATGACGTCGAGCTCGCGTTCGAATTCGCCTTTGCCATTCAGCCAGGTGGCGAGCGCGATCACGTCGGCGGGCTCGGCGTCTTTCCACTGGGCGATGGCGCGGGCGATGTTTTCTTCTTTGCTCGCGGGGTCCTGGTGGATGCGCAGGTCGAGTGCGGTCAGTTTTTGCGGCGCTTTGGCTAACGAGTGGTTATCGATCGCGCTGATGAGGTCGGGGACGCTCGGGGTTCGCGGTGCTGACTTGGGGTCTAACGAGAGGTCGCGGCGAGCCAGCAGCATCAAGGCATCGAGCGCGGTCGCGTCTTTCCCGCGGGAAAGATCGGTGATGTGCGACCAGGCTTCGTCCTGTTGCTGCGCGGCGGCGGCGGGCGCGGCGGGGTTCGCGGTTTGCAACATGACTACGGCGGCTTGCAGTCGTTCGCGCTCGTTAGCCGATGAGTTGGCCAAGACCTTGCGGACGCTGGCAAGCGCTTCCTGCGGGTGACCTTTTTGCAGGGCAGACTGCGCGGCCAGGAGGTAATCCATCGGGCCCACGGCGCTCGGTTCGCGCTCGAGTAGTTCCTTGATCGCGGAATCGGCGCGCGCGGTTTCGCCGGAGACCAGGGCGACGGTGGCTTCATCCCGCAGATCTTCGCGTGTGAGCTTCTCGACTTTCGCGAGCTGACTCCAGAAATCGAGCGCTTGCGCCTGGCGGGTGCGGGAAAGAAAGCGCGCGACCGCTCGCAACGCCGCGGGTTCGCTGGAGCGCAGCTGGTAGGCGGCGACGGCTTCGTTGCGGGCCTCGCTCCATTTCGCAGCGTCAAGGGAGGCGAAGGCTTTCTGCGCGTGACGGCGGGCCTGCCAGCCTTTGATCGCGCCTGCGACCGGCCGGCCGGCGAGGGCGATGACGGCGCCGAGGACAAGGATGATTACGACTGTGAAGAGGAGTCGGCGGCGCTTTTGTTCGCGCAGTTGCACCTCGTCGTCGGTCAGAAGGAAATCTTTGCGGTCGCGGGGCATCGGGTGTCGTTAGGGGGTCGGCTGCACGTTCACGACTTGCGGGAGCAGCTTCGCGAACTCGGCTTCGGCCGCGGAGGTGTCGATCGGTTGCGGCGTCATCAGCACAACTTCGAGAACTTGCTGGCCTTGGTTGCGTAAACCTTCGCGCACTACCCGTACGCGATCGGCGCGCATCCAATCGGTGGGCGTGGTTTCCGCGTTAGCGTCGAACCTGCCCGTCTTGGTGCGCGGCACGCGATCTTCGCGTTCGCAAAAGAAGGCGTTAGCGGTAACCTCGCGGCTTTCCGCGACGGGCCGCGCGAAACTGAAATGGCGGAAAGGAATTTCGAAGCCATCAGCGACGTTGAAGCGACGCACGCCAAGGTCGTGGGTCACACGCCAGCCGGTGTTGGGCAGGCAAATATCGGGCCGATGCGCGCGCGCCCGCAGGATGCTGGTGGTGCCGGGTTCCCAACGGAAAAAGAACATCGAGCAAAGCGCCTGCATCTTTGCGGTTGGCTCGTTAGGCGCGGAAACCGCAAGCGGCCACTGCGCTTCGCGGCCGCGATCGAAACGCAGGGTTGAGCGAACGTCGTCGTTGATCGGCAGGGTGCGAAAGCCAGACGCGCTTTCCGGCCAATGCACGCTCCAGGTGGCGGTCGTGACCAGGTTGCGTTCGTGCAAGCGATACCAGGTCTCCACGGTTACTTCGATGACTAGGAGCCAGAGTAACGGAAGTAGGAGGTAGGCCTTGGGAAGGAGGAACGAAGAGTTGAGCGAGGTTACTGGCTGAGTTCTTTCGATCGGCTTCGTCCTACCTGCTAGCCACGATGCGATTGCAATCGTGCCGAGAAAGACGGCGATGAGAATCGCGTAGCCGGCGGTGTCATGCCATTTTCCGATAGCCTCAACGCCGTGCGCGGCGGCGATCCAGACAAGAAAGAATGCGCGCGCGCAGTTGGCGATGAAGGCGATCGCGGACGCGAGCACGAGAAGCAAGAGACGCCGCGGCATGCTGAGTCTCTTCAGTTCGCCAAAGAGCAGGCCGATCATGAGCGAGGTCTGAAGCGAGCGCACGCCGCTGCAAGCTTCGTTCACGCCCACCACGCCGCCGCTGATCCGGATGACGCTGCCTTCCAACTGCGCGGGAATGCCAAAGAGCGCGAGGGTTTCGGAAGCGATCCTCGCGACGACCCGCATCAAACCTTGGACGATCGGCGCCTCGATCGGCGAGACCCACGGGACGGCGACGAGGATGAAGCAGATCGGAAACGCGAAGTGTTTCAGCCAGGGTCGGCCGCCGATTTTCCAGACGAGCAAGAGAGTGAGCGTGACCACGACCGAGGCGTGGAGCCAATCAAGCGGCCGCCAGTCGGGATTGCCGACCTCGAAAAGGCGGATGGGAAGCAACGCGGCTAAAAGGAGAAAGGCTAAAGTAGAAAGTAGAAGATGGGATTGCGGTGCAGCAGCGCTGGCTTCGTTTTCTCCTTTGGAATTTCTAATTTCTAATTCGCCCTTCTCTTCCCACCGTAACCAAAACAGATAGGCCGCGAAAAACGGGACGAACCATCCGTAACTGTATTGCTCGTTAGCCGACCATTCGTTACTCAGTTGCCGGCAGAGAATGAACCAAAGAAGGCCGAGTGCAGCCGCCATAATGAAGGCGCGCAAACCGGGCTTTGTCACGGAGACTTCCTGCGCGACGGGAGCGCGCTTGACGGTGATGGTTTCCACAGGAGCGGGAAGAATATCATCTTTCGCCGCCGGGAAATAGCACGGAGGGTAAATCTGGTCGGCGCATTCCATTTGCGATAGTTTGAGCGAGGTGATTCGCAAACGGTGAACGAGGACGGCGCAAAGAATCGCGGCCTGGCTCAAGGCCGCGAACAGATCCTCGGCATTCAATTTTTTAATGGAACGGCCGCCGCGGCAGTTGCCGAGGCCTCGCGCGGCGGCCTGGTGGTCGCGCCTTCCGGGACCTGCTTTGAACGCTTTCTGAGGGACGAGGAATATCGGCGCGCCATCCTGGAAGCAGACATCGTTCTGCCCGACAGCGGGCTAATGGTTACGCTTTGGCGCCTGCTGCAGCGCCGCCGGATTCAGCGGATCTCAGGGCTCGCTTATCTCAAGGCGTTCCTGGGTTCGAATAAGGTAGAAGAGAGTCGCGAAACCTTTTGGATTCTGCCTAACGAACGCGCGCGACAACGTCTCCTCACTGCCGCGCATCACTGGAACTTCAAAGTCGCTCCCGATGACAGCTACGTCGCGCCGATTTATGGAACCCGCGTTCAGGACACGGTACTGCTTGGCCTGATCGAGGCGCGTCGCTCGAATAACATCGTCATCGCCATCGGTGCAGGTCCGCAGGAAAAACTTGGCTGGTATTTGCGCGGAAAGCTGGCGCATCGGAGCGCGATTCATTGCATCGGCGGCGCGCTGGGATTTCTCACCGGAGATCAAATCGCTATTCCCGCCTGGGCGGATCGGGCTTACTTGGGCTGGCTGTTTCGCTTATTTTCTCAGCCCAAGATTTTCATCCCACGACTCTGGCGGGGGCGCGTGCTTCCGCGACTCATTCTGCGCTACGGCAACACGCTCCCGCCTCTGCGCGCCAGCAAGAAGGGCCGGGAGGGCTAGCGGTAAATCCCGCGGCGCAGTCGCGCCCTCTCATCCGGTCGAAACGCAGAATCGCATCGCAGAAAAAAGAAAATTCTTCTCTCCGAATTCCGTAAATACAATATTGAACACCTCTTCGTGTGCGCGAATGCCGCCGGTGATGGAACTTTGGTTATGAAAGAACTGGCAGTCCCATTAGGGAGGTCGCTCGGAAACGAGCGACCACCAAGGGCGGCAGCTTGCCCGGGGAAATGGGCTGAAAAGCTGAAGCACGGACTGTTGCAGGAATCAGACGAATCGCAGTTTGTGGTTGGAATTACTGCGAGACGACTGCCACATCAAGAGCGATGTGATGGATCAACTGCTCCGGGAAACGATCAGGAAAGAAACTGCTTCCGCTTCAGCCCGAATCGGCTTTACTAAAAGTGGAGGCCGGACCGCGTAAGCAGCCCGGCCTCGGTTAAACGGCCTGAGTGATCAGGTCGCTGGTGCCAGCGGTAGGGCGGTCCTCGTGCTTTTCCGGCTGAGGCCGCTCTTCCGCTCACTCTTTCGGACATACCCGCACGCTTCGTAAAGCGCCGAGTCCTCCCCTTCGGTCGGATCGCCTTTGATGGCATGCACCACCAGTTGCAGATTTTTGAGATTCTCTGCGTCGCTTCCGGTCCTCTTTGTCTGTGCATCCACTCTCTGCGTTTTCGCCGTGGTCACGGCTTCCCGCGCATCGAGCGACGGTTGCACTTTCGTTTCGAACTGGTCCAAGGTCATCCCGCCGAATGATTTCGTCGGGGTCAGCGTTTTCCACGCCGATAGGACCTTGCCCAGCTTCTCTAATGTGAGTTTTGGATTTTGAATTGTAATCACCTCCTTTCGGGAGACACACGCCTCCACTTTCTCGATTATAGCAAATTTTGAAGGATCGCAAGTGAATACCATAAGGAGTGGTCGTAAAATTCGCGCCCGCAATATACGGCCCCGTGAAACAATTACGCGAACATCGCAACAATCGGCATAAGCAGTTGCGCGACACCTGGTAAACTGATTCACGATTTCTTTGTGAAGCGTGGGGTTGCGGCCGACATTACTTCGGACTCCGAAGCATGCGTTACGGGCGGAAGCATCACGACCTCTCACCAGGACACCAACTGCGCGGGCGCACACGTCCGGCGTCGGGGCGAGCTCGCCTTGACCAGTGGCGGAAGGCAACCGGAGGACAGGTGAGCCCGCCGGGACATCGGGCCTCGCGCATAGAAGCCATGATATTCTCGCGGTCGGTGAAGCTGCTTTCGCCTCCGCCACCTCCAAACCCTTGAGAATGTGTTTAGATAATCCGTCAGTCTTGTTGCTGGATGATCGCCCGTGAAGAATTGAAAATGTCAGCGACCATTGAGATCGCTCCGTCAGACACGGCGCCGACGCTGGCGGTTCTGGGAATAGATTTTTTCGCGGGAACAGCCTCGGAAGCCGTTAAGCGGCTAGGCAGCGAGGGCGGCTGCGTTGTCATTCCAGCCTCACCTGCGCTGACTAAACTGAATTTCGATGAATCTTATCGCGACGCCTTGCAGCAAGCGGACGTGGTTCTTCCCGACAGCGAGCTTTTGGTCCTCCTTTCGCGAATGGCGATTGGCAATCGGCTTCACAAAATTTCCGGGATTGATTACCTGAACAGCCTGCTCGGCACACCTTCGTTCAACCCGGATGACAACGTCCTCTGGCTGGTCTCGTCGGAGAAAGCAAAACGTAACGCCATCCAGTGGCTGCGAACCAAGGACTGGCGCGTTGCCGATAATCATTTTGAAGTCATCGCCGCGGAAAGTGCCCCGCAAAATCAGCACGCGCTCCTCTTGGAGATCGAAAACCGCCAGCCTCGGCACATTGTTATCGCCTTGCGCGGCAGCGGTCAGGAACAGCTCGGCATCTACCTGCGCGACTACTTGTTATACCGCCCCTCCATCCACTGCGTCGGCGCGGCCCTCGGATTTCTGAGCGGAGATGAACATCGAATCCCTAAGTGGAACCAACGGCACCATCTCGGCTGGCTGGCCCGGCTGCTAGCGCAACCGCGGATGATTTTGCCACGGCTAATGATCGGCCTCGCGCTCACCTGGATGGTCTGCCGGTATCGCACCGAGCTGCCTGCCTTGCGACAACGCTGGTCCGATCTGTAAGAGCCAACGTAGCTACTTTTCATGTCCCTCATTCTTGGCTTGAATGCCTACCACGCGGATTCGGCCGCCTGCTTGTTTAAGGATGGGAAGCTGGTTGCGGCCGCGGAGGAAGAACGCTTCCGACGAATCAAGCATTGGGCTGGCTTGCCGACCCAGGCGATCGACTACTGCCTGCGCGCCGGCGGAGTCTCGTTAGGCGAAGTCGAACACATCGCGGTCAATCGAAAACCCGGAGTAAACAACTGGCGCCGGCTTGCCTTCGTTCTCCGGCATCGACCCGACCCGAGACTGATGCTGGCCAAAGTGCGAAACATCCGCAGCGCTTCCTCAGTCAAGGAAACGATCGAGCGCGCCTACGGTCGCTCACTTCGCGCTGAGCTGCACCACGTCGAGCATCACCTGGCGCATCTCGCCTCAGCCTTCCTCGTCTCAGGTTTTGAAGAGGCCGCGTGTTTGTCGGTTGATGGTTTCGGCGATTTTGCCAGCACGGCCCTGGGGTTAGGAGAGGGGAGTGAGATCAACATCAGCAGCCGCGTCTATTTCCCACACTCGTTGGGGATCTTTTACTCCGCGCTTACCCAGTTCATTGGCTTCCCGCATTACGGCGATGAATACAAAGTCATGGGTCTCGCACCGTACGGCGAACCGAAATACCTGGGAGAAATGCGCCAGATCGTGCAAGTGCAAAGCGACGGCACCTTCAGGCTGAACCTGAAGTATTTCCGGCATCACACTGACAACGTCTCTTATAGCTGGAAAGACTGCGCACCCGAGGTCGGCACCCTCTTCACCCCTGCGCTCGCTCAATTGCTCGGACCGGCCCGACAGCCGGGCGAGCCCTTGGAGCAAAAATACAAAGACATCGCCCGCTCGACGCAGGCGATGTACGAAGAAGCTTTCTTCGCCTTACTCCACGCGCTGCACGCGAAGCATCCGTCCGAGAATCTCGCCCTTTCTGGCGGTTGCGCGATGAACTCCGTCGCCAATGGCAAGGTTTACCTGAACACGCCCTTTAAGCGCATGTATCTGCCAGCCGCAGCCGGCGACGCCGGCGGAGCGATTGGCGCCGCCGCGGTTGTGCACGCACAACTAGCGGGAGGCCAGAAGTCAGAAGCCCGAAGTCAGAAAAGCAATGGCGACTCCTCACCTGATCTCCGATCTCCGATCTCCGATCTCCGGCCTTTAAGCTCCGCCTACCTGGGTCCTTCTTACTCAAATGCTGAAATCGCAGAGCTTCTGAAAAGCCGAAACACCGAAATCGAAGATGCCGGCTGTAACATTTCGGAATTTCAGCTTTCAGATTCTCAGCTTTCCAACACCCTCTGCACCCGAACGGCCCAAGCCATCTCCGAAGGCAAAGTCGTCGGCTGGTTCCAGGGCCGGATGGAATGGGGACCTCGCGCACTTGGTAACCGCTCAATCCTCGGCGACCCGCGCCGCGCGGACATGAAAGAGATCCTCAACGCGAAGATCAAACGGCGCGAATCCTTCCGTCCTTTCGCGCCCTCCATCCTTCGCGAAGAAGTAGCTAACTGGTTCGAGCAGGACGACGATGTTCCGTTCATGATGGAAGTATTTCAATTCCGCGCCGAAAAGCGCGCTTTGGTGCCCGCAGTCTGTCACCTCGATGGCTCCGGTCGCCTCCAAACCGTCCACAAAGAAACCAATCCTCTTTTCCACCTTCTAATTTCTACTTTCTACTTTCAAACAGGCGTCCCGCTGGTCCTAAACACTTCCTTTAACGAAAACGAACCCGTCGTCTGCCGCCCCGAAGAAGCCCTCGATTGCTTCCTGAGAACAAAGATGGACGTTCTGGTCATGGGCACTTGGATGATCGAGCGCGTCGAGGCCCCCGGGACCGAACGAAGCGATGAACAGTCAAACCGCGCCGGAAAGATCCCCGAGGAAGCTTACGTCATCGGCTCGCGGCTTCGTGAGAAACTCTCCGCCGAAGAAGTTTACCTTTTCGGCTCCTATGCCCGGGGCGAAGCCGGCCTCGACAGTGATCTGGACTTTCTTGTCGTCGTGCCGCAGTCGGGCGATTCACGCTATCGGCGTGCGGTCCAGGCTCGCTACGCCATCGATGGCCTGACTTTTCCTAGTGACATTATTGTCCTCACGCGCGCGGAATGGGAACGCGAACTAAGAGCGCCATGCTCTCTTTCCAGCACCGTGGCCCGGGAAGGGATCGCGCTTCCGCATGTCTCCTGAATCAGTCGAGTTGGCTCAGGCTTGGCTGAAGAAAGCCTTCTCGGACCTGGCCGCGGCCCGCCTTCTCATCCGAGGCAACGAACGGCACCTTGCCATTGGCGCGTATCACTGCCAGCAGGTGGCGGAAAAAGCGCTCAAAGCATATCTCACCGCGCGAGAAACCATCTTTCCTCAGACCCATGTGCTGGAGCACCTTCTGGAGTTTTGCCTTTCGTCCAATTCCGAGTTCCAAAGATTTCGACGGCATACCAAAGAACTCACCCCGCTAGCCGACGAATTCCGTTACCCTGGCGACGCGGCCGAACCGACCCTGGAGGAAGCGCAAGGATCACTGCAAATGGCCGAAGAAGTGTATGCCTTTTGCGAAGTACAGCTCTCTCGTCTCTGACTCGTGGACCAGGAACTGATTATCGAGCCGGGGCGGACCGAGCGGAACTATTGGCGTGATCTCTGGCGCTACCGCGAGCTTTTCTACTTCCTCGCGTGGCGCGACATCCTTGTCCGCTACAAGCAAACCGCCATTGGCGTCGTCTGGGCATTGCTCCGGCCGTTCCTCACCATGCTTGTCTTCGTCGTCGTCTTCGGACGGATCGCCAAGATGCCGTCGAACGGCATCCCATACCCGATCCTGGTCTTCGCGGCGATGTTGCCGTGGCAGTTTTTCTCGACTGCGCTCTCCGAGGCGAGCAGCAGCTTGGTGGGTAACGCGAATCTAATTTCGAAGGTCTATTTCCCGCGCCTCATCATCCCAGCGGGCGCGGTTATCACCAGCATGGTCGATTTCCTGATCTCGTTCGTCCTGCTGATCGTCCTGATGGCCTGGTATCGGTTCATCCCCGACTGGCGGATCTTCACGCTGCCGCTTTTCACCGGGATCGCATTTCTGGCGGCGCTCGGGCCGGGTCTCTACCTTACGGCGCTGAACGTCAAGTACCGGGACTTCCGTTACGTCATCCCCTTCATCGTCCAGTTCGGCCTGTTCCTTTCACCGGTCGGATTCAGCAGCGATGTTGTTCCGCGGGAATGGCGACTCATCTACGCGCTTAACCCTATCGTCGGAGTGATCGACGGCTTCCGCTGGGCGATCTGCCGCGGCTCCGCCACCTTATACCTGCCCACCTTCGCACTCTCCATGTTCGTTACCGCCTTCTTCCTCTGGCTCGGCATCTGGTACTTCCGGAAGACGGAGAAGACTTTTGCAGATGTCATCTGAGCTTGAAGGGCGAAGCTAGGAGATGGAAGATGATGGCCGAGTCGGAACGAAGGACAAAGCCATCGTCGTAATCGACAGATATTTTGGCTGGACTGGAACACTGGTAAATTTTCATTAGAATGAATTCGCCCGCGCAGCCTTCGCTCGTCCGAGCCCTCCCGCCCCTGGGAAATGAATGGTCACGTTTCGGAGTGAAGCGCGCCTGGCTATTTGGCTCCGGGAGTACTAACCACGTGACACCGGAAAGTGATTGGGACTTTTTGGTGGAGTTTTCCAAACCACCGACGTTCGATGCTTTCATGGGTTTGAGGTCAACTCTTGAGGAGCGACTCCAAGGCAGGGTCGATCTTCTTTCGCGCACCGCCTGTGCCCCCCGATTCTTGAAAGCCATAGAAGCCGAGCTCATCGATGTCACGTGACCCGCATCTCCGCCTCCGCGACATCCTGGACGCATGTGCTCGAATCGCGTCTTATATCGAGGGATTCGATGACGTCGCGTTCGGGCGCGACCTGAAGACGCAGGACGCAGTCATCCGGCAATTCGAGATCATTGGCGAAGCGGTAAAAGCTTTGCCGGCGGAGCTGCTCGCTACGGAGCCTTCTATTCCCTGGGGTCAAATTGCCGGGTTTCGCGACGTTTTAGCTCACTCCTATTTCGCCGTCGATAGTTCGGTGGTGTGGGACGCAGCGTCTAACAAGGCTCCGGCGCTGGCAGGCGCCTGTGAGCGATTGTTTTCCCGATGAATTCTGTGATAGACGGATTCCGTTGGGCCATCTGCCGCGGCTCCGCCACCTTAAACCTTCCCACCTTCGCACTCTCCATGTTCGTCACCGCCTTCTTCCTTTGGCTCGGCATCTGGTATTTCCGCCGCACCGAGAAAACCTTCGCGGACGTGATTTGAAGAAAAACGCTGAACACTGAGAAACTGAAACCTGACCGCAACTTGCCGTTCCGCTTTGTCAGCATAGACTTTCAGCCGTGAGCTTGACCGAAATCCAACGGGCGGTGGATACGCTACAACCCGATGAACGCGCGCGATTAGCCGCCTGGATGGTCTCGCGTTATCCTATCTTAAATGTGGATCAACTAATGGCTCATGCCGCCACGCTGATCGATCGTGGCGAGTGGACCCCACCTCCCCCGACCGACGAGAACAGCCCGAGAGGAGAAATTCTCGGACACGCGTTGCGAGTTGCCGAGCAGTTCAATCTCGGCAAATAGCGTGCCCGCCCCAAGACGACTGATTCATTCGGAATGGTTCGATCATTCGCTGCAACGGTTGGGAAATCTGCCGATGTCGAAAATGTCCTGGCTAAGGAGTTCTATCGGCTCGCATGCTATGCGGACCTCGTGGCTCTCGCGCCTGGCTCGAGCAAATTACGCATTTACCAAACATCTCGTCTCCTACGCGATGATGGCCACCTCGTGCGCGTCCTGATTTATTTTGTCCTCCGGGACAACGACGCTGTCGAGCTGCAGCACGCCGACGTGGTCAAGGACGAGAAAATGTGAGCGGCAAAGAAACCTTTCTCACCTTCGAGCGTTTTACGTTCTCACTTTGCGCATGAGCGACGCAATCATCACCGTCGAAGGGCTCGGCAAGAAGTACCGACTGGGCGCAGGCCGGTCCAATGAGCGTTATACAGCTCTACGCGACGTGATCAGTGAAAAAGCAGCAGGCTTTTTCAGAAAGCTGAAACCTGAAAACCTGAAATCACGAAATGGATCATCCGATCTCAGCGTTTCAGATTCTCAGACGGTCAGCATTTCAGAATCTCAGCGTCTCAGCGTTTCAAACGACGACTTCTGGGCTCTCAAAGATGTCAGCTTCGAAGTGAAGCAAGGCGAAGTCGTAGGCATCATCGGGCGGAACGGCGCCGGGAAATCGACCCTGCTCAAGATCTTGAGCCGAATCACTGAGCCGACGGAAGGGCGAATTACAATCAAGGGTCGGGTGGCTTCCCTCCTTGAAGTCGGGACCGGGTTCCATCCGGAGCTAACTGGCCGCGAGAACATTTTCCTGAATGGCGCGATCCTCGGAATGCACCGCCACGAGATCAAAGCGAAATTCGATGAGATCGTCGCGTTCGCGGAGGTGGAGAAGTTCTTGGATACGCCCGTGAACGTTATTCGAGCGGGAACTTCTTCGCGGCGCGTGGCACTCGCGGCAGCGACTGCTGCGTTGTGTTCAAGGCGTAAACGCTCACGCGCGACGCTGTTTCAAGTTTCCTAATAATGCCAACGCAGCCTTCCTCCGTCGAGCGCATCCGCAATATCGTTGGTCGCTATGGCTGGCGGACTCCAATCGTTTCGCTGGCGCTTTTCTATTCCAGGCACCTGCGATTTGGTCAGCGCGTCGCGATCGCGTTGCTACGCTGCTCCACGCGAGGGAGAAAGCCGGGCTCGGTAGCATTTGGTCGTGATGTTTCCGTCACAGTTGGAGGGATTTTAGAGTTGGGCGAGGGCTGTTTCATTGGCGATCGAAGCGTATTCGAGATCGGCATCAACCCTGAGGCGAGGATTGCGATCGGAGACAACACATGGATCAGTCACGACTTCCATGCGCACAGTCTGGCGGAAATTCGGATCGGCCGAGATGTATTGATTGGCGAATTTGTTTCTGTGAGAGACACGACTCACACCTACCGAGATATGGACAGGCCTATCAAAGGCCAGCCGGACGTGAGCTTTCCAATTGAAATTGGAGACGGTGTCTGGATCGGGCGCGGGTGTTTAATCCAAGCGAGGAATCCGTCGTTGCAGATCGGCCTTGGCGCGATCGTCGGTGCCAATAGCGTGGTGACAAAGTCGGTGCCGCCGATGGAAATTTGGGCGGGGGCACCTGCTCGTCTTATTGCCCGACGTTCGTTGGAAAGTGCAGTCGAGGGAGCCTCACCGTCGAACTAGTAGTTCATTCCTCATGTACGTACGGGTTAAGCATTGGGTGGCTGGTCGGATAAAAAGCGCGCTGTACGGGACACGGGGCGAACCGTATCAAATTCGCGGTCATACGCTGCGATATCTTCCAGGTTCCCGTCCAGTTAGGCTGTGTTACACCGATTCTCCAGACATTAATGTTCGCAACGATGCCCGCCAGGTGGAGTATCTCTCTAGGGAAGTAAAGTCTGGCGATGTTGCGATCGATGTCGGAGCGCACTTCGGACAGTATTCTCTTATTTTTGCCGCGCTCTGCGGAGATGAGGGACAGGTGATCGCCTTTGAGCCGGATCCGCATGCCAGGGAAGGCTTGCTGAAAAATTTCTCCCTCAACGCCGCGCTCAAGACGCCGATAGTGGAGACGACGGCGCTACTTGACTGTGAAGGAGAAGCGACCCTTTATAGCCATGGGGGCAACGCGGAATCGTCGTTGTCACTCGAAGGGATAGCGGTTCGCGATAGCCGTAGTGCCGAGGAAATAGCCGTAACGACCACCACACTCGATAACTACGTTAAAAGAGCGAACCTGGATCGTATATCTTGGGTGAAGATAGACGCAGAAGGAGCGGAAATCAGAATTTTGCAGGGAGCGTCGTCGATTCTTAAGACGTCAGCTAGGTTCCTCTGTGAGCTTCACCCGTACGCCTGGGCCGCTTTCGGAACCACCTTGGCTGAGCTGCAGGATGTTGTCAGGACCGCAGGCCGCACCATGACCTACTTGGAATCTGGCAAACCAGTCTCCCATCCGGCGTCTTACGGCATCGTCTTAATTGCCTAGGGGAGGAGCGAAAGCCTTATATTTATGTCGAGCGCGGTGATCTCGGTGGACAAATTAGGTAAACGCTACCAACTGGGCGCAAAACGCTCGGGAGAGCGCTACACCGCGCTAAGGGACGTGCTTTCCGAAACAGCGAAGTCGCTCGTGAGGCGAAACAGGTGGAGGAGCGTGATCAACGAAACGCCTGATTCCGAATTTTGGGCGCTCAAAGATGTAAGCTTTGAAGTCCGGCAGGGTGAAGTGATTGGCATTATCGGGCGGAATGGAGCGGGGAAATCAACATTGTTGAAGGTTTTAAGCCGGATCACTGAGCCAACTGAGGGCGTGATCCGAATTAGAGGACGGATCGCAAGCTTGTTGGAAGTAGGAACAGGATTCCACCCTGAGTTAACGGGTCGAGAAAACATTTTTCTCAATGGAGCGATTCTCGGAATGCACCGTAGCGAGATTAAAAACAAGTTTGACGAGATCGTTTCCTTTGCGGAGGTGGAGAGATTTTTAGATACACCGGTAAAGCGCTATTCAAGCGGCATGTATGTGCGGCTGGCCTTCGCGGTGGCCGCCCATCTCGAGCCAGAGATCCTCGTTATCGACGAAGTTCTCGCAGTTGGAGACCTTGAGTTTCAAAAGAAGTGCTTGGGCAAGATGAAGGATATTGCCAAGAGCGACGGGAGGACGGTGCTGTTCGTTAGCCACAACATGTCCGCCGTCGTCGCGCTTTGTAGTTCGGGAATTTTTCTACGCGCCGGGCGTTTAGCTATGG
Organism: Chthoniobacterales bacterium; assembly: GCA_051005695.1. Classification (GTDB taxonomy): domain Bacteria; phylum Verrucomicrobiota; class Verrucomicrobiia; order Chthoniobacterales; family UBA10450; genus JACCTI01. The sequence goes on along the minus strand of JBPCJC010000038.1, from coordinate 1,240 downwards.
CGGGAACCGTTGCGGAGGCTACGCAGGCCTATCTGACTCATTCGAGCGAGCAGGGGTTTAGTATCGAGTTCGATCCGGCAGATCCGTCGGCTGGCGACGACGTTATCCGCGTGCGTGGCGCGCGCATTCTGGACAAGGAAGGGAGCGCGACCGGGAACGTGAGCGTCGAGGAAGAGGTGTTCGTCGCTGTCGTTTATGATGTCTTCGCTCCCTCAGTGAGACCGAGGGTTAACCTACACTTTTCTACCGACGATGGTGCTTACGCGTTCGCGTCGATCGAGAACACACAAATTGGCTGCGAGGTGGGCACCTATATGGCGCGGATGCGAATACCCCCACATTTCTTAAACGCGAAAGGCTATCTGCTCTCCATCTATGTAATTTCTTTTCAACCCACACGAGTCCACGGCGAAATGAAGGACGTGCTCGTCTTAAACGTTGTCGATCATGCATTCACGCCAACAAGACAGGGGTATCAAGGTCCATTCCCCGGTGCGGTTCGTCCTCTCTTAGATTGGTCGGTGGAACGCCAATGAAGTTTCAGCGCTTCATGCGGCGACTTGCCGGGGCATTCGGTTGCAACGTGCTGCCAAGGCAACCGACATGGCCCGATATTGAGGGATCTGATCTCACTCTGTTACGGCGCGTAGACGATTACACGATGACCAGCATCGAGCGCCGGTTCCACCTTCTCGCGTCGATTCGTTACTTGTCTCGCAATCAAGTGCCGGGAGCTATTGTGGAATGTGGTGTGTGGCGGGGCGGTAGTGTGATGCTGGCGTTGTCGGCACTTATCGAGGAGGGCATCAGGGACCGCGATATCTACCTCTACGACACCTTCGAGGGAATGCCTGATCCCGGTGGCGAAGACATCGATGCCGCCGGTGTTAGCGCGCATGCGCGATTACGTGCCGAGTCATCTGGGAAAGACAGCAGCAACGTTTGGGCAATCGCAACACTCGACGAGGTGCGTCGCAATCTGTCCGCCACCGACTATCCGGCGGAGCTTATTCACTGCGTTGTGGGGCCAGTGGAAGCAACTATCCCTTCAACGATCCCCCAACAAATTGCGTTGCTTAGACTCGACACTGATTGGTACGGCAGCACTTCTCATGAGCTGCATTACCTATATCCGAAGGTAGTCTCTGGAGGAGTAGTCATCATTGACGATTACGGTTACTGGCGTGGCGCTAGACGAGCGGTCGATGAGGTCATTACCCGCTCTAACGATACGATACTC
>JBPCJC010000037.1:0-30651 GCA_051005695.1 Chthoniobacterales bacterium | reverse complement strand
AGGTGAACGCGCGACGTCGAATCCGGGTAGCGCATGCTGCCAGCCTGCCGTTTCCGGCAGCCTGCCGGAAACCCCCATGGAGGTGCCACATCTCAACGCCTCAAACCTGCTCGCGCCTGGTCGCGGCAAGCTGCCGCGGCCAGCGGGCTGGCAGCCTGCGCTCCCCGGATCTCGGCTGGCTTATCCTGGGGATGTTGATCGTTTTCGCGTCGCTGGCGTGCGCGGCCGATTCGGCGCTAGCTCCGGCGACGATCGTGGTTTTCAACAGTTCCAGCAGCGAGTCGGCGGAGCTGGCAAAATTCTACGCGCAGAAGCGCGGGATCGCGCGCGATCATCTCGTCGGGCTCGCGTGCTCGCGGGAAGAAGAGATCAGCCGGGAAGATTATGACCGCACGATTGCCGGGCCGTTGCGGGAAATTTTCGCGGCCCGCAAATGGTGGCAGCTGCGTTCGCCTAACGAGCAATCGCCCGCGGCCGAAGCGAACTCGATTCGCTTCGTCGCCTTGATCAAGGGCGTGCCTCTGAAGATTCGCCCGGCGACCGATTATCCTGGGGACAAGAACGAAGGCGGCCCGATCGGCAGTCGCAACGACGCTTCGGTCGACTCGGAGATTGCGGTCCTGGCCCGTTTCGGTCCGCAAATTTCCGGCGCGGTCACGAACGTTTATTTTCAGCGTTACAAGGCCGCGATTGAGACGATCGATTTGCCGATCATGCTCGTCTGCCGGCTGGATGCGCCGACCGCTGCGACCGTGCGGCAGATGATCGTGGACGCGATCGAGACCGAGAAGAATGGACTCTGGGGACGCGCCTATGTGGACGGGGCGCACAACCCTCCCGGTTCCGCCCTCGAGCTGGGCGACCAATGGTTCGCCGCCATCGTGAAGCAATTGCGCGCCGTCGGGGTGCCGGTGATCTACGACGACGCGCCGGCGATGTTTCCCGCGGGTTATCCGATGAATGACTGCGCGCTTTATTACGGCTGGTATGCGGCCGGTTTGGCCGGGCCGTTCGTCGAGCCGAAATTTCGTTTTTTGCCTGGCGCGATCGCGGCGCATATCCATTCCTTTAGTGCGAGTACTTTGCGCGATCCGAACTCGAATTGGGTGGCGCCGTTGCTCACGCGCGGCGCGGCCGCGGCCATCGGCAATGTTTATGAACCCTACCTGCAGCTAACGACACATCTCGACATCCTGAACGATCGTTTGCTCCATGGTTTCACTTTCGCGGAGAGCAGTTACATGGCCACGCCGGCGCTCTCCTGGATGACGGTGATGGTGGGTGATCCGCTTTACCGACCCTACGCGGCCTGGTTGCAGATGGAGGCGAAAAAGGAACCGCTGAAGAATGTTTCGGACTGGAAAATGTATCATGACTTCGCACTTGCAAACGGCTCGCGACCGGCGACCGACTATCGCGCACTCGCCCGCCAGGCTGCGTCCCGCGCTCGCAATGGTGTGATGATCGAGGACCTCGGCGGGATGGAAGCGCAGGATGGAAATTACGCCGCCGCGGCCACCTTCTTCCAACAGGCGCGCACCCTCTTCACCCAGCGTGACGACATCCTGCGCGCGGTTTTAGAGGAAGCCGCTTGCTGGGTGAAACAGGAAAAACCAAAACGAGCCGTCGAGGTGGTGCGCGGGGTTTTGAAAATTGTTTCCGACGGCTCGACCGCGGCCTTGTTGAAAAAGATCGAACTGGAAAATGGACCGCCGCTCGGCGCGCCGCAGATCAAGCCGTAAAACTGGATCGCCCCTTGGAGCGTGCGTCCACCCGCGCTTGCCATGTCATCCCGAGCCGCGCAGACAGCTAGGGGATCGCTCACTCACCGAAGATGGAGATACTTTTCCCGCGTCTGTGCCCGAAGGACATTCTCGCTCACGCTTTTGCGAGGTCCCTCGCCGTCGGCGCGGCTCGGGATGACCGCGCGGCCCGGAGGCTTGGGCATCGGCCTAACGACAGCCTAACGAATAATCCCGCGTTCGCTTTGTTCGATGAACTCGAGGATTTGCGCGACCTCTGCGCAGGTCGGCATTTCCTTGCGCACCGCCTCCATCGCCTGTCGCGTGTTCAGCTTCGAGCGGTAGATGATGCGGAAGGCTTCCTTGATGCACTTCACGCTTTCGGCGGCGAAACCGTGGCGCTCGAGGCCAATTAAATTCACGCCGCGGATGCACGCCGGATTGCCGTCGGCGATCATGAACGGCGGCACGTCCTGGACGATCTTTGAGCAGCCGCCGGTGATCGCAAAGTTTCCGATTCGGCAAAACTGATGGACCGCCGTCAACCCGCCGATGACCGCGTGATCGCCGATTTTCACATGGCCGGCGAGCGTTCCGTTATTGGAAAAAATCACGGCGTCGCCGACGACGCAATCATGCCCGATATGACTGTAGGCGAGAAAATTTCCGCGATTGCCGACGCGGGTTTTGCCTTCGCCAGTCGTGCTGCGGTTGATGGTGACGAACTCGCGAAACGAATTCTCGTCGCCGATCTCCAGGTATGTCGGTTCGCCCGCATATTTTAAATCCTGGGTTTGCTGGCCGATCGAGCAGTAGGAGTAAAATTTATTGCGCGCGCCCGCGGTCATCGGCCCGCAAAGCGTGACGTGATGTTGCAACCAGCATTCCGGCCCGAGAATCACACCCGCTTCGACGATGCAGTAAGGACCGATGATCGTGCCCGCACCGATTTCCGCGCCGGAATCGACCAGCGCGGTCGGATGAATTTTCGTCTCCATCAATCAAGAAAGGTGAACATCAAATCACCTTCCGAGACCACGGCGTCGTTGACCAGGCACTGGCATTTTGCTTTGGCCAGACGGTTGCGAGCTTTGGTCAGTTCCGCGTGAATGAAGAGCGTGTCCCCCGGGAAAACCGGCTTGCGGAATTTGACCGCATCCGCGCTCACGAAGTAACCGATGCGGCTGGCGCTGTTGGAAATTTTCATCATCAAAACGCTTGCCACCTGTGCCATGGCTTCGACCTGCAGGACGCCGGGCATCACCGGATGGCCCGGGAAATGTCCGGCGAAATAGGGCTCGTTGATCGTGACCGATTTTACGCCCACGATTTTTTTGTCGCCTTCGAAACCGACGATCCGATCGACCATCAAAAACGGATAACGATGCGGAAGAATTTGCATCACCTGGTTGATATCGAGGCCGCCTTCGCCGGGCGGAAAGGCGCGCGCCTCCAGCACCGGCAAGGTCTTGGCGCGCTCGCGCACGAGTGCGCGCGCGAGCTCGGCATTCGGGCCGTGTCCCGGTTTCACCGCAATCACGTGTCCCTGAATGCGATGACCGACGAGGGCAAGATCACCGACGATATCGAGAATTTTATGCCTAACGAATTCATCCTTGAAGCGCAGGGGCTCCTTGCTCAGGACGGCTTCTCCGCGGACGACGATGGCGTTTTCCAAACTGCCGCCCTTGATCAGATTTTTTTCCATTAACGGCTGCACGTCTTCGTAAAAAACAAAGGTGCGCGCGGGCGCGATCTCGCGTTCGAAAATCGCCGGCGTGATCTCGGTCGAGAAAAATTGCGCGAAGCGTCCGTCGGGTCCGACCTGGGTGCAGGAAATCCGAAACTTGTCGTCGGGTAAGACGATCAGGATCGAGCCGCTTTTGGTTTCGAGATGGATCGGCTCGCGGACGATGAAAGTCCGCCGCGGCGCATCCTGCGCGACCACGCCCGCTTTTTTTACCAACTCGACGTAGGCTTGCGCGCTGCCGTCGCCGATCGGCGGTTCGTTCGCATCCATCTCCACGATCGCGTTGTCCACGCCCATCGCAGAAAGCGCCGCGAGTGCGTGCTCGACCGTGTGCACCCGCATCGCGCCTTCGCCGATGGTGGTCGCGCGCTCGACCGTTTTCAGGTTTTCGATTTTGGCATCGATCGTCGGTTCTTCCTGCAGATCCTTGCGCTTGAATTTGATCCCGTGATCGACCGGCGCGGGCTGCAAACGCAGGGTGACTTTTTCTCCGGTATGCAGCGACGTCCCGCTGAAGCTCGCAGCTTTGGCGATGGTTTGCTGCGGTTCCGCGGTCGAGGCCATGAGCCGGTAACTAACAAAGAATCCGCGCAGTGACTAGAGAAGGGTTTCTGCTGACGGCACTCGGCAACGTCCACTCCGCCTTCCGCCGCGAATACTAGAAGGGAACGAGAGAGAAAAATTTTATGAACATCTTCAACAAAATTGCCGGCGCGCTGTGGTTCGCGCTTTTCATCGGCACGGCTTCCGCGCAGTTGCCGAGCATTCCGACCGGCGACATCAGCATCGAGCTGCAAGCGGTTGCGACCGGGCTCACTTTGCCGATCGATATCGTGAGCGCGTTCGATGGCAGCAATCGCCTCTTCATTATCGAGCAAACCGGACAGATCCGTTTGCTCAAGAACGGCATTCTCAGCGCGACCCCGTTTCTGGATGTTTCCGCGCAGATAAAATTCGGCGGCGAACAGGGTTTGCTCGGCCTGGCCTTTCATCCGGGCTTCGCGGATCTGAACAGCGGCGGTTACCGGAAGTTCTACATTTTCACGACAGAAAATCCGGGCGTGGCGGCCGATTTCACGGTTCCGAAAAACAGCGCCTTCGCGAACCAGGTCGTGCTCGCGGAGTATCAGGTCTCGACCGCGAATCCGGACGTTGCCGATCCGGCCACGCGGCGAGTGGTTTTGCGGATCGATCATCCCCAGGAAGGTCACAACGGCGGCAAGCTCGCGTTTCGTCCGGGCGAAAATTATCTCTACCTCGCGATCGGTGACGGCGGGAACGCGAACGACATCGGCGATGGCCACACGGTCAACGTCGGCAACGCGCAGGACAAGACGAACCTGCTCGGGAAAATTTTGCGAATCGATCCGCTGGCGCCGTTGGCAAATCCGAGCAGTACCGATCCGATCAGTACGAACAGCCGCTATCGCACGCCGACCGACAATCCTTTCGCAGGCACCAGCGGGCTCCGGGAAATTTACGCCTACGGATTTCGCAATCCCTACCGGTTCAGTTTCGACTTCAGCGCGTTTTCCGATCGGCTGGTCGTCGGCGATGTCGGGCAAAGTTCGATCGAAGAAGTGGACGTGGTCGCGAAGGGCGGGAACTACGGCTGGAATCGCAAGGAGGGTAGTTTCCGTTTCAATCCTGCGAACGGTTCGGTCTCAGTCGATTCCAATCCCGATCCCAGCCTAACGAATCCAGTGCTGGAGTACGATCACGACGACGGAATTTCCGTCATCGGCGGGATCGTCAATCGCGGCGGAAGCTTCCCGGGTTTCCCGTACAACATCCTCTTTGGAAAATATATTTTCGGCGATTACTTCAATCCGCCGACCGGCAGTGGCCGGCTGTTTTATGGCGATCTCGAGGCTGGCGAGATCCAGGAACTTCGGATCGGCGTGAACCCGCGCACCTTTGGATTACGCCTTCGCGGCTTCGGCACGGATGCGCAAAACGAGATCTATGTCGTGGCCGATAATGCCAGCGGCACCGCCGGGCAGATTCTCAAGATTGTGCCCATTCCCGCGACCCCGGCGTTGCTTAATCTTTCCAGTCGCGCGCGGGTCGAGAGCGATGACGATGGTTTGCTCATCGCCGGTTTCATTGTTACCGGCAGCTCGACGAAAACTTTTGTCCTGCGCGCGCGCGGTCCGTCATTGCAAGCGAACGGCCAGGCGGTGCCGGGCCGCTTAGCGAATCCAGCGATCTCACTTTACGACAATCGCGGCGCGCCGATCGACGCCAACGATAACTGGATGACGACGCCGCGAAAACAGGAGCTTATGGATTTTGGACTCGCGCCGGCCGATCCGCTGGAAGCGGCGCTGGTGGTGACACTGAATCCGGGCACTTACACTGCGATCGTGCGCGGCGTCGGCGGCGCCACTGGCGTGGGCCTGGTGGAATTGTTCGATGTCTCGCGCACCAGTCCGGCGAACGCGGTCAATTTGTCGACGCGCGGGCGCGTGCAAACCGGCGACGACGTTCTCATCGGTGGGCTGATTATCGGCGGGACGGAGACGCAACGACTCCTCCTGCGCGCGATCGGACCGTCACTGCACGATCGCGGAATTACTGGCGAGCTACAGGATCCGACGCTCGAACTGGTGGACGCTTCCGGCACGCGCTTGGCCGAGAACGACAACTGGCGCTCCGATCAGGCCACGGAAATTTCCGCCACGGGTTTGCCGCCGAGTAACGACGCGGAGTCGGCGATCGTGCGCACGCTGGCGCCGGGGAATTACACCGCGATTCTGCGCGGGGTAAATAATTCGACCGGGGTCGCCCTGGTTGAAGTCTACCGATTGACTCCCTAACGACTCGTTAGGCGGCGACGTCGTCGAGATGGCACCAGTCGATCTCGACCCGCTGGCGTTGCGCGAAACGGTCGTGGAAATAGAGTTCCTTGTGCCGGCAACCATGCTCGTGCACCAGCCGTGTGACCTTGACGTCGAAGCAGCAATACTCGGCAATTTCCATCAAGCGGCCCTCGCGCCACCAGCGAATCGCATCCAAGCCAGCGCCGGTTTTTTGCACTCCCAGCGTGGCCTGCGCGATCGAGTCCAGCGCCAGCCGATGACCGAGCCGCTTCTCCATATCGAGCATCAGATCGGCCGTCGGCAGTTGATGCACGAGATCGAGAATCGTGTAACCCATGAGCACGTGATAATCGAAATTGAGCACGTTAAATCCGACCACGAGATCGGCCTGACGCAGTCGCTCGATGAGCTCGTTGACCCGCTCTTCACTGAAGACCTGATACTTTTGCGTGGCGGTGCTGAAGATGACGCCGACCGACATGCGCATGTTTCCTTTTCGATCCCAACCGCCGGCGTCGTTCGCGGTCCGCTGGGTTTCGAGATCGAAGTAAACAATGTCGCGCGGCATCGTTCACCTTGAATGCGGCCTTCGCTATTTCAATTCAATTTCGCCGCAATCGAAGGCGATCATTTCTTCCAAGCCGCTGATGCGGAATTGTTCAACCACCGCTTCATCGTCTTGAAACACATCCACGGCATTTGCGCTCTGCGGCATGAGCACGATCCGCTGGAGATGCGGCGTATCGCTGATGCTTTCCAGCGGGAGGCCGTCGGCGGTTTTCAGGAAACTGCCATCCGCGTCGTAACCGACTGCGAGCTCGACGGTGGTCGCGGCGTTTTTCAACAGCGGGTTCGGCTGCAACTTGATCGCGACTTTTTCCGGCGGCATTTTTCCGCCGCTTAAAACCGGCTCGCCATTCGCGATCGTGAAATTCTTGTGGGCCACGATCGATTTTTCGAAATCCACTTTCCAATCGGAGATCGAGTGCTCCGATTCGTGTTTCGTGGTTAGGAGGGTAAGGCCGCGGACGCGCTGCGTGTTCGCATTTTCTTCGAGCAGGAAAATCGTGTCCGCATCGAGCGAGGCCGCGATCGCGCGCGGCTGCGGATTTTCCGGCGGAATGCTCAATCGCCGGAGCAATTCCTTGCTCGCGGAAAATTGTTCCACTTCCGTCTCCGCGGAAGCTTTCGTTAGGCGATCGATCACCCATTGCGTGCCTTCGCGGCCGGGCGCGCAGGCGATTGGTTCGGTCAATTCCGGCGAAGGTGAGAGCTGGCAAGGACTCCGCGGCGGTTGCGCTTCGCCGGTAGTGACGACCTTGCCGCTGCCGTCGCAAAGCACGCTCGCAGTCTCGTTAGCCGGGAGTTGCACGTTGATGAGCGGGACGCCGTTTTCGATTTCCAGGCCGGTGATTTTCGCGATGTGCACCGGCTGATCTTCCGTCACCCAGTCATTAAAAAAAAAGCCCACGCCTTCGACGCCGAGCTGGCCAACGACAAAACCGCGCGCGTGATATTTGCCCGGCGGCAGAATTTCGCCGACATCATTTTTGCCATCCCAGCTCGTGCCGAGGCCGTCGTTGCCGACTTCGAAATCATCCATATCCGCCTCGCGCTGCAAAACGCGGACAAGCTTTCCGCTGGCATCATAAATCCCGAGACTGACGGAACCTTCCAGCGGCGGCGGCAGAAAAGTGATCTTCACACTTTTCGGCGTGGCGGTGGCGGTTGGAGTTGGCGCCGCGGAGAAAACTGGCGTCGGAGATTCCTGCGCGCTCGCGAAGAGCGCGGTCGCGAAAAAGGCGAGCGTGGAGGAGCAGGCGCGAGCTAGAGATATTTTCGCCATTCGAGATTCGGGAAGAGGTTATCGCGGGTCTCGCATTCGCAAAGAAAAGCTTCATTGCGCGGACCCATTTTCAATTGTTGATAAAGTTTGGTGAAGCGCTCGAGATGACCCTGCACCCGCCTGGTGGCGTATTCTTTCGCGGTCGCCATCTTGATCAGGAACGGCCAATCGCTCGCCTGCGCGAGCAGGAGCTCGCGCGCGAGTTGGCGCAGGACGCGCTCGTCCCATTCCGAATTTTCACCGCGATGAGCGCGCGCCATTTCCGTCATCCGCCGCGCCGCCGCGTGCAAATGCGGATACATCCAGGCGTTCGTCTCATCGAGCCAGACGCCCCAATATCCTTTCTCGCCCCAGCTCGAGGCGGCCGGCGCGACCACTTCCTGTGTCGGATGTTGCGACAGATAATCGCTCGGCGTAATCAGCTGCATTTCGGTCGAACGCGCGGCCACTTTGCGGATGAAATGCTCGAGAAAGATCGGGCCTTCAAACCACCAGTGCCCGAACAGTTCCGCATCGAAGGGCATGACCACGATCGGATCCGCGATGAGCGCGTTGAGCTCGGTCAGTTGGTCGCGGCGTGATTCGAAAAAATGATCGGCGTGCGCGAGCGCGGCATTTTCCGCCCAGTCGCGCCGGTAGATTTCCTTTGGCAAATCGCCGCCGGTGACGCGGTGATATTTTAATCCGGTGAAGCGCGGTGTTGGATTCGTTAGGCCGGGAAAAAGGTTTTGCGGCGGCAACTCGAAGCCGAGATCGCGATAGAATTCGCGGTAAACCGGATCGCCCGGATAACCGGACGTGGCGCTCCAAACCTGCCGGCTGGATTCCGGATCGCGCGCGAAAGCGGCCGGCCCGGCCGCGGTAAAACAGGGCGCATAAACCGAGCGTTGCGGTGGCGGTTTGGCAAAGCGCAGTCCATGGGAATCGAGAATGAACCAGCGCAAATTCGCTTCCTGAAAAATCTGTTCGAGCCCGGGTGAGTAGGCGCATTCCGGCAGCCAGAAACCCGCCGGCTCGGCGCCGAAATTTTGGCGATAATCGTCGCAACCCAGAAGAATCTGCGCGCGCAATGCCTCCGGCGAATTGATGAGTAGCGGAAGGACTGCGTGTGTCGCCGCGGAGGCGATGATTTCGAGCACGCCAGCGTCGCGCAGTTTGCGGATCTCAGCCAGCAGGTCGCAGTTCCATTGGTCGCGAAAAAGCCGAAGCGTTTCGCGCAGTAGATCGTGATAAAAATGCGCCAACTTCAACAACTCCGGATCTTCGCGGTGACGCGCGATTTCCGCTTCGGCTAATGCGATCGTGTGTTCGAGGTTGCGCAGGTAACGCGCTCGCAGGAGTTCATCCCGGAGCATCGCGCAGAGCGGCGGCGTTAGGTTCATCGTCAGCCGGAAGGCGACCCCGTCGCGTTGCAACCGTTGCATCATCGCGAGCAGCGGAACGTAGGTCTCGGTGATGGCCTCGAAGAGCCAGTTCTCCTCGAGGAATTCCGCGTGTTCCGGATGCCTAACGAACGGTAAATGCGCGTGCAGAACGAGCGCCAGGGAGCCGACTGACATCGCAGCTACTTTGCTGCAAGGCCTGCTGACCGCAATGCGTCACCGTGCTTTCGACGCCGGAGTTCGGTATTAACCCCGGAGGTGTCATCCTGAGTCGCGCAGACGACGAAGGATCTCGCTCACGCGGGAGTGCTTTCCGTTATCGCCAACGTTCACTGCGGCCGTCAACTCCGCGGAAGTTCGATGGTCTTCGCTCCGTTGGCGGGGTCCTTCGTCGTCTGGCGCGACTCAGGATGACAGATTGATTTTGCGCGGACGAAAACTCCGCGCGCTTACAGCGTCCGGCAGAAATCCTGGAAGCGATCGAGACCTTTTTTAATCACGTCGATGCTGGTCGCGTAGCTCAGGCGGACGGTGCGATCGTCGCCAAAAGCCGCGCCCGGAATGACCGCGACATTCGCTTTGCTCAGCAAACGATCGGCGAAATTCTGCGAGCTCAAGCCGAGCTGGCTGATGTTGACCAAAATGTAAAACGCGCCTTCCGGTTTCACCGCGGTGATGTTCGGGATCTTGGTGATCCGGTCATACATGTAGTTGCGGCGGAGATCGAACTCATCGCGCATATCGCTCAACGGTTGCTGGTCGCCCTTGAGCGCGGCGAGCGCGCCCTTTTGCGCGAAAGAAGTCGGGTGCGAAGTGCTATGGCTTTGGATGTTATCCGCGGCTTTCGCGATCGCGTCCGACGCGGCCATGTAACCGAGGCGCCAACCGGTCATCGCATACGCTTTGCTGAAACCATTGATCGTGATCGTGAGGTCGTAAGCTTCCTTCGAAATGGACGCGATGCTGACGTGCTTCGCATCGTCGTAAACCAACTTCTCGTAAATTTCGTCGGACAGAATGTAGATCTCTTCCTCGGCCGCCACTTCCACGATGGCCGACAATTCTTCACGCGTATAAACCGCGCCGGACGGATTGTTCGGGCTGTTGAGGATCAACATTTTCGTCCGCGGGGTCATCGCGTTTTCGAAATCGGAGGCGCGCATTTTCCAGCCGTTGCGCTCGGTCGTCGGCACGATCACCGGCTCCGCGCCCGCGAGGCGGACCATGTCGGGATAACTGACCCAATAAGGCGAGGGGATGAGGACTTCGTCGCCTTCCTGGCAGGTGGCGAGGATGGCGTTGTAACAGGAATGCTTCGCGCCATTGCTGACCACGATCTGGCTCGGCTTGTAGGTGAGTTCGTTGTCGGCCAGGAGCTTTTCCGCGATCGCCTGGCGCAATTCCGGCAAGCCCGCGCTCGGGGTGTACTTGGTGAATCCGGCCTCGAGCGCCGCGATCGCCGCCTGCTTGATATGTTCCGGCGTATCGAAGTCCGGCTCGCCCGCGCCGAACCCGCAGACATCGATGCCTTCGGCTTTCATCGCCTTCGCTTTGCTGTCGATTGAGAGCGTGAGAGAAGGGGTTAAATGGGCAGCGCGTTCGGAAATTTCCATGGCCTTAGGAGTGGTGTTCAGAGTTTGCAAAATGGGAGCGCAAGCTATGGGCGAGCATAGAAACTTTCAATCAAAGGTTTGAAGTTATTCTCCTCGACCTGAATGATTCCCATCTCCCGTTGCGCGTTCTCCGCGGAGTCGGAAGCATGGGCCGCGTTGACCATGATCGACTGCCCAAATTCCTTCCGGATTGAACCCGGAGGCGCCTTGCTCGGATCGGTCGGCCCGAGGACTTCGCGGATTTTGCGGACCGCATCTTCGCCTTGGTAAACCAGCGCGATGCACTTCTCGCTGCCCGGCGATTTAAGTTGGTCATCCGTGGTCGCGCTCGGGCGACCGCCAGACATGAACTCGACGATATCTTCCCAGGCGTTGCGGCCTTTGTCGCCGCCGAGTTTGTCTTCCAACACCGGCAACACCGGGCCGTAAAATTCTTTCGCCTGCGCCACGCTCATTCGGTGGACTTTGAACCCGACAATGTAGAGACCAGTGCGCGAGAAAACTTCGATGACGCCGCCTGGCCGCAGATTCGGGAACTTGAAATTGTCCGGCTTAATCAGAACCAGCGTCTTCTCCACATTCTTCGCGGACGGATAGCCGATCACGCGGTCGAGAATCCCGCCGTCGCTGTCGGAAAATTCCGCCCAAAGCTTTAAGCCTTGCTCGACCGATTCGTTCCCGAAAGCCGCAAGTACGCCCGGTTCGAAGTAACTCACTTTCCCGGAATCATCGGTAATGTAATCCCCGAAAGTGTCGCGAATGGTTTCGCCGCTGGTGCGCTCGTGCACGATATGGCCGACCACGCGATGCACGGTTTCGATCGCATCCGGTCCGCGAAAAACGAGCATGAGCACCCGCGGCCGCTGGCCGTTGACGTGGCCGTTAAAATTTTTCCGCACGTAATCGCGGATCAATTCCTGAGTCGCGCGATGCCGCGGCTCGCTCGCAGTCACGATCGTCTCGCTGTAGCGCCTAACGAGTTCATCGCTGGGCGCAAACATTCGCCCGCCGACGAGATCGAGGCCAGTGCGCGAAATCAACCGCGAGATGATCCCGCCGGTGCGCGATTTGCGCATCGAATAGGGAGTGACGATGACGTAGGAAAGTTCTTCGGCCTGCATGGGAGTTTCCCCGTCGCGGTTCGACGATCCAACCGCGTGAGTGCAGGGGAATTGGAGACCGCGAAGGGTTCCGGAAGGTGCGTTTAGCGGTCGTGAACGTCAACCGCGTTTTTGCCCGGCGCGGAGCGCAATCCACTTCCCGCGCCGGCGGATTTCGGCGATTTCGAAACCGGCCCGCCGGAGCTCCTGGACGAGTGCTTTTTCCTGTGACCGCAGGACGCCGGAAAGAATGAGCCAACCTTCCGGCACGAGGTGCGCGCGGAATTGCGGCAGCACTTGCCGGAGCAGTTCGGAATAAAGATTCGCGGCGATGATTTCGAAACGCCCGGCCAAGCCGCGGCTGACGTCGGCGACCAGAAATTTTACGCCGCGGAGGCCGTTTTCGCGCGCGTTCCATTTTGCGATTTTGATCGCCTGCGGATCGTGATCGAGCGCGAGAACTTCGCGGGCGCCGAATCGCCGCGCCGCCAGCGCGAGAATGCCGGAGCCGGTTCCCGCGTCGAGCATGCGCCAGCCGGATGTATTGCTGCGCGTCGCCCGCTCGAGCAGGCGCAAGGACATCGCGGTGGTCGCGTGCGCGCCGGTGCCAAAAGCCGCGCTCGCCGGGATCACTAGTGTGGCCGGGTCGGGACCGCGGCCTTCCGAAACGATTGTTAGGCGATTGCCGATGCGGAGCGGTTTCGTGCGGTGCGCGCGGAACCATTGTGCCTGAAAATCTTCTGGCAATTCCCGAAGCGATCCGCCGAAAGATTTTTTCAATTCGCGCGCGTTCGCGAAATTCGGACAAAAGCATTCGATCCGAATGCGGGCGACGTGCGGTCGCTCGATCAGCGAGTGCGTGCCGTTCGTCGCCTGGTGCAACGCCAGCTCATGTTCGCGCAGCCACGCGGTTGTCGCGGATTTATGCCAGATGAATTTCGGCGAGCTTCGCGGCATGGGTAACTCCTAGCGGTGGTCACCGCGCGCGGCGAGAATGTCCGGCGATGAGCGACTTCGATTTTGTCCATCAGCACGTCCCCGGCGCCCCAAACAACACGCGCGTTTTGCTTCTTCTGCACGGCACCGGCGGCGACGAGTCGGACCTCTTGCCGCTCGGCCGCTCGATCCGGACGCCGCGCTTCTCAGCCCGCGCGGGAAGGTTTTGGAGAATGGAAGGTCGCGCTTCTTCCGCCGCTTTGCCGAAGGCGTCTTCGACGAAGCCGATGTCATCGCGCGCGCGCACGAGCTCGCCGATTTTGTCGCGCAAGCAGCGGAGCGTTACCAATTCGATCGCCAGCAACTGATCGCCGTCGGTTATTCCAATGGCGCGAACATCGCGGCGGCGATTCTTCTCCTTCGACCGGGAACATTTTCGGCCGCGATCCTGTTTCGGGCGATGCGTGTCCTCGCCAATCCGCCGGCGGCGAACCTGGCAAACACTCGGGTGTTGCTCAGTGCGGGACGCGAAGATCCGATCATTCCCTTAAAGAATGTCGAGCAATTGGCCGGTTCGTTGCGCGAACCCGGCAGCGACGTGACGCTCGAAATCCAAGCCGCGGCTCATGGTCTGGTCGCGCGGGATTTGGCCGTCGCCAAAACCTGGCTCGATGCTGCCTAACGAGTGCTGAAGAGGTGATGAGATTCCCACCGGACGCTTCCGTTGCTTTCGCCGGCGCGCCAGGAGAAGTGGAGCGGGTGACGAGACTCGAACTCGCGACGTCCTCCTTGGCAAGGAGGTGCTCTACCACTGAGCTACACCCGCATCTTCAGCGGGCTGAAATAATGTCCACAGCCTCTGCGCGCGCAAGGTTTAATTCCCCCGGCGCGCGGCCGGAGCTTTTCCGCGACAATCTTCCGGAATCCGGACAAATTGTTGAATCCAAACCGGCCCGCAGCCGCATCTCACTCCTAAAGAACAACCATGAAAAACCGCTTCGTTATCTCACTCTGTTCGCTGGCGCTGGCCGTGGCCGCCTACGGGCAAACCCCCACCATTTCCCCCACGGCACCGGTGGCGACTCCATTGCCAACCGTGGCACCTGCCGCGGTGGCGACGCCGACTCCTGCGATCTCCGCCACTCCCAGCGAGGAAAGCGATCTCCAGCGGAAGATTGAGAACAAGGTCAAGCGCCATCTCTCGATCAACTTTACCGATAACCACGGTCGGAAACACGAATTGCACTCGAAGAATTCGGACTCCGATGACCTCGGCAACTTTATCGCCATCCCGATCGTGGGGATCATTTTCAGCACCCTCTTCGGTGCGCCCGTGATCATCGTGGGGATGATCATGTTCTTCAGTTATTGGAAGGCGCGCTCGTTGCATCGCACCGTGAGGACGATGGTCGAGAAAGGCCAACCGGTGCCGGCGGCGCTCTTTGTCGGCGCACCCACGGTCATTCGCGCGCGTTCCGATATGCGTCGCGGCGTTGTCCTGATCATGGTCGGCATCGGAATCATGATCTTCTTCGGCGCGGTCAATGATTGGGAAGGCGGCTCCTGGGCGATCGGGGTTATCCCGTTCCTCATCGGTGCCGGGCATTTGCTGGTTTGGAAACTGGAGGGCAACACACCCATGGCGATCAACACCGGTACCGACAATCCTCCGCGGGTGCCCTAGTTTCGCAGAGTGTCGCTGACCGATGCAGACCTCGTCGCGCGAGTCCTTCTTGAAGATGATCAACACGCCTTCTCGGAGCTGGTGCGGCGGCACCAGTCGGCCGTGCGCGGTATGCTCCGACAGCTTACCCGCACTGACGCCGCGCTCGCCGATGATCTCGCGCAGGAAGCTTTCCTTAAAGCTTTCAAAAACATCCGCAGCTTTCGCGGCGAAGCGAAATTTTCTACCTGGCTCTACCGGATCGCTTACAACTGTTTTCGTGAAGACGCGCGCAAACGGAAGGAGTTGGTCGGGATTGATGAAACCCAACTCGAAGCCGAGCAGGATCCGCAGACCGTTGACCCCGCCCTAAGACACGACCTGATGAATGCGCTCGCCCTTCTACCGCTGCACGAGCGCACCGCCGTGGTCCTCTGTTGTCAAAACGGTTTATCGCATGACGAAGCCTCCCGCGTGCTCGACATTCCGCTCGGAACAGTCAAAACAAATGTGCTCCGCGGCCGGGAAAAATTGAAAAAGACCCTGGCCGTGTGGCAGAATAACTGAGCGATGGACGAGCAACTGCAAGAAGACTGGCTGGACGCGCGCCTGCGCGACGAGGCGAGTTACATCGATGACGACGGCTTCACCGCACGGGTGATGAAACAATTGCCAGCCCGCGGGCAATCGCGCTCCTCGCGCTCGGTTATCCTCATCGGCGTCACCGTGGTCGCGTGTCTGCTGGCGTATTTGCTTTCCGGTCGCGGCGCTTTTCTCGGCAACGCGGCGGCGTTTCTAGTAGCGGTGCCGTTCAATACCCTCGTCGCCCTCGCGATCGTCAGTGGTCTCGTGATCACGGTCTTAGGCGCATCCGCGGCCGTCGTGAAGGTGCGCGATCCGCGCTTGTAAACACCTCGCGTCCGACCACGCGGGGACTTGTCATCCTCTGAGCTGCGCAGACAGCGAAGGATCTCCCACAGGGTGATTGGTTAGTCGTCGATCCGCGCATGCTCAGCACCCAGTGCGAGGTCCTTCGCTGTCTACGCAGCTCAGGATGACAAATTGCTTTTTCGACGCAAGCGCTCGTTAGGCGACTTGGCGCGCCGCTTCCGCGTCGCGCGCGATTTGCGCGCGCAACCCGTCTACACTGGCGAACTTTTTCTCTGCGCGCAGATACCGGAGGAAACGCACTTCCAGATCTTCGCCGTAAATTTCGCGATCGAGACCGAAGAGATGCAGCTCAAGCAATCGCTCCGGTTCGACCTGCGCGACGGTGGGCCGAAACCCGAGATTGGCCACGCCCCGAAAGCTCGCGCCATCCAGTTTCGCGTCCGCTGCGTAAACACCGTTCGGCGGAAATTGCTCGCTGTGCGCGCTCAAATTTGCGGTCGGAAAACCGAGCGTGCGCCCCAGCCGCGCCCCTTCTTTCACTGTCCCGAGAATAGTGTATTCGCGCCCGAGCATTTCGGCGGCGCGCGCAAAGTCGCCCTCTTCAACTGCCGCCCGAATCGCCGTGCTGCTGACGACCGTTTCGTTGATCGTCACCGGCTTGATTCCCACCACTTCGAAATCGTTTTCCGCGCCGAGTTTTTTCAAGAGTCCGAGGTTGCCGGCCCGATCTTTCCCGAACGACCACTCGTGCCCGACACAAATTTGCCGGAGCGGTCGCGCGTGCTCGACCAATTGCCTAACGAATACTTCCGGTGCGGTCGCGGCAAACGCGCGATCGAAATGAACGATCAGCAAATGCCCCACTCCGAGGTCGCGGATGAGCGCGATCTTGTGCTGCGTGGCGGTCAGCAAATGCGGCGCCTCGTTAGGCCGAAGCACTTTCGTCGGGTGCGGATCGAAGGTCACTACCACCGGCGTACCGCCGGCTTCCTGGGCCGAGCGCGCGGAGGTGGAAATGACCGCCTGATGCCCGAGATGAACGCCATCGAAGACGCCGATAGCGAGGAAGAGCGGCCCGGATAATTCCTCCAGTTCCGGAATTGAACGCAGAACTTGCATGGCCGCGCTAATACTCGTTAGGCGCCGCGCATCCGCGAAACTTCCGGCAAGGTCAGGATGCGTCCGAGAATGTCGACCGGATCATTTTTTTCCAGCTCCTCGACGGTCACCGCCCCTTCGACGGTGAAACGACCCGAGCGCGTCCGCCGCAAATCTCGCAGGTGTGCGCCGCAGCCGAGCGTTTCGCCGATGTCGTGCGCGTAGGTGCGGACGTAAAAGCCCTTGCTGCAGTTGACGCCGAAATCGATTTCCGGCGGTGCGATTTTTTGAATCGCGTAAGCGTAGACGTGCACCAGCCGCGGCTCGCGCTCGACCGTTTTGCCCTGGCGCGCGAGTTTGTAGAGCGGCACGCCTCCCTGCTTGATCGCCGAAACCATCGGCGGCGTCTGGTAGAAATCGCCGCGATATTTCTCAAAAGCCGCACGCACCATTTCCTCGGTCAATGGCGGGACCGGCCGCTCTTCAAGAATTTTGCCCGCGCGATCCTGGGTGTCGGTGGTCGCGCCTAACGAGAGCGTGCCCGCGTATTCCTTGTCCTCGCTCATCAGCAGGTCCTGGATCTTTGTCCCGCGTCCCAGGGTTAACAAGAGCAAGCCGGTGGCGATCGGATCGAGCGTGCCGCAATGCCCGACTTTCTTGATCTGGAGCCGTCGCCTAACGAGTGCTACAACGTCGTGCGAAGTCATCCCCGCGGCCTTATCGACCAGGAGAACGCCGTCAGGAGTGACTGTTAAGGACATCGCAAATCGCTTTCAAAACTCGTTCTTCCACCTCCACCAGACTTCCCTTCACCCGCGCGCCGGCCGCGAGCTGGTGGCCGCCGCCACCGAACTGCTGGCAAACCTTGGCCACATCCGCGGCGTCGCTTTTCGAACGCATGCTCACCCGCACTTTGCTCTCGAGCAGTTCCTCGAAAAAGACCGCCACGATCACCCCTTCGATCGCGCGCAGATGATCGATCAAACCTTCGTTGTCTTCGGCTTTCACGCCGAGATCTTTTGCGGTTTGCAGCGTCAAACTGAAGCTGGCGATCTTACCGCCGGCCTCGAAACGCATCGTGCCTAACAACTCCCGCAACAACTCGGTGCGCCGGCGCGGATAGTTTTCGTAAAGCAGCTGACTGACCCGGCCGACATCGACCCCGCATTTCAAAAGTTCCGCGCCGATCTCGAAAGTGCGCGCGTTGGTGTTCGGATATTGGAAGGAGCCGGTATCGGTTGAGATCGCGATGAAAAGATTTTCGGCGATCGCCTGATTCATCGGCAGCCCCTCGCTCGAAATCAGCTCGAACAAAATCTGGCCGGTCGCGGGCGCGGTCGGGTCGATGTAATTCAAATTCCCGTAGCGCGGATTGGTCGGGTGGTGATCGATGTTGATCCAACTCGGCGCGCGCACCGCTTCGCCCGCGAGACCGAGACGGTTCTGCACCGCGGTGTCGAGCGCGACGCCGAGATCAAAGCTTGCCGGAGTTTGCGGCGGTCGCGCGAGCAATTCCCCGCCGGGCATGAAGCCGTATTTTTCCAGAAGGCCGTCTTCGTTCCAAATCGTGACGTCCTTGCCGAGTTCGCGCAGCGAAAGCCCGAGCGCGAGCTGGCTGCCCAAAGCGTCGCCATCCGGCCGGACATGGCTGAGCACCGCGATGCGTTGCTGCGCGCGCAAGGCCGCCGCGATTTCGGCGAAACTATTGTTGCTCGTCATCGTCTTTTGATTCGTTAGGCACAGGCTCGATCTCTTCGAGAATTTTAAAAACACGAGCGCCACGCTCGATGGAATCATCGAGATGGAAAGCAAGGTGCGGCGTGTATTTCAAAACCACATGCTTCGACATCTCCGCCTGCAGTTGGGCGCGGTGATCTTCCAGTTCGGCCATCACCGTCGCCGCGTTACCCTTGCCGAGAACGCTCACGAAAACGTGCGCGTTTTTGAGATCAGGCGTGACGTCGACCTGGTTCACGGTGACGAGCGCGTCTTCGAAAGTTAGGTCGCGGGTGATGAGCATGCTCAACTCGCGCTTAACAAGTTCGTTCACGCGAAGGAGGCGATGTTTCATGGAATTCTTCGGGCGTTTCCGAGAAACGCCGCGCGTCGGAGATCGACGCCTTACAGCTTCTGCGCGACCGCTTCGAGTTGGTAGCACTCGATGATGTCGCCTACTTGATATTCGTTGAAATCGCCGAGCTTAATTCCGCACTCGAGTCCAACGCGCACTTCTTTCACGTCGTCCTGGAAACGCCGCAGGGTCGATAATCCGCCATCGTAAACCGGTTGGCGACGACGCAAAACGCGGGCCCGCGCGGTGCGGCTGATGCGACCATCGGTAACCAAACACCCGGCGACAATTCCCTTGGTTAACTTGAAGACCTGTTTCACTTCCGCGTGGCCGATGACGGTCTCGCGATGCTCCGGATCGAGCATCTCGGCCATCGATTCTTTAATCTGATCGATGAGCTCGTAAATGATGCTGTAGAGCTTAACCTGCACGCCTTCGCGCTTGGCCACGTTCACCGCCATCGATTCGACCTTGATGGTGAAACCAATGACGACCGCGTTCGAGGCGCTCGCGAGCAGAATGTCGTTTTCGGAAATCGGGCCGACGCCGGCGTGGACAATCTCGAGATCGATTTTCTTGCTCTCGATTTGACCGAGCGCGTTGACCAATGCTTCCAGGGAACCCTGCGCGTCGGTTTTCAAAATAATGCGCAGATGTTTTTTGCCGTCCGCCGCTTCGAGCAAGCTCTCGAGGGTTGCGCGCTGCGGCGTGCTCAATTTGTCCGCGCGGCGTTCGAGTTGGCGCTCTTCGCTTAAAGTTTTTGCGGAGCGCTCGGATTCCATGACCAGGAATTCATCGCCCGCGTGCGGCAGTCCCATGAAACCGAGGACCTTCACCGGTGTGGACGGGCCGGCTTCCTTGATCGGCTTGCCACGATCGTCCATCAGCGACTTCACTTTGCCGCCGAAATCGCCGCAGATAAATGGATCGCCCGTCTTCAGCGTGCCCGTTTGCACAATCACGGTCGCGGTCGGACCGCGGCCCGGTTCGACCTGCGCTTCGATCACCGTGCCGCGCGGGACCGCGGTCGGCGACGCTTTCAATTCCATGACCTCGGCTTGCAACGCCATCATCTCGAGGAGGTGATCGATGCCGGTGCCTTTGGTCGCGGAAACTTCGCAAACGATGGTGTCGCCGCCCCAATCTTCCGGCGAAAGCTCACGCTCCTGGAGCTGTTTCTTCACCCGCTCGATATTCGCGCCGGGCAAATCGATCTTGTTAATCGCAACCATGATCTTCACGTGCTCGGCCGCTTTCGCGTGATTGATCGCCTCGATCGTTTGCGGCATCAGGCCGTCATCCGCCGCGACTACGAGCACAACGATGTCAGTCACATGCGCGCCGCGCGCGCGCATCGCGGTGAAGGCGGCGTGACCCGGCGTGTCGAGAAAAGTAATCCGCGAATTTTTGTAATCGACCGTATACGCGCCGATGTGCTGCGTGATTCCGCCAGCCTCGGCGGCGGCGACGCGCGTCTTCCGGATCGCATCCATCAACGACGTCTTTCCGTGATCGACGTGACCCATGAAAGTGATGATCGGCCCGCGAGTTTTGAGTTCTTCCTCCGCTTCGATTACCGGCGGTGGCGGCGCGACGATGACCTGTTCAACCTTGTGCACTCCGCCGCCTTTTTCGCGGCGTTCCATTTCGAACACGAAGCCGTGCTTCGCGCAGATCTGGGTCGCGATATCCGGCTCGACGGTTTGGTTCTGATTCGCGAAAACATTCAGCTCCATCAGCTCTTTGATCAGCACGTGATTCTTGATCCCGAGCTGGGTCGCGAGCTCGCGCACAATGATCGGCGGCTTGATGTGAATGATCTTTTGCGCCTCTTCCCCTTCCACGGGCGCAATTTCTTCGGCCGGAGCGGGAACTTCCGCGACGGGCGCGGGCGGTTCCGGCGCGGGCTTCGGCTGGGCGGGCGCTGGCGGCGAAATTAAATCGGTGACCGCGGGAGCTTGCCGGACAACTACTGGCGGCGCTGGCGGAACTTCGACAGGTTTTGGCGGTGCGACCGGCGCCACGATTTTCGAGATCGGCGGCAAAATCGAACGGGCTGCGCGCGCCTGTCCTTCGGTGCGTTGCGGGCGCGGCTTCTTTTCGTCGATCAACGAAACCGTTTCCACCGGCGGCTTTTTCGCCGGTGTTTCCGCGGGGATGGAGGCAGAGGCTTGCGCGGCGGCCTGCGCGGCCGCTCGCGAGCGCGCCGCCGGAGTAGCAGCGACCACGGAAGTGCGCGGCGTCTTGATTGGCGCCGCTACCTTCGACGTCTTTGAGCTCGCGGTTTTGGCCGCGGCCGGTTCATGCGCGACCGCAGCCTTGACCGTCTTGCGCGCAGCGGTAGCGGGCTTGCGAGCGGTCGTCTTGCTGGTCGTTTTGGTCGGCATGTTGGTGGGAAATTTTTTTCATGGCTTCATCGGAAGCCAGATTATGGGGCAACTGCTTCTCGCGGAACGGCGGCGTGGATCTCCTGCGCTTTCGCTTCATCCACGCTCAGGATGTCGACGAAATCGGAAACGTCGGCATCGCGCAATCCCTCGAGATTGGTAAATCCTGATTTGACCAAAGTGAGTGCCTGCGCCTGATCGATCGGGAGCGCAGCCGCGAGCGCTTGTGCGGCCTGCGCGACCTTGGCCTCGACCGCGTTGGTCGCGGAAGTGTCCTTGTCGATGTTGATTTCCCAGCCGGTCAAACGACTCGTTAGGCGGGCGTTCTGGCCTTTCTTGCCGATGGCTAACGAAAGCTGATCTTCATCCACAGAAATTTGCACGCTCTTGCGCTCGGTATCGAAGACGAGGTTTTTAACTTTTGCGGGCTTGAGCGCTTCGAGGACGTATTCCTTCGGATCGGAGCTCCAGCGAATGATGTCCACCTTCTCGTTGTTCAACTCGCGGACGATGTTCTTCACCCGTGAGCCGCGCATGCCGACGCAGGCGCCGACTGGATCGACTTTATCGTTCGCGCTCGTGACCGCGATCTTCGTCCGGTACCCGGCTTCACGCGCAATCCCGCGAATCTCTACCGTGCCGTCGTTGATCTCGCTCACTTCGAGTTCGAAGAGGCGGCGGACGAAATTTGGATGACTGCGCGAGACAATGATTTCAGGCCCGCGGATTCCATTCTCCACTGCGACGACGTATGCGCGCAGCCGATCGCCGACATTATAATCTTCCACCACCACGCGTTCGCGCTGCGGCATGATCGCTTCAAATTTTCCGAGATCGAGAATCACGTCCGAGCGATCGAAACGCCGCACCGTCCCACTGACGATCTCGCCCGCGCGATCCTTGAACTCCTCGTAAATCATCTCTTTTTCGACCTGGCGGATGCGCTGCATCATCGCCTGCTTCGCGGTCTGGGCGGCGATGCGGCCGAAATTCTTCGGAGTTACTTCCACTTCCACTTCGTCGCCCAAGGCCGCGTCCGGCTTGATTGCGCGAGCTTTGTTGAGGGAGATCTCGTCCGCAGGAATCGTGACGGCGTCGACGACGATCAGTTTGGCGAGCGCGCGGATCACGCCCGTTTTTGGATCGATATCAATCCGGAGATCGCGCGACGCGCTCACGCTTTTTTTAGAGGCAGAAAGCAAGGCGTTCGAGACCGCCTCCAGCAGGATCTCGCGTTTGATACCGCGTTCCCGCTCGAGGTAATCCAGCATGGCGATAAACTCGGCGTTCATAAAAGCATCGAGCCCGGAGACGAAAAAGAGTGGGACACCAGCTCCCACTCCAATCCACCGCGGACTAGGTCGTTAACTTAGATTTCCGCGGGCTTTCGTCAAGTTGTGAATCGGCCGATGCGCGCAACGCGTGGCGCACAAAAACTTGGCGACGCAGTGCGCGGAGGAGAATCGGCGATTGCGCTTTCGCCTGCTCCTTGTCCTCGCGCTTTGGGCGGCGATTTACCTTCCGTGGCTCGGCGCTACCGGCTTGCACAGCGAGGAACCGAAGCGCGTTATGCCGGCGGTGGAGATGCTCGCGACCGGCGATTTTCTGGTGCCGCGGATCGCCGGCGAACCTTTCCTGCGCAAGCCGCCGCGGTTCGTTAGGCGCGGCGCTCGCTTGCCTAACGAGTGTGTGGATGATCGAGAAAGGCCGCACGATTGAGATCGAAGCCGTCTATGTGGCGCTCTTTTCCTGCGCGTTTTTGAGCTGGCTGCATGGGTGGCGTAGCCAGCGTTCGCCGTGGCTGAGCTGGTCGCGATCTTTGGTAACTGGAAGACTGCGCGAGCTGCGACATCCGGCGCGTCTCCTCGGAATTTTTGTCATGCTCGCGATTTTTGCGTCATGGGCAGTTCGGTACTCGATCGCACTTCACTCCCAGAATTTGGCTCGCACTTGGAGCGCGGAGGTGGCCAGCCGTTTCACCGGCGATGAGATCGACTTCAACACTGGGCGCTCAACTTTGCTTTGGGCGTGGCTTATTTTTTACCAGTCCGATTGCTCCCTTCATTCGGCCTGAATCGGAAGAATCGCTTTTCAACTTCCCCCGCTCTCGCAACAGTCATCCATGCCGCGCCGGTTATCGCTTCTCATCGTCGTCGCGGCCTGGGTGGCGATCTATCTCCCGGGACTGGGCACGCTCGAAATCAAAGGCGAAGAAGGCCGGCGAATTCTGCCCGCGGTGAGCATGCTCCACACCGGCAACTACCTTGTCCCGCAAGTCGGCAGCGAACCGTACTTTCGCAAACCGCCGCTGGTGAATTGGCTCGTCGCCGGATCCTTCAAGCTCTTCGGCCGGCGTGATGAATGGGCCGCGCGGTTGCCTTCCGCGCTTTGCGTTTTAGCGGTCGCGCTCGCTTTTGTCCTCATCGCCCGCGGAAGCCTCGGCGCCGTGGGCTCGCTTGCCGGCGCGCTCGTTTGGATGACCAATCTGGGGGTGCTCGAGAAAGGTCGATTGATCGAAATCGAAGCGCTCTACGCCTCCCTCTGCGGGCTGGCGATCGTTTGCTGGCTGAGCTGGTTTTGGGATAAACGAAGCCCTTGGTTAACCTGGATTGTCCCGTGGATTTTTCTCGGTCTCGGCTGGCTAGCCAAAGGGCCGGTGCACCTGGTTTTCTTCTACGCCGTCGTCGTCGGTGTTCTTTGGAAAACGAAACAACTGCGCGCCCTCGCCAGCTCACAGCACTTGTTAGGCATTCTCGTCATGCTCGGAATTTTCGCGGCGTGGGCGATTCCTTGTTTGCTCATGATGCAAGGCGGCGACGTGGCCCACATTTGGTCGCGGCAATTTTCCGGGCGCCTGTCCGGGGAAGATTTTCATTTCCGCGGCTGGCTGCTGAATATTCCGCGCGGCCTCGGTTATTTCCTGCCCTGGACGTTGCTCCTCTTCTTCGCAAACCGCGCGCACTTTGCCGATCCGCGCACGGGCGCGATCGCCCGTGGATTGCTCTGGGGCATCGCGCTTTCTTTTCTCGGGGTGAATCTTCTTCCGGGATCGCTGGCGCGTTACACGATGCCGTTGCTCGCGCCGGCGGTCTGGCTGGTGGCGATGCTGCTTACGGCCGATCGGTTTGAAATCGCGCCCTGGTTAAACTTGCAACGCCCGGCCGCTTTGCCGGCTGCGCTGCGCTGGCCCGCGCTCGTGACCGCGCTCTCCTGTTTCGTGATCGCGCTCTACGCCTTCGCGTTTATGCCCGCCTTGAAAGGCCGCGAAAAAACCCGGCCGATGGCTGCGCAGATCAATGCCGCACTGACGCCGGGCGCGCTCTTGTATGCGGTCGATCCGGATTATCAGCCGTTCCTTTTTTATGTTCGCGATCCGATCGCCTACGTCGATCAAGTCACCGAGGTGCCGGCGAATGCCCGCTATCTATTAGTGCAAAAAGCGCGCGAGCCGGAAGCGATCGCGAGCGCGCACTGGCAGCCGCGGCAGGCGCATCGCCTGCTCGCCTTTAAAGATTACCGCGGCAAGGAAGTGGTCGTGCTACAGGTGGGCGAGGGGAACGAAAGCGTGCCAATTCCCGGCCGTTGACAAGCCGCGCGCCTGCGCTGTTAGTTAGCACGCTAACTAAAGTTTCATGTCCACCGCGATCGATGAATTCGGCATCGTGCTTTTCGGCACCGCGCGCGCCTGGCGGACACGGCTCGATCAGCGGCTGCGTCCCCTGGGTTTGAGCCAGGGCAAGTGGCGCACGCTGATGAATCTTTCCCGCGGCGGGGACAAGCTTACGCAAAAAGAAATCGCGGACCGAATGGGCATCGAAGAGCCGACGCTGGTCGGGTTGCTCAACCGTTTGGAGAGCGATGGTTGGATTAAGCGCCGTGAATCTCCGGACGATCGGCGGTGCAAGATTGTCCATCTTCAGCGTCGCTCGAAAACTGTGCTTGCTGAAATGTTTAGCACCGCGCATGTCCTGCGAAACGAGTTAGTCCAGGACGTTCCGCCCGATGATCTCGAAGTTTGCATCCGCGTCCTCGGGCAAATCCGGAAACGCGCGGAACAGGACGAGGCCGGCACCGGCAATGGTCTCGTTAGCGTAAAGAAAAAGGAACGCGCCCGATGACTACGCTAACCCGCACTAACCTAGCCACCCGCGAAGCCGTCGAAAAACTGGAACACCGCGTCGGCGGACGAAAGCGGCTGTATTGGATTGGCGGTGCAGTCGGCGCAGTGGTGCTGCTGCTCTTATTGCGCAGCTTTACCGGCAAAGATAAGCCCTCGAAGGAACCGCCACCGCGCACCGTTACGACCGCCAGGGTGATCGCGAAAGACGTGCCGCTTTATCTCGATGAAGTGGGCACGCTCGCGGCCTACGAAACCGTGCAAGTGCAGGCACAGGTCAGCGGCCAGATCATGGAACGCCATTTCAAGGACGGCGCTGATGTGAAGAAGGGCGACCTGCTTTTCACGATCGATCCTCGGCCCTACCAGGCTGTGCTCGAGTCCGCGCAAGCCGACGCGGCATTAAACAAGGCCAATCTTAAACGACAAGAAGAGTTGCGGGCGAAGAACGTGACCACCGGCCAGGACTTGGATACGGCTCGGGCTAACGCTCAAAAAGCGGCCGCGGCCGTGGATGCAGCCCAGGTCAACCTCGACCATTGTTTTATTAAATCGCCGATCGATGGCCGGGCGGGATTGCGCAATGTCGATGTCGGTAATGTCGTCGGCCCGGGGACGAGTGCGTTGCTCACCATTCAGGGATTGGATCCGATTTACACTGACTTCTCAGTCGCCGAGCCGGATGTTCCGTTAGTCCGAAAATATCTCGGCGGCGAAAACGTGAAGGTCGAAACGGATGCCGAAAACGACAACGTCGATCCGCGCACCGGTTCGCTTTATTTCATCGAGACTGCCGTTCAACCCGGCTCCGGCACGGTGAAAGCGCGCGCAAGCACGCCCAATCCGGACCACGCTTTATGGCCGGGGCAATTCGTGCATGCGCGCTTGATTCTCGACATCTTGAAAGACGCCAAGCTCATTCCGAGCAACGCGATCCAGGTCGGGCAAAACGGTCCTTTCGTTTTCATTGTTAAACCGGATTCGACGCTCGATTTGCGCCAGGTGAAACAAGGACAGACGCAGGGCGATCTCACCGTGGTCACGGAAGGCGTCAATGCCGACGAGGACGTAGTTACCGCGGGCCAGCTCCAGCTCGCGCCTGGGATGAAAGTGGAAGTGAAAGAAAAAACCGACGCCTCCAAGCCTTCGCCGGCTCCGGCGGATAAGCATTAGACGAAAATGGCTGACCGCCTAACGAGCGATCAAGAGATGGCGCGCGACGGCCACCTTGCTGAAGGCATGCCGGCGGGCCGCGCGCAGGAGAAGAGCAGGAACACGCCCGCGGCCAAGCTGGTGCAATTCTCCTCCGGGCTTTCTCGCCCCTTCATTCAGCGCCCGGTCATGACCATGCTGCTGACGGTGTCGATCATCGTCTTCGGCATTCTTACCTACCAGCAACTCGCGGTGAACGATTTGCCTTCGGTCGATTACCCGGTCATCCGGGTGCAGGTCTCCTATCCCGGGGCAAATCCGGAAACGATGGCCAACACCGTCGCCACCCCGCTGGAGAAGCAATTCACCCAGATCCCGGGACTTGAGCTATCGACCAGTTCGAGCACACAAGGGAACACCCAAATCACGCTCCAGTTCGAACTCTCGAAAGGAATCGACGCCGCCGCGACCGACGTGCAATCGGCCATTCAACGCGCCAGCGGCCAGTTACCTAACGACCTGCCCAGCCCGCCCACGTTCACCAAGACGAATCCGAACGATCAGCCGGTGATGTACATCGCCCTAACGAGTGAAACCTTGAGCGATGGCGATCTTTACAAGTATGCCACCACTGAGGTGCAGCAGCGGATCAACATCCTGCCCGGTGTCTCCGAAGTGCAGGTCTACGGAGTTAAAGGTGCGATCCGGGTCAAGGTCAACCCTGACGCGCTCATCGTGCGTAACATCAGCTTTGACGAACTAACTGCCGCCATCCGCGCGGGCACCTCCTATTCGGGCGCGGGTCAGTTCGACGGTAAGAATCGTTCCTTCGTTCTCCGGCCAAACGGCCAGGTCGGCGACATTGAGGGCTACCGCAACATGGTCATCGCCCGCGGAAAAGATAACTCGCCGGTCTACCTGCGCGATGTCGCGCGAGTGATCGACGGCGTGCAGGACGAACGGATGTCGCGCCACTTTTTTGCGCGCGGCTATCAGCCTCCAGCTTCGACGATTGTCCTCGCGGTCTCGCGACAGGCGGGTGCCAACGCGGTGGAGATCGCGAAAGAAGTGCGCGCGCTCGTTCCACAACTGCAGCGCGAGCTTCCCGGTTCCATCCGGCTAATTCCGACTTTCGATCGCTCCGCCACCATCGTGCATTCGGTCGATGACGTCCGGACCACGCTCATGATCGCGTTCGTTCTCGTCATTCTGGTTATCTTCGTTTTCCTCGGGCGCGCCAGCGACACCCTCATCCCGATGGTCGCCCTCCCGCTTTCGCTCCTGATCACTTTTCTCGCGATGTGGGCGCTCGATTACTCGATCAACAACCTAACCCTGATGGCGCTAACTCTCGCGGTCGGCTTCTTGGTCGATGACGCGATCGTCTTCCTGGAAAACGTCGTCCGTCGCGCGGAAGCGGGTGAGTCCATTTATAAGGCGACCTTGAATAGCGCGGGCGAAATCTCCTTCACCATCCTTTCGATGACTCTGTCGCTCGCGGCGGTCTTCATCCCGCTCGCCTTCATGCCCGGTTTGTTAGGTAGAATATTTCGCGAGTTCGCGGTTACCATCATCGTCGCGATTTTTGCTTCCGGTTTGGTCTCGTTAACTCTCACTCCCTTGATGTGTTCGCGCATCCTCTCCGAGCGCGGACCGGGTCATTCCAAGACCTGGACGGAACGCTTTTTCGCCCGCTTCTTCGATCCGGTGCTGCGCTTTTATTCGCGCTCGCTCGATTGGTTTCTCGATCACGGCTGGCTGGCCATTCCCATCCTCATCGCCTGCGCGCTCGGGCTGGTCGTCTTCTTCAATTCGCTGCCCTTCACCCTTCTGCCCACCGGCGATAGTGGCGTCATCCGCGGTTTCTTCATTATGCCAGAAGGAACTTCGCCGCAGGAACAACGGAAGTTACAGGACCAGCTCGATCCCGTGCTCCAGGCGAATCCGGCGGTCGACAAATATTTCACCATCGCCGGCCGCGGCGGCCAGACCGCCGGTGTTTTCACCGTCCTCTTCCTGAAGGACGCCAAGGAACGCCCGCCGATCGAGGAAGTCACCGCGCAATTGCGCAAAGCCTGCGCCGGCATTCCTGGCGTCTTCCCCACCCTCAATCCGCAACCAGCCTTGCGTATCGACATCGGCGCGACCGGAAGCAACTTTGGCCGCTACACCTATGTGCTTAGCGGGATCAATCCCGCGGAGGTTTACGCCGCAGCCGACAAGCTGGAAGAGAAGTTTAAGAGCTATCCAGGCTTCGCCGCCCCGCCGCGCTCCGATCTGTTCCGTAACACGCCCAATCTCGACATTAACATCGATCGCGACCGCGCAAGTATCTACGGCGTCTCCACCGCGAAGATCGAGAGCCTCCTGCGCGCGGCTTACTCACAGAACTATGTCTACTTAATCAAGGAAGCCGACGACCAATACCAGGTCATCGTGGAAGTAGAAGACCGCGACCGCGCAGCTCCAGACGATTTGCGCCATGCTTACGTGAAACCCGACGCCGGTGGAGCACTTATCCCGATCCGCGCGATCACCAAGGCCTCAACGAGCCTTGGTTTGCAGTCGGTCAACCACACCAACCAATTCACCAGCGTCACCTTCGGCTTCGACATCAAGCCGGATGTCGCCCTAGGCGATGCCACCAAGTGGATCGAGAAAACCGCCTCGGAAACCTTGCCGGCCACCGTTAAGGGAGAGTTACAAGGTGAAGGTCTGGTCCTCGAGCAACTCTTCCAAGCCCTGCCCTACCTCGTCCTGGCCGCCTTGTTCGTCATGTATGTCATCCTCGGCATCCTTTACGAGAGCTATGTCCATCCGATCACTGTCCTTTCCACCTTGTTCCCGGCTGTCGTCGGTGGCTTGCTTACCTTGTGGATCTTCCATTCCACTTTGTCGCTCTACTCCGTCATCGGCCTCTTCCTCCTCATGGGCATCGTAAAGAAGAACGGGATCATGATAGTCGACTTCGCGCTCCACCGTCTCGACGAAGGCTACAACCGTCGCGACGCCATCCACGAAGCCAGCGTCGAACGCTTTCGTCCCATCATTATGACTACCCTCGCTGCTTTGATGGGCGCCCTCCCGCTCGCTCTCGGCTACGGCGCTGACGGCGCCTCGCGGCGCCCGCTCGGCCTGGTCATCGTCGGCGGTTTGATGCTCTCACAGTTAATTACTCTCTACATTACCCCGGTCATCTACCTTGCCCTGGAATGGTTCCAGGAAAGCATCCTTGATCGTGTTCCCTTCCTCCGCAGCGGCCACACCCACCACGAAGCACACACCGGCGATGAAGGAGGGGCGACTCCGGTGGAAGAGCCTCTACCGGTGGGCGCTCGTTAGGTGATAACGCGACCGGCCGCGGCTAGTTGGCGGAGTTAGTGGGTTACCGCGACGTGCAGAAGGCGAACGGATGCACCTCCGATGTTTACCGTGTCGCGCACCCGCACGGATTTCAAACGGCCGGGAGCGTTGCTTCGCTGACGAAACCTGGGCCCGAGAAAAGCGGAGCCGTCGACGCTTGTCGCCACCAGCATCCACGGACCACGAGGGCTTTCGGCCGGAAAATGCCGTGACCAACTGGATGGTTGGCGACGCGGCCAGGGTCAGCGGGACGAAAGCTAGAACGAAACGAGCGCGGCAGAGGCCGGACGTGATGCGTAGTTTCATTTTGCGCGCGTTTTTCCTTGACGCTGCGACGTGGCGAGCGAATTCGAAGAGCCAAACCTTGCCTTGTGGAATCCGTGATCGTTGCGAGTAAAGTGCGGGGATGTCTTCGTCGCTAACTCGTCGCGATTGGCTGCGCCTCAGCGGCGGGGCTTTGCTTTCGTTAGGGCTGTGGCCGGGGCGGTTGCGAGGTGCAGAAGCGCCGCCGAGCGAAAATTTTTCCTTCATCGCGATCAACGATCTGCATTACAGCTCGCAGGCGTGCAGGCCATGGTTTGTAGAAGTCGTTAGGCAAATGAAAGCCTCCGCGCCGGACGCGCACTTTTGTTTGCTCGGCGGCGACTTGGCGGACAATGGAACGGCCGCGCAACTCGAGTCGGTGCGCGCGATTTTCCGGGAGCTGGCGATGCCGGTT